>CALOEA010000027.1:0-112475 GCA_942492185.1 uncultured Alphaproteobacteria bacterium
TATTCAATCTTTCAAAAGCAAGCGGCGGCAATTGAGCCTCAGGTACTTTTACCTAGATCCACAATATCTGAAATTGATAAAGAACAATCTGTTGTAGTTGCTATTTATAATCCTGAAACAATTGAAATATTATTGAAACTTGCTATACCGGTTGCAAAACAAAGAAGCCAGAGAATTCTTGCTATCAGTGTTGTCGAGGTACCGCGCCAGACACCTATTCATGAGGGAATGCGGTATGCACATCACAAAGAGGCATTACTTAACAAAGCAAAAAAAGATAGGGCAGGAATATAAAATAGAAATTGAAACTGATATTGTGATAGGACATAATTCTTCACAGGGAATACTTGTTGCTGCTTATCAACATAATGCGAGCATGCTTGTTATGGGATGGAAAGGATTTTCAACAACTCGCGATAAAATTTTTGGTGAAATTACAGACAGGGTAATTCGCTATGCACCCTGCGATATAATGATGCTGAAAATAGGCGAATCAAGAAAAATTGAAAATTGCTTTTTACCAACCTCAGGTGGTCCAAATGCACAACTTGCTTCCATAATTTTAAATGCAATTGCTAAGGATTTGAAATTATCTGTCACAGCAGGGTTTATCACCCAGGAAGATGCTTCGCAGGAACAAATTGAAATTGGCAATCAGAGAATAGAAGCTACATTGAAGAATCTTAATCCGGATATTACACGTAGTGCGAAAATAATTAAATCAAAATCTGTTGCAGGCGGAATTGCAAAAGCCAGCCGGGACTTTGATCTCGTTGTAATCGGTGCAGCCAAAGAACCTTTTTTCCGTAAAGTGTTGCTCGGAGAAATACCGGAAAAAGTGGCACGTTTCTCTCCTACATCAGTGCTTGTAGTAAAACGATATGAAGGAGCTGTAAAAAATATTTTGAAGAAAGTCTTGGGATAGACGAATTCGCTCGATGGCTGCAATAATATAACTAAGACTATTAAAAACTAAATCCTCTTAAAAACTCCTCAGTAGTCATTCTCTTCCTTCCTTCCTGCTGGATTTCAAGAATTCGCAAAGCATCTTTTCCACACCCAATAATAAGTTCAGTTTTTGTTTGATGAAATTGAAATGGTTTCACGTTCATACCTTCTGCAACTTCTGACTTATAAATTTTAATTACTTTGTTTTTGAAATTAAAATATGCGGCGGGATGTGGTGAAAGTCCACGAACTAAATTGTGAATTTCTCCGCAGATTTGTTCCAGTCAATTAAACAAATTTCTTTAGTAATTTTTGGTGCTGGAGAAGCAAACGAATCATCCTGCTGCTTTAATTCATAATTTCCACTTTCAATAAGATTAACTGTCTCGAGAACAAGTTTTGCCCCAAATTCACTCATTCGGTCGTGGAGAGATTCAAAATTATCTTCCAGAAGAATTTCAATTTTGTGTTGAAGATAGATATTTCCTGTATCAACTTTCTCAGCAAGTTTGAATGTTGTTAAACCCGTTTCAGTTTCTCCATTTATTAATGCCCATTGAATTGGTGCTGCACCACGATATTTTGGAAGATATGATCCGTGAAGATTAAATGAACCAAATTCAGGAATTTCAAAAATATCCTTCGGTAAAATTCTGAATGCTACAACTACAAATAAATCGGGTCAAGAGCTTTCATCTGTTCAACAAATTCTTGATTGCCTTTCAATTTCTCTGGTTGATAAACTGGAATATTATTTTCAACAGCAAATTGTTTAACCGAAGTGAATGAAACTTTCTGTCCCCTTCCCCGCTCTTTATCAGGTTGAGTCACAACTGCTAAAATTTTATGATTGCTTTCAAGAAGAATTTTTAAGGAAGGAATAGAGAAATCGGGTGTGCCCATAAAGACAATCTTCATCACACACCTATTTAATTAAATAATCCGGAGAAGAGCTGATTGGGTAATCAATATCAAGTTTTCGTTTTCTAATTTTCTCGAGATGTTTTTTATATCGTTTTTTCATTTCATCATCAAAATAATCAATAAACAAAACTCCTCGCAAATGATCATACTCGTGCTGAATAACTCGCGCAAAAAGTTCATCAGCCTCAATTGTGTGCTCTTTCATATTCACATCACAAAAAAAGAAACGAAAATACTTTTTGGTCTTATCACTTCAGCACGTAATTCGGGAATACTCAAACATCCTTCTTCAATCGAAATAGTTTCATCCGACTTTGAAATAATCTTGGGATTGATCATAGCGATTGGTTTATACTTTTCATAATCTTCAACAGGAGAAATATCAACAACAAAAATTTGTTTGTTCAATCCAATCTGATTTGCTGCAAGACCAATACCGCTGGCATTACGCATCGTTTCAAACATGTCGGCGATAGTACCAACAGTATTTGATCATCTACCTCGTTGACTTTGGCTGCTTTTTTTCTTAGTATTTTGTCACCACACATGGTGATTGGCACTATTGACATTCTATACTTAAATATATCTTTAATTAATTTAAGTATAAAAATACAACACTTATCCAAGAATAAGAAAGTAAATGAATGTACATTTGCAAATATTGTCAGCTGAGTAGGGATATTAAATTATGACTTCGAAAGGTTTAAATTACTTATATTAAAGCAGTTTTCCATCTTTCATCAACAATTTTCCATCCATCCAGACTGTTGGTTTTTTAATTACACCATCAAGATGAATCGGAACGTTTACGCTTCCACCCATTGAAACATTATTTCCAACTGCAATGTGAATTGTTCCCATAACTTTTTCATCTTCCAAAAGAACACCGCTAAGTTTAGCTGAATCATTTGTGCCGATACCAAACTCTGCTATGTTGCGAGCTTCTTTTCCAACTTTATCCAACATCAGCTTTAACTTCTTTGCTATAGTTCCTCCTGAAATTTTTGTTGCATAACCGTTCTCAACTTCTATTTTGATGTTTGCATTTTTAATTAAACCAAGACCTGCCATTGAACCATCAACAACAAAAACTCCATTTGATGTGCCTTCAACAGGAGCTAAAAATGTTTCGCCGGTGGGAAGATTTCCACTTTCACCTTTTGCATGAAACAATCCTTTACTGGGAATCACTTTCCTTCCCGTAATTTCAAAACTGATATCAGTTCCTGCTGGAGCAGTTACCCTGACCATCTTTCCTTTTTCCAAAATTTTCTGGAGTTTAATTGTACGTTTTGAAATAGCTTTATAATCCGCATTCATTCCACGGATCATAACATCTTTTGTTATTCCGGGAAAAGTTGCAATGCGAACTCCTTTGCAGATGCCGCTCTTCTCGCATCTGTATGAGTTAAAGATTTTGCAGTCGGACAAAAAACTACATCAAACTTTTGCATTAGTTCTGCAACTTCCGGCGATGGTTCTTCACCATTAATTTTTCCCGATTTCATTTCAACGAGTATTGAAAAGTATCCCAGCTTGATAGCATTTTCGTAAATCGACAATCCTATTTCTCTTTTTAGTTCATCAGTTATGATTAAAATTTTTTCGTTTTTCTTTGCCCCCATACAATCACGTATTGCGATTTGAGATGCAGTATCAAGTTTATTTAATTTTTTCATTTTAGCCCACATGAATATTTTTAATTCAAGTGAGAAATATTTATTAAATAAGAACATATCAGGATTTCATCCCTTCTTCCAAACCATGCGCATTAGGACCAGTTTCTGTTTTCCAGAGTTGAAATGAAAATAACAGACCAAGTGCAGCCAGTGCAGTAAATATCCACATACCTGGGGTATAACCACCGGGATTTTCGGGTCCCGCAGAAAATGCGTCATTTATACCAATTAACCATGGAATTGCAGCCATACCAACTTGCTGGCATAAAGTCATAAGTGAATAACCAGAGGCTAATCGTTTTTCATCTACGATATATGCAACTGCCGGCCACATAACAGCAGGAATCATTGAAAATGAGATTCCAAGTAAAACCATTACAATTAATAAAGTCAGTGGAATTTCGCCACTACCAATAAAAGGAATTGTAACTGGAAAATTAATTTCCCCCGGGAGGCATATAAGTAACCACTAAAAACAAAGGAAAGAGAATTATTGTTCCAACTATCATAAATACAAGATCTTTTCCCAATTTATCAACCCATTCAATCCGAAAAGTGTTGCAATCATTGCAGCTATGGAAGAAGCCAAACTATTAAGAATTCCTGCTGCATCTCTTTCTAACCATGCTTGTTGAAAATAATAGATCGCAAATGCACGAAATGGAAAGACCGTCGAATAAAACACAACGCAAAGAGCAACAATGTACCAATAGGATTTGCTAAATGAGTAAAGTCCTTTCAATTCAAATTTATCTGTCTCGCCTGCTGACCCCAGATCATACTTTCGTTCTGCAGAACTTTCCATTGCCCAGTAGAGAATTGCTCCTGCAACAGAGATACCAGCAATAGCAGTTGCTAACCATAGCGGATCCTGCCAGTTTTCATAGAAAGGACGTGCCCACCCCGGAGATAAATCTGCAGCCCAGGAGCCAAGACGAGCAATTGTCAAATTTAAACCAAATGCAAGACTTAAAGTTTTTCCTTTAAACCATTTTGCTAATGCAGTTGTTACAGCAACTATCAACGGCTCTGCACCAATACCGAGAATAAATCGACCTGCCATCATTATATAAAATTCACTTGAGACTGCAGTTACTGCAGCAGCAATTAAACAAATAAGCGCAAATACTAGGATTGATTTTTTTGTTCCGAATTTATCAATGATAAATCCGCCTATGAGTAAAACAATTATTGCTGCGATACTGTAAACTGTGTAAAGTAATCCCAGCTGCTGATCAGTGAGTTCGGAAAATTTTATTGCGAAAGTCGGAATGGAAAACAGGTGCGAATAATGCTACGCAAAGTGCGGTGATAACCCAGAAGCATTTAGGAATTGAAATACTCTTTAAAACAAGACCCGGTGAATTTGGTCGATGGTTCTTTGATTTTATAGATCGGGTTTGATTCCATATAGTAACTCTAATATTTAAGTTGTCACATGAGCTGTCAGTGTGATATGAATTTTCCCCGTTTGGAGACTTTTGCGAGAAAGAACCCAATCTGGTAACAGTGTTTAATCCAAAAGCAAATGAAGTTCTTTTCCCTTAAACCATCTGCATAATGTTGTTACGCGATCATATTTGACCAAGTCCAAAATTTAATCTGCCGGAGCATCACCCAATATCACCTGTTAATGAGTTAGAATGCACCCAGATTATGAACGCAGTGAAAATAATACAGAGGTTCTGGTTCCGATTGGTAATGATCAACCCGCCAACGAGAACCATAATAATATTTGGGAACTGTAAATGCATTTAACATACCAATGTTCGAATCTGAAAATGCTAATTGAGTTTTAAGAAGATCAGCTAATGGTGAGATACTGTCATAAATATAATAGTTACCAAGCTTCCAAGGCTGACAAGCAGTAATGCTGTCCAGCGCAAAAATGCTGATGGCTGAGGTTTGCTAATTGTCGTTATCCATAATTCCCATTATTTCTAATAAATAAAAAGCAGATACTGAAGTTATTTAGTATCTGCTTTACAATTTAACTTGACTAAAATTTTTTTAGTTTGATGGAATATTTTTCAAAGCATTAACAAGCTGTTTGTAAAACTCCGGAACAGTAGAGATCTGCAATTTCTCATCCGGCGAGTGAACATCCAAACATTGTCGGTCCAAATGAAATCATATCCATATCGGGATATTTTTCTTTTATTATTCCGCACTCAAGTCCTGCGTGAATCGCAGTAACTTCCGGTTCTTTTCCGTACATCTTTTTGAAAGTAGATTTGAATACTTTCAGAACATCAGATTCAATATCGGGTTGCCAGCCAGGATATCCATCACCGTAACCAATTTCAGCGCCTGCAAGATTGAATACCGAAGTAACCATATTAGTTATATCGACTCTTTCTGATTCAACTGAACTTCTCTGACTGGTGACAATATTTATGTGCTTACCAGCTGTTTCAACAACAGCAAGATTGTTTGAAGTTTCAACAATCCAGGAATATCATTTGACATTTTCGTTACACCGTGAGGAATTGAATATAATCGCATTCTAAAGATGCCTCTGAACTTTTTCATTGATGAACTTCTCCGGCATTTCATGTTTTTTTACACTAACAGCCAGACCGGGATCAACTGCTTCAAATTCAAGTTTTACTTTTTCATTAAATTTTCTAACAAACTTTTTCAACTTCTTATCATCTTTCTTTGAAACAGCAACAACTGCAAATGCTTCACGCGGAATTGCATTATGTTTATTTCCGCCATTGAATGATGCAAGTCTTATTTTATTTTCTTGTGAATATTCCCAAATTAATCTGTTCAGAATTTTAGTTGCGTTTCCTCTTCCCACATCTATTTCAATTCCTGAATGACCACCTTTTAATCCTTTGACTATCAATTCAAATGAAGAATAGTTCTTGGGAGCTTTCTCAAGCTTAGCTTTGAATTTGGCAAAAGTATTCATGCCACCTGCACATCCGATAAAAAGAAATCCTATTTCCTCGGAATCCATATTAATAAGAATATCTGCTTTCAACCAACCTTTTTTAAGTTGATTTGCACCCGTCAAACCTGTTTCCTCATCAAGAGTAAACAGTGCTTCAATCGGTCCGTGTTCAATATCATTTGATTCCAACACAGCCAAAGATGCAGCCATACCAATTCCATTATCTGCACCAAGAGTTGTTCCTTTTGCTTTTACCCAATCAGCATCTATGAAGGGTTGAATAGGATCATTATCAAAATCGTGTTCAACATCACTGTTGGATTCACAAACCATATCTATATGCGATTGAAGAACGACGGTCTTAAGATTTTCTTTTCCTTTAGTTGCAGCTTTACGGATAAGAATATTCCCGAATTTATCTTTTTCAGTTTGAAGACCCAATCTTTCACCAACTGACACAACGTACTCAGCAATCTTCTCTTCTTTTTTTGAAGGACGAGGATATTTACAAATTTCTTCAAAGTGATGCCAAACTAATTTTGGTTCTAAGTGACCTAAAACATTTCCCATATTATTTTCCTATCAGTTTATTTCAATAAAATTTAGGGATACGACAAAAATATGTGTACGATTCCCTAGTTTAATTTCAATACAAAATTGTACTATTGTGATTTTTTCTTAGAAAGCATTAATTCTCTATAAGGATATCTGATCAGCACGTATCCAATTATAATAAATATTGCAACACCAAGGAACCAGAAACCTTCAAAGTCTGTAGCTAATCCAAAAATTTCTTTGAGATTTATATTTGCACCAACAAATGCAGCAAGTAAAATTCCTACTAAAGCTTCACCTGCAATTAATCCGGAGGCAAGTAGTAAACCCGTGTTGTGAACAATATCTCTGTCTGAATCTTTTTCAACTTTCTTTTCACTAACTCTATCAACAATATATTTTGTTAATCCGCCGATAAAAATTGCAAATGTAGTTGGGAAAGGCAGATACATTCCAACTGCAACAAGCATTGGCGACGGAGATTTAATCATAATTAACGCAACAGCGAAGAACATTCCTGCAACAACAAGTGGCCAGGCCATTTCACCGCCAACAATTCCTAGCTAACCATCGCCATTAAGCTTGCCTGTGGTGCAGGTAACTCTTCACTTCCAATTCCGTTTGCCTGGTGCAAAAGCATAATTGGAAAGATTAAAACGAGTGCTGCAAAAACTACTCCGATTAATTCTCCCACCTGCATCTTCCACGGAGTGCCTCCAAGAAGCTGTCCAACTTTTAAATCCTGCATCATATCACCAGCAACACCTGCAACTACACAAACAACTGATGCCACGGCAAGAGCAGCTATAACGCCGGGGTTTCCTTCCATACCAACAAGCACCATAAGTACTGCGGCAATTAATAATGTTGAAAGTGTAAGCCCTGAAATTGGATTTGAGGAGCTTCCGATTATTCCAACTAAGTAACCGGCTACTGCCGCAAATACAAATGCAGCAAATGCCATTACAACCGCTGCGAGAACTGCAGAAGCAAAAACCTGTGTAAAATAGTTATAAAGAATTATCATGAATATGATGAGTATTCCGACAGAAATTAAAACCATTCCAAACGGTAAATCTTTTTCTGTTCGAGGAACCTCATTTCCACCAACCTGGTTTTTTGCAGCCTTAATATCTTTAAAACCTTTTCCGATTCCCTGGAACAAACTTTTTCTCATACTGAAGAGAGTATAAAAAGCTCCAACGAGCATTCCCCCGACAGCAATTGGTTTTACTGTAGAGTCATAAGCAGACTTTGCAACACTAACCCACGATTCTCCGTTTGCAGTAACATCAACTAAATTATTGTACATTAAAAAGAGAACAATCGGCATTAAAAACACCCAACCAAATACTCCGCCTGAAAAAGTTATTGCGGCGAGCCGAAAACCAATTATGTAACCCACACCTAAAAACGCCGGAGAAGCAGCCGGGCTTTGAACAATCATTCCTCCTTTTTGATCTATTGATTTAATTACTTCAGCATCACTGTTTAACAAATTTATTTTTGAAGTGCCAAAATGAATGAAGCCTTTAACAGAATCTTTTATTAAAGTAATTCCATTTGAATTTTTGAATATCTCGATCAAAGCTCCCAAACCGAGAGTTGCAAATACATACTTTGCGCCTGTTTTACCTCCCTGTCCAGCTTTAACAATTTCAGTACAAGCTTGGCTTTCGGGAAATGGAAGATTTTTATCGCTTACTAAAGTTTTTCTTAAAATTGTTACGATCAACACACCCAGCACACCACCAACAAGCATTAATAGCGTACTTTCCCAGTAATTGAATTCATCCCATACACCGCTTATAACAAAAGCAGGAATTGTAAATATTGCACCAGCAGCAAGAGCTTCACCTACTGATGCAGTTGTTCGCGCAACATTTTCTTCGAGAATAGTTCCTTTAAAAACTCTAAGTACAGCCATCGCAATTACGGCAGCAGGAAAAGTTGCAGCTACTGTCATTCCGGCTTTTAAACCGAGATAGGCATTTGCAGAACCAAGTATCATTGCAAGCACAACGCCCAGAAAGACTGACTTAAACGTTAGTTCTTTCATTGTTTTGTTTGCAGGAACGTAAGGATTGACTTCGTGAGAGGAAGAATTATTTTCTGCCATTACCGCATCTCCGAATATTTAGAATAATATTAAATTATTAGATAAAAAATCTTAAAATATATTCTGAAAAGCAAACAAATTTAATTTCGGATATCGGACTGCGGATTTCGGAATTTTTTTTATTACTTCGATGGGAGGCGTTCCGGACATTTATTACTACTTCTTATTATGGTTACCACTTTAAGTTTTTATAGAGCAACACTTAAATACATATGGGATCTTTTTAGATAGAATCGTTTTCTTAGAATGGAAGATAATTGTTCGAGTGCATTAAATATATTTATTCATATATTTCCACGTTTATTCATCACATTATAGGATAATTATGGAAACAACTCTTGCGCTGCTTGTGATAGCACTTGTTTTGGGTTTTGGAGATTATGTTTCAATTAAAACCAAAGCTTTGCTCTCAATGATATTTATTGCCGGATTGGTTTTTATGGTCGGCTTTTGGCTATTCCTTCCTAAAACCTTGTTCCAGGATGCACACATAATTGATTTTGCCTATGCCATCATCCCGATTCTCTTAGTCTATATGGGTACGTTAATGAAGCTGAAGGATTTAAAAGGTGAATGGAAGACAGTAATAATTGCTCTCTCAGCAATAATAGCAGCGGCTGTTATATTATTTTTTATAGCATCACCAATTATTGGAAGCAGTTTTGCAGTTGGTGCAACAGGTCCAATATCAGGCGGAGTGGTTTCCACAATAATAATGCAGGAAGCTGCAGATGCAAAAGGACTAGAAACAATTACAGTTTTTGTAACAGTATTACTTGTGCTTCAAAGTTTTGTAGGGCTGCCGATAGCTTCATACTGTCTTTCGGGCGAAGCAAAAATTTTAATAAAAAAGTTCCGTGAAAATGGCGGCGCAACAAACAAAGAAAATTTACTACCTGTTGAATCAACTGAAAGACGATGGTATCAGTTTCCACAGATGCCAGATAAATTTCAGACTCCTTTTATTTTATTGATGAAAACTTTTCTGGTAGCCTGGCTGGCTATTTATGCTGCTGAATTAATGGGGGGTGTAATTAATAAATACGTGCTGGCATTAATTTTCGGAATTATTTTTTATGAGCTTGGTTTTCTCGAACAAAAAGTACTCGATAGAGCAAACTCGGCAGGCATTACACTTTTTGCATTGATGGTTCCTGTATTTGCAAGTCTTCCTAAAGCTACTCCTGAAATGATCGGTTCATTTATTATTCCGATTTTAGTTGTGTTTGCTGTTTCAGTCGTCGGCATCGCCATCATTTCCCTTGTCCTTGGAAAAATTTTGAGTTATTCATGGCGGCTTTCGCTTGCTGTTGGGGTAACATGTTTATTCGGGTTCCCGGGAACTTTCATAGTAGCAGAAGAAATCTCCGATGCTGTTTCGCAAAATTCAGAAGAAAGAGAATACATATCACATATAATCTTGCCAAAAATGTTAGTCGGTGGATTTTCTACAGTAACAATCGGATCTGTCTTCGTGGCGTCTTTTATGGTAAACTTTTTATAAATAAATCCGGGCAAAAAATTATTTGGCGGTAAAATGAAATACACAGCTGAATTGAAAGGATAACCAATGGTAAAAGCAGAGTTAAAAACAAAACCTAACAAAGAAAGTGTCAATAAATTTTTAGAAGCAGTTAAAGATGAACGAAAAAGAGAGGATAGTTTTAAAGTGCTTGAGTTGATGAAAAAAGTAACTAAAGAAGAACCAGTAATGTGGGGACCCAGTATTGTTGGTTTTGGTTCATACCATTACAAATATGAAAGTGGTCGTGAGGGCGATATGTGTATCACTGGCTTTTCACCGAGAAAACAAAACCTTACAATTTACATAATGCCAGGTTTTAAAAGGTATTCTGAATTGATGAAGAAACTGGGTAAGCATAAAACCGGTAGTTCTTGTTTGTATATTAATAAACTTGAGGATGTTGATCTAAAAGTATTAAAGCAATTGATCACTGAGTCAGTAAAATACATGAAGAAAACCTATAAATAGATTTCGAAATTAGAAGGAAAGCTTGCGCATCCCAATATGGCAAATAGCAAAATCATACTTAACAGGATCATCGGGATCAAACTTCTTTAGGTTGCTCGTTATTTCTTCAGCCATTTGCCAGCTAACGTTTTTTCTTTTTGTAAGTTTCAGTTGTTTGCAAATTCTCGCAATGTGAGTATCAACTGGAATAATAAGTTTTGAAGTTGGTATTTCCCTCCACAATCCAAAATCCAGTTCATCTTTTCGAACCATCCAGCGAAGGAATAAATTCATTCTTTTGCAGGCACTCCCCTTTTCTGGTAATGGAAACATAAACTTCAATCCCCTGCTCAATATGCCAAATTCATTTTGTGCTTTTTGTAAAAAGAAGTTGGAAAAATTTGTGATTGCATTCTTAGAATTTGAATCGGTTTCTTGATATCCGGATAGAAATACATTCTTAAGTGAACCAAACTCATTATAAACCATATTCAATAATTGAAATAAATGATGTGTATCTTCAGATGAATAGAACCTATGTACAATATTTCCTGACCGCATATTATTCAATGGAAAACTTTGAATGTATTTGTATGGTTTATTATTACAGACCAGTAAAAATTTATTTAGTGAGTTTATAATTTGCATTACATTCCCATATGCGAAAACCGAAGCTATGAATGCCATAACTTCAATTTCCTTTTCATCTTCAAATAAATGAGGAAATTGAAGTGGGTCTGGTTCAAGCTTTGATTTATCGAAAGCTTTGTAATGGTATTCAAGTTTATTTTTGAGATTCAATTACTTACTAATAAAAGTGATAATTAGATTGCTTATATAAATATATCACATTAGTTTTGATTTAAATTCAATTACAAATTTTAAAAATTTATGAAAATCATTTTTTCTTTATTTGTTTTATTCTTTGGATTTAACTCAATCATAGCTCAACATTTCAACCAGCTTGCAGATGCAGTTATTGAAAAAGATACTGTAAAAATTAATCAGTTTCTTCAATCCGGAGTTGATATAAATACTCAACATACACAAACAGGTACAACAGTTCTTATGATTGCAAGCAGCTACTATTACTATGATGATATGGTCGAGTTTCTTATTAAAAATGGAGCAAATGTAAATCTAAAAGACAAAGAAGGAAAAACTGCTTTGCTTTGGGCTGCAAGCAACTCGCTACCAAATGCAAAAATATTAGTTGCAAGCGGAGCTGAAATAAATGAAGCTTCAGATGATGTAATGACTCCGTTTCTCCAGGCTTCACTTGGAGTATCATCCGGGAAAGTTCCGATTGAGATGTGTGAGCTGTTTAGAGAAAATGGAGCAAATATAAATGCTTCTCTTACAAAGAAAAGTGTTATAGGTTGGACAGCTTTGCATTATGCAGTTATTAATGGTGACATTGAGCTCGTTAGTTATCTTATTCAACACGGCGCAAATGTTAACAAAACTTCAGCAGATGGTTTGACTCCCTTATACCTTGCAGGATTAAATGAAAACCAGGAGATAATTAAACTGCTCAAAAACGCCGGCGCTAAAAACTAGCTCTGTAAATTATTTTTAAGCTGTAGATTCACCTTAAGTATTCAAGGAATTATATATATTTAGAAAAAGAATTTTTATAATATACTGAGGGCTGATTGACAAAATACGTTTTAACAATTATTAGCTTCATGATACTTTTTTCAAGTCCTAACTATTCTCAGAACAAAAAAATCGGTGCAGGAATAATAGTAGGAGAACCAACTGGTCTAAGTTTCAAATATTGGCTAACTGAAAAAACTGCTCTCGATGCCGGGCTAGCCTGGTCATTTGTTGATGAAAATGCTTTCCAGATACAGGCAGATTACCTTATTCATAATTTCAATTTAATCAAGGTTTCAAAGGGGAAACTTCCATTTTATTTTGGAATTGGCGGCAGATTAAAATTTTCTACGGATGTAATTATGGGAGTTCGTGTGCCACTTGGACTCGCATACCTTTTTGATAATGAACCCATCGATGTTTTCCTGGAAATAGTACCAATACTTGATTTGCTTCCGAAAACAGATTTTACAATTAGTGCAGCAATTGGCGGAAGATATTTCTTCAACTAAAAATATTTAATTCATCAAATGACTAAACATTTACACGGAGGATTTATGCTTAATTTAACAAGGACTACTATTATCCTGCTCTTGATATTGAGTGCAAATGTTTTCTTACTCGCACAGGAAACAGATATGCAGGATGAACAAATGCAAGTCTGGATGGAATATATGACACCGGGACCAATGCACGAAATGTTAGCAAAAAGCGTTGGCGATTGGAAAACAATAAATAAATTTTGGATGGATCCGTCTGGTGAACCGATGGTAACAGAAGGAACTGGTAAAACAGAAATGATACTTGGTGGTAGATATCAAAAATCCACGCATAAATCTAAAATGATGGGAATGGAAACTGAAGGTATAAGCATCACAGGTTATGATAATGCTACTCAGGAGTTTACATCTATCTGGATAGACAATATCGGCACTGGAACCGCAATGACTAAAGGCAGGTATGATGAAAGTACAAATTCCATTTTGATGAAAGGAACTATGGTCGATCCAATGACAAAACAAGAAATGGATATCCGAGAAGTTTTGACTTTTGTGGATGACGATCATCAACTTTTTGAAATGTATGTGATCAATAATGATGAAGAATTTAAATCAATGGAAATCGAATTTGTGAGACAATAAAAACCTACAGTAATTTCTATTAAAGCCAGGAAATATTCGCCTGGCTTTTTTTAGTATACGATGGTAATCATTAGATTTGTTTTTGCTAACTAAAAGTTTCTGGCAAATGAATAATAACCTGAAGATAAAAATCAAATCGAAATTCGACTTTTATCCTCTAACAAAAGAAAATTGGAAAGACTTCGAGAATTTGTTTGGCGAAAAGGGTGCTTGTGCCGGATGCTGGTGTATGTATTGGAGAATGAGAAGGAAAGAATATGATACATTACGCGGATCAGGCACAAAAAGAAAAATGAAAAGCATGGTCAACAGTGGTACTATTCCGGGAATACTCGCTTATGATTATAATGGACCGATTGGATGGTGTTCCGTTGCACCAAGAGAAGATTTTCCAGTCCTGGATAATTCAAGAGTATTAAAAAGAATTGATGATAAACAAGTTTGGTCTGTTGTCTGTTTTTTTATTAACAAAGAATTACAGGAAACAAGGTTTAAGCGTTGAATTATTAAACGCTGCAAAAAAGTTTGTTCAAATGAATAAAGGGAAAATAATTGAAGGTTATCCGGTTGAACAAATATCAGGGTAAACAGCAGATGTGTTTGCCTGGACAGGATTATCTTCTGCTTTTAAAAAAGCTGGATTCAAAGAAGTTGCAAGAAGGTCTGATACGCGACCAATCATGAGATATTTAATTAAGTAATTCTAAATTCGGAGTTATAAATGGCTGAAAAAAAATTTGAAAAAAATCTTTTATGCATCGGTGCTGGTTATGTTGGTGGACCAACAATGGCAATGATTGCACACAAATGTCCTCAATACAAAGTAACTGTTGTTGATGTTATGCCTGAAAAAATAGCAGCATGGCAAACTGATGACTTACCAATTTATGAACCCGGCTTATTAGAACTAGTAAAATCCTGCAGAGGAAAGAATCTTTTCTTCTCAACAGATGTTGAAAAAGGGATTAAAGAATCTGAAATTATTTTTATTTCTGTTAATACACCAACAAAAACTTTTGGTGAGGGTGCAGGTAAAAGTGCCGACCTTCAATATTGGGAAAAGACTGCACGAGATATTTTACGCATTTCAGAATCTGATAAAATAATCGTTGAACGTTCAACACTTCCTGTGAAAACTGCAATTGCAATGGAAAGAATATTAAGCCTCAATGAGAAAGGATTGAAGTTTGAAGTAGTATCCAACCCGGAGTTTCTTGCTGAAGGGACCGCAATCAGAGATCTTGAAAAACCTGACAGAGTCTTGATTGGCTCAAAAGAAACGGAGAGCGGATTGAAGGCCCGTAAGGCAATAGTTGATATTTATGCAAATTGGATTCCAAAAAGCCATCTCATAACAAGTAATCAGATGAGTTCGGAACTTTCAAAGCTGGTTGCTAACTCATTCTTAGCTCAAAGGATTTCTTCAATAAACAGTATCTCCGCGCTTTGCGAAAAAGTTGATGCTGATGTTCGCGAAGTCTCAAATGCAATTGGAAAAGATAAACGAATCGGTGATAAGTTTATAAATGCAAGTGTCGGTTTTGGTGGTTCTTGTTTCAAGAAGGATATCTTAAACCTTGTTTATTTATGTGAAACTTATGGCTTGTACGATGTAGCAGCTTATTGGGAAGGGATTGTTAAGATGAATGATTATCAAACTAATCGATTCGTCCAAACGATTATGAAAGCTATGTTTAACACAATCACAAATAAACGGATTGCGCTTTTCGGATTCGCTTTTAAAGCTAATACGAGCGATACAAGAGAAACAGCTGCACTCTATGTTGCCAGAAAGTTAATGATGGAAAAAGCTCACGTTGTAATTTCAGATCCTAAAGCAATTAAAAATGCTAAGAAAGATTTGAAGGAATATGGAGAGGACATTGAATATCAGGAAGATCCTTATAAAGCTGCTAAAGGCGCACACGCTATTGCAATAATTACAGAATGGGACATATATAAAAATCTGGATTATGAAAAACTATATCACAGTATGGAAAAACCAGCTTTTATTTTTGATGGTAGAAATATTCTTGATCACGAAAAGCTTTTTAAGATTGGATTTGAAGTTCATCTAATTGGAAGACCTCCATTAATTCACTTCACAGAAGATTAATTTTTAAAGGCTCATCGAAACTGTTATTTTTTGATGAGCCTTATCATTTCTTTTACTGCTTCTTCAATTCCAACATAGACAGCACGAGCAATTATGGAATGTCCGATGCTCACTTCATCAATATCCTCAAGCTCTCTAAAGATTTTTATATTCTGATAATTCAAACCATGACCTGCATTAACACCAAGACCAAGTTTTTTTATATGTTTTGCTGCTCCTCTAATTCGTTCTAACTCATCGAATTGCTCTTCTTCAGTAAGTGCATTTGCAAATACACCTGTGTGTATTTCGATATAATCAGCACCTAATTCAGCTGAAGCATCAATCTGGGGGATATCTGGCTCAGTAAAAATTGAAACATCAATATCTGCATTATGAAGTTCTTCAATCGTTGATTTTATTAATGCGGAATTATCAATCACATTAAGTCCACCCTCTGTTGTTAATTCCTGCCTTTTTTCAGGAACAAGTGTAGCGAGTTCCGGACCAACATCACAGGCAATTTTTATTATTTCAGGAACGGCTGCCATTTCAAAATCGAGTTTTGTAGTTACAAGCTCTCTTAGTAGTCTTACGTCTCGTTCATTTATATGTCTTCTGTCCTCTCGAAGATGAAAGACAATTCCATCGACTCCAGCCTGCTCGGCTATCAAAGCTACAGTTACCGGGTCAGGCTGAGTTTCCCCTCTGGCATTTCTTAAAGTAGCAACGTGATCAATATTTAAAGTAAATCTCATAAGAGCTCCTTAAAAAATATTTTTAATTAGATTAAATACTGAATCAAATCCAACACCGTAATCATTTGCCCGATATCTTAAAGTTGAAACCAGATCTATAGCAAACATTACTCCACTATGTATAATTACACAGTATAAAATCGAATTCGTACGAAAAGCAAGTGCACCTAATGCAATTCCACCGGCTATAGCACCAAATGTTTCAGCAACTGGTTTTCCGTTATGCAAAATTACAAAAGGAATCATTTGAATCAGCACTGAATAATAACCAAATCTTTCCTTCAACCCGAATAGCATAAAACCCCGCCAAATAAATTCCCAGCTTACCATGTATAACAGCATACCAGCTTCATAGATGAAAAATCCTTCCCAACTGTTTCTTGTTGAAAGTAGATGAGGATATTTTTCAGAGAAAGCTGGGGTAGCTGAAAAAAACCATATCACTGGAATCATCACTATTAAAAAAACACTCGAGAATAGTATCCCTGATTTTAATTCGCCAATCTGTAAACCATAATCTTTAAGACTTTCCCTTAAAACAAATTTTATAATAATTACCGACAGAATAAAGAGAGTTATAAAATCACTAACAAACCAGTAGAGATATTCATATAGATAGACGTTAGGATCATTTTGATAGATTGGAAAAATGTTAAGTCTAAAAAAGTTTCTTGAAGAATAATACCAGGAAATTGTTTGAAGAACGGCCACTGAGAGGAAAATTATTATAACTTTCCGGTCCATTTCACGGATAATTTCAATCAGTCGTGTGATTTCTTCTTTTAAACCCGAAATATTCATCTGGTCATTTTGAATTATTATAATAATGAGCGGAAGTAAATATATACCTTAAGATCAAATTTTCATATAGATTATGCCGAATTTGAAAGAAATCTCAATTTTCAAGCCTTGACAAAATCGGAATAGTATGTTATTTTAGCACTCGCTTTTTAAGAGTGCTAATAAAACTAAACAAATAAAAGGAGTAAAATATGTCAAAATTAAAACTCAATCCATTGGCCGACAGGGTTGTTGTTAAAGCTGCAGAGGCAGAAGAAAAAACTAAAGGGGGAATTATTCTTCCTGATACAGCAAAAGAAAAACCCGTTGAAGGAACAATCGTTGCGGCAGGACCAGGTAAAGTTTCTGACAATGGTGAATTAGTAAAGATGACTGTTAAAGTCGATGACAAAGTTCTTTATGGAAAATACAGTGGAACCGAAGTTACAATAGACGGCGAAGAATATCTCATTATGCGTGAGAGCGATGTCTTCGCAATTCTTCCTTAATAAATTTTAATCAGAAAAAAAATAGAGGTAAATAGATATGGCAAAATTAATTGAATATAACACTGACGCAAGAAGCGGCTTGAAAGCTGGTGTTGATAAGCTAGCTAATGCCGTTAAGGTTACACTTGGTCCAAAAGGACGTAATGTAATCCTTGAGAAAAAATTTGGAGCACCTACTGTTACTAAAGATGGTGTAACCGTTGCAAAGGAAATTGAACTTGAAGATAACGTAGAGAATATGGGCGCACAGATGGTCCGTGAGGTTGCATCCAAAACGAGTGATGTAGCTGGTGACGGAACCACAACTGCAACCGTCCTAGCTCAGGCAATTTACAGAGAAGGTTTAAAGAACGTAACTGCTGGTGCAAATCCAATGGATTTAAAAAGAGGAATTGATATAGCAGTTACCAAAGTTGTTGATTACTTAAAATCTATCAGCAGAGATGTTGAAGGAAAGAATGAAATTGCCCAGGTTGGATCAATTTCAGCGAATAACGATAAATCTATTGGTGATTTGATTGCAGACGCAATGGAAAAAGTTGGTAAAGATGGCGTTATTACGGTTGAAGAAGCAAAAGGAACAGACACTTCACTAGAAGTAGTTGAAGGTATGCAATTCGATCGTGGTTATCTTTCACCTTATTTTGTTACTGATGCTGAATCAATGGAAGCAGTTCTGGAAGACCCAATGATTCTTATTCACGATAAGAAAATTTCTGCAATGAAAGACCTTCTACCAATTCTTGAAAAAGTTGCACAGCAAGGTAAATCACTACTAATTATTGCAGAGGATTTAGAAGGTGAAGCACTTGCCACACTTGTTGTAAATAAGATTCGTGGTACTTTAAAAATTGCTGCTGTTAAAGCACCCGGATTTGGTGACAGAAGAAAAGCAATGCTTGAAGATATTGCAACACTTACAAGCGGAACCGTAATTTCTGAGGAGAGAGGTTTCAAATTGGAAAATGCAACAGTTTCTTATTTAGGAACTGCTAAAAAAGTTGTTATAGATAAAGATAACACCACAATAGTTGAAGGCGCAGGAAAGACCGAAGATATTAAGAAGAGAATAAATGAAATAAAAGCACAGATTGATAAGACTACCTCTGATTACGACAAAGAAAAACTTCAGGAAAGATTAGCTAAACTTTCGGGTGGTGTTGCCGTACTTAAGATCGGTGCATCTACAGAAGTGGAAATGAAAGAAAAGAAAGCACGTGTTGAAGATGCTCTCCATGCTACCCGCGCTGCAGTTGAAGAAGGTATTGTTGCCGGTGGTGGCGTTGCTTTAGTTAGAGCAATAAATATCCTGGATAAAGTTGAAGGTGAAAATATTGATCAGACAACAGGTGTTAAGCTTGTTCAGAAAGCACTTGAAGAGCCGTTGAAACAAATCGTTAACAACGCTGGTCTTGAAGGCTCAGTTGTATTACATAAGGTTAAAGAAGGTAAAGATGATTTCGGTTTCAATGCGCAGACTGAAAAATATGAGAACTTAATTAAAGCAGGTGTTCTTGATCCTACAAAGGTTACAAGAACTGCTTTAGAGAATGCAGCTTCTGTATCTTCATTACTTATTACTACTGAAGCAGTAGTTTTCGAGAAGAAAGAAAAAGAACCACCAATGCCTGCAATGCCAGGTGGCGGTATGGGCGATATGGGTGGTATGGGCGGTATGTATTAATAGCACTCATAATTCTATTAAGAAAGGCGGGCAAGTTCCCGCCTTTTTCATTTTAAATCATTTCTCTGGTCTAAGTTTTGCAGAACTTTCATACCAAATATGAGAATTCACCATTATTAGCGCTATTTTCACATACTTTTCAAAACAATGCTAAAATTAACTAACCTTTCAAAGAAATTTGGAAAATTTGCTGCGGTAAATAATATCAATTTAGAAATAAATGCAGGTGATTTTTTCGGATTTCTAGGCCAAAATGGTGCTGGAAAAACGACCACAATTAAAATGATCACTGGTTTATATGCACCAACAAAAGGGACAGTTCATATCGGCGGATTTGATATACAAAAAAACCATATCGAGGCTAAAAAACTTATTGGCTACATTCCTGATCAACCATTCTTATATGAGAAATTAACCGGTAGAGAATTTCTTTATTTCTGTGGTGGAATTTATAAAATCGAAAAAAACATATTAAGAAATAAAATTGATGAGACTATTGATCAGCTAAAGATTGAGCAATGGGTAGATAAACGAACTGAAGAATACTCCCAGGGCATGAAACAAAGAATTGCAATTGCATCTGCACTACTCCATAATCCTGCATTGCTTATCGTCGATGAACCGATGATTGGATTGGATCCCCAAAGTGCTTTGGTAGTTAAAAATGCTTTAAGAGAAAAAGCTTCACAGGGTGTTGCAATATTTATGTCAACTCATAGTTTGAATGTAGCTGAAGAGATCTGTTCAAGAATTGGAATCATTAAAGATGGTCAGATGATATTCGAAGATAGAAATGAGGTCATTGAACAAATTATAGGCACTGATCACCAAAATCTTGAATCACTGTTTCTGCAGCTGACAAAATAAATGGGGTCCTTGACTCATATATTAAAATTTAAGCTCCTCACTTTCATCAAGTTTCAGGAAGAACTTAGCGGAAAGTCTTTACTGAAAAATTTAAGTGCATCAATAATTTATATTCTTTTTGCCGTTGGGATTTTCTTCTTTACGAGAAATATCATAGCATATCTAATTGAAGATGTGAAAATTGGAATGTTCCTTCTCCACAGGTTTATTTTCGTCGTTCTGTTCATTTTCTTTATAACTGTTAATGTCGGGAATATCGTTGTTTCCTATTCTACATTCTTCAAAACAAGGGAAGTTGGTTTTCTATTAACTAAACCTATCTCCTTCACAAAAATATTTCTAATAAAATTTCTGGATAACTTCTTCTATAGTTCTTCCACTCTTTTGTTAATGGTAACTGCAGCACTTGCGGGTTACACGTCATATTTCGGGTTGCCCTGGACTTTTATTCCATTCGCTTCTGTTGTTTTAATCCTTCCATTTATGTTCATTGCTGGTACGCTTGGTGCAATTACTCTTCTTGTCATTATGAGATTTGCTTCATCCTTTGGCGTAAAGAAAGTTCTTGTTACAATAGCTTCGGTATATGCAACAGCAACAATAATATTTTACATATTCAGCAGCCCCGTTCAATTAGTTGCAAATGTCTTTGAATACTTTCCAAACATAAATAACTACTTTGGCTTTTTAGAAAATCCGGTGATTAAATTTCTGCCAAATCACTGGGTAGCAGATGCACTCTTCTGGATTTCATCCGGAAAGTTTATTGCAGCAGGATGGTCTATCTATCTTTTAATAATCGTCTCTATATTATTCTTAATTTTTGCTATGATGTTGGCTAAGAGTTGGTTTTATAAAACCTGGCTTGTCTTCTTAAATTTGTCAAATGAGTTGTCAATAAAAAAGAAACGAAATGTTAAAGTAGCATTCTCTTTTGAGAAGAAGTCCTCACTATCACCGAGCAGGGAAGCACTATTAAAAAGAGAATTGCTGTTATTTTTTAGAGAACCAAGTCAATGGACTCATTTTCTTGTAATGGCATTTCTCATTACAATTTTCATTTTATCAATTTCAAATGTTGATGTGATGGTAATGAATGCCTATAACATTTATTTGAAAACTATTGTGTACCTGATTATTTATTTATTTAATGTTTTTTTGATCGCGTCAATGTCTCTAAGATTTATTTTTCCTCTTGTAAGTCTTGAAGGAGAAGCAATCTGGAAAATAAGAAGTGCCCCGTTGAACTATAAAAAGATGATGCTTACAAGATTATTTATGTACTTCTCTGTGATTTTTGTTATGGGTCAGCTTCTTAATTTTGTATCGAACTATCAATTCTCTATTATACTTACTTTGATTTCACAATTGAATACAGCATTTGTAACAGTTACACTGGTATCGCTTAATTTTGGAATGGGTGCAGCATATGCAAACTACAAAGAAAAAAATCCGATAAGAGTTGCTTCATCCCAGGGAGCTTCTCTCACATTTTTATTTACAATCATTTACCTGGTATTTCTGACTGTTCTCCTTTTCGCACCTATAAGTAATTACTTCTATGCAATAGATAAGGTAGGTTTTGCTTCGGTCACACAACTACTTTACACAAGTGTAATTATAGGGACAATTGCATTTATTATATCATACTTAAGTATTTCAAAGGGTGTAAGGCACTTCAATAAAGATATTTAACGATTTTAGGGTGAGGGCTTTATTTCAAACCCTACCCCGAAATAAATTCGGGGCAGGCTCTCTTTCTTTTCCTTCATTAAACCTACCTGTCCGGTAGGCAGGGGGGAGGATGAAGGAGGGGTTATTTTTGCTTTTTCAAAATATATACTCCACAGCTATCCTTCACCAAGTTTTCAGATAATAAACTTTAGCGAAGGAGAATTTATCCTCCAAAGATTTATCGTAGGAGGATCATCTTCTTAGTCACAACAAAGTTTCCCGCTTTTAGTTGATAGAGATAAATCCCACTTGGCAGTTGTTCTGCAATCCAGGTTATTTCATAAGTGCCTGCTGGTTTTTCATCATTTACTAATGTTTCAATTTCATTGCCGAGTATGTCAAATACTTTTATAATTACATTAGATGATATTGGAACTGAGTATTTTATTTCTGTACTCGGGTTGAAGGGATTGGGATAATTTTGTGATAGTGAAAATTCCATGGTGTTTCATCAGTCTCTTCTTCTTCAATAAAGGACATGCCACCGTTAGTGGTTCTGAGAATAAGTGAATATTGATAAACATAACTTTCAAATGCAGCCCCAACAGCCGTTCCGTTATTTGCATCTGTGAATAAGACACCTAATAAAAATCCCATTGTAATTCCGCTTGTTTGTTGTGTCCAAGTTGTGCCACCATTAGTGGTCCTGAGAATTATATCCCCATTACTAATATTAAAATCAACACCAACAATAGTCCCGGTATTTGCATCTGTGAATGAGACATCATATAAAGATCCTGATGTTCCACTTGTCTGGAAAATCCAAATGTTTCCAGAATGGGACACCAACAACTGTAAGTGATTTGCATCGGTAAATGCGACAGCATAAAAATGTTCAGTTGTTCCGCTTGTTTGTTGCGTCCAAGTTGTACCACCGTCTGTGGTTCTAAGAATTGTTCCGTCACTGCCAACAACTGTTCCGGTATTTGCATCAGTAAATGAGACAGCATTTATATATTCAGTTGTTCCGCTTGTTTGTTGCGTCCAAGTTGTGCCACCATCTGTGGTTATAAGAATTGTTCCGTCATTGCCGACAACTGTTCCGGTATTTGCATCTGTGAAGTAAACACCGCTTAGGCTCTTTGTAGTCCCGCTTGTTTGTTGTGTCCAGGATGCACCTCCGTCAGTAGTTCTAAGAATTGTTCCTTCATATCCCACAGCCGTACCGTTATCTGAATCAGCGAAACTGACACCAAATAGATCGACTAATATTCCGCTTGTTTGTTGTGTCCAAGTTGTGCCACCGTTAGTGGTTCTAAGGATTATACTACTATCGCCAACAGCGAATCCATTATTGGCATCTGTAAATGTTACAGCGTTTAAGAATTTAGTTGTACCAGTATTCTGCTGATACCACTGTGGGAAACAATTTTGTGTTACCAGAAATAAGAAAAACAAAGTTTGTAGAAAAGTTTTCATCGCGAACCTCCTATTAGAAGTTGAAAAATTTACTTCCAAAACTTCTGCTTCGGGAGAGAAGGTCAGTAGTCCATAGGGAAAAGTTTACAGTCAGTAGTCCGTATTCTTACCCTCTCGGAGTAGAAATATATTTTCTGATATAATTTGTAAAAAATACTTTAAAAACTAATAACCTCTTTACATAACCACTATTGATGATTGGCAAGTAAAAATGGAAAATTATTTTATTCCGGTAGTGATATAAAGGAAAACGAATTCCTTGAAAATAAATAACCCCCACCAACTTTCATTGGTAGGGATTTGCGTTAAAAATATTTATTATTCTTACTTCATCAATATCATCTTCTTAGTTTCAACAAAAAATCCTGACCTTAGTTGATAGAAATAAACTCCACTTGGTAATCTTGATGCTTCAAATTCCATTTGATGATAACCGGCATTTTTATAACCTTCAAATAAAATTGTTACTTTTTCTCCAAGAGAGTTGAACAGCGTTAGTTTAACTTCACTCGCTTCAGGCAAACCAAATATTATCGAGGTCATCGGGTTAAAGGGATTGGGGTAGTTCTGGTATATAACAAATTCACTGGGGATTGAATAAAATAATCCATCTTCAATACCAGTAGGGATACCATTACCAATAACACTTATAGAGTCTGGACTTCCAACTGCATTATGAGTTATTTCTATTAAACCATCGTACTGTTTCTCTTCTGTTGGTGTAAATGTAACCTCAACATCCTGATCATTTCCCGGAAGAATAGTTGTATCATTTATATTTACAATGAATGCAGGCTCGTTACTTGAAATATCAGTTATAACCAGATCTGTATTACCAGTATTCGTTATTGTAAATGTCAATGTTGATGAAGAATCAATCTTAACTTCACCAAAATCTAGAATTGTTGGATGAATAATTATTGTAGTTGCAGGACCACATCGTGATGATTCTTGAGCTCCTATATCAGGCATACATTCAGGTGGGTTTGGTCTTGGATCTCCATCAATATCAAATGAAGGTGCATAATACCAGATGCCGCTAATTTTAATTGAATCTATTCCTGCACCAATGCAGAGGCTTGTGTCAGCTAAATTAAATGCTTGATCTGCAAAAAATGGATTGACATCAATATTATTACTGCCTGTTCCAGTCCAAACGCCGTCTATATCAGAATAATATACTAATACATCTATACTATTTGAGGGGTAAATCTCTGATCCGTTATTCCATAGTATTGAATTAATAATTATTGGATTGGTAGACGGATCTTCAAAATATAAAGCTCCCCCTTCCTGAGTTGCGGTGTTATTTGTTATAGTATTATTAATTATTATTGGTTTACTATTAGCCCAAGTATGCAATGCACCGCCTTTATCTGCAGAATTATTCGTTATTACATTATTATAAATATCCGGACTTGACCATTTCATTCCAATAGCACCGCCAGTGCAATTTCCATTTGTATAATAATTCCCGGAGATGTAGTTGTTCTTCACAACAGCCCAATTGGCATTATTGTTTAGATCAAAATATATTCCGGCACCACTACATTCTGAAGCTCCGGCAATAAAATTATTTGTAATATTATTTGAATCAATTACTGTATTTGCCCAACTACAACTTATACCTCCAGCAATTCCACTGCTGTTTACAGAAATTGAACTATTTAGATCAATATAATTATTAAATATTTTTGTTGTTCCCCCCAATAATCTTATACCACCGCCTACACCGTAACCATAAATAGATTTACATTGATTTGACAAAATCTCATTATTAGTAACTAAACCATCAGTATATAAGGCAACTCCTCCCCCTTGTGCCCAATAACCTTGCCCAAGAGTTATGTTACCCTGCGCCCAAACAGAATTGTTTACAATTTGATTCGAGTCAATAACAACAAATGAACTGTTGCCGGGTGGTTCAGAACAGATCCCTCCACCTGCCGGGATCGCATCAGTTAAATTGATTATACATTCATTATTTTTTATTATGTTATTTTTTATACAAGCACCAGACATAGAACAAAGAATGCCACCACCATATCTAAATGGAACAGGATATGAAGGAGGATTAGCAGGACGAAATGTTCCTGTCCCACCGGTAATTGTAAAACCACATAGTACTGAGTTTGTATCTTCTCCGGAGTTGAATGTCACAACTGAGCCACTATCCGGATGACTGGGTTGGCTGCCATCAATTATAGTGTTGTTTCTATGACTGGTATCTCCATTCACAATAAAATTACTGGCTACTGTAATTGCCTTTCCCCTGAAATTAATGTTTTCTGTATAAGTACCGTCATCAACTAAAACCAGATCACCATTAACCGCTGCATTAATTGCAGTCTGGATTGTCGTGAAATCTCCGGGAACATTTATTGTATCTTGTGAATAAGCAATAAACGATAGAAAAATTAAAAATAAAGTAAAAATTAGTTTCTTCATTACAAACTCCTGGTTATGGATGATTATTTTTTTACCTTTCCCTTAGTCCCTCTCCTTAGTAAAAAGAGGGAAACAGGGTGAGGTCGTTTTTTTATTTTAGTAATATCATCTTTTTATCCATCATCTGTCCATTTACTTCTAAACGATAAACGTAAATACCGCTGGCAAAATTACTGGCATTCCAGACATATTTATAGTTTCCTGCTGAAAGGTTATCCGAAACTAAGGTAGCAACTTCTTGTCCTAATACATTATAAATTTTCAAACTAACAAATCCATCTGTTGGCAATTGAAGTTGAATGGTTGTTTGAGGATTAAATGGATTTGGATAGTTATCAATTTTTATTTCGCTTGACATTGGCGTTGATATTGCTAATTCTTCATCATCAAAGCTTGTCTTACCAAGGAAACCATACCAATCAATTGCACACGGACCTCCATAAGCTCCCATATCATTCCTTACTAAGCCACGAGCCGGAAACATTGCGTATCCCGAGTGCCAGGGACTTTCAGGATCGTTATACATCGCCTCCTGATTGCCTGCATCAATGCAAGGTGAGTTCCATCTTAACAAATAAATAAAAGGCCACATCTTTGGATTTTGATTAATATTTCCTGTGCCTGTCCAACCGCCTTTAACATCTGAATAACTTACATCGATGCTCCCGCTTTCTACAAAAATCTCTGATCCCTCGGGTGCGTGATTATTCCATAATATAGAATTCATAATTATCAAATTTGATCCATACGAATTAATTGCGCCACCCTGAACTGTTGCTTTATTTTTACTGATAGTATTATTAATTATTTTTGAGTTGCAAAAATGTAAACCTGTCCAAAGTCCTCCACCAATTGTACCTTTGTTTTTTTCGATCAGGTTATTTTCCAAGGTCGGGCTTCCATCCCATATGGCAACGCCACCTCCAAAACAGTTTCCATTTCCGCTGAAAAAATTATGGGAAACAATATTGTTTTTAAAAAACAATTCCTCCGGCGGATAATCCAGGACAACTCCCGAACCAAAACCACTGTCAACAGCACAGACTTCATTAAACATAAAGACATTATTACTAATCACACCTTTGCTGCCTATAATTGTCAAACCACCACCATGACTGCCAATCCCTGGAAAACCTGTTTCGGATTGCAAAGCTTTATTATGCGAAATTACATTTCCACTAACTAAAACTTCATATACCATAGGAGGCTGCCATGATGACAAAGCAATCCCGCCTCCGTTACTATAGGATCCAATGGAAAATGCCTTGTTATGGGTGATTGTATTATTGACAACTCTTCCCGCACTGTTAAAAGTTACAGCGCCACCGGTTGCCATAACCTGTCCGGTGATTTCATTATTTTCAAATTGATTATTTTCCAAAATAGCGGTTGTAGGAATAAATGGAGGGCTATTACTAAATCCACCACCCATTGCCCATTCAGTGTTTTCGATTGTATTATAAACAATTCTGTTATGAATGATTTTTGCTCCGGATGCTAAACAAATAATTCCGCCACCCTGACGCATTGTTGGGAATCCAGGAATTATTTGAACAGTTCCTGTTCCACCTGTAATTGTAAAACCACACAAAATTGAACTAGTATCCTCACCAGACATAAAGTAAACCACAGATCCAAAATCGGGATTGGAAGGTTGTCTTCCATTGATGATGGTTTTCTTAATGTGTTTCTTTTTACCATCAACATAATAATGGCTGGCAACAGTTATAGCTTTCCCCATAAAGTTAATGTTCTCGTAATATGTTCCTTCTGAAACAAGAACAATATCCCCATTGTTTGCTGCATCAATTGCAGCCTGAATTGTTGTGTGATCTGCAGGTACACGAATTGTAACCTGCGAGTAAGTCGGAAATAGAGTAACGACAAAGAATAGAATGGTAAGTAGGTTTTTCATAATTCCTCCTGTAATTAAATTGTTGTTTACTTTGTAAGTATCATTTCTTTAGTCTTATTAAACTCTTTTACTTCAAATTTATAAAAATAAGTTCCGCGTGTGAGTTTGCTTGCATCAAACTCTACTTCATAAGTTCCAGCTTCCTTTACATTATTTTCTAATTCTCTTATAATTGTCATATCAGGATCAAGCACGGTTAGTTTAATTAAAGTTTTGTCCGGCACACAATATTTAATTGTTGTCTTCTCCCTAAAAGGATTGGGAAAATTTTGACTTAAATAAAATTCCGATGGTATCAGTTCATCCATATTACTTTTTCTTTTAATTTAGAATGTAAAGTCGAATCATAAATTTGCTAGATTTTAATCCTGCATGTCCTACTCCAATGTAACTTCTGAAGGATGGTATTTCTACCAAATCGGGTGCATTTTCCTTTAACTTCGTGCGAGGATTTCTGTGGAGGGGATAAAAATGTGATTCTAAACTTTTTTAGAATTCAGATATTCCGAGGGAGATACTCCAAAATGGGTTTTAAAGTTATGGGCAAAATTTGCAGGATTATTAAAGCCAACTTCTGCAGCAATTTCAGATATATTTCCAAAATTCTGTTCTAAGAGTTTAGCTGCTTTGGTTAAACGTATTCTTCGGATTAAATCGCTGGGGGATTCTCCAACCAAAGCTACCAATTTTCTTCTCAGCTGAAACCTGCTCATTGCAATCTCATCGGCAAAAGCATCAACACTAAAAGTTTCATCAGATATTTGTTTGTTGATAATATCAATGGCCTTCTTCAAAAATTTTTTATCAGTAGAAGTAACATCTGTTTCATTTATTTCAAATATTCCTTCTTTTCTGAAATGTTCTCTGAGTCTTCTCCTTTGATGGATTAGATTATTGATTCGTGCCCTTAAGACTTCAGTATCGAATGGCTTCATTACATAATCATCTGCACCTGTTTTGTATCCATTTATTTTATCTTTATCTGTCGCTTTTGCAGTTAGCATTATTACAGGAATATGATTTGTCCTTTCATCATTTTTAATCTTATCACACATTTCAAATCCATCCATCCTTGGCATCATAACATCACTTATTATTAGATCCGGGATGTGCTTGACTGACTGATTTAAACCTTCTTCTCCATCCACTGCTTCAAGAATTCTAAATTCTTCTTTAAGATTTCCCTTTATGTAGTTTCTAACATCAGCGTTATCTTCAACTATAAGCAGTAATAATTTTTCTGTTTCTGTTATTACTTCAATATCTGACCTAGGCTTCTGCCCTTCATATTCATGACTTAACTCAACATCCTCAGGTGCAAATTCTTCTGCTTCAATTTTACCTTCGCTAATTTCTTCCCCTTTCAGATGATCCTTTCCCAGTGGAATAGTTACTGTAAATGTACTTCCTTTCCCTTCACTGCTCTCTACTCTAATCTGTCCTTTATGTTGTTCCACTAGTTCTTTCGAAAGTGCTAAGCCAAGTCCAGCACCTTCCTGTTCTCTTGTGTGGCTACTATCCACCTGATAGAAACGATCAAATATATTCTCAATCCTATCCGGAGATATTCCAATACCTGTATCTGATATTACAATTTCAACAGTCTTATCAGATTTCTTAAGATTAAATTCTATTCTTCCTCCCTTAGGTGTGAACTTAAATGCATTTGATAACAGGTTGGTGACTATCTTCTCAACTTTATCTTTGTCTAAATAAGCAATTATCTCTTTTTCATCTGAATTAAACTTAAGTGTAATTCTTCTTCTCTCTGCAAAAGAAGCAAAGGATAATACTAATCCTTTCAGAAGTGAAATAATATTTATAGGAGATGTTCGCAAGGTCATATTTCCAGATTCAAGCTTAGATAGATCCAGTAACTGATTAACTAATCCGTGGAGCCTCTTCGCATTTCGTCTAATTACACCTGCGTCTTCCTTTGAGGTTTGTTCTTTTGACTTATCAACAATTTTCTTCGCTAAACCTAAAATCAGGGTAAGCGGGGTTCTGAATTCGTGAGAGATGTTTGCAAAGAATCTGCTTTTCAATTCGTCAACTTCGTGCATCTTATCAGCTTCGAATTTGCTCATCTCGTAATCGTTTTTTATTCTAATGCGTCTGAGCTGAAGTTTCCAGGTAAAGTAGATAACGCTTAGAATCATAATTACATATAGAATATATGCCCAGGTTGTTGCCCACCACGGTGGTTTAATTATAATCATCACTGAAGCACCAGCCTCATTCCATACACCGTGGTTGTTAGAGCCCTTCACGCGGAAAGTATATTCTCCCGGATCTATACCTGTAAAACTAGCAACTCTTTCGTTACCAATATATATCCAGTCATCAAATAAACCCTCAAGTTTGTACGCATATTCATTCTTTTTTGTGTTGGTAAAATTTAATGCGGTAAATTCAAAGGATAATACGTTTTGATCGTGAGTCAGTTCAATTTTCTTTATAAATTGAATTGATATGTCCAGATTAATACTCTCGTGGAAAATCTTAAAATCAGTTAAATAGATTTGAGGTGCTACTAAGTTTTTCTTAAAGTTTTCCGGATAGAATCCAATTGCTCCATCGCTACCGCCAAAAATTAATTGTCCATCCGAAGTTTTGCAGGCTTGCTGTGGTCTGTCACCAAAACCGTTAAAAGGCAAACCATCACTATCGCTGTAACCTCTTATTTCTCCGGTTCTGATATCATACATCGCAATGTCGTGTTCGCAGGCACACCAAATATTCCCTTTATTGTCCTCTAATAATTTCAATATATCATTTTTGGGCAAACCATCTTCAACGTAAAAATGAGTAAATGTTTCTGTAGTTAAATCCAAACGATCCAATCCAACATCAGTTGCGAACCATACAGCGTTGATATCAATAACCTGAGGACGGATTATATCTGACACCATATCACTATTTAGACTATTTCTATTTTTGGGATTATGGGTATAATGCTTCACACTTTCTATTACATAATCCTTTATCCTTAAAGCAAAACAACCATAACTATGGGTGCGACACCAAAGTGTTCCCAATTGATCTTCGTAAATACCGTTTATTGATTCATCTTCTACACTGTTAGTATCCAGATCAAAACTATAGAATCGATTTTCTTCAATATTATAAAGTTGTAAACCTGATTTACGTGAAGCAACCCAAAGGTCACCTGATTTACTCATTAATACTTCTTTAATATTATTTGACCTCAATCCAAATTCATCTTTCGGATTTTCAAAGATATGAGTAATAACTCCTGTCCTTGGATTTAATTTATTTATTCCTTTCTCTACCAATCCAATAATAACCCCTCCTTATTCTCACAGATGCTTAAAATATATGGTGAGCTCAATCCTTGTGGATTATTGGAATCGTACGAATAATGTGTAATTTTACCTGTAACCGGATTATATTGTTCTAAACCATATCCTCCGAACCAAAGATTTCCTGATCCATCTTCCTGTACCATTAAAACATCGTCCAAGCTTAGACTGCCTGGATATTTTTCATTGTAATTATACCAGATAAAAGAATTTTGTTGTTTATTATATTTATAAACTGAATAACCATCAAATGAAAACCATATATTTCCTGATCTGTCTTCGTAAATCGATCTTACAATGACCCAATCTAAATTTGAATAATGAATAAAATGGGGATTCTTGCCTGATAATAATTCTGAAATTTGTATTGAATTAATATAATTATCTTCAGTACCTATCCATAAAATATTATCCTTATCAATCATTAGTGATGAAATATTATTTGAGCAGAGCGAAGATGGATCATTAAGGTCATGTTTATAATGAATAAACTTACTGTTATTTGGATCTAATTTGTTCAAACCCTCCCCATCAGCATACTCATGATATCCTGTACCAATCCATAAATTTCCTGAATCGTCCTCACAAATAGAACTTACTGTATTGCTGCTTATGCTGTTCAAATTATTTGGATCGTGTTTGAAGTGCGTTATTTCACCAGATAATGGATCAAGTAATATTAATCCCCCATCTCTTGTACCTATCCATATCTTATCATGCTTGTCTTTGAACAAATCTAAAATGTAATCTTCACCAATTGATATAGCAGGCTGTGGGTCATTATTTAAATCATATTCTTTAAATGTTGCAATCCCAGTGCTATCAAAATCCATATAAATTATACCCTTATCCCGGGTACCAAGCCATAACGATCCATCATCATTAATAAGAATCTTTGCTATACGGTCACTGCCTATTGAATTGGGATTATTTTTATTGTGCTTATATATTGTAAATATATCTGTCTTCTGATCAAAATAATTTAGTCCATCCTCAGTTCCTATCCATAGATTTCCTATTTCATCCTCAGCGATTGTTAATACCGAATTGTTGGATATTGAAGTAGAGTCATATGGAATATGATTATAACTTTTTAATTTGTTTCCATCATATTTTACTAGTCCTTCTACACTACATATCCAGATAAAACCGTATGAGTCTTGTATTACGCACTTTGGTATTATAACTGGAGTAATCTCGTCGAACTTTGGCTCAACAAATTGTGCTTCTAGCGGACTTGAAAGGAGAACACACAAAAGATGAAATTTTATTATTCCAAATAAGAGGCAGCTTTTTTTCATAAGTCCTTTTTATGGATATGAAAGAGAACTTACTTCCTTAGGAATTTGCGAGGTGAGAACAGGATACTAATTGAAAGTTTTGAATACTATAACTCGCATAAAGTTACAGAAGTAAACTAACGACTTAAAATTGGTGATAATATTATCGATAGTCAAGAAGAATAAACTTAAGTAAAGTTTACTGTTGGTGATTGGCAAATAAAAGGTCCGGTAATCAAATCTTTCTTATTACTTTTAAAAATCATCCACAGTGCCATTTATTCTCAACCAATGATTTTATAATTTGCTTTCCCCTGATGTCCAAAGACAGGATGATTCTCACGAGAAAGTTTATCTGCCATCGTCAAAGCAATCTCAGCCGTAGGAATATTTTTTTCTTTAGATTCTTTAGTACCTGCTTTGCCCTGTTATAAATTGAGTGTTCCCAATCCATGCTAAAGTGATTTTCAATCATTGGATCATTACTAATATGACCGTATTGTTCATTTGCACAGGTTACAATACCCATTCTGTTGGTGAGAAAATCAGGAACATAAAGTATTCCCCTATCGTGGATAGTTTTTCCATCTCTGTGCATATCTTCAAGCTGATTGTTAGCTGCACCACAAACTATTTTAGCTTTAAGCATTGAAATTGTTTTTGGATTTAGAATTGCACCAGTGGCATTTGGTGAAAAGATATCACAATCTTCACTAAAGATGGAAAGGTCCTCCTTTTTAACTAACCTGCATTCGAGATTCTTTTGAAAATTTTTCTTTGCTGAATTAACATTATCAGGATTAATATCTGTTCCGATTACTTTTTTAACTTTCTTTTCAAATAAAATTGACTAAAGGTTCTCCAACGTGCCCCAATCCCTGGACTGCAATTGTTTTTCCTTCCAAGGAACCAAGTCCAAGAAATTCTAATGCTGCTTCCATTCCGGAAATTACTCCTCTTGCAGTTGGAGCGGAAGGATTTCCACTTCCACCGAATTCAGGAGGAATACATGTAGTAAATCTAGTTCCTGAAAAAACATTTGCCATATCTTCAACGCTTGTTCCGACGTCTTCGGCAGTTACATAACAACCATTCAATGTAGACATAAATAACCCATACTCCTGGTAAATCTTTTTTCTTATTGCGGGATTCATCTTATCCAACTCTGGATTGTGGGAGATAACACCTTTACCACCACCCCACCATAAACCTGCAAGAGCATTTTTAAATGTCATTCCTGCACCAAGCCTGAGACCATCTCTAAAATAATCTTCTATAGAATCATAATTCCAGTATCTAACACCACCAGCTGCCTGGCCTCTATTTGTTCTATGAACAAAAGCACCGTGAATCATATCATACTGATCAGAAACTTTGCAGAACCATCCTTCGTGTCCTATAAAATCTCTTTTATCATTAGTAAACAAGTCTGCGATCGATTGTAGAATGGGATGAGAAGCGGTGAGACTTTTCTTTTTATCATCAAAAACGAAAAAGAATTTTTTAATATTTTCTTTTTTCAGAAAGATTATGAAATCAGCAGGAGTTGCTGAAAGCAGTTCAGGTTTTTTAAGCATAGTTCCCCAACTATAAAATTTAAGAGAAATTCAAATAAGATCTATTTTTTCTGTTGGAACAGACATCCTATCGACGATGCTACTTTCATTGATTATTACTGCACTTAACTTGTTACCGGAACAAGCAGCAGTATCAATATAAACAGTATCACTGGTTTCGTTATAGGAGATTTCCTCAAATCTTGTATGTCCAACTACTTGCAGTTTATTAAGATTTAAAAGCTTATCCCTTGTCCATAAAATGCCGTGCTCAGTGTTCAGATCTTTTTCTATAATGTTTATAAGTTTCTGCTTGTCAGCTAAAGGATTTTTACCAAGTTTTCTTGAATAATGATTTGAAATTCCTGCGTGACAAATAAAACAGTCACTCAAATCAAGAATCAATGGTGCTTTAATAATAAAGTTAAGATGTTTGTTCATCTCCGCAAATCGATTGCTGTAAGAATCCAAAGTAGTTTCGGAACCATTAAATACCCACGACCTACCAAGCATGCTTGATGGATGTTTTATAAAATAATAAAACATATAGTCGTGGTTGCCGGCAGTAAATGTTATCTTATTCTTTTTTACGAAATCTACTACATCATAACTGTATTTTCCTCTGTCAACAAGATCACCAACTGCACAAACAGGAATATCCGGATACTTCTTTAATATAAGAGTATATAACTTTTTAAGTGTGTTAAAACAACCATGAATATCCCCGATGACTGCTACCATAATTAGATGTGTCTCGTTTCCCTGGCGTATTTGGACAGTTCATCACGAAACTTTGGGTGTGCAATTTTTATAAGTTCTACTGCCCTTTCTTTCAAAGACTTACCGAACAGCTGAGCCACACCATATTCAGTGATTACATAATGAACATCTCCGCGTGAAGTAACTACACCGGCACCAGGATTTAAAATGGGAACAATTCGGGAGACATTACCATCTTTGGTGATTGAAGGAAGAGCAATAATTGGTTTACCTCCTTCTGAGTGAGCTGCTCCCCTGATAAAATCTACCTGTCCGCCGATACCACTAAAAATTCTTGTTCCGATTGAATCGGCGCATACCTGACCGGTGATATCAATTTCAATTGCAGAATTTAATGCGACCATTTTTTTGTTCTGTGCAATAATAAATGGATCATTCACATATTCCTGTGGATGAAATTCAATAATAGGATTGTTATCAATGAATTTAAATAATCTGTTTGTACCCAATACAAATCCAGCAATTATTTTTCCGGGATGTATGGTTTTTTCCTCACCATTTACAATTCCCTCTTCTACCAGACTGATTATTCCATCGGAGAACATTTCAGTGTGGACTCCAAGATTTCTTCTATCCCTTAAATATTTCATTACAGAATCAGGTATAGCACCAATTCCCATTTGCAATGTTGAACCGTCTTCAATTAATTCTGCTGCGTTTTTTCCAATCGAGTCATAAATCTGAAGCATTTCCTGGCTAGTATTCGGATCAACCTGAGGTAATTCCTGGATTGACTCAGAGTGCTCAACGAGATGATGAATTTTATTTATATGAATGAAACTATCACCAAGGCTGCGTGGCATTTCGCTGTTTATTTGAGCAACTATTATTTTAGCTTTGTCTGCAGCAGTCTTGATTGTTCCAACATCAACACCGTAACTGCAAAAACCATGTTCATCTGGTGGTGATACATTTATTAAAGCAATATCAACACCTATAATATTTCTTTTGAAAAGAAGAGGAACTTCAGAAAGAAAAATCGGGATAAATTCTGCTCTTCCCTCGTGAACTGCTTTTCTTACGTTTGCACCAGTAAAAAAAGCTTTATGCCTAAAATGCTTTTCCATCCCCGGATTGACATAGGGAAGTTCACCAACAATTAGTATATGATATATAGTAACATTTTCCAGTTCATCTTTTCTTCTGACCATTGCACGAATTAGTTCGTGAGGAACAGCACACCCTGGCTGGATGACTACATTATCACCGGATTTAATTTTTTTAACAGCTTCGTCAGAAGTGGTTAATTTACTACTATAAATATTGTATAGATTAGCCGTAAGCGTGCGCGCGGTGGAAGAAATCCCGTTACGTGCGTGCGAAGAAGCGCGAGAATGGGAATGGCGCGGATGACCGCAGGAAAGAGCCTTCAGCGGATTGGAGAGGAACGTGCCTCCCGCAAGTATCCCAATATGGAGGTCCTGAACTCATGCTGGGTGAAGCGGGTGGGCCAACGCACTGCAGGCGGAGGACCCGCCCTTCGGCGGCATCGCCGCCCTGGCGCCGGGCCATGCCGGGCGCGTCTTCGTCTCCCCCGGGCCGATCTACGAGCTCGAGGGCATCGCCAGCGACTACGGGCGCTTCGCGCGCGCCTTCTTCGCCGCCGGCTTCCGCGCCGGCGACCTGGTGCACAACTCCTTCGCCTATCACCTCACCCCCGGCGGCTGGATGATGGATGCCGGCGTGCGGGCGCTGGGCGCGGCCCCGATTCCCGCCGGCGTCGGCAACACCGAGGCGCAGGTCGCCGCCATCGCCCACCTGAAGCCGAGCGGCTGGTCGGGCACGCCGGACTACCTGAAGGTGATCCTCGACAAGGCGGCCGAGCTGGGCGTGCGGCTCGCCTCGCTGAAGCGCGCGCTGGTGTCCGGCGGTGCGCTCTTCCCGGCGCTGCGCCAGGAGTACCAGGGGCAGGGCATCGCGGTGCTGCAGTGCTATGCCACCGCCGAGCTGGGCCTCGTCGCCTACGAGACGGCGGCCCCCGACGGCACGGCCAACCCCGGCCTGGTGGTCGACGAGGGGGTGATCCTCGAGATCGTGCGCCCGGGCACCGGCGATCCGCTGCCGGCCGGCGAGGTCGGCGAGGTCGTCGTCACGACCTTCAATCCGGCGCTGCCGCTGATCCGCTTCGGCACCGGCGACCTCTCGGCGATCCTGCCGGGGCCCAGTCCCTGCGGGCGCAGCGGCCAGCGCATCAAGGGCTGGATGGGGCGCGCCGACCAGACCACCAAGGTCAAGGGCATGTTCGTCCACCCCGGCCAGGTCGCCAGCGTGCTTAAGCGCCACCCCGCGGTGCTGAAGGGGCGCCTGCGGGTGACGCGCGATGGCGCGCAGGACGCCATGATTCTGGCAATCGAGGCGGCGGAGAACACGGAAGAATTGAATCGCGCCGTTGCCGACAGCCTCTCGGCGGTCACGAAACTGCGGGGAACGGTCGAGATCGTCGCGCCCGGCGCGCTGCCGAATGACGGCAAAGTGATCGACGACGAACGGCGCTACGACTGAAGAGTCCTTTTCCCTGAGAGGGTTACCCTCGACTTATGGATGTGACAGCCGGCCGCAGGCGACGTTTTCCGCTGGACAGCCTGTGGCTCATGTGCAACAATCCAAACCTAAGAAGTCGGACGCGGTTCTTTTTTCTTGCCTGTGGCAGAAATCACAATTCGGCCATAGTTGAGACCGAAACCGACCACGATCCGTCTCTAGCTTAGAAAGCACGGAGACTTCCCCTCTCTGTCCGAGGTTTCCAGCCGACCTCACCCCGATGCCCCCCTCAGGCTGGAAAACTGGCGCCCAGCGGTCCCGATCCCGCTGGGCGCCAACCTCTTGGGGCCCCCGCATCCCATCCCCACTCCCCTCCCGGCGCCCGTCGGCGGTGATTCCGCCGGCTCGCCGCGCCTGCTATAGCAGGCGCCATGGAACGCGCCGGGGCAGCGAGCGACCAGGGGATCTTTGCGGGCGAGGGGCTGACGCAGCTGCGCGGCGAACGCCTGGTCTTCCGCCAGCTCGACTTCACCCTGGCCGCCGGCGAGGCTCTGCTGCTGGTCGGCGCCAACGGCAGCGGCAAGACCACGCTGCTGCGGACCCTGGCCGGGCTGTCGCGGCCCTTCGCCGGGACGCTCTCCTGGGACGGCCAGCCGCTGCGGGCCGACCCCGAGGCGCACGCCCGCCGCACCCTCTATCTCGGGCACCAGCCGGGGCTGAAACCGACCCTCTCGGCGCAGGAGAACCTGCGGTTCGAGGCGGCCCTGGCCGGCGCGCCCGCCGCGGCCGTCGAGTCGGCGCTGGAGGCCCTGGCGCTGCGGCGCCTGGCGGCGCTGCCCTGGCGCGTGCTTTCGGCCGGCCAGCGACGCCGTGTCGCCCTGGCGCGGCTGCTTCTCCGTCCGGTGTCGCTCTGGCTGCTGGACGAGCCGGCCACCAGCCTCGACAGCGCCAACGAGGCGCGTCTCTGGGACCTTTGCCGCGACCACCTGGCGCGTGGCGGGCGCCTGGCGGTGGCGAGCCACGCCGCCGTCCCGCTGCCCGGCCAGCGGACGCTCCCGCTCGACGACTACGCCGCTTTCGCGCCGCCGGCCGAGACCCGGCCGGGTGGCGGTGCAGCGTGAGGCGCGCCTTTCTCGCCCTGGTGCGGCGCGACCTGCTGCTGGCCTGGCGGGCGCGCGGCGAGATGCTGACCGGCGTCGCCTTCTTCTTTCTCGCCGCCATGCTCTTCCCCTTCGGCATCGGCCCCGATGCCGCCCTGCTGCGCGCCATCGCGCCGGGGGCGGTCTGGGTGGCGGCGCTCTTCGCCGTGGTGCTGTCGCTCGACCGGCCCTTCCATGCCGACTTCGAGGAAGGCGCCCTGGAACAGCTGGCGCTGGCGCCGCTGCCGCTGACCCTGGTGGTGCTGGCGAAAGCGCTGGTGCATTGGCTCTCCAGCGGCTTCCTGCTGCTGCTGGCGGCGCCGGTCATCGCGCTGATCTACGACCTGCCGGCGGCCTTGCTGCCGGTGCTGCTGGCCGCCCTGGCACTCGGGACGCCGAGCCTCAGCCTGATCGGCATCACGGTGGCCGCCACCACGCTGGGGGCGCGCCGCGGCTCGCTGCTGATCCCGCTGCTGGCCCTGCCGCTCTACCTGCCGGTGCTGATCGCCGGCGTGCTGGCGGTGCAGGCGGCAGGCGAGGGACTGCCGGCCCGGCCGCACCTCCTGCTGCTCGCCGCCGCCCTGCTGCTGGCCCTGCCGCTGGCGCTCTTTGCCGGACCTGCGGCATTGCGTCAGGCTATGGACGAGGGGTGAACTGGGATAGAACGACGCCATGCAGCGCTACGCTAATCCTGGCCGGTTCCTGCGGCTGGCCGATGCCGTCCTGCCCTGGGCGGGCTGTGTCGCGGCGGCGCTGATCCTGCTCGGCCTCTACCTCGGCCTGGTACAGGCACCGGCGGACTACCAGCAGGGCGACACGGTGCGGATCATGTACGTCCATGTCCCCGCCGCCTGGATGGCGCTCTTCTGCTACCTCACCATCGCCGCCGCCTCGGCCGTCGCCCTGGTCTGGCGCCACCCGCTGGCGCACCTGGTGGCCAAGGCCGCCTCGCCGGTCGGCGCCGGCTTCACCTTCGTCGCCCTGGTGACCGGCTCGCTCTGGGGCAAGCCGACCTGGGGCACCTGGTGGGTCTGGGACGGCCGCCTGACCTCGGTGCTGGTGCTCTTCTTCCTCTATCTCGGCCATATCGCGCTCTACAACGCCTTCGACGATCCGCGGCGCGGGCAGAAGGCGGCGGCGGTGCTGGCGCTGATCGGCGTGGTCAACCTGCCGATCATCAAGTTCTCGGTCGACTGGTGGGCGACGCTGCACCAGCCGGCCTCGGTCTTCCGCCTCGACGGCCCGACCATCCATCCCGACCTGCTCTGGCCGCTGCTGGTGATGGGACTGGGCTTCATGGCCTACTTCCTCGCCCTGCTGCTGCTCAGGGTGAAGCAGGAAGTGCTGGAGACCCGGCTGCGCGCCCTTGCGCTGCTGCGCGCGGACCGCTAGGTCCGGTGCCATGGAGAGCGTCTCCGACTTTCTCGCGATGGGCGGCTACGCGGCCTATGTCTGGCCGGCGATCGGCCTGACGCTGGCCGTCCTGATCGGCTTCGCGGTCACCAGCTGGCGCAGCCTGGCGCGCACCCGCCGTCGCCTGGCGCTGCTCGAGGCCGAGCGCCGGGGCCGCCGCCGGGGGAGCCCGCCATGAAGCCCAAGCGCCGCCGTCTCTGGCTGCTGGTGATCGCCCTCCTCTGCCTGGGCGGCGCCACCGCCCTGGTGCTGACGGCCTTCCAGGAGAGCCTCGCCTACTTCTACTCGCCGAGCGATCTCAAGGCGGCGCCGCCGGGCGACGGCCGCGCGATCCGGCTGGGCGGGCTGGTCGCCGAGGGCTCGGTGGAGAAGCTCGGCGGCGAGCGCGTGCGCTTCGCGGTGACCGACCTGGTGGAGAGCGTGAGCGTGACCTACGAGGGCGCGCTGCCCGATCTCTTCCGTGAGGGCCAGGGCGTGGTGGTCGAGGGGCGGCTCGCCGCCGCCGGCAACTTCGCGGCCGACACCGTGCTGGCGAAGCACGACGAGAACTACATGCCGAAGGAGGCCGTCGAGGCGCTGAAGGCCGCCGGCGAGTGGCGGCCCGACGGCGCGGGAGGCAGCCAGTGATTCCCGAGCTCGGCCACTACGCGCTGATCCTGGCGCTGATCGTGGCCCTGCTGCAGGGCACCCTGCCGCTCTGGGGGGCGGCCCGCGGCGACAGCCGCCTGATGGCCTTCGCCGGCACCGCGGCGCGGCTGCAGCTGCTGCTGATCGCGCTCGCCTTCGGCGCCTTGACCTGGGCCTACGTGGTCTCCGACTTCAGCGTGCTGAACGTGGTGGAGAACAGCCACTCGCTGAAGCCGCTGCTCTACAAGGTCGCCGGCGTCTGGGGCAATCACGAGGGCTCGCTGCTGCTCTGGGTGCTGATCCTCGCGATGTTCGGGGCCGCCGTGGCGACCTTCGGCGGCAACCTGCCGCGCAGCCTGCAGGCCCGCGTCATCGCGGTGCAGGGGCTGATCGCGCTGGGCTTCCTGGCCTTCCTGGTGTTGACCTCCAATCCCTTCCTGCGGGTCTCGCCGCCGCCGATCGACGGCAACGATCTCAACCCGCTGCTGCAGGACCCCGGCCTCGCCTTCCACCCGCCGCTGCTCTACCTCGGCTATGTCGGCTTCTCGCTGGTCTTCGCCTTCGCGGTGGCGGCCTTGATCGAAGGGCGGGTCGATGCCGCCTGGGCGCGCTGGGTCCGGCCCTGGACGCTGGCCGCCTGGACCAGCCTGACCGCCGGCATCGCGCTCGGCTCCTGGTGGGCCTACTACGAACTGGGCTGGGGCGGCTGGTGGTTCTGGGACCCGGTGGAGAACGTCTCCTTCATGCCCTGGCTGATGGGCACCGCGCTGCTGCACTCCGCCCTGGTGGTGGAGAAGCGCGACAGCCTGAAGGTCTGGACCGTGCTGCTGGCGATCCTGGCCTTCTCCTTCTCGCTGATCGGCACCTTCATCGTGCGCTCCGGCGTGCTGACCTCGGTGCATGCCTTTGCCGTCGATCCCGAGCGCGGCGTCTTCATCCTGGGACTGCTGCTGCTGGCCATCGGCGGCTCGCTGCTGCTCTTCGCGCTGCGCGCGCCGGTCCTGAAGGGCGGCGGCCTGTTCCAGCCGGTCAGCCGCGAGGGCGGACTGCTGCTGAACAACCTGCTGCTGGCGACGGCCACTGCGACGGTCTTCCTCGGCACGCTCTACCCGCTGTTCCTGGAGCTGGCGACCGGCGAGAAGGTGTCCGTCGGGCCGCCCTTCTTCGACCAGACCTTCGTGCCGCTGGCGATCCCGCTGCTGCTGGTGATGGGGGTCGGACCGCTGCTGCCGTGGAAGCGCGCCGACCTCGCCCGCGTGCTATCGCGCCTGCTGCTGGCCGCGCTGGCCGCGCTGGCGGTGGCCGCGGTCCTGGCCGTCGCGGCCGGCGGGCCGGTGATGGCGGTGGTCTTCCTCGGCCTCGCCGCCTGGGTGTTCCTGGCGAGCGTCACCGATCTGGCGGAGCGGGTGCGCCTCTTCCGCCTGCCGCTGGCGCAGTCCTGGCAGCGGCTGCGCGGCCTGCCGCGGGCGCAGTTCGGCGCCACGCTGGCGCATGCCGGCCTGGCGCTGGCGATCGCCGGCATGACCGCCTCCTCCGCCTTCAAGCAGGAAACGGTGGTCTTCGCGGTGCCGGGCGACCGCGTCGCGGTCGGCGCCTACGAGGTCCGCTTCGAGCGGGTGGAGCGCCTGCAGGGCCCGAACTACTCGGCCGACGCCGCCGAGTTGGCGATCTTCGTCGACGGCGCCGAGATCGCCCGCCTGCGGCCGGAACGGCGGCTCTATCAGGTGCAGCAGCGCCTCACCACCGAGGCGGCGATCCGCACCACCGTGCTGGGCGACCTCTATACCGTGCTGGGCGAACCGCAGGAGGACGGCCGCTGGACGCTCCGCCTCTACTGGGAGCCGCTGGTGCCCTGGATCTGGATCGGCGCCCTGCTGATGGCGCTGGGCGGCCTCGCCTCGCTCTCCGACCGCCGCCTGCGCATCGGTCTGCCAAGCCGGCGGCCGGCGCAGCCGGCCGCCCCGGCGGCGGGAGAGTAGCGCCATGTGGGGACGGCGCCTGCTCTTCATCCTGCCGGTGGCGATCTTCCTCGTCGCCGGCCTCATCTTCGCCCTCGGGCTGACCGGCGACCGCAAACCGAACGAGATTCCCTCGGCGCTGCTCGACCGCCCGGCGCCGGCCTTCGCGCTGCCGCCGGTCGAGGGCGCCGGCGTGCCGGGCCTCGCCACCGCCGACCTCGCCGGCCGCGGCGTGACGGTGGTGAACATCTGGGCCTCCTGGTGTCTGCCCTGCAAGGCCGAGCACCCGCTGCTGCTGCGCCTGGCGGCCCGCGACGAGCTGCGCCTGGTCGGCATCGACTACAAGGACAAGCCGGCCGATGCCCGCGCCTTCCTGACCCAGCTCGGCAATCCCTTCGCCGCCATCGGCAGCGATACCGACGGGCGCGCCGGCATCGAGTGGGGCATCTCCGGCGTGCCGGAAACTTTCATCCTCGATGGCGAGGGGGTGATCCGCTACCGCCATGTCGGACCGCTCGACCCGGTGACGCTGGAAGAGACCCTCCTGCCGCTGATCGAAAGCCTGGCGGAATGAGGTCGCTGCTGCTGGCGCTCTGGCTGCTGGCGGCGGCGCTGCCGGCCGCCGCCGTCGAGCCCGACGAGATCCTCGCCGACCCGGCGCTGGAGGCGCGCGCCCGCGCGCTGTCCGAGGTGGTGCGCTGCGTCGTCTGCCAGAACGAGTCGATCGATTCCTCCAGCGCCGGCATCGCCCGCGATCTCCGCCTGCTGATCCGCGAGCGCCTGCTGGCCGGCGACAGCGATCAGGAGATCCTCGACTTCCTCGTGGTGCGCTACGGCGCCTTCGTGCTGCTGGAGCCGCCGCTGCAGCCGACCACCTGGGCGCTCTGGTTCGGCCCGCTGGCGATTCTCTTGCTCGGCACCGGAGCGGTGGTGCTGGTGCTGCGTCGGCGCGGCGGCCGGCCCGAGGCCGCGGCGCCGCTCAGCGAGGCCGAGCGGCAGCGCCTCGCGCGCTTCCTCGAGGAGGAGCCGTGACCCTCTGGATCGCCATGGCCGCCCTGACCGCGCTGGTGCTCGGCCTGCTGCTGCGCGTCCTGCTGCGGGCCGAGGCGCCGGCGACCGCGACGGCGCGCCCGGAGCTGGCGGTCTACCGCGACCAGCTGGGTGAGATCGAACGCGACCTCGCCGCCGGCCGCCTGCCACCGACCGAGGCCGCCGTTGCCCGCCGCGAGATCGAGCGGCGGATGCTGGCGCTGGCCGATGCGCCCGCCGCCGCCCGCCGCAGCGGCCCGCCCTCCCGCGGCACGGCGCTGGCGCTGCTGCTGCTGCTGCCGGGCGCCGCGCTCGGCCTCTATCTCTGGCTGGGCCAGCCGGAGCTGCCGGGCCAGCCCCTGGCCGCCCGCACGGCGGAGCTCGGCGAGCGCTCTGCGCTGGAACAGGAGGCCGGCCGCCTGTCGGCCGCGCTGCGTGCCGACCAGGGCAATGCCGACCTCTGGCGGCGCCTGGGCTTCGTGCTGGTTCAGCTGGGCGAGACCGAGTCCGCGGTGCAGGCTTTCCAGACCGCGCTCACCCTGGGCCAGCCGCTGGGCCCGGCCTGGGAGAGCGAGACCTGGAGCCTGCTGGCCGACGCCATCATCCAGAAGCACGGCGGCCAGGTCCCGCCGATGGCGCGGCAGTCGCTGGCCCGCGCCCTGGAGCTCGATCCGGAGAACCTGCTGGCGCTCTTCCTCAGCGGCCTGGCGATGCGCCAGGACGGTGCGCTGGAGGCGGCCTGGGAGCTGTGGCTCTACGTCGCCGAGGCCGGTGGCGGCGACCTGCCCTGGCAGGCCCGCCTGGCGCTCGCGCTGGAGGCTCTGGGGGCGGACCTGAAGCGCGCGCCGCCGCCGCTCTAACCCCCTTCAGACGCAGCCGATTCCAATTTGCACCGCCATGCAAAGGCGTCTAACGTCGTTTCATAACAAAGAAGCAACAAGCTTCGAACAGGGAACAGTGGGAGCCATCATGCCGGAATCGGTGGCCGAGGCTTCGGCGCCAAACGCGGCCATTCCGTCGGCTCAGCCGGCGCTCGACGTCCGGGACCTGCACAAGTCCTTCGGCGAACTGGAGGTTCTGAAGGGCGTTTCGGTCACCGCGACCCAGGGCGACGTCATCGCCATGCTGGGCGCCTCGGGTTCCGGCAAGTCCACCTTCCTGCGCTGTCTCAATCTGCTGGAGATCCCGGATTCCGGCGACGTGCGGGTGCACGGTGAGCTCATCAAGATGGGTAGGAATCGGCGCGGCGAGACCGTGCCGCTCGACCGCCACCAGGTCGACCGCGTCCGCTCGCGCCTCTCGATGGTGTTCCAGCAGTTCAATCTCTGGTCGCACATGACGGTGCTGCAGAACGTGACCGAGGCGCCGATCCATGTGCTGCAGGTGCCGCGCGCCGAGGCCGAGGAGCGTGCCCGCCTGGTGCTCGAGAAGGTCGGGCTCGGCGACAAGCACGACTACTATCCGGCGCATCTCTCCGGCGGCCAGCAGCAGCGCGCGGCGATCGCGCGGGCGCTGGCCATGGAGCCGGAGGTGATGCTGTTCGACGAGCCGACCTCGGCGCTCGACCCGGAACTGGTCGGCGAGGTGCTGCGGGTGATCCGCCAGCTCGCCGAGGAGGGGCGCACGATGATCGTGGTCACCCACGAGATGGGCTTCGCGCGCGAAGTCTCGAACCAGGTGATCTTCCTGCATCAGGGCCGCATCGAGGAACAGGGCCCGCCGCGGGAGGTGTTCAGCAGCCAGCGGTCGGAGCGCTTCCGGCAGTTCCTGGCAAGCAACCTCTAGCTGCAAGAATCTGTTCCCGCTTAGCCATGGAAGAGGAGCTCGACTTATGAGGTTGGTGAAAATTCTGGCGTTGGCCGCCGTGGCGGCGACGGTCGCGGCCGGCTCCGCGACGGCCGACATGCGCAAGGTCCGCATTGGCACCGAGGGCGCCTATCCGCCCTTCAACTCGATCGCGACCGACGGCACGCTGGTCGGCTTCGACATCGACATTGCCAATGCGCTCTGCGCCGCGGCGAACTTCGAATGCGAGTTCGTCGTACAGGACTGGGACGGCATCATCCCGGCGCTGCAGGCCAACAAGTACGACGCCATCATCGCGTCGATGTCGATCACGCCGAAGCGCATGGAGGTCGTGGACTTCACGAACAAGTACTACAACACCCCGGCCAAGTTCATCGGCGCCGAGGGCGCCACCTTCGACTTCACGCAGGAAAGCGGCCTCGACGGCGTGAAGATCGGCGTGCAGGGCTCGACCATTCACGAGGACTATGCCCGCGCCAAGTGGCCGAAGGCCGAGGTCGTCACCTACGGCACGCAGGACGAGGCCAACGCCGATCTCATGTCGGGCCGCGTCGACCTGGTGATGGCCGACTCGGTGGCGCTCGACGAGGGCTTCCTGCAGACCGAGGCCGGCGCCGGCTACAGCTTCCTCGGCGAGGACTACAACGACCCGACCTTCCACGGCACGGGCGCCGGCATCGCCGTGCGCAAGGGCGAGACGGACCTGGTCGAGGCCTTCAACGCGGCGATCGACCAGATCCGCGCCGACGGTACCTACCAGGCGATCCAGGAGAAGTACTTCACCTACGACGTCTACGGCGAGTAGGGGTGAAGAGCTAGCTGCAGGCAGGGCGCCGCCGGACGGGTCGACCGTACGGCGGCGCCTTCGCCTTTCCGCGGCAGGCGATGCGCAGGGGGCAGGGTCGGCGATGGATTTCAAGGGGTACGAGTGGGTCTTCTGGGAGGGGGCGAAGATCACGCTGCTCGTCGGCATCGCGACCATTCCCGTGGCGCTGCTGATGGGCCTGCTGGGCGCCTGGGGCAAGCTCTCCCGCAACCCGCTGGCCCGCTTCGTCGCCGGCACCTACACCACGGTCGTGCGCGGCGTGCCGGAACTGGTGCTGATCCTGCTGGTCTACTACGGCCTGACCATCATCCTGCAGGATGCCGCCGCGATGGTTTTCGGCGAGGGCACGCTGATCGACATCCCGCCCTTTCCCGCCGGCGTCATCACGCTGGGCCTGATCTACGGCGCCTTCGCCACCGAGGTCTTCCGCGGCGCCATCCAGTCGGTCGACCGCGGCCAGATCGAGGCCGCCCTGGCCTATGGCATGAGCCGCCGGCTGGCGCTGCGCCGGGTGATCCTGCCGCAGATGTGGCGCTTCGCCCTGCCGGGGCTCGGCAATCTCTGGTTGGTGCTGATCAAGGCGACCTCGCTGATGTCGATCATCCAGCTGCCCGAGCTGATGCGCATGACCGACGTGGCGGCCCGCGCCGTGCGCCTGCCCTTCACCTTCTATTTCGGCGCCTCGCTGGTCTACCTCTCGATCACCATCGTCTCGATCGTCGCCTTCCAGAAGGCCGAGCGCGTCGCCAACCGCGGCGTCAGGCGGGCCTGAGCCATGGCCCTCTTCAGCCTGCTCGAGAACAACATCGGCTTCTTCGGCGACACCGTCCGCCCGGCGCTCGATGCCACCTGCGCGGCGGTGCAGCGCGGCCTGGTCGCGCTGATCGGCGAGAAGAGCGCCATCGCGCTCAACATCTGCCGCTTCTTCGAGGGCGCCTGGCTCACGGTGGAACTGACGACGATCTCGATCGCCATCGGCCTGGCGCTGGCCCTGCCGATGGCGCTGGCACGGCTGTCGCGCAACCCGCTGCTGAAGTGGCCGGCCTTCGGCTTCATGTTCTATTTCCGCGGCACGCCGCTGCTGGTGCAGATCTTCCTGATCTACTACGGCGCCGGCCAGTTCAACGCCGAGCTGAAGGCCATCGGCCTGTGGGACGGCTTCTTCCGCGAGGCCTACTTCTGCGCCATCGTCACCTACACGCTGAACACCACCGCCTACACCGCCGAGATCATCCGCGGCGGCATCCAGGGGGTGCCCTTCGGCGAGGTCGAGGCGGCGCGCGCCTACGGCATGTCGGGCGCCAAGCTCTATCGCCGCATCATCCTGCCCAAGGCGGCGCGCATCGCGCTGCCGGCCTACACCAACGAGGTGGTCTTCCTCTTCCAGTCGACCTCGCTGGTCTCGGTCATCACGCTGCTCGACCTCACCGGCATCGCGCGCGACGTCATCGCCGACACCTTCCGCACCTTCGAGGTCTGGATCTTCACCGGCGCCTTCTACCTGGTGATCTCCTACCTCATCTTCTTCGCGCTGCGTCGCCTGGAGCGCCGCCTGATGAAGCACCTGGGCCGCCGCCCCGGCGTCGGGTCGCCGCGCGGGCCCGACGCGGGCCTGCCGGCGGCCGCGCCCCTGGGGCCGCCCTGAGTGGGGCAGCCCTGAGTGGGGCCGCCCTGAACGGGGCCGGAGACGCTCTATCGGGGTAGGAGGCAGGCGGCGCTGGTGGAGCTGAGGGGAATCGAACCCCTGACCTCCTCATTGCGAACGAGGCGCTCTCCCATCTGAGCTACAGCCCCAGTCGCCGCGGGCCGGGACTATGTCGAGGGGCCCTGCGCCTGTCAAGCGTGCCCGCGAGTCTTGCCGGGGCCGCGGCCTGCCACTACTTTCGCCGCGCCGGTGCCGCTGCGCACCGGTTGCAACAGGAACCTCAGCCGGGGCCGGTCATGGATAGCGTGAACGTCGTTCTGCAGCCGCTGCTGCGGGTACTCTACTACGCCATAGACATCTACATCTGGCTGGTCATCGCCATGGCCATCCTCTCCTGGCTGGTCGCGTTCGACGTGCTGAATCCGCGCAGCCAGGTGGTGCGCTCCATCGGCCAGTTCCTCTGGAAGATCACCGAGCCGCCGCTGCGCCCGATCCGCCGCCTGCTGCCCAACCTCGGCGGCATCGACATCGCGCCGGTGATCCTGATCCTGCTGCTCTATTTCCTGCAGCAGATCGTCGTCGAGCTGATCGTCCGCACCGCCGTCTGAGGGGGCCGCCGATGGCCGGTCCGCTGCGGCTGGCGACCGACGGGCTCAGCCTGGCGGTCCGGGTTCAGCCGGGCGCCGGGCGCGACCGGCTGGTCGGCCTGCAGCCCGATGCCGCCGGCGACCTGGCGCTGAAACTGAAGGTGGCGGCGCCGCCGGAGGACGGCCGCGCCAATGCCGCGGTGATCCGGCTGCTGGCCAAGGCGCTGCAGCTGCCGCGCGGCAGCCTCTCGCTGCGGCAGGGCGAGCGCGACCGCAGCAAGGTCGTCGCCATCGCCAGCGACCGTCCGGCGGAGCTGCTGGCGCGCCTCGAGGCGCTGCTGGCGGCCTTGCCGGCGCCGGAGCGCGCCTAGGCGGCGAGGTCGGAAGCGGCGCCTTTCTGGCCGCCTGGGGACAATCGCGGCCTTGACGCCCGGGCATGATCCAGGCACCTGCCTGCAGGGCATCGAAGAGATCACCAGACAGCCAAGGGGGAACAGCAGCCATGAGCGCCCGGATCATCGACGGCAAGGCCTTCGCCGCCGGCCTGCGCGGCCGCATCGGCGAGGCGGTCGCCCGGCTGAAGAGCGAGGCCGGCTTCACCCCCGGCCTGGCCGTGGTGCTGGTCGGCGAGGACCCGGCGAGCCAGGTCTACGTCCGCTCCAAGGGCAAGCAGACCCTGGAGGCCGGCATGAACTCCTATGAGCACAAGCTCGATGCCGCGACCGGCCAGGAGGAGCTCCTGACCCTGATCGCCACGCTGAACGCCGACCCGGCGGTGCATGGCATCCTGGTCCAGCTGCCGCTGCCGAAGCAGATCGACGAGCAGGCGGTGCTCTCCGCCATCGACCCGGCCAAGGACGTCGACGGCTTCCATGTCGTCAACGTCGGCAAGCTGGCGACCGGCGCCGCCGATGCCCTGGTGCCCTGCACGCCGCTGGGCTCGCTGATGCTGCTGAAGGACGTGCTGGGCGACCTCTCGGGCAAGAACGCCGTGGTCATCGGACGCTCTAACATCGTCGGCAAGCCGATGGCGCAGCTGCTGATCCGCGAGAGCTGCACCGTGACGGTGGCCCATTCGCGCACCCGCGACCTGCCGGCCGTGGTGCGCCAGGCCGACATCGTGGTGGCGGCGGTCGGCCGGCCGGAGATGGTCAAGGGCGACTGGATCCGCCCCGGCGCCACGGTGATCGACGTTGGCATCAACCGGATCGAGGGCGAGGGCGGCAAGACCCGCCTGGTCGGCGACGTCGACTTCGCCTCGGCCGCGGCGGTGGCCGGCGCCATCACGCCGGTGCCGGGCGGCGTCGGTCCGATGACCATCGCCTGCCTGCTGGCCAACACGCTGACGGCGGCCTGCAGCGCCCGCGGCCTGCCGCTGCCGGCCCTCTAGGGCGCCGCCGTTGGGCAGCAGCCTCGCGGCCCGCCTCTCGCGCACGGCGCACCTCTGGAAGGCGCTGACGCAGCAGCATCACCGCGACTGGTTGCCGCTGCTGCGCCGCCTGGTGCCGCCCGATGCCACGGTGATCGACGTCGGCGCCCACGCCGGGCAGTTCACCAAGCTCTTCGCCCGCCACCTGGTGCCGCGGGGGCGGGTCGTCGCCATCGAGCCGGGCGCCTATGCGCTCGGCATCCTGCGCCCGGTGCTGCGCTGGCATCGCCTGCGCAACGTCGCGCTGGTCGAGGCGGCGCTTGGCGCCGAGGCCGGGCGCGCGACCCTCAGCGTGCCGACCAAGGCGGGCGGCCAGATGCGCTTCGGGCTGGCCTCGCTCGGCGCCCTGAAGATCGGCGGCAAGATGGCCGGCATGGCCAGCGAGGGCGTGGCGGTGGAGCGGCTGGACGATCTCGTCGAGCGCCTGGGCCTGAGCCGCGTGGCGCTGGTGAAGATCGACGTCGAGGGCTTCGAGATGCAGGCCCTGAAGGGCGCCGCGCGGCTGCTGGCCGAACAGCGGCCGCTGCTGGTGCTGGAGCTGATGGACGGCCATCTGGCGCGCGCCGGCGACAGCCTGGCCGGCGCCCTGGAGAGCCTGCGCGCGGCCGGCTACCGACCCTACCTGCGCGACGGCGCGGCGGGCCTGCGCGCGGCGGCGCCGGACGAGACCCCGGCGGACTGGATCTTCCTGCCGCAGGAGCGCACCGCCGAGGCCGGCTGAGCGCGGCGGCCGCGACGGCCGGTCACAAGCCCTTGCCGTCGGCGCATGGCAAGGGCGATTGCCGGCAAGGCCCCCTGCGCCCTAATGTCCGCCCGCCAGCCGCGCCGCGGCCGCTCCGGAGGAAGTCATGTCCCTGCAGGTTGCGATCCAGATGGACCCTGTCGAGTCCATCGACATCAACGGCGATTCCAGCTTCGCCCTCGGCCTGGAGGCCGAGCGGCGGGGCCACCAGCTCTCCTACTACCTGCCGCGCGGGCTGAGCCTGAAGGGCAACAGGGCGAGCGCCACGGTCTGGCCGCTGACGCTGCGCCGCGAGGCCGGCAACCACTTCAGCCGGGGCGCGCCGGAGCGCCGCGACCTGGCCAGCTTCGACGTGGTGCTGATGCGCCAGGACCCGCCGTTCGACATGAGCTACATCACCGCCACCCACATCCTGGAGCACGTCCATCCCAAGACGCTGGTGGTGAACGATCCGGTATCGGTCCGCAACGCGCCGGAGAAGCTCTTCGTCACCCACTTCCCCGAGCTGATGCCGCCGACGCTGATCACCGCCGACAAGCAGGAGGTGCTGGCCTTCCGCGCCGAACACCAGGACATCATCGTGAAGCCGCTGTTCGGCAACGGCGGCGCCGGCGTCTTCCACCTGAAGCCCGGCGACGAGAACCTCGGCTCGCTGCTCGAGGTCTTTACCCTGCTCTATCGCGAGCCGGTGATCGTGCAGCGCTACCTGCCGGAGGTGCGCCAGGGCGACAAGCGCATCATCCTGGTCGACGGCGTCGCGGTCGGCGCCATCAACCGCGTGCCGGCCGAGGGGGAGTCGCGCTCCAACATGCATGTCGGCGGCCGCCCCGAGCAGAGCCAGCTGACCGATCGCGAGCGCGAGATCTGCGAGGCCATCGGCCCGACGCTGAAGGCGCAGGGCCTGATCTTCGTCGGCATCGACGTGATCGGCGACTACCTCACCGAGATCAACGTGACCTCGCCGACCGGCATTCAGGAGATCGACCGCTTCGACGGCAGCAACCTCGCCGGCCTGGTGTGGGACGCCATCGAGGCCAGGCGCTAGCCGCCGGCCTCCTCAGGATGAGGCGGTGTGTTTGCCTAACTGAATCTGCGACCTCATCCTGAGGAGCCGCCGCAGGCGGCGTCTCGAAGGATGGGCCAAGGGCCGCGCCCGCCGCGCCCTACTCCCGCGTCACGCGGAAGGGCGGGCTGACGGCGATGGCGGTGTAGCTGTCGTCGCGCAGCAGCCGCAGTTCCCAGAGGCCGGGCTCCAGCGGCCCCCAGGTGGTCTCCTCGTCGATCGGCACCTCGCCGTCGATCAGCGCGCCGCTGTAGGTGGAGGCCCAGTAGTCCATCGGCTCCACCTGATCGGCGCGGTAGACCGCGATCCAGTCATAGCGGTTGCCGGGCGCGCCGCGCAGGATCGCGGTGAAGGTCTCGCCGGGGGCGTAGCTGTCCTTGTCGGTGCTGATGCTCGGGCGGCTGTCGGCCGGCAGCACGAAGAAGGGCGCCCGCCCGATCTCCACCGCGTCGCTGTTCACCAGCGCCGCCTCGTAGGCACCGGGCGGCAGCTTGACGGTGGCGATCTCGGTGGCGCCGAAGCGGTCGGTGGTGTCGTTGGTGCGCAGGGTGCCGAGGGCCTCGCCGAACCCCGAGGCTACCCCGGCCGGCAGGATCTCGAAGATGCCGTCCTCCATCCGCCCGTCCGGCGTGTCGCCGACGCGGAAGCGCAGCACCAGCGGCTCGCCCTGCGGCACCGCGCGCGGCTCGGCGACGATGATGGTGGCGATCGGCAGCGGCACGACGCTGAAGGTCGAGACCACGGCATGGTGGTCGGAGGGCCAGGGGTCGACGGCGATGCCGACGTCCGGCGCCGCCGCCTCGGCCATCAGCTGGCTGTCCAGCACCTCGGCGTTGCGCGCGAAGAGCAGGTCGATGCGGTCCTGGGTCTCTCCCTCCCAGAGATAGGGCGCGGGATAACCGGTGCTCCAGGTGACGCCGGGCACCGCCACCGGATCGGGATAGAGCGCGCGGAAGGAATCCTGGTAGCCGGCCTCGGCGACCGCGGCGCTGGCCGGCCAGACCACCGGATAGAGGATGTGCGGCTTGCTGCCGACCGCCGCCGGGGTCCAGTCGAGGTGCGAGGGGGAGTTGAAGTCGCCGCCGATGAAGACCGGCAGGCCGCCGGCCGCCAGCGGCTCCAGCGCCGCCAGGTAGGGCTCGATGCCGGAGACCCTGAGGTCGGTCTCCTGCGCCAGCACCTCCTCCAGGGTGGCGCCGTCGCGCACCGCATAGGGGCCGTACTCGCTCCAGTCGAGATGGACGTTGGCCAGCGCGACGTAGCGGCCGGGCCGGAGCTCGGCATAGGCGAAGTCGCCGCCGCCCGGCTGGTCGGTGGCGTCGAACAGCGGATACTGCGAGATGATGTGCTGGCGCCGGTTGGCATAGGGCCAGCCCAGCAGCTGCGCGATTTTCTCGGTGTTGCCCATAGGCTCCTGCAGCAGGACGATGTCGGCGCCGGAGTCCTCGATCGCCTCGATCGTCTTGCTCAGGCTCACCTGGTCGCCGCCGAGCCAGATGTTGAAGGTCAGCACCGTCAGCTCGACCGCTTCCTCCTGGGCGCGGGCGGCGCCGAGCGAGAGGGTCGAGAGCAGCAGCGCGAGCAGCAGGAACGGGACGCGAGGCAGCATGGCGGACACCCCATTGAACGTTCGGTCAAGAAGCATCGCCGCGCCGGCGGCCGCTCGGCAAGCGAAGACTGCATGACCGTGTCCCCTTGCCCGCGGGAGGGCCCGCCCTTGCCCCGGAACCCCATGCGGTCTATCTAGCCCCCATGTCCCAGAGCGCCCCGCCGGCCGCCCAGGCCCTGCATCATGCCTCTCTCTTCGCGCCGCCCGAGGCGGCGGGGCCGAGGAATCTCGTCGGCCTGACGCGCGCCGAGCTGGAGGCCGAGATCGCCGAGATGGGCGAGCCGGCCTTCCGTGCGCGCCAGCTCTGGCAGTGGATCTACGACAAGGGCGAGAGCGACTTCGCCGCCATGTCGAGCCTCTCCAAGGGCTTCCGCGCCCGCCTGGCCGAGCGCTTCGCGGTCGCCCGCCCGGCCGTCGCCACCGCGCAGCAGTCCTTCGACGGCACCCGCAAGTGGCTGCTCTCCTGCGGCTCCGACCGCCAGCAGGTCGAGTGCGTGCACATCCCCGAGGAGGACCGCGGCACCCTCTGCGTCTCCAGCCAGGTCGGCTGCACGCTGACCTGCCGCTTCTGCCACACCGGCACGCAGCGCCTGGTGCGCAACCTTTCGCCGGCCGAGATCGTCGGCCAGGTGATGCTGGCCAAGGACCACTTCCAGGAGTGGCCGGCCTCGCGTCCCGAGCGGCAGATCACCAACCTCGTCTTCATGGGCATGGGCGAGCCGCTCTACAACTACGAGAACGTCGCCAAGGCGATCCAGATCATCAAGGACGGCGAGGGCCTCGGCATCTCGCGGCGCAAGATCACGCTCTCCACCGCCGGCGTGGTGCCGATGATGGAGCGCTGCGGCCAGGAGCTCGGGGTCAATCTCGCGGTCTCGCTGCATGCCGTCACCGACGAGATCCGCGACGCCATCGTGCCGATCAACAAGAAGTACCCGCTGGCCGAGCTGATCGCCGCCTGCCGCGCCTATCCCGGTGTGCACAACGCCCGGCGCATCACCTTCGAGTACGTCATGCTGCGCGACGTCAACGACAGCGACGCCGACGCCCGCGCCATGGTGAAGCTGCTGGCCGGCATCCCGGCCAAGACCAACCTCATCCCCTTCAATCCCTGGCCCGGCGCGCCCTTCGAGTGCTCGGCGCCGGAGCGCATCGAGCGCTTCGCGACGATCCTCAACGACGGCGGCCTGGCCGCCCCGGTGCGCACGCCGCGCGGCCAGGACATCTACGCCGCCTGCGGCCAGCTGAAGAGCGCCAGCCAGCGGCTGAAGAAGGCGGAGCGGGTGGCGGCGGCGACCGTGTGAGCGGGGGCGGCTCCAATTAGGGTCAGGACCCATTAAGTGGGTTCTCAAATCGGCCGCGATCTGATTCAAGCTCCCAAACGATGGGAGTTGTCAGATGACGGATCTGTTCTGGCTGACGGAGCAGCAGTTCGAGCGGCTTGAGGGGTATCTGCCGACCGACACGCGCGGTGTGCCACGGGTCGACGATCGCCGCGTGATCAGCGGTATTGTTCATGTCCTGAAATCAGGTTGCAGATGGAAGGATGCGCCGCGCGACTACGGGCCGCACAAGACACTGTACAATCGGTTCGTGCGCTGGCGCGCAAAGGGTATCTGGCAGGCGACGTTCTACGCCCTGGCCGCGGCTGGCGGCCCACCCGCCGAGGTCCTGCTCGACAGCACGCACGTCAAGGCGCATCGCTCGGCCGCAGGCGGAAAAGGGGGGGGCGTCCCGCCAAGCGATCGACATAAGCCGTGGCGGCCGGAACACCAAGCTGCATGCCATGTGCGATGGTCATGGTCGGCCGCTGACCTTCCTGCTGACGGGCGGCAATGCAGCCGACGCGCCGCAGGCCCTCGCCTTGCTCCAGGCCGTGCCCGAAGGCGCCATGGTGCTGGCCGACAAAGCCTATGATGCCGATGCCATCCGCCGCTTCATCGAGAGCCGTGGCGCCGTGCCGAACATCCCCTACAAGACCAACCGTCGCTGGAAGGGCTGCTTCAGCCCCTTCCTCTATCGCGGGCGAAACGCCATCGAGCGCATGTTCTGCCGCCTCAAGGATTTCCGGCGCATCGCCACAAGATACGACAAGCTCGCAGCAAACTTCCTTGCCGCCGTTCAGATCGCAGCCATCATCGCATACTGGTTATGAGTCCTGACCCTAGGGTGCCGGCAGGTTAAGCTGGTAATTTTTGCGAGCATTTACTATTTCATTGTTGACCTTCAACAAACCTGCCAACACATCATTTCTCTTCTTAATTTGTGGATCACTGAGCCAGTCCTTAATTACTAACTCTGCTTTATCTAAATCAATAGAAATCTCTTCTCTTGCCCAAAATAATGCACAAACAGCAGCGCGCACATTTTCATTTTTTGTTTTGAATGATTCTATTGACTTGCAATACAATTCTCGACCAAGTTCAATATTTCCTGACCGTAGTTCTATCAAACCTGCGGTAGCAACAACCACTGCGGAAAAGTCTTCTCCGGATCGACTACCTATAACTTTCATGCACTCGCTAAGTGCATCATGAGCTTCAGAAATTTTCCCCCTAAGCGCCAAGCAAACCGCTTCGTTGTTCAGAAGCATTGGGTCACGCGGGTTTGAAACAACTCCTTTCCGAATGAAAGTCTCCGCAAGTGAGACATTGTTCAGTACACAAAGGGCAATGTACGATCCTGTTGCAGCAGGACGAACAGAAAATGCTTCATCCCTTGCCCATCGATGGCAAGCCGTCACTGCCGCTTCCCAGTTCCCTTCTCGCATATGCCACTCTGTTTCAGCCTCAAATGGGCGACTGACAACTGCGATTCTCTCCCTATCGAGCGTCATGTTCAACTCCTTCGAGGCCCATACAAATTGGGCAAGGGAGTTGTCATTGCTGCCGGTTAAAGATTCGCGGAACAGCCGCTTGGCGTGCCGTATCTTCCCGTTCTCCATCTCCTCGGTGGCTAGTACAGACCTGAGTTCGGTGCGGTCGTGTGGCGAGAAGCCTTGATCCTCGACGAGAGAAAGCGCGCCTCTAAGATGGCGAGATCGTTTGCGGGCCATGCTCGCTAGAGATATCTCAGTCGCTGTTAGCCAAGGATCGTGTCCATCGCCCGCGCGCGCCCTCACCAAACGCCAAGCCTTCTCTGGTTCCCCTACATGCACTAGAAATCGAACAGCGCTACGAACACAAAATCGATCAGTAGGCGCCAGAAGCAGAGCGATTCTTAGATTGTATTCGGCCTGCTCAAACTGGCCGAGCGAAGTATACAGCAGCGCAATATCCACATAGTTGTATGCGTGCTTGGGGAACCTGCGAATGGTCTCCTTCAGCTTGTGCACGTCGGCCTGAAGGCATAGCCCTTCGACGTTTTCGACGTTAGCGATTCGCGATCTCTGCTCCGCAGGAAGGGTACGCAGAGCGAGATCCTTGAGAGTTGGCGTCCATGCTTCGTCTAAAAGGATCTGGTTGGCTACTTTGAATTTGAGATTTTCGTCAGAAGACAACCAACATTGCATTAAGGTACCCGACAGATCGCCACTATCTTTCTCTAAACTGCTGTCATCTATGAGGGGAATCTCTCCCCACAGCCTTCTCGCAATGTTATTGGATTTCTCGGCCGAAGGCGTTTCCCGCAGTCTTCGCCAACGCGGTAGAACTCTTCTAGCAAGATCAACAGGGCGCATTCTGAGTAAACGCTGATCTTTCGGTGACTGCGGAACGCCGTGCGAGCAAATCAAATATCGAAATGCAGCGTTCAAGTTTCAAAGGGCTATCTCCTGAAAACTTCCTATGCTGATCTCCTCTTCGCTGTGGATCGGGATCAGAAAGAAATCGAAACATGTCTATCACTCTATTTCTTATAGTTGGATGACAATAACTGCTCATTTCGTCCACACATTCCTCAAAAGATACCTGAAGATGCGGAAGCACTTGTTGGAAACTCCCCTTCCACTGCTGAGGAAGGGCCTTTTCGTCCACTCTTGAGAGCAGATCTGGTGTCAGCATCACCCCGGTAATCATAAAATAGAGCAAACTGCCCAGAAGGTAGAAATCACAACCCTTTCGCCTAACCTCCCGATTACTAGATATCTCTTTATACAAAAGCTCTACCGGCGCATAATTTAAATCCCCAGGAACTGTAAGCGCGTCAGTGGCGCACCTGCGGGCACCTACACTTGAGCGCCCAAGATCCGCTATTTTCCCTTCATCACCTTGGAAGACAAGAACATTGGACGGCTTTAGGTCTTGGTGGGCTATGTCCGCAGTGTGTAGTTGATGTAGACCCGTTGCAACATGATGAAGCAAACGAAAATAGACTGCCGGAGAAAAACGATTGACATTAGATTGCTTGCGCACATCTGTTGTGGCTAACTCGAATATAATGTATTGGACAGGATGTGAATCGGGGCGACTCTTTAGAGTGTGCTGGCCTTGATCAATAGCCACGACGACACGACTCATTCTAGAATCTTTACACACCTCCAACAATTCTCTCTCGAAGTTGAAAGCTTCTGTAATCGTCTGTAACGCACGAGAAATATCTGCGCTCCTGAATGCTCGTTCTAGATCTAGCGCCTTTAGAAAACCTCGATTACCGCCAGTATGTTGTACAATGTATCCAACCGAAAAATGCCCGCCGGTTGTGCCTTTCCGCGAAACCTTTTGCAGTACGGTCCAACCGCCCGGCAAAACTTCTCCGACAAGATGATTTGCGCTATCGGGCATCTGCAACCTCAATTGTATGCGTCACTCAATTAGCCTACTGCCTTCGCAGAGTCGTGAGAAGCTCATATGGAACCCAATTGCATCCCTTGCCCTCCGCCGCCCCGGCGACAAGACCGACCCTGGCACGGATGGCGACGGCCCCTTGGCGGAACGGCAGCACCCCAAACGCATCCTCTTGCTCGACGGCGGCGGCGTGCGCGGCATCGTCGCGCTGGCCTTCCTTGAGCGGCTGGAGCCACTGATGGCGGCGTGCACAACGCGCGGCGCATCACCTTCGAGTACGTCATGCTGCGCGACGTCAACGACAGCGACGCCGACGCCCGCGCCATGGTGAAGCTGCTGGCCGGCATCCCGGCCAAGACCAACCTCATCCCCTTCAATCCCTGGCCCGGCGCGCCCTTCGAGTGCTCGGCGCCGGAGCGCATCGAGCGCTTCGCGACGATCCTCAACGACGGCGGCCTGGCCGCCCCGGTGCGCACGCCGCGCGGCCAGGACATCTACGCCGCCTGCGGCCAGCTGAAGAGCGCCAGCCAGCGGCTGAAGAAGAGCGAACGCGAGGCGCCCGCGCCTGTCTGAGCTGCGCCGTGCGGCTCATACCTAGCTGAGCTCCTGGGCCCATCCTTCGAGACGGCCACTGCGTGGCCTCCTCAGGATGAGGTCGCGGCAACTGTTAGCCATTGGCACGGCCTCATCCTGAGGAGCCCTGCGCAGCAGGGCGTCTCGAAGGATGGGCCACGAGCACTACAGCCGCGACGCCCCCTACCGCTGGATGCCGGCCATGTCGCTCTCGGCGACCGGCGGTAGCGGCGCGTTCAGCAGGCGGTCGAGGTTGAGGCAGGCGGTCTTGCCGAACTGCGCGCCCAGCCGCTGGCGGTCGCGGTCGGAGATGCGCGGCACGTTGATCGTGCGGTTGCGCAGCAGCTTGCGGAAGCCCTCGATGCGTTTCCAGCCGACGCCGTAGGCGGTCTCGATGGCGGCGCCGTGGTGGCGCAGCCAGAGCGCGGCGGCGGCGGTCGCGTGGGTGCAGGCATAGGTGGTCCCGTCGGCGGCGCCGAAATAGCCGTAGGCATAGCCGGCGCCGGGGGTGCCCGGCCGCTCGACGTGCGCGCGGCGCAGCGGCCCGGCCGGCGCCCAGACGTCGACCAGGCGATAGTCGTCATAGGGCGCATAGACGCGGTAGCGGCGGATCGCGCCCTGCTGCTCCAGGCGGATGCCGCCGACCGAGATGGCGCGGGCATAGCGCGCCGGATAGACCACGCGCTGGATGATCTGCCCGGCGGCGGCGACCACGATGATGCCGGCCTCGTAGGCGCGGTTCAGCGCGGCGCGGATGCGCGGGTGCTCGCCGACGGCGCCGACGCTGATGTTGACCACCGGCGCCAGGGCATCGGCGACCACGGCGTTGATCGCCTCGGCGCAGGCGACCGCGCGGCGCCCCAGCAGCACGCTGCCGTCGGTGATGCGCAGGGCCACCAGCGGCAGGCCGGGGGCGACGCCGGAGAAGGCGTCCTCGGCGCTCCAGCCCGAGAGCATTGAGCCGGAGAAGGTGCCGTGGCCCGGCGGCTGCAGCTCGCAGCCCGGCGTCAGCTCGAAGGGGTCGAGCGGGTCGAAGGCGGTGCTGCGGTCGAGGTCGTAGAAATCGCCGCCGTCGCCGACGATCACCGGGCCGAGGTCGCCCGGCTGCGGATCGGCGACCCCGGCGAAGCCCATCGCCGGATGGAAGCTGTAGCCGGTGTCCAGGTGGGCGACGCGCAGCGCTCCCCAGTCGATCGCGCTGCCGGCCTGCGGCAGGCGGGCCCAGGCGTCGTCGGCGGCGACGAACTTCAGGTTCCAGGGCAGGGGATCGAGCACCGGCATGGCCATCACCGCTCGCTGCACGGCCGCGACCTGCGACCATTGCGCGAGATTATCATGCTACTCGGCGGCGGTCGAGGACGCGGCCCGCCCGCCGGCCGTCGCGCTCGGTGGCCCGCCCCGCGACGGCCCGGCCCTTGCCCCACCCCGCCGCTTCGCCTATCACCACGCCCGCGCCTGTCCAGCGGAGAGCTCCCATGCCGAAGTCCGGTTCCGTCAAGAAGGTCGTCCTTGCCTACTCCGGCGGGCTCGACACCTCGGTCATCCTGAAGTGGCTGCAGAACGAGTACGCGGCGGAGGTCGTCACCTTCACCGCCGACCTCGGCCAGGGCGAGGAGCTGGAGCCGGCGCGCCGCAAGGCCGAGATGCTCGGCATCAAGCCGGAGAACATCTTCATCGAGGACCTGCGCGAGGTCTTCGTGAAGGACTTCGTGATGCCGATGTTCCGCGCCAACGCGCTCTACGAGGGGGTCTACCTGCTCGGCACCTCGATCGCCCGGCCGCTGATCTCGCAGCGCCAGATCGAGATCGCCCGCCAGGTCGGCGCCGACGCCGTCGCCCACGGCGCCACCGGCAAGGGCAACGACCAGGTGCGCTTCGAGCTCGGCTACTACGCGCTCAATCCCGACATCAAGATCATCGCCCCCTGGCGCGAGTGGGACCTGACCAGCCGCCACCCGGCTGATCGCCTTCGCCGAGGAGCACCAGATCCCCATCGCCAAGGACAAGCGCGGCGAGGCGCCCTTCTCCACCGACGCCAACCTGCTGCACATCTCGGCCGAGGGGAAGGTGCTGGAGGACCCCTGGGAGACGCCGCCGGACTACGTCTATTCGCGCAGCGTCTCGCCCGAGGCGGCGCCCGACAGGCCGACCCTCGTCGAGATCGAGTTCGAGCAGGGCGATCCCGTCGCCATCGACGGCGAGCGCCTCTCGCCGGCGGCGCTGCTGACCCGGCTCAACAGGCTCGGCGGCGACAACGGCATCGGCCGCCTCGACCTGCTGGAGAACCGCTTCGTCGGCATGAAGAGCCGCGGCGTCTACGAGACACCCGGCGGCACCATCTGGCACGTCGCCCACCGGGCGATGGAGTCGATCACGCTCGATCGCGGCGCGGCGCACCAGAAGGACGAGCTGATGCCGCGCTATGCCGAGCTGATCTACAACGGCTTCTGGTTCAGCCCCGAGCGCGAGATGCTGCAGGCCTTGATCGACAAGAGCCAGGAGCGGGTGAGCGGCACGGTCCGCCTCAAGCTCTACAAGGGCAATGTCATCGTCGAGGGCCGCAAGAGCCCGCATTCGCTCTATTCGCTGGCGCACGTCACCTTCGAGGAGGACGCGGTCTACGACCAGCGCGACGCCCAGGGCTTCATCAAGCTGAACGCGCTGCGGCTCAGGCTGCTGAACCGCCAGAAGGGCTAGGCGGGCGGTCCGCCCGCCGGCAGTGGAGCCTGCTGGCGCGGAGGGCCGGGGTTTAAATGTCTGCGGCTTTGCCGGTCGGCGTGTCACACTCGACCGCACAGTAGACAAGACATTCGCCAAAGGGCTTTTCGCATGACCGCCAAATCCACCCAGCCACCGGCGAAGGCCGGCGCTCCGAAGCAGAAGAAACCCGGCTTCATGATGGTCCGGCCGCCGGCCGAGAAGTCGCCCTACCTGACGGCCAAGGAGGCCCCGGCGGCGAAGAAGCCGGCCAAGGCGCGCGCGCGCAAGAGCTGATCGCCGCCGCGTCCGGGGCGCAGGGGCCGCCGTAGCTAGTTGTGAGCTTTCATTAGGTTGTCCATCCGGCCCCGGCCGAGGAAGCTGAAGTTGTCGAAGCTTTAGCGAACCCGGAGGACCGAATGGACATCCACAAGAATGCCCGTCTGACGGTGCACAGTCGAGCCGAGCTTGTGCGGCGAGTACTGGATGAGCGGCAGACCCCCAAGGCCGTGGCCGCGGCCTTGGGGGTCTGCGAGCGCACCGTGCGCAAGTGGATTGCGCGGTTTCAGGCTGAGGGACTGGCCGGCCTGGCAGACCGCTCGTCGCGGCCGGCGCGGCTCTATCGGCCCACGCCCAAAGCGCAGGTCGAGCGTGTCGGCGCGCTACGGCGCCAGCGCTGGACCGGGCGTCAGATCGCCAAGGAGGTCGGGGTTTCGCCGGCAACCGTCAGCCGCATCCTGAAGCGCCTCGGGCTGAACAGGCTGAAGGCCCTGGAGCCGGCAGAGCCGATCCGGCGATATCAACGCGAACGCCCCGGCGAGCTGATCCACATCGACATCAAGAAGCTCGGCCGCTTCGCCAGCGTCGGCCACCGCATCACCGGGGATCGGACCGGGCAAAGCCGAACCCGCGGGATCGGCTGGGAGTTCGTCCATGTCTGCATCGACGACAACTCCCGCCTCGCCTTCAGCCAGGTCCTGCCCGACGAACGCAAGGCCAGCGCCGTGGCGTTCCTCGAGGCCGCCGTCGCCTACTACAATGGCCTGGGCATCACCGTCGAGCGGGTCATGACCGACAACGGCTCCTGCTACCGCTCCAGGGAGTTCGCCAAAGCCTGCAAGCAGCTCGCTCTAAGACACATCCGCACAAGACCCTACACGCCCAAGACCAACGGCAAGGCAGAGCGCTTCATCCAAACCGCGCTCCGGAATGGGCCTACGCCAAGGCCTACACCAACTCGCAGCAGCGCGCCCAGGAGCTACCCGCCTGGCTCCACCGCTACAACTGGCACAGACCTCATGGTAGCCTGAAGGCCAATACCCCGATCAGCCAAATCGGCCTCCCCGAGGACAACCTGTTGAGGCTCCACAGCTAGTGCAGCAGCACCGCCACACCGGCGAAATGCGGGTGGGCGAAGAAGAGCGCGCCATAGAGCAGCAGGCCGCCCAGGGGACGCCAGAGGCCGATGCCGCGCCAGTCGATGCGCGTGCGGCCCTGCAGCGCCGCCAGGAACGGCAGGCGGCTGGTGGTGAGCGCGATCGGTCCCCAGTCGGCCGCCATGCTGGCCTGGCGCCGCCGGTCGATGTGCACCATGCCGCCGACCGCCAGCAGCAGCACGCCGCCCATCATGATCGCCGAGGCGGCGTCGCCGTTGGCCGCCAGATGCACCAGGGCCCAGAGCGCGGCGGCATTGAGGAAGCCATGGCGGGAGACGGTCAGGAAGCCCTGCACCACCGGCCGCGAGCCGGCGCGCTCGACCGCCGCTTCGCCGCCGACCAGGGTCGGCGAGGGCGTGGTCAGCCCGCCGACCAGCAGGATGCAGGCGAGCGGCATGAGCGCGATCGGCAGCCAGCGGGTCCAGTCCGGCGGCAGCCAGAGCTCGAGGTAGGGCGCCCGGCCATAGGCCAGCAGCATCCAGACGAAGGCAGCCAGGACCATGGCAGAGTAGAGCGCGCGGAAGCCCTGCGCGCCCAGCAACTGGGTCAGCGGCGTGCGCAGCGGCTTGCTGGAGAGCAGGAAGTGCCCGAGCACGAAGGCCGCGGTCGCGGCCAGGAGGTCGGTGAGTTGACTGGTCATGCTGTCCCGTTCGCCTGAGGCGGCGATTGTGAAGAAGCCCCGGGGGTCGCGTCCAGCCCTGCGGCGGCGGCAGCTGCCGGCCGGCAGCAAGAGCCTTGCCGCCCGCCCGCCCCGCCGTGCTAGGACATGCGCCATGACCGCAGACACCACAGTCCCTCCGGACAGCCCGCCGCCGGCGGCAGGCCCCGCGCGCAAGCTCGATCCCGTCGCCCTGGCGATCCTCGAACTCCTGGCCGAGCGCGGCCCGGGCGGCGCCTGCACGCCGATCGAGGTCGCCCGCCGCCTCGCCGAAGCGCGCCGCCGACCGACCGATCCGCCGCAGCTCTGGCGGCGCTACCTCCAGGCGGTGAACGAACAGGCCCGCCATCTCGCCCGCCAGGGCCGCATCGACATCACCCGCCGCGGCGAGCGGCAGGACCCGGCGAAGCCGATCAAGGGCGTGATCCGCCTGGCCCTGCCCAGCGATCTCCAGGTGGCGGCGGCGGACCCGGCGACGGACTAGCGCCGGCTAGTTCAGCCGCCCGGTGAGCTGGCGCAGGACCTTCTGCGCCTCCTCGCGGCGGCGCAGGTCGGGCGCCAGCTCCACCACCTGGGCCAGCGCGATGGCGGCGGCCGGCTGGTCCTGCAGGGCGAGCTGCAGCTCCGCCGCCTCGGCCCAGAGCGACCAGTCGTTGGGGGTCAGCAGCAGCATCGACTCGAGCGCTGCCAGCGCGCCGGCGGTCTCGCCGCTCTGCCGGCGGCGCACCTTGATGTTGTTCTGCAGCCGCAGCACCACCTCCAGGTCGGTGAGCGGCTGCGAATGCTCCGGCGTCAGCTCCACCGTGCCACCGCCGACCGCCTTGGCGAGCTGCCGCAGGTCCTCGGCGCCGAGCGGCCCGCCGCCGTGGAAGGGGTCGAGGATCACCCGCTCGCCCTCGCCGGCCTGCAGGCGCACCAGCACATGGCCGGGAAAGCGCAGCGCCTCGGCCTCCCAGCCCTGGCCGCGGGCGCCCTCGAGATAGAGGATCGCCAGCGTCACCGGCAGGCCGCGCCGGCGGTCGATCACCCGCATCAGGTTGGCGTTCTGCAGGTCGTCGTAGGTCAGGCGGTCGCCGTCGTAGCCGAAGTCGTCGCGCAGCGCCGCCTCCAGCGCCGCCGCCGGCTCCAGGTCGACCGCCGCCTCGGCCACCTTCTCGCGCAAAGCCGCGAGGTGCTGGCGGTAGTGCCTCAGGCCGACCCGCGGGCGGTCGAGCGCCGCCAGCAGCAGCGCCACCTCGCCCAGGCTGCCGGCGCTCACGCCGCCCTCGCCCAGGCCGCGTAGCTTGGCCTCGATCTCGTGGCGCGCCAGCGGCGTGTCGGGCGTCTCGTCGGGCGCCGTCTCCTCCCCCGGACCGGGTCCTGGGGGAACGGGCGGCTGATCGGTCATGGGTGCAGGCTCCAGGCATCGGGAAGGTGGCGGGGCCGCCGCCCGGGGGCGAGCAGCAGGGCGTCCAGCCCCAGGGTCAGTCCGGCGAGATCGGGGCGGCGGGCGAGGAAGGCCTCGGCGGCGCGGGCGATGCGCGCCTGCTGCTGCGGCCGGATCGCTTCGGCAGCGGCGGCCAGCGTGCCGCGGCGCTTCACCTCGACGATCGCCAGCCGGCGGCCGCGCCGCGCCACCAGGTCGATCTCGCCGACCGGCGTGCGGAAACCGCGCGCCACGATACGATAGCCCTTCAGCCGCAGCCACCAGGCCGCCAGCTGCTCGGCGGTCCGGCCGCGCCGCTCGGCAGCCTGGCGCCGCGCGCTGCGGGCGTCAGCCTTCGCCGGCTTCCAGCTCCAGTGCGCGGGCATAGACCTGCCGCTTCGGCAGGCCGCTGGCCTCGGTCACGGCGGCGACCGCGTCGCGCAGGCTCAGCTCCCGGCGCGCCGCCTGCAACAGGCGGTCGAGCGCGTCGCCGTCGGTCGGCGCTGCGGCGGCCGGCGGGCCGACCAGGACCACGACCTCGCCCTTCGGCGGGCCGGCCTCGGCATAGTGGGCCGCCAGCGCCGCGAGATCGCCGCGGCGCACCTCCTCGAAGCGCTTGGTCAGCTCGCGGGCGACGGCGGCGGGGCGCGGCCCGAACGCCGCGGCCAGGGCGGCCAGGCAGTCTGGCAGGCGGTGCGGAGCCTCGTAGAACACCAGGGTCGCCGGCACCGCCTTCAGCGCCGCCAGGGCGCCCTGGCGCGCGGCCGCCTTGGGCGGCAGGAATCCGGCGAAGAGGAAGGGCTGGGCCGGCAGGCCGGCGAGCTGCAGCGCGACCAGGGCGGCGGCCGGGCCGGGCAGCGCGGTGACCGGCAGGCCCGCGTCGCGGCAGGCCGCCACCAGCCGCTCGCCGGGGTCGGAGATGAGCGGCGTGCCGGCGTCGCTGACCAGCGCCAGGCGTTCGCCGGCGGCGATGCGGGCCACCAGGCGCGGCGTCTCGCGCGCGGCGTTGTGCTCGTGATAGGCGGTGAGGCGCCCGGCGGCGGCGATGCCGTGCGCGCTGAGCAGGCGCTGCGTCACCCGCGTGTCCTCGCAGGCGATGGTGTCGGCGCGGCGCAGCAGCTCCAGCGCGCGCAGCGTGATGTCGCCGAGGTTGCCGATCGGCGTCGCCACCAGATAGAGCCCGGCCTCATAATTCTGTTCGCGGCGCGAACTTTCCCCTGCCGCGGGCGTTGTCTCCTCGGGGGGAGCCTTGCCGTCTTGTGATTGTCTCGTCACGTTCCTCTGGCTACCCTCTGCCGAGACGCCCTGTCGCTCTGGAGGAAGCCACCCCATGACATCGCTCGCCAGGAGCCTGAAGACCGTTGCCGTCGCTGCGCTCGCCCTGACCTTGGTGGCTGGCTGCACGTCGAACAAGACTACGAAGCCGACGACCTCCTCACAAGCGCCGCAGACCGCGACCCAGCCGACCCAGCCGCAGACGCCGACGCGTCAGCTGCTGCCCGGCCAGCCGGTGCGCGTGGCCCTGTTGCTGCCGCTCAGCGGCTCGGCCGCCGGTGCCGGCGAGGCGCTGCTGAACGCGGCGCAGCTGGCGCTCTTCGACGTCGGCGACCAGACGCTCGAGCTGATCGTGAAGGATACCGGCGATACCGCGCAGGGCGCCGCCTCGGCGATGCAGGCGGCCTCGGCCGAGGGCGCGCAGATCGTGCTCGGGCCGCTGTTCGGCGCGCAGATCGAGGCGGTGACGCCGATCGCGCAGTCGGCCGGCATCAACGTCATCTCCTTCTCCAACGACGAGAGCAAGGCCGACGGCAACGTCTTCATCATGGGGCTGAGCCCGCGCGCGCAGGCCAAGCGCGTGGTCGGCTATGCCGCCGCCCAGGGCATGACGCAGGTGGCGGTGATCGCGCCGAACACCGCCTTCGGGGCCGAAAGCCTGGCCGGCGCCCGCGAGGTCCCCGGCGCCGCGGTGGTCGCCTCGATCCTCTACGACACCAACAAGGTCGACCTTTCGGAGGAGGTGCGGGCGCTGGGCAGCGGCTTCAACGTCGTGCTGGCCCCCGATACCGCGAAGCGGATGATCGGCCTCGGGCCGCTGCTGGTCTACTACGACATCGACCCCGAGCGGGTGCAGTTCCTCGGCTCCAGCCTCTGGGAGGACCCGATGATCGGCACCGAGCCCAACCTGCAGGGCGCCTGGTTCCCGGCCGCCGCCCCCGAGGCCTGGGCGCTGTTCGGGGAGCGCTATGTCCAGGCCTATGGCGGCGAACCGCCGCGCATCGCCGGCCTCGGCTACGACGGCGTGGCCCTGGTGGCGACCCTGGTGCGCAACGCGCGCGAGGGGCGCACCAGCGAGGCAACCGCGACCAAGGGTCAGTGGATCGGCCTCGACCGCAATTCCATCACCTCGCCCTCCGGCTTCGCCGGCGTCGATGGCATCTTCCGCTTCCGCGCCGACGGCCGCGTCGAGTACGGGCTGGCTGTACTTGAGGTACAGAGGGATGGCTTCCCGGTGGTCGACCCGGCGCCGGCCTCCTTCGCGCCCCTGACCAACTGACGAACCGGGTCGCCGTGGCGTACGTACGCCCGGCGGCCCGCCTCCGCCCCTAGGCCAGAAGATGCGCCAGCAGCGAGTCGAGCCGCTGGCGTCCCTCGGCGGTGGCGACCAGGCGCTCCGCAGACAGCAGCAGCAGGCCCGCGTCCGTCGCCGACTGCAGCCGAGCCGGCGCGATCCAGTCGCCGAGCGGCCGGCCGCTTTCCGCGAGGACGGCGGCCAGCGGCACGCCTTCGCTCAGCCGCAAGCCCATCAGCAGCAGCTCCTGCAGCCGCTCGGCTGGCGCCAGGGGCGTACGCGTACGCGTGGCGTGGCCGGCGCCGGCGACCCGCTGCAGCCAGATCTCCGGTGCGCGGTGCTGGCTGAGAGCCAGCTTCTCGGCCCCCAGCGTGAGGCGGCCGTGCGCGCCGGGCCCGACCCCCAGGTAGTCGCCGTAGCGCCAGTAGGTCAGGTTGTGGCGGCTCTCCGCCCCCGGCCGCGCGTGGTTGGAGATCTCGTAGGCCGGCAGCCCGGCGGCTGCCAGGGTCTCCTGCGTCGCCTCGAAGAGCTCGGCCTGGCGCCCTTCCGGCGGCAGGGCCAGCTCGCCGCGCCGGGCGCGGGCGTGGAACACGGTGTTCTCCTCCATGGTCAGCTGATAGAGCGACAGGTGCTCGGTCCCCTCCGCCAGCGCGCGGGTGAGTTCCCCGGCCCATGCCGCCGGCTGCTGGCCGGGCCGGGCATAGATCAGGTCGAAGGAGATGCGCGGCACGGCCCGGCGCGCCAGCGCCACCGCCGCCAGCGCCTCGGCGGCGGTGTGCTGCCGCCCGAGAAAGGCGAGATCGGCGTCGTTCAGGGCCTGGACGCCGAGCGATAGGCGGTTCACTCCGGCGGCGGCGAAGCCGGCGAAGGCCCCGGCCTCGGCCGAGGTCGGGTTGGCTTCCAGCGTGATCTCCACGGCCGGGTCGAGGTCGAAGTGCCGGGCCGCCCGCTCGATCACCGCCGCCACCGTGGCCGGCGGCATCAGCGAGGGCGTGCCGCCGCCGAAGAAGATCGAGGTCAGCCGGCGTCCGGCGGTCTCGGCGGCGTAGTGGTCGAGCTCGGCCAGGAGGGCGTCGCGCCAGGCCGCCTGGTCGACGCTCTCGCGCACGTGGCTGTTGAAGTCGCAGTAGGGACACTTGGCCTTGCAGAAGGGCCAGTGGACATAGAGCCCGAAGCCGGGGGCCGGCGCGCTCATCCGCCCTCCTGGAAGACCTCCGCCACCAGCTTGGCGAAGGCCCGGGCGCGATGGCTCATGGCGTGCTTGCGGGCCGGGTCCATCTCGCCGAAGGTCGCGCCCTCGCCCTCCGGCAGGAAGATCGGATCGTAGCCGAAGCCGCGGGCGCCGCGCGGCGGAAACACCAGGCTGCCCTCGACGCGGCCCTCGAAGAGGCGCGTCGGCGTGCCGGGGACGGCCAGCGCCAGGGCGCAGACGAACCAGGCGCGGCGGTCGCCGGCAGCAGCGAGTTCCCGCTCGACCCGCTGCATCGCCAGGGCGAAGTCCTTCTCCGGCCCGGCCCAGCGGGCGGAGTGGATGCCCGGGCGGCCCTGCAGGGCGGCGACGCAGAGGCCGGAGTCGTCGGCCAGCGCCGCCCGGCCGCTGGCGGCGGCGGCGGCCTCGGCCTTCAGCGCGGCATTGCCCGCGAAGCTCGCCTCGGTCTCCTCCGGCTCGGCCAGGCCCAGCGCGCCGGCGGCCTCGACGGCGACGCCGAAGGGCGCCAGCAGCGCGGCGATCTCGCGCACCTTGCCGGCGTTGTGGCTGGCGATGACCAGGGGAGCGCGGCGGCGCCATGGCGCTAGAGCCCCAGCGGCGGCCCGCTGCGCCGCCACCAGCTCGCGCGCGCCGGCCTCGGCGAGGTCGAGGAGGCGGTCCAGCGCGGCGCGGGCGAAGGTGCCGCGCTCGGCCGTGGCCTGCACCTCGACCAGCTGGCCGCTGCCGGTCAGCACGAAGTTGGCATCGGCGCCGGCGGTGGAATCCTCGTCGTAGTCGAGGTCCAGGCAGGGCTCGCCCTCGACCAGGCCGCAGGAGACGGCGGCGACCTCCTCGCCCAGCGGAATGGCCTTGAGCGCGCCCAGGTCCTGCATGTGGCGGAAGGCGAGGAAGAGGGCCACGTAGCTGCCGGTGATGGCGGCGGTGCGGGTGCCGCCGTCGGCCTGCAGCACGTCGCAGTCGACCTTGATCTGCCGCTCGCCGAAGCCGGTCAGGTCCGTCACCGCGCGCAGCGAGCGGCCGATCAGCCGCTGGATCTCCTGGGTCCGGCCGGACTGCTTGCCGCGCGCCGCCTCGCGGTCGCCGCGGGTGTGGGTGGCGCGCGGCAGCATGCCGTACTCGGCGGTCACCCAGCCCTTGCCGCTGCCGCGCAGCCACGGCGGGATCGACTCCTCGACCGAGGCGGTGCAGAGCACGGCGGTATGGCCGAAGCGCACCAGGCAGGAGCCCTCGGCATAGCGATTGACGTCGATCTCCAGGCTGACGGAGCGAAGCTCGTCCGGCCGGCGTCCTGAGGGGCGCATGGGCTCTCTTTCCTTGTTGTGTGGCGGGCCTATAGACCAAGGCCCGGCCGGCGTCCATAGAGGGGACGCAAGCGGGCGGGCGCCTGCCGCGCCGCCACCGCGCGTTGACGCTGCCGCCTGCGCCACCTAAATAGCAGGGTGTCCGCCGGTGGTAAGGCGGCCGACAAAGCGAGCCCATGAACAGGACATCTTCGCGCTTGACCCCCGTGACCTCGATCGGCGGCAGCCAGGGCGGTATCACCGCGCTGAACGACCGCTCGCGCGCGATTTTCCGCGCCATCGTCGAGGCCTACGTGGAGACCGGGGCGCCGGTCGGCTCGCGCACGCTGTCGCGCAATCTCGGCATGGACCTCTCGTCGGCCACGATCCGCAACGTCATGCAGGATCTCGAGGAGGCCGGGCTGCTGTTCTCGCCCCACACCTCGGCCGGCCGCCTGCCGACCGACCAGGGCCTGCGGCTCTTCGTCGACGGCCTGCTGGAGCACGGCAATCTCTCCAGCGACGAGCGCGACAAGATCGACGTGCAGTGCGGCGCCGCCGGCAAGTCGGTGCCGGAGATCCTCGAGGAGGCGACCCGCGCGCTCTCCGGCCTTTCGCGCTGCGCCGGGCTGGTGGTGGCGCCGAAGATGGAAGAGCCGCTGAAACACATCGAGTTCGTCTCGCTCGGGCCCGGCCGGGCCCTGGTGGTGCTGGTCACCGCCTCCGGCGCGGTCGAGAACCGGGTGATCGACGTGCCGATGGGGCTGCCGGCCTCCTCACTGGTGGAGGCCTCGAACTACCTGGCCTCGAAGATGGTCGGTCACACGCTGCGCGAGGCCGGCGAGATCATCCAGCGCGAGATGGAGAGCGCGCGCGCCGAGCTGGACCAGCTCACCGCCAAGCTGGTGGAGCAGGGCCTGGCGCTGTGGAGCGGCGAGCAGAGCCGCGACGGGTCCCTCATCCTGCGCGGCCAGGCGAAGCTGCTCGAGGACATCACCGCGCTGGGCGAGCTGGAGCGGGTGCGCCTGCTCTTCGCCTCGCTGGAGACGCGGGAATCGCTGCTGAAGCTGCTGTCGCTCACCGAGACCGCCGAGGGCGTGCAGATCTTCATCGGCGCCGAGAGCGAGCTCTTCGGGCTGGCCGGCTGCTCGCTGGTCATCGCGCCCTACGCCAACTCGGCCAAGCAGATCATCGGGGCGATCGGCGTGATCGGCCCGACCCGCATCAACTACGCCCGAATCATTCCCATGGTGGACTACACGGCGCGGGTGATCGGCCGCCTCATCGGCTGATCCCCGCCGCAGCGCCACCGGAGCCCATACGAAAGGAGCAGACATGCAGGACGGGACGAAACCCGCGCCCGGAGACGGGCAGGACGCGAAGCCGGCGAACGGCGAGGTCACGCCGGAGGACGTCGTCGAACTCAGCCGCAACGAGGCCGAAGGCGGCGATCCCTCGGCGGCGCCGGAGGACGAAGTGACGCGCCTCCAGACGCAGGTCGAGGTGCTCGAGGCGGAGAAGTCGGCGCTGAGGGACCAGGCCCTGCGCGCAGTGGCCGAGGCGGAGAACACCCGCCGGCGGGTCGAGCGCGAGCGCGGCGACGCCGTGCGCTATGCCGCCATCCCGCTGCTGCGCGACCTGGTGAAGGTGGCCGACAACCTGGCCCGCGCGCTCGCCGCCCTGCCGGAGGAGTCGGTCCAGGGCCAGGAGCAGCTGAAGTCTTTCCGCGACGGCGTGGTGCTGACCGAGCGCGAGCTGCTCGCCGGCCTGCAGCGCCACCAGGTGGCGCGCATCGACCCGCTGGGCGAGGCCTTCGATCCGAACCTGCACGAGGCGATGATGGAGATCCCCGATGCCGAGAAGGCGCCGGGGACGGTGGTGCAGGTCCTGGAGGTCGGCTGGAAGCTGCACGACCGCCTGATCCGTCCCGCCCGCGTAGCGGTCTCCCGGGCCGCCTGACGACCGATCCTGCCGGGCACTCGCGGACAGGCCCGCCTGTCCGCGCGCAGCCGCCATTCCGCGACAATCGACACACCAGCCAGCGACGAGGGGTAATCTCCATGGACTATCGGCCACTGGGAAAGAGCGACCTGAAGGTCAGTGCCGTGTGCCTCGGCACCATGACCTGGGGCGAGCAGAACAGCGAGGCCGAGGGCCACGCCCAGATGGATCTCGCGCTGGAGCGGGGCGTCAGCTTCTGGGATACCGCCGAGATGTACCCGGTGGCGCCGCGCAAGGAGACCTACGCCCGCACCGAGGAGATCATTGGCACCTGGTTCGCCAGCCGCGGCGGCCGCGACCGCGTGGTCCTCGCCACCAAGGCGGTCGGGCCGGGCCCGCGCTTTCCCTATGTTCGCGACGGCAAGCAGCGCCTCGATCGCAAGAACCTGATGCAGGCGGTGGACGACAGCCTGCGGCGGCTGCAGACCGACTACATCGACCTCTATCAGCTGCACTGGCCGGACCGCTCGACCAACGCCTTCGGTCAGCTCGGCTTCAAGCCCAATCCGGCCGAGGTGATGACGCCGATCGAGGAGACCCTGGCGGTTCTCGCGGAGCTCGTCGCCAGCGGCAAGATCCGCCATATCGGCGTCTCCAACGAGACGCCCTGGGGGGTCATGCGGTTCCTCGCCCTGGCCGAGGCCGGCGTCGGCCCGCGGCTGGTTTCGATCCAGAACCCCTACAGCCTGCTGAACCGCACCTTCGAGGTCGGGCTGGCCGAGGTGGCGATCCGCGAGCAGGTAGGCCTGCTGGCCTATGCGCCGGCCGCCGCCGGCGTGCTGTCGGGCAAGTACCTTGGCGGCGCCCGCCCGCAGGGCTCCCGCCTGGAGCGCTTCCCGGACAACACCCGCTACCTGACGCCCAATGCCGAGCCGGCGACCCGCGCCTATCTCGAGCTGGCGCAGAAGCACGGTCTCGACCCGGTGCGGATGGCCACCGCCTTCGTGCTCAGCCGCCCCTTCACCACCGCGGCGATCGTCGGAGCCACCACGCTCGCCCAGCTGGAGAACCAGTTCGCCGCGCTGGAGACCGAGCTCCCGGCCGAGCTGCTCGAGGCGCTGGAGAAGGTCCACGCAGTCTTCACCTATCCCTGTCCCTGATTTGCGTTAGACTCCGGGCGTTGTCTGGAGTCGGAGGATGGCATGCGGCTCTTCGTGGCCTTGAGCCTGCCCGACGAAATCCGCGAGCGCCTGGCGGAGCTCGAGGACCGGCTCCCCGGTGCGCGCTGGGTGCCGCCGGAGAACCTGCACATCACGCTGCGTTTCCTGGGCGAGGTCGACGGCGGCACGGCGCACGACATCGACGCCGAGCTGACCAGCCTGCGCGGCATCGGCTTCGAGGTCACGCTGGCCGGCCTCGGCCACTTCGGCGACGGCAGCAAGGTGCGCGCGCTCTATGCGCGGGTCGAGCCCTCCGAGCCGCTGCAGCGCCTGCAGCAGAAGGTCGAGCAGGCAGTGCAGCGCGCCGGCCTCAAGCCCGAGGGGCGGAAGTTCAAGCCGCACGTCACCCTGGCCCGCTTCCGCAGCGGCGCCATCGGCGGCCCCGACGTGGAGCGCTTCCTGGTGCGCCATTCGCTGTTCCGGGCCGGACCCTTCGGCGTCGCCGATTTCGTGCTCTACCAGTCCTTCCTCTCCGGCGAGGGCGCGATCTACCGCGAGGAAGCGGTCTATCCGCTGGACTGGCCGCAGGCCCTGGCGGTCGGCACCTGAGGCCGGGCAGCCTCTAGCGCTTGCCGGCGGCGCGGCGGTCCTGGCGCCGCTTGGTCTGTGCCGCCTCGGCCAGCACCCAGGCGCGGAAGGCCTGCGCCAGGGGCTTTTCCAGACCGCTCTCGGGATAAACCAGGTGATAGGCGAAGCGCGGCGGGGCCTGCAGCGAGAGCGCGAAGGGCTGCACCAGGCGCCGTGCCGCCAGGTCGTCGGCCACCAGGGTCGAGTCGCCCAGGGCCACGCCCTGGCCGTCGACCGCCGCCTGGATCGCCAGGGTGCTGTAGCTGAAGTGCAGGCCTGGCCGCGTGTCGACTCCCTCGACACCGGCCGCCAGCAGCCAGGACTGCCAGTCCGGCCAGATCAGTCCCTGCGCCTGCCAGTCGTAGTGGATCAGCGTGTGGTGGCGCAGATCCTCCGGCACCTTCAGCGGCGCGCCGCGGCGCAGCAGGCGCGGGCTGCAGACCGGAAAGACCAGCTCGTCGAACAGCCGCTCGGCCAGCAGGCCCCGATAGGCGCCGGGGCCGAAGCGCAGCGCCAAGTCGATCTCGTCGCCGCCGAGCGCCGCCAGCTCCGAGGAGACGTCGATGCGGACGTCGGCCTGCGGGTGCTGGCGCGTGAAGTGCTCCAGCCGCGGCACAAGCCACTTCGCCGCCAGCGACGGCGAGGTGGAGATCAGCAGCCGCTGCTCCGCCGGCTTGCCGCGCAGGCGGCGCAGCGCCGCGGCGATGCCGTCGAGCGCCTCGGCCACGGCGGCGCCGAGGGCGAGGCCGGCCGGCGTCGGCTCCACCTGCCGGCTGGTGCGGGTCAGCAGGGGCTGGCCGATCTGCTCCTCCAGCACCTTCACCTGATGGCTGACCGCGGCCGGCGTGACCGCCAGCTCCTCGGCGGCGCGGGTGAAGGAGCCCTGGCGCACCACCGCCTCGAAGGATTTCAGCGCATTGAGCGCGGGAAGCTGTCGGCGCATCGGTCAATCATCAAGAAAATCTAAACGAACTGCCAAGAACTACTCGTTTGTAAGGGCAGCAGGCAAGCCGCATATCTCCCAAACGAGAGTTCAACGCAGCAAGATTTTCTTGAGGAAAGAACGATGTCGTCCGTCTGCATGACCAGCCCCTCCGCCCCGTCGCGCACCGCCTTCGAGCAGGCGCGCAACCGCGCCCTCGCCTTTCCCGCGGCCCTGACCGGGCCGGCGAGCCGGTTGCTGGCGGCGGTGCATCGCCGGCTCGTGGCCGCCCGGGCGCGCCAGACGCTGGAGGCCCTGCCCGACCGCCTGCTGGCCGACGTCGGGTTGGAGCGAGCCGACCTGCCGGAGGTCCTGCGCCGGGACGCGCTCTAGCCGGGCAGGCCGACCTGCACGAAGCGCGGGTCGTGCGCCGGGCGGGTGAAGATCTCCCGCACCAGCGGCGCGAAGTAGGCCAGCGGCTTGGTCGGGTAGTCCGGGTCGAAGGCGGCCTGGTCCCAGCGCTCGCAGAAGGTCACGCAGTCGGCGTACCAGGGATGGTCCTTCAGGCGGTCGCGGGCGTTGCGGTCGCCGCCGGTGTGATGGGCGTAGTAGTAGGTCTGGAACAGCCCGTGCTGCTCGACGATCCAGGTGACCTGCGGGCGGACATAGGGCCGGATCAGGCCGGTGGCGATCTCGGTGTGGTTGTAGGGCGCCAGCGCATCGCCGATGTCGTGCACCAGTGCCCCCAGCACCATCTCGGGGTCGGCGCCGTCGGCCTCGGCCCGGGTCGCCGTCTGCAGCGAGTGGCCGAGGCGCGAGACGTGATAGCCCTCCAGCCCTTCGCCCAAGGCCTCCAGGTTGGCCAGCACCCGCTCCGGCAGGCCGGCGGCATAGCGACTCTCCATCCTGGCCAGCAGCGCATAGTCCGCCTGGGTACCGTCCTTCATCTGCCGGAAGGAAACCGTCTCGCCCATCCTCGCCTCCTTGTATCTGGTCCTGACTCAGTCTGCCGCGACAGCGGCGCTCCTGCCTAGAGTTCGCCGCCGGCGGGGCGGTGCGCGCGGCCGCGGCGCGCCTCGCGATAGGTGATGTAGAGGCCGGTCGCCACCAGGATCGCGGCGCCGATCCAGACGTGGTCGCCCGGCCACTCGCGCCAGCCGAACCAGCCGATGGCGGTGGCCCAGATCAGCGCCGTGTATTCGAAGGGCGCGATCACCGAGGCCGGGGCGCGGCGGAAGGCGTTGGTCATGAGTTGCAGGCCGATGCCGCCGAGCAGCCCCAGCAGGACGAAGAGCAGCCAGTCGAGCGCTTCCTGCGGCATGTCCCAGAAGAAGGGCAGCAGCAGCGCCGAGGGCAGGAACTGGGCCAGCGTCGAATAGAAGGTGATCGAGGCATTGGTCTCGGTGCGCCCCAGCAGGCGGGTCAGCACCGAGGCCATGGCGAAGGAGAAGCCGGAGACGATCATGAAGAAACCCTCCGGCCGGAAGGTGTCGGCGCCCGGCTGGACGATCACCAGCACGCCGCAGAAGCCGACCAGCACGGCGCCGAGCCGATGCAGGCCGACGCGCTCGCCCAGCACCGGGATCGAGAGCAGCGTCATGAAGAGCGGGCTGGTGAAGGCCAGCGTCAGCGCCTCGGCCAGCGGGATCTTCTGGATGCCGATGAAGAAGGTGGTGAGTGCCAGGACGACGGCGAAGCCGCGCGCGACATGCAGCAGCGGCCGGCGGGTCCGCAGCCCCTTGCGGCCGCCGTCGCGGTGGATCAGCGGGATCAGCGGCAGGAAGCCGAAGAGCGAGCGGAAGAAGATCAACTGCACCACGTGGTAGCTGCCGCCGAGGTACTTGGCGATGCCGTCCATCAGCGAGAAGAAGAAGAAGGCAAGCAGCGCGAAGACGATGCCACGGGTGACGTGGTCCTGCTGGGCGGTCGGAAGGATGCGGCCGGCGCTGCTCATGGCGGGAGCCTCCCCGATCCGCGCCTCCGGGGGCAAGCTTGGGCGGCGCAGGGCTGCCCTGCCGGACCCTGGCCGCCGGCGGTTCAGTCGAGGGCGATGGCGAAGCGCTGGCGCAGCAGCAGGGCCCCGGCCGGCGTGATCGTGACGGCGCGGCTGTCGCGCTGCCGGCGCAGCCAGCCGGCCGCCAGGAAGCGCTCCGCCAGGGCGGCGCCGAGCGCGCCGGCGAGGTGCGGGCGGCGTTCGCTCCAGTCGAGGCAGGGGCGGCAGAAGGCGCGGTGCCTGGCCCGTGCCGCCTCGAGGTCCAGGCCGAGCTCGGCCAGGAAGGTTTCGCCGCTGGCGGTCACCTGGCCGCCCTCCTCGGACAGTTCGACTTGGCCGCCCGCGGTCAAGGCGTCGCTCAGCGCCACCCCGAGGCGGCCCGCCAGATGGTCGTAGCAGGTGCGGGCCAGGCGCAGCGCCTCGTCGGCCCGCGAGGCGGGGCGGCGGCGCGGCGGCGCGTGCAGGGCGGCGACGAGCTGGATGCCCTCCAGCATCCGCGCCACCTCCGGCGAGGCCAGCCGGAAGTAGCGATGACGGCCCTGCTTGGCCGGCGCCAGCAGGCCGGTCGCGGTCATCTTCGCCAGGTGGCCGCTGGCGGTGGAGGCGGCAACCCCGGCCTGGAAGGCCAGCTCGCCGGCGGTGAGCGCGCGGCCGCCCATCAGTGCTTGCAGCATCGCGGCGCGCGCCGGGTCGCCGACCAGCTGGCCGATCTCTGCCAGGTTGAGAGAGGAAACGAAGCTGCTCATAGCGGATAGATTAGCCCAGTTCTCCGACCGATGCTTCGGCCTCGACCGAAGCGCTTCGGCGTGCCTGGGAGCAGGCCGGGGGCCATCTTCGGCACAGGCAAACAAGCGGAGTTCAGGCCATGTCGAACGTCACCCGGACCCTTTCCCCGCCGTCCCTGGCCGCCCCCAGGCCGGCCAAGTCCATCCGCGGCCGCGCCGTCCCGGCGTTGCTGCTGGCGGCCCTCTTGGCCTGGCTCGACCGCCTGGAGCAGCGCCGCCAGCTGGCCAACCTGACGGCGCGCGAGCTGGCCGACATCGGCCTCGAGGCGGGCGCGGCCCGGCGCGACCAGCGGCCACCCTTCTGGCTCTGAGGTCCGGCCCTTGCCGCGCCGCCCTCGCGGCTGCGATCCTCGCCACCCGACGGACGGCGCGGGAGGGGTGCAATGCTGAGCGGAGCGTGGCCGCCGCGACGTATCGTGGTGCTGACCGGCGCCGGGATTTCCAAGGAATCGGGTCTCGATACCTTCCGCGACGCCGACGGGCTCTGGCAGCGGGTGCGCATCGAGGACGTGGCGACGCCGGAGGCCTTCGCCCGCGACCCTGCCGCGGTGCAGGCCTTCTACGATGCCCGGCGGGCCGGCCTGCTCGATGCCGCGGTGCAGCCCAACCCGGCGCACCGCGCGCTGGCCCGCCTGCAGCGCGACTTTCCCGGCGAGGTGCTGCTGGTGACGCAGAACATCGACGACCTGCACGAGCGCGGCGGCTCGCCGGCCGTGCTGCACATGCACGGCGAGCTGCTGAAGGCGCGCTGCCTCGCCTGCGACGCGGTCGGCGACTGCCGCCACGGGCTCGCCGACCGCCACCGCTGCCAACGCTGCGGCGCGCCGGGCACGCTGCGGCCGCACGTCGTCTGGTTCGGCGAGATGCCGCTGGAGATGGAGCGGATCTCGCAGGCGCTCGCCGCCTGCGACCTCTTCGTCTCGATCGGCACCTCCGGCAACGTCTACCCGGCCGCCGGCTTCGTCGCCGAGGCACGGGCCGCCGGCGCCCACACGGTTGAACTCAACCTGGAGGCCTCTGAAGGCGCCCACCTCTTCGCCGAGAAGCATCACGGGCCCGCCGGCCAGGTGGTGCCGGCCTACGTCGAGAGCCTGCTACGGGCGGCGCGGGTCTAGCGCCCGCCGCGCGGGTTCTGCGCGCGCAGCCGTTCGATCTCCTTCACGCCGTCGCCCGGGGCGGGGCCGCCAGCGCTGCCGCCGCCGCCGCCGCTGCCCTTGGCGCAGGCCGCCATCGCCGGCAGCAGAACGGCAAGCATCGCGGCGCGCAACGCGCGGCGCCGGGGGGCATCCACCGCGCCGCGCCCCTTGTCTCCGATTGCCATGACCTCTCTCCCTCGTCCGCAAGGCCGCCCGCGACGCGGGCGGCGGCACATGAATAATCACGTAGGGCGTCCAGGCCGCCGGCGCACGCCCGATCACGCAAATGTTGACCGTCGGTTGCAGGGCTCGCTAAGGATTGCGCGGCTCCGGTCGGCGCCACCCGTCCGCGGAAAGGGCTGCGCCCACGACCCTCGAAAAGCGGTAAGACGCACGTCCATCCCTTTTCGGTCTGTCGGCGGACCCGGACCCAGGAAAAGGGAGAGTGCCCCCGTGACCGACAGGATTCCTCCGTCCGGCCCGACCGCTTCGCCGTTCCGCCTCAATCTCGAGCAGCAACGAAAGCGGGCGAAGGAACTGCATCGCGCCCTCCTGGCCGGTGGGGGCGAGGCGCTGGCGCGCTTTCGCCGCCACCACCCCCGCGGCGACCAATTGAGCGAGGCGGCCGCCGTGTCGCCTGCCGGCCTGTCCCTGGCCGATGCGCAGTGCATCGTGGCGCGCGAACTGGGGCTGCCGAGCTGGCCGAAGCTGAAGGCCCACATCGAGGCCGAGACGGTCGCGCGCGCGCGGCTCGCCGGAGGTGCCGGCGCGCGCGACGCCGACTGCCCGACGCTGCATCTGCGCTGCGGCAGCGACATCGAGCAGGGCCTGCGCCAGGCCGGGCTTGCCGGCGCCTTCCTGGAGTACAGCGATCCCTTCTGCCAGGGGCCGGTCGTCGCGGAGCGAGACTGGCTCGAGCGCCGTGCGGAATTCCTCGCGGCGGCCTACGGCGAGCCGCTCGCACGCCCGCGCGGCGAGCTTCTCGCGCGGCTGCGGGAGGAAGAACGCCGCCTGCTGGAGGCGGCCGAGCGCTATCGGCGGGTGGTGCTGTGGTTCGAACACGACAGCTACGACCAGTTGATCCTCGCACGCTGTCTCGCCGCCTTTGCCGAGCGCGCGCCGGAGCGGCTGGAGATGGTGACTCTCGACCGCTACCCCGGCGGCGTGCGCTTCCTCGGCCTGGGACAGCTGCCGCCGGAATCGCTGCTGCTGCTCTGGGAGGCCCGCCGTCCGGTCACCGCGGCGCAGCTGGCCGAGGGCCGGGAGATCTGGCACCGCCTGCGGCTGTCCGACCCGCGCCCCCTGGCGGCGGCGGCGGGCGCCGGCAGCCTGCCCTTCATGGCCCCGGCGCTGCGGCGCCACTGCCAGGAACTGCCCTGGAGGGGCGACGGCCTGTCGCTCAGCGAGCGGCTGATCCTGCGCACGCTGGCCTCCGGACCGCTGCGCGTGGGCGAACTCTATCGCGATCTGATGCTGACCCACGAGCCGCTGCCCTGGATGGGCGACCTGATGCTGCTTGAGCCGCTCGCGCGGCTGCGGCAGGGGCCGCAGGCCGCGCTCGTGCTGGCCGCGGAGGCGCGGCCGGAGCAGCCGTTCCAGGAGCGGCTGGGCCTGACGCCGCTGGGCCGGGCGCTGCTCGCGGGTGACGCCGACTGGATGGCCGAGCCGCGGCCGCCGCGCTGGGTCGGCGGCGTGCCGCTCGGTCCGGGCTAGCCCGACTGGCGCTGGGACGAGGGGCGGGGCCGGCCGCTGCTGCGCGGCCCGGCGATAGGCTGACCGCTGTCGGCGGCGGCTTCGCGCTGCTGTCTCGACAAGCGCGCCGGCGTGCGGCAGAATTTTCACAATGGTGAAAGCGAATGAAATCCGCCGGCGCGGCCGCGCCGCCGCCCGGGGGCGCGACCGCCCGCAGCGCGGGCAAGGCCGCCGCGAGCGCGGCCGGCGCCACCGGCGACGTGGTTCAGGCCGTTGGTGCCGAGCTGCGCCGCCTGCGGCGCGGCCAGGGGCTGTCGCTGCAGGAGGTGGCGCGGCGCGCGGGGCTGTCGGTCGGCTATCTCAGCCAGGTCGAGCGCGGCCTCTCGCCGCTCTCGGTGAAGGCGCTGCAGGACCTGGCGGGCGTCTTCGGCAAGCCGATCGGCTGGTTCTTCCGCGACGACGACCCCGATGCGGCGGGCGAGGAGCGCGACACCATCGTCAGGCGGCCGCAGCGCAAGCGCATCGACCACATCGGCATCGGCATCTCCGATCAGCTGCTCTCGCCGCACCTCGACGGCAAGCTGGAGTTCCTGCTGTCGGAGTTCGAGCCGGGGGCGAGCTCGGGCCGCGAGCCCTACAGCCACGAGGGCGAGGAATGCGGGCTGCTGATCAAGGGCCAGCTCGAGCTCTGGGTCGGCGAGCGCTACTTCTTCCTGCGCAGCGGCGACTCCTTCGCCTTCCCCAGCACCGAGCCGCACCGCTACCGCAATCCGGGCCGCGGCAAGACGGTCGTGGTCTGGGCGATCACGCCGCCCTCGTTCTGAGGGTTTCACAACCGTGAAAATACCATTGCCTTGACCGCGGCGCTTTGAGAGGCTGCGCGCAAGCGCCGGAGGGGGTCTTCCGGCGAAGAGTAATGCACCGACGGGGAGAGCGGGATGCGGCGAGCGCGCCTGGAGGCGCTGTTGCTGGCTGGACCGGCCGTGGTTTTCCTCGGCCTGTGGTTCATCGTGCCGCTGGCGCGCTTCCTCTCGCTTGCCTTCATCGGCGACGCCAACACGCCCGAGCCCTTCGACGACCTGCTGGAGAGCGAGGTCTACCGCACCGTCTTTCTCAACACGCTGGTGCTCTCGGTCGCCGTCACCCTGATCACCGTCGTGCTGGCCTTCCCCATCGCCGCCATGCTGGCACGGCTGAAGGGCATCTGGTTCCTGCTCGCGCTCTACGGCGTGCTCTTCCCACTGTGGATCTCGGTGCTGGTGCGGACCTTCTCCTGGATGATGCTGCTGGAGCGCAACGGGCCGGTGAACCGGCTGCTGGGCGAACTCGGCGTCAGCGACAAGCCGCTGGCGCTGCTGTTCAACGACACCGGCGTGGTGATCGGCATGGTGCACGTGCTGCTGCCCTACGCCGTGCTGCCGCTCTATGCCGCCATCAGCCGGATCGACCGCCGCCTGCTGCAGGCGAGCGACGGGCTGGGCGCCAGCCCGCTCTCGACCTTCGGCCGCGTCTACCTGCCGCTCAGCCTGCCCGGCCTGGTCGGCGGCGCCGGCTTCGTCTTCCTGCTCTCGCTCGGCTTCTTCATCACCCCGGCGCTGCTCGGCGGCGCCAACGCCATCACGCTCTCCATGCTGATCGCCTCCTTCATCAGCGACCGCCTGGCCTGGCCGCTGGCGGCGGCCGCCTCGCTGGCGCTCCTGGTCGCGGTGATGCTGCTGCTCGGCCTGGTCAGCCGCCTGGTGCCGCTGAACCAGGCGGTGGTGATCCGATGAAGCCGACCTCGCCGCTCGCCGCGCGCATCGCGGTCAATGCCATGGCCGGCCTGGTGCTGGCCTTCCTGATGTTCCCGATCCTGGCGGTGGTCCCGGCCTCCTTCAACAAGGCCAGCTTCATCTACCTGCCGCCGAAGGACTACGCCTGGCGCTGGTACGACACCTTCTTCGCCGACCGCGAATGGATGACGGCGCTGTTCAACTCGCTGCAGGTGGCGCTGCTGGCGATGACCCTCGCGCTGGTGCTCGGCACGCTGGCGGCGCTCGGGCTGCAGCGCCTGGGCGCGCGCTGGCGCTTCTTCCTGAACGGCCTCTTCCTGGCGCCGATGATCGTGCCGGTGGTGGTCACCGCGGTGGCGCTCTATCGCACCGTCATCGACCTGGAGGCCAACGGCTCGATCTGGGCCTTGGCCGGCGGCCATGCCGTGCTGGCCCTGCCGCTGGTGGTGATCAACGTCGGCATCTCGCTGCGCGGCGTCGACCAGAGCTGGCTGCGCGCCGCCGCCGGGCTGGGCGCCGGCCCCTGGCGCATCTTCCGCACCGTGACGCTGCCCAACATCGTGCCCGGGCTGGTCGGCGGCGGCGTCTTCGCCTTCATGACATCCTTCGACGAGGTGGTGGTCTCGGTCTTTCTCGCCGGCTATCAGACCAAGACCCTGCCGGTGAAGATGTGGGAGGCAATCCGCATCGAGTTCACCCCTGAGGTGGCGGTCGCCGCCACCTTGATGATTCTCCTGGCGATCGTGCTCTTCTTCGGCGCGCGTCTCTTCCGCCCGCGGCAGAAGGAGCAACGGACATGAGCGAAAGCGGCCAGCCGCTGCGCTTCGAACAGGCCAGCCGGCGCTATGGCAGCGTGCAGGCGCTGCGTCCCACCGACCTGACGGTCGAGCCCGGCGAGTTCCTCACCCTGCTGGGGCCCTCGGGCTCCGGCAAGACGACGCTGCTGAACCTGGCCGCCGGCTACCTGGAGCCCAGCGGCGGGCGCATCTTCATCGGCGAGCGGGACGTGACCGACCTGCCGGCGCGCCATCGCAACGTCGGCATGGTGTTCCAGAACTACGCGCTCTTCCCGCACATGACGGTGGCCGGCAATGTCGCCTACGGCCTGAAGGTGCGCGGGCAGGGGCGCGAGGAGATCGCGCGCCGGGTCGAGGCGGCGCTCGGCCTGGTACAGCTCGAGGGCTTCGGCGAACGCGCCATCCAGCAGCTCTCCGGCGGCCAGCAGCAGCGCGTCGCCCTGGCCCGCGCGCTGGTGATCGAGCCCGACGTGCTGCTGATGGACGAGCCGCTGGGCGCCCTCGACCGGCAGCTGCGCAAGGCGGTGCAGATCGAGCTGCGCCGGCTGCACGAGGCGCACCGCCGCACCACGATCTACGTCACGCACGATCAGGAGGAGGCGATGGTGCTCTCCGACCGCGTGGCGGTGATGCGCGACGGCCGCATCGTGCAGATCGGCCGCGCCAGCGAGCTCTATGCCAGCCCGGTCGACGCCTTCGTCGCCGCCTTCGTCGGCGAGTCGAACCTGCTGCCGGCGACGGTACGCTCGGTCGATGGCGGCGACGCCACCGCCGAGGTCCCCGATCTCGGCCTGACGCTGACGGCGCCCGCGGCGCCGGGCCTGGCGCCCGGCGCGCCGGCGCGCCTGCTGATCCGTCCCGAACACCTGACCATCGTGGAGACGGCCGCGCCCGGCGAGAGCGTCGAGGCGGCGGTCGAGGAGGTGGTCTATCTCGGCGAACTGCTGCAGCTGAACCTGGCGCTGCCTGGCGGCAAGCGCCTGTGGCTGCGGCGCTTCGCCGATCGCGAGATACCGCGCGGAACTCGGGTCCGCGTGGGCTGGCAGCGCGCCGCGCTGCGCATCCTTCCCGAGAGCTAACAGCCGAGGAGGCCTACGATGCAGAGACGACACTTTCTGTTGAGCAGTCTGGGTGGCGGTCTTGCCCTGTCGCTGGCCGGCTTGCCGCGCCTGGCCGGTGCCGCCGACCGGCCGCTGACCTTCACCTCCTGGGGCGGTGCCCTGTCGGAGGCCGAGAAGAATGCCTTCACCGATCCCTTCGCGGCGATGAAGGGCATCGAGATGATCAACACCTCGCCGACCGAGACGGCGAAGATCAAGGCGATGGTCGAGGGCAAGAACGTCGAGTGGGATGTGGTCGACGTCGGCGGCCGCACGGTCTGGCAGGGCGCCAAGGACGGCTTCCTGGAGGAGCTCGACTACTCGAAGATCCCGAACGCGGCCAACCTCGAGGCCGGCTGGCGGGCCAGCCACGGCGTCGCCACCTCGACCGGCGCCACCGTGATGGCCTGGTCGACCGACGCCTTCCCGGCCGACGCCGGCCCGCAGAGCTGGGCCGACTTCTGGGACGTCGCCAGGTTCCCCGGCCCGCGCGGCCTCTACAAGTACTTCTACTACAACTACGAGGCCGCGGTGCTGGCGGCGGGCGTGCCGCGCGACGAGGTCTTTCCGGCGACCCCGGAGAAGATCGAGATCGCCTTCGCCAAGCTGGAGGAGATCAAGCCGCACGTCGCGGTCTGGTGGGGCGCCGGCGCGCAGCCGCCGCAGCTCCTTTCCACCGGCGAGCTGGCGCTCTCCTCGGTCTGGAGCGGCCGCATCCTGGCGGCCGAGAAGGAAGGCGCCCCGGTGGCCCACACCTACAAGGACGGCATCGCCTGGGCCAACTGGTGGGTCATCCCCAAGGGCTCGCCCTACGTCGAGCTGGCACAGGAGCTGATGAACTTCAGCCTGTCGGTCGAGGCCCAGGCCCGCATGCTGGAGCTGAAGACCTACGGCCCCTCGCTCGAGGCCGCGGCCGACATGGCCGATGCCGAGACCAAGGCGGTCCTCGTGATGGCGCCGCAGAACATCAAGGAGATGGTGATTCTCGACGAGCTCGAGGCCGACGGCTACTCGCGCTCGCAGGAGGAGCGCTGGAACCAGTTCCTGCTCTCCTGAGCGGCGGGTGATGCGCAACGGGCCCCGGCTTTGCCGGGGCCCGTTGTCGCTTTGGCCTCCCGCGGGGCTCCTGCGGGCAGCCTGCGGCACCGGTCCCTGAAACCCCACGGCGATTGGGGACGAAGCACCGGCCCGGCCGTGCTAGCCTTTCCCCGCCATGGATGGATCGCCCCGTCACGAGACCCGCTGGACGGCCGTCGCGCGCTGGGAGGAGTTGGAGCGGCGCGGCCGGATGGTCGTGCGCCCCGCCGGACGGCAGATCGCGCTCTTCCTGCAGAACGGCCGGCTCTTCGCCTGCAACAACAACTGCCCGCACGAGGGCTATCCCCTGAGCGAAGGCACCCTGGCCGAGAGCGGCGAGGGCCATTGCCTGCTGACCTGCAACTGGCACAACTGGAAGTTCGACCTGGAGAGCGGCGAGACCCTGATTGGCGGCGATCGCCTCAGGCGCTATCCGCTGCGCCGCGCCGGCGAGGCGGTGGAGATCGACCTCAGCGAACCACCGCCGGCGGAACGGCGGGCCGCGGCCTTGGCCGAGCTGCAGGAGGCCCTGCCCGAGGAGGATTACGACCGCATGGCGCGTGCCCTGGCCCGCCTGCAGGCGGCCGGCGGCGAAGCGGACGACGCGCTGCGCTGCGTCCTGGCGGCGACGCACGACCGCCTGGAGTTCGGCCTGGGCCACGCGCATGCCTCGGCGCCGGACTGGCTGGATCTTGGCGCGCGCTTCGCCGCCGATCCGGCCGAGGCGCTGGTGCCGCCGCTCGAGGTCGTCGCCTATCTCGGCGAGGTTTCGCTACGCCAGCCGCGTTTCCCCTATGCCGCCGCTGCGGCCCCCTGGGACGCCGCGGCATTTCTCGCCGCCCTGGAGGCGGAAGACGAGCCGGCGGCGCTGGCCCGTCTCCGCGGCGCTCTGGCCGAGGGCCTGCCCCTGGACCGGCTGTGGCCGGTGCTGGCGCGGGCCGCGCTGGCGCACTACGCCGACTTCGGCCATTCGCTGATCTATTGCCAGAAGACCGCCGAGCTGGTGGCGCGGCTGGGCGCGGCTGCGGCCGAGCCGCTGCTGCTGGCGCTGGTGCGTTCGCTCGCGGTGGCGAGCCGCGAGGACTTGCTCCCGGAGTTTCGCGCCTACGCGCCGAGCCTGGCCGCCTGGGATGGCAAGGGCGCGGCCGTGCCGGACCCGGCAAGGCTGCTCGACGGTTCGGTGAAACGCTGCCTGGGCCTCGCGGTCGGCGCCTCCGGGCGGGCCGAAGCCCTGCATCGCGTCCTGCTGCGCGCCCTGGTGCGCCAGCTCCTCTGCTTCGACCCGGCGGTCGAGCAGCGCAACGATCGGCCGGTGTCACAGAACGCCGGCTGGCTCGACGTCACCCACGGGATCACCTTCGCCAACGCGGTGCGCTGGGCGGCGGCACAGGACCCCTCGCTGCTGCCGGCCGGGCTGCTGCAGATGGCCTGTTTCGTCGGGCGGAACAACGCGCTGTGGGATCGCGCGCTCGATCCGGCACCCTGGCGACCCGACGATGCCGCCGTCTACATGGCCCGCAGCGGCCGGGCGCTGCTGAACCACGCGGAGACCGAGTTCATCGTGGCCGCGCACTGCGCCAAGCTTTGGACCGCCACGGAGCGGGAGGCGCTGGCGGTGGCGGACGAGCCGGACCTCGCGCTCGACCTGGTGGCGGCGCTCAGGCGCTTCCTCTCCAGCCCGCACCGGCGCAAGCACCCGCTGCGTACGGCCCGCCAGGCCCTGAGCCTGGTGGCCGGCGAGGCCTGAGGCGTCGCAGTCGGCGACGGTGACCCCTCAGAACTCCACTTCCAACTCCTCCAATGCGTCCGGCTCCTGCTTGGCGCCGGCGATCCACTCGCGCATCGCCGGCATGGCCAGGATGCGCTGGCTGTAGGCGGCCAGCGGCTCCTCGAGCGTGACGCCGTAGGTATCGAAGCGGGTGCAGACCGGGGCGTACATGGCGTCGGCCATGCCGGCGGCGCCGAAGAGGTAGGGACCGCCGTAGCGGTCGAGGCATTCGCTCCAGATGTCCTGGATGCGGGCGATGTCGGCGCGCGCGCCGGTCCAGACGCCGAAGTCGCGGTAGCGCGCCTTCAGGTTCATCGGCAGGGCCGAGCGCAGGTTGGCGAAACCGCTATGCATCTCGCCGCAGACCGAACGGCAGTGCGACCGCGCCGCGCTGTCGGCCGGCAGCAGGCCGGCCTTGGGCCGCAGCTCGTGCAGGTATTCGCCGATCGCCAGCGTGTCCCAGACGGCGACCCTGCCGTGGTTCAGTCGCGGCACCAGGAACGACGGCGAGAGCAGCAGCAGCTCGGCACGGGCCGAGGGGTCGTCGCTCGGCACCTGTTCGACCTCGAACTCCAGCCCGGCCATGGTGCAGAGCAGCCAGCCGCGCAGCGACCAGGAGGAATAGTTCCGGCTGCTGATGGTCAAGGTCGGCTTGCTCATGATCGCTCTTCCCCTCTTGGCGGCACAGGTCCTGGCTCCGTGCGAGACGTCACAGGCAAAGATCATCTCGCAGTGCAGCATAAAACGCACTAGCCTTGTGCATGCAAGGGGACACCAGGGGAAGAAAACGTATGCTCTATGCCGCCTATCAGGCGTTGGACGATTTCACTTTGCCGCTGCGCCGCGCCGCCCAGCTCTCGGCGCAGCTCTGGTCGCCGCTGGTCGAGCGCAGCTGGCACGGCAGCCTGCCGCGCCGCGTCGCCGCCTGCTGGGAGGTCTTCGGGCGCGGTGGCCTGAGCCATCGGCGCCCGCCGTTCGACATCGACAGCGTCGCGGTGCGCGGCCGCTCGGTCGCCGTGCGCGAGGAGGCGGTGCGCACGACGCCCTTCGCCACCCTGCTGCGGTTCCGCAAGGAGGGCGCGCCGAAGCAGCCGCGCGTGCTGCTGGTCGCGCCGCTCTCCGGCCACTTCTCGACCCTGCTGCGGGCGACCGTGGCGACGCTCCTGCCGGATCACAACGTCTACATCACCGACTGGCACAACGCGCGCGACGTCCCGCTGGAGAGTGGGAGCTTCGGGCTGGACGACTACATCGCCCACGTCATCGCCTTCCTCGAGGCCATGGGGCCCGGTGCCCACGTCATCGCGGTCTGCCAGCCCTGCGTCCAGGTGCTGGCCGCCGCCGCCGTCATGGCCGAGGACCGCAATCCGGCGCAGCCGCGCTCGATGACGCTGATGGCCGGGCCGATCGACACGCGGATCAACCCGACCGAGGTCAACCGGCTGGCCAGCGAACGGCCGATGAGCTGGTTCGAGCGCAACGTCATCACCCGTGTCCCGCCCCGCTTCGCCGGTGCCGGGCGGGCGGTCTATCCAGGCTTCCTGCAGCTCACCGCCTTCATGTCGATGAATGCCGAGCGGCACGTCAGTGCCCACCGCAAGCTGCGCGACCATCTGGCGCACGGCGAGACCGAGAAGGCCGAGGCGATCGAGAGCTTCTACAACGAGTACTGCGCCGTGCTCGACCTGCCGGCGGAGTTCTATCTGGAGACCGTGCGCGCGGTCTTCCAGGAGCACCTGCTGCCCCGCGGCCTGATGGAGTTCCGCGGCCGGCGCGTCGATCCCGGCGCCATCCGGCGCACCGCGCTGCTGACGGTGGAAGGCGAACGCGACGACATCTGCGGGATCGGCCAGACCCTGGCGGCGCAGGCGCTTTGCCGCGGCATCCGCCCGCACCTGAAGCGCCATCACCTGCAGCTTGGCGCCGGCCACTACGGCGTCTTCAGCGGGCGGCGCTGGAGCGGGCAGATCTACCCGCTGGTGGAGGCGATGATCCGCGCCACCGACTAGACCCCGGCCGGACGTTTCGCCCCCTGCCGAACGGCGGCGCGTGGCGCTAGCATGCGGCCATGACCGCTTCGAAGCTTGCCAACCTCGCACGCGAGGCGCGTGCCTGCCGGCTCTGCGCTGCCGAGCTGCCGCTGGGACCCCTGCCGGTCTTCCGCGTGCACCGCGAGGCGCGGCTGCTGATCGTCGGACAGGCACCGGGGACCCGCGTCCACCACAGCGGGGTCCCCTGGAACGACCGCTCCGGCGACCGGCTGCGCGACTGGCTGGGGCTGGATCGCGAGCGCTTCTACGACCCGACGCAGATCGCCATCCTGCCGATGGGCTTCTGCTATCCCGGCGTCGATGCGCGCGGCGGCGATCGGCCGCCGTTGGCGCGCTGCGCGCCGACCTGGCACCGCCGCTTCCTCGAGCTGCTGCCGCAGCTGCGCCTGACCCTGCTGGTCGGGCTCTATGCCCAGCGGCACTATCTGGCCGGCGCCCGGCGGGAAGACCTGACCGCCACCGTGCGTGCCTTCCGCGACTACCTGCCGCGGTTCCTGCCGCTGCCGCACCCCTCGTGGCGCAACACCGCCTGGCTGAAGCGCAACGCCTGGTTCGAAGAGGAGCTGCTGCCGGACCTGCGGCGGCGAGTGACGCGGCTGATGACATAGGCTAAAAATCTGCCATGCCCCGAACTGCTCAGCTCCGCGCCCTGCTCGTCTCCCTGGTCCTCGGCTGCAGCGCCCTGGTGCCGGCCGCGGCGCAGACGCTGGAGGCGAATCGGATCGCCCACGACATCGAGGCCGATGGCTTCATCCTGCGCTTTCTCGAGGATCCTGAGATCGGCTTCATCGACACGCTGCAGATCCTGCGCGGCGATGCGCTGCTCTACGAGGGCTTCTTCGAGGCCTTCGTGTACATGATCGAGGAACCGCCGGGCAGCGAGTTCAGCGTACTGCCGCTGGGGCTCGACGTCGACGTCACCGGCGACGGCCGGCCCGACTTCGTGCTGCAGTCCTACTCGGGCGGCGCCCACTGCTGCTTCTACACCTCGGTCTTCGAGCGCACGCCCTCGCTCTATCTCGTCGCCGAGTTCGACGGCGCCCATGCCCCGGTCGAGCTGGCCAACCTCGACGCCGATCCCGCCTACGAGGTGCGCCTCTACGACTGGACCTTCGCCTACTGGAAGACCTCCTTCGCCGATTCGCCGGCGCCGGAGGTGGTGCTCGACTGGCAGGACGGCGTCTATGCCGGCTCCGTCGCGCTGATGCGCAAGCCGCCGCCCTCGCGGGGCGAACTGGCAACGGCGGTGACGGCGGCGCGCGCCGCGATTGCCCAGAGCGAGAAGGCCTCGCCCCTGCTCTGGGGGCCGATGCTGGACTACATCTATGGCGGCCAGTCGGCCGCGGCCTTCCGCCTGCTGGACGAGGCCTGGCCGCCCGAGGTCCCCGGCCGCGACGCCTTCCTGCTGCAGTTCGGTGCCCAGCTCTCCTTCAGCCCCTACTGGGAGACGCTGGCGCAGCTGAACGGCTGGGACGCCGACTTCTAGCCGCCCCCCTCAGTCGCCGCCCCGCCTCAGTCGCCGTCCCCCTCAGTCGCCGCCCGCCGTTGGCGCGGCGCGGATCGAGGGCCCGCCGCCGGCCAGCGCGCGGAAGTAGTTCAGCGTGAAGACGCGCACCGACGCCGTGAAGCTCGATTCGCTCTGGCCCTGGGCGATCTCGGTCAGCAGCTCGTTCTGCGTGATCCGCTCGAGATCGGCGACCTCCTGCAACGCGTCCCACATCGCGGTCTCCAGCCGCAGGCTGGTCCGCCGCCGGCCGATGCGCACGTTGCGCACCTTCAGCGTGGATTGGCGTCGCAAGGTCTGTCCACCATCCGGCATCGTTTCCATCCCCCAACTCCCGACGCGGTGCGCCGCTCTCCTCGCTCCTGCGCCGGCGGCGACCGCGGCCCCGTCCGGGAAAGGCGCCGGGGCGGCGGGCGGCGCGTTGAGCGCTGCGCCCGTGCCGCGCCGCCAGCCCCTCCGCGGGGCAGGCATCCAGGAACAAGTAGTCTGCAAGATCAAGGGGAGAAAAGAAAAGCTATAATCGATGCCGGAGATCAATCTAATACTAACGCAGTTGGTGAATTCTATTGTTGGTTATTCTCCTGGGGCGTCAGGGTCGTCAAAGAAAGCGCGTGCACTCTCTCCGCCAGTTCTTCCGCCAGGAGCTGGTAGACCAGCCGCTGCCGGGCAACGCGCCCCTGTCCCTCGAAGGCGGCGCTCACCACCACGACCCGGAAGTGGGTTTCGCCGCCGGGGCGATGGCCGGCGTGGCCGGCGTGGCGATGCGACTCGTCCTCGATCTGCAGCAGCAGCGGCGCGAGGCCGCGGGTCAGCTTGTCTTCGATCCGCTGGCGATAGGTCATGGCGCGGTTGCGCTCCTTGCGAAGGGGGTGGGGCTGGCCGCAGTGCTAGCGGTGCCGCCCCCTGGCCCGCAAGGGCTGACGTCGGTTCAGTCGTCGAGCGAAGCGCGCAAGCGCCGCTCCAGGCTGCGGAAGCGGTCGGTGAAGGGCAGTTCCGCCGGGTCGCGCGGCCTGCCGAAGGCGAGGGAGATATCCTCCAGGATCTGGCCCTTCGGACCCATGATGATGACGCGGTCGCCGAGCAGCAGGGCCTCGGTGAGATCGTGGGTGACGAAGACGACGCTGCTGCGGTTGTGCTCCCAGAGGTCGAGGAACTGCGCCCGCGCGGCTTCGCGGGTCTGTGCGTCCAGGGCGGCGAAGGGCTCGTCCATCAGGATCAGGTCGGGGTGCAGGGCCCAGGTCCTGGCCAGGGCGACGCGCTGGCGCATGCCCTGCGAGAGCTGCCAGGGATAGCGGGATTCCGCGCCGGCCAGGCCCAGGGTCGCCATCAACTGCAGCGCCAAGGCGCGCCGTTCGCCGCGGCCCATGCCGCGCACCTCGAGGCCGATCTCGACATTGCCGAGCGCCGTTCGCGACGGGACCAGGGCATCGCGCGCGAACATGTAGCCGAGATGCTGGCGCGCCGCCCGCGGGGGCTTGCCCATGACCTCGACCGTGCCGGCATCGGGATCCAGCAGGCCCGCGAGGAGGTTGAGCACGGTGGTCTTGCCGCAGCCGCTCCGCCCGACGATGACGACGAACTCGCCCTGCCGGATCTCCAGCGACAGATTCTCGATCACGGTCGTCGCGGTGCGCGCCGCCCGGTTCTCGAAGCTGACGGCGACCTGCTCCAGGTTCGCCACCAACGCTGTGCTCCTGCTGTCAGCCATGCGCTCGATCGCCGCCATCACCGCTCTTCCCCCCTCAGCGCGCCGGCGGCGGCTGCCAGCGCAGCAGGACCCGGCCGACGGCATCGCTCGCCATGTTGAATAGCACCGCCGTCACCATCAGCAGAAGCAGCACCGCGTAGACCGTGGCAAGGTCGAAGACGCCGGCGCTTCCCGCGATCATCTGCCCGAGACCGTCTTGCGAGGCGATCAGCTCCGACGCGATGACCCCGAGCAGCGAGTAGATCAGGCCGAGCCGGACCCCGACGAGGATCGAGGGCAGGGCGGCGGGCAGGACCACCTTGCGCAGGATCTGCGAGCGGGTCGCCCCGAGGGTCTTCATCATCCGCATCGCCTCGGAATCGGCGGCACTTACGCCCGCCATGGCATTGAGGATCATGATGAAGAGGACGAGGCTGACCGAGAGGGCCACCTTGGCCCACATGTCGATGCCGAAGACGATGATGAACACCGGGGCCAGGGCGATGCGGGGCATGGCGTTCAGCGCGCTGAGGAACGGCGCGATCACCCGCTGGGCACCGAGCAGGATGCCGAGCAGCAGGCCGATCGGCGTGCCGATGACCACCGCGATCGCCAGGCCGATGAGGGTCGCCTTGATCGTCGCCCAGTAGTTCGGCCAGAGCACCTCGCCCCCCGCCAGCTTCATCAGGGCGGTGAAGACGGCCTCCGGACTCTGCACCACGACCGGCATGCCCCACTTCAGTTCGTGCGCGAGCTGCCAGACGGCGAGCACGACCGCGATGACGGCGATCTGCCAGAGAAGGGTCCGCAACCAGATCGGCAGAGGCGCGGGGCCTCTCGGCGTCCTGGTGGAAGCGATGGCGGCATTCGCCAGCTGGGATGGAGCCATGGGACTCGCCTTCGTCCGGGTGTCACTCTCGATGGGCCGTGCGCCTCTTGCGCGGCGCGCCGACCGCCCCTTGTCGGTGTCCCGGCGGCGCGCCCGGAACGCGAGCAGGCTCACATTCCGAGCGCACCATGGGAAGGACCCGCGTGCGGCCAGCGGCCGCGGCGGGCCGGTGTCAGAGCTTCGCCTGACAGCTCGCCGTCACGATATCGCTGTGAGCGGGAAGCTCGGACCCCTCGGGGAGCAGGATCTGCTGCTGGGCGTAGGAGGCCGGGTCGATCTCGGCCGACGGCCAGGAGCCCTTGTACTGGTCCCAGAAGGCCGTCGCGGTGGGCTCGTCGAGACGCATCGTCTTCTCCACGACGTCGATGACCGCGTCGCGGTTCGCCGGGTCGTTGACGAAGCGGTAGGCATCGCCGACGGCTGCGCAGAAGGCCTCGATGACTTCGGGGTTCTCCTCGGCGTACTCGCAGGTGGTGCCGGAGAAGACCTGGGTCAGGTTGTTCAGCGGGTTATGCTCCTTGATGTCCATCAGCCGCGCGACGTCCTTGTACTCGCCCGGCTGGAGAAGCTGCTCGGAGATCGGGAAGGCCATCATCACGTCGACCTGCCCATTGCGGAACGCCGCCACTGCGGTCGCCGAACCGCCGGTGGCGATGTAGGTCACCTCGCTGGGATCGACACCGGCCTCCGCGAGGACGGCGTTCACCATCGACTCCAGGGCCGTGCCGCGCGCGTTGATGGCGATCTTCTTGCCGCGCAGGTCGACCAGGTTCTCGGGATAGGGCTTGTCGGCGTTCGGCAGGTCCAGGTCGGGCTGTGCGAGGAGGTTGTAGTAGGTGCGGGCACCGGACGTGAGGTAGGTCACGCACTGCCCCTGGCGGATCAGCGGCGCGGCCGCCGTGGTCGTCAGCACGCCGATCTGCGCGCTGCCGCCGAGAAGGGCCGCAGCGAGCTGCTGCCCGTTCGAGGCGCCGACGAACTCCACGTCAAGCCCGTGCGCGGCGAAGATTCCCTCCTCGATCGCGACCCGCTCGGTCAGGTTGAGCGGCGCGCCGTCATAGCCGACATACTTGATCGAGCCGACCATATCGGCAGCCTGCGCGACCGGCGTGGCGAGACCGACAGCGACCAGGGTCGCGGCGATCAGGGGTAACGTCCTGAGTGTCATGTCGTTTCCAATCTCCCTAAGAGGCTCTCTGAAAGGCCTTTGTGGTTGAGGGCGTCTGTTGCCAGTGCTGCTGCTCCGTCTGGAGCGCTCAGTGATCGGGTGCCGCGCCCGTGGCATCCGCGATGTCCCGGCAGGCCGCGAGCTGGGCGGCCGCCGCATTGACGAAAAGATGGAAGTCGGTGTTGCAGCAGGCGATGCGCTGGCCTTTCCGGTGCGCCAGCGCGATCTCCCGCGGCGAGCCGGCCACCGGAATGACGGGAATGGCGCGGGCGGCGCAGGCCGCCTCGACGCGGGCGATCGCCGCGGCGACCTCGGCCGGCACGCTGTTGGAGACGCTGGCGCCGTAGTTCAGGCTGTGGCCCATCGATAGCGCGAGGTCGACGTGACCGGGCAGGACGGCATCGATGCCCTCGACCTCGAGGATCTCCTCGATGCGCTCCACCGCCTCGATATGCTCGATCTGGACGATGCAGACCACGTCGTCGTTGGCATGGCGCATGTAGCCGCTGCCGCGCTGGAGCACGTTGCGCAAGGCTGCGACGCTGCGCCGTCCGCGCGGCGGATAGCGGCAGGCCGCGGTCGCGAGCCTGGCGTCCTCGGCCGAGTTCACCATCGGCACGACGACACCCTGGGCGCCGAGATCCAGCAGCCACTCGATCTGGTCGGGGCGCCGCGGGTGCACCCGCGCGATCGGCGTGCAGGCCGTGCCCTTCACGCCGGCCAGCGCCGCCTCGATGCCGGCGAGGTCGATCGCGCCGTGCTGCAGGTCGATGATCACGAAGTCGTAGCCGAGGTGGGCGAGCAACCTGGCGGTCACCGCGCCGTCCAGCATGACGAACATCCCGATGGCGGGCGTGCCCTGGTCGATCGCGCTGCGCAGCGAGGTCGGCGTCACGTGCCGCTCCGGCGAATGTGCGGAACTTGCGGCGAGTCGGCGAAGCGGTCGCCGGACTTCAGCGCGAACTTCTCGAAATGGCGATGCGGCGCACCGGTGTAGAGCACGTCGGTCGGCATGTAGCGGACGGTGTAGGCGGCACGCTCGCGCCCGCTCTCGTTGGCATCGGCACCGTGGATCGTGAGGTCGAGGTGGACCGTCGCGTCGCCGGCCTTGAGCGCCTTGCCGGCGCCGAGTTCGTAGCGCTCCAGCAGCCAGGGATTCGCCTCGACCATGTCGTCGCCGACCTTGCGGCTGTAGCGGCCCAGCGGGCCTTCCTTCGGCGATCCGGAGAGGAACTTCAGCGGGCCCATGTCCTCTGCCAGGTCGGTGAGGGCGATCCAGATGGTGAAGGCGCCGGTGCGATCGAAGGGCCAGTGCGGATAGTCCTGGTGAAAGGGCGTCGGCTCGCTCTCGGAACCCGGCTTGATGAAGGACATGTCGTGAATGAAGAGGCCCTCATCCTGTCCGATCAGCGCCAGCGCCAGGCCGGACAGGCGGGGGGAGAGGGCCAGCTCGCGGAACCACTCGTCCTTCCAGGCCATGCCGTCGTGCATCCGCAGGACGCGCTGATAGTCGCTGGCCGTCATCCACTTCTCGGTGGCGCTGGGTGCGACCAGGCCGTCGGAGGCGACAAGCCGCTGCAGGATCTCGCTCGCCAGTTCGCGGCTGAGCAATGATGGCAGCAGGCTCCAGCCGTCGCGGTGGAACTGCTCGAGCGCCGCCGGCGGAAGGTCGTAGGGTTGGTCGAGGCTGGGGTGGTTCTGCATGGGGCTGTCCTGCTCAAGGTGTCTGGGCATCGCCCGCAGAAGGGCGCTGCTGCAAGGGCCGGCGGTCTTCGCCGGTGGGTGTCGCCAGGCTGTCCTGGGCCGCCAGGGGCATCGCGGTCTCCTGCATGACGGTCAGCGGGGCGCGGCCGCTCTCCGGGCCGGGCCGGGCGCTCGCGCCGCCGATCTGTGCCTCCATGTAGGCGCCGAGATAGCGTGCATGCTCGACGACGCGGCGGCCGAAGGCGATCCGCGGGCCCTCGTAGGTCTTGAGGCCGGCGGCGACGTCGGCCTCGTCTTCGAGGGCGCGCACCAGCGCCAGCGCATCGCCCGCCGCCTTGGTCACGCCCATGCCGCAGTGCGGCCGGGCCACGAAGGCGGCATCGCCGAGCAGGGCGGCGCGGCCGAAGGCCAGGCGGTCGCTCGCCAGGTCGAAGATCGGCTGGAAGAAGAGGGCGCCGGTCTTCTCCACCACCTCGGCGAACTGCGGTGCCAGCACGGAGCGTGCCGCCTGGCGGGTCTCCGCCAGGATCTCGCTGCGGATCAGGGGCGGCGGGATCCCGTCGGCCCAGAGCCTGCCCTCGCCGTCCGTGAGCAGGTCGCGCAAGGTCGTGCTCTCTTCGGCGGGACGATACCAGACGAAGTTGTACTTGCGTTCCGGGGCGGCGGCGGCGTCGCCGCCCAGCGTCACCGGATAGGCGATCATCTGCTCGCGAGGCGGCAGGCCGAAGGCGAAATAGGGGAAGACGTCGGCCAGCACCGCCGGCGAAAGCGCGCGCTCCTCGACCAGGCCGCGCCAGGCGACATAGCCCGCATAGACCGGTCTCGCCGCCGGCAACAGCGCCTGGCGGACGGTGGAGCGGGCGCCGTCGGCGGCGACCAGCAGGTCGCCCGCGACCCTGTCCCCGTCGGCGAAGAAGGCCTCCACGCCGCCGCCGTCCTGGGCGATCGACAGCAGCTGCTTGCCATTGTGGTAGCGCTCCTGCGGGAAGGCACCCCGCAGCGCGCGGTAGAGGCTCGACCAGGCGGTGAAGACCTGCGGCTGCCGCAAGCTCGCCAGGCGATCGCCGGCGCGGCCCAGCGTCACCCGCTCCTCGACCCGGACCCCGAGCGACGCGTCGGCGGCAACGCCGGCCTGCTGCAGGGCGTCCATCAGCTCCGGATGGGTGACGATGCCGGCGCCCCGGCCTTCGAGTTCCTCGGCGACGCGCTCGTAGACCTGGACGTCCCAGCCGGCGCGCAGCAGCAGATTGGCGGCGAACAGCCCGCCGAGGGAACCGCCGATGACCAGGGCCTTGCCGGCTGCTGTCACGGCGCGGCGTCCCGATGATCGGGGTCCGCCTCGCCGGCCGGGAAGTTCAGCTCGATGGTGACGCCGGAGGGGTCCTCGACGAAGAGCTGGTGCAGGCCGAGGCTGGGGACCGTGCGCTCGCGGCTGTCCAGGCCAGCGGCGGCGATCCGCCCGCGCATCTCCGCGAGCCCCGTGGCCAGGAACGCCAGATGGTCGACGGCGCCGCCGCCCAGCAGGCTGTCCGCTGGCTTGTCGCCGAGATAGTCGGCCAGGCCCTGGGCATCGTCCGCATCGACGCCGATCAGATGGACCACGCCGAAATCCGCCTCGTCGCCGCCCTGGTAGAGCCAAAGACCGGGAAAGTCGAAGGGCGGCCGGAACCCCTCCTCGAATCCGAGAACGCCGCAATAGAAGCGGCGCGACGCCTCCAGCGCGGCGGTGCGGATGGAAAAGTGGGCCAGCTTCCGGATCGGCATAGGCTACCCTTGGACGCCTCAAATTATCATTCGATAAATTAAAGGATGGCGCTTGGCCGAGGCAAGGCTTTTCTCGCGCTCCGCCCTGCCGGAGCTAGCGGCGCTGAGTCTTGAGCACGGCCGGGACGCCCAGCAGGAAGGAGTCGACCCGCAGGTCGATCAGGCGGTCGAGGTTCTTCGGGGTCGGCAGTTCGTAGATCCACTTGCGGACGCCGATGTAGAAGATGCTCGCATGCATCGCCCAGACGAGTTCCACCTCGTCGTCTTCCGCGTCGCCGTCGCCGGGTTCCGGAATTCCGTGCTCGTGGCGCAGTTCGCGGGCGATCACCATCAAGTGTCGCTCGCGCAGGCGCGTCAGGTAGCGCATGTTGATCTTGCGCTTGCTGAGGCCGCCGTAGATGAAGATGCGGACCCACTCGCTGCGCAGGATGAACTGCGTGTAATCCTTGAAGTACTTCTTCAGGCGATCGGCCAGCGGCATCGAGCGGTCGGCCAGCCACTCCTCCCATTCCGGGTTCCAGCGCCGGACGAAGACCTCCTGATAGACCCGCTCGATCAGCGCTTCCTTGGTCGGAAAGTAGCGGTACAGCAGCGGCTGCGTGATGCCCATTTCCTTGGCCAGGTCGCGGGTGCTGGCCTCGAATCCGTTGCGGGCGAAGAAATTGATCGCGGCCTGCACGATCTGATGCTGCCGGTCCTCCGGGGCCATGCGTTGGCGGGGCTTCGGCCGCTTCTCCGGCGAGGTCATGTGTCGGATCCGCAAGGGGCTAGGGGCAACCGCGTCGATACCGGGGCCATGAGGTTGTTTATCGCTCGACAATTTGCGGCGTGGGGCAGTGTGCCGGTCGGCCCCGAACTGTCAAGGCGCGAGGCCGCGCCAGCCGACGCTGGCCCGGCCGCCGGCCGGCGCCGGGCAGGCCTTCTGGGTGCGCCCTACCCCGAAGGGAGGCAGCCCACCCCCTCGTCGGCGGAAGGCTGACATGATGCCGCCCCAGCTTGCCTCCCGGCAGGTGCCCTCCCATACTTCTGCCATGCGTCGCCCGATGCAAAAGCCCGCGCTCGACGCGCCCCTCCGCCGGCCACAGCCACAGGGACAACCTGCGGCGCGTTGCTGCATGGCGGCGGGCTGCCCGCTGCCGGGCGAGCACCGGGCGCCGGCGGCGCGCGACCGGCTGAACGACTACCTCTGGTTCTGCCTGGAGCATGTGCGCGCCTACAATGCCGCCTGGGACTTCTTCAAGGGCATGAGCCAGGCGGAGATCGAAGCGGAACTGAAGCGCGACGTGACCTGGCAGCGGCCGAGCTGGCCGCTTGGCCTCGGCGGCAAGATCTACGATCCCTTCGGCCTGCTGGGCGGCGAGGCCGAGGGCGCGCGCCAGCAGCGTCGGCAGGCGCCCCTGACCCGCGAAGGCGAGGCGCTGGCCCTCCTCGACCTGCCGCCCGACGCTTCCTTCGCCGAGGTGAAGAGCCGCTACAAGACCCTGGCGAAGCGCCTGCACCCCGATGCCAACGGCGGCGACCGGGATGCCGAGGAACGCTTGAAGGTTATCAATCAGGCCTATAGCACCTTGAAAGCTTCCTTCGTGCAGGTCGCCTAGACTGCCTGGCCTCGCGTGCCACCCATCGCGTCGAGCAGGGCCAGCGGGCCGCGCCGACGCCCGGACCGCTTCGGACCGTTCGAAGCAGGCCGGTTACGGACGATACGGTTGTTGAGAGAAAGAGAGAGCGATGACCTCTGATACCCAGGCCGCCGAAGCGGCCAGCGAGCTGCCCAGCGGTGGACCCGACATCAGCGTCTCGGTGCGCCAGACCTTCGGACTGGACAGCGACATGCAGGTGCCGGCCTTCAGCAGCGGCAATGCCTACGTGCCCGACCTGGACGAGTCCTACCGTTTCGACCACGACACCACGCTCGCGATCCTGGCCGGCTTTGCCTACAACCGCCGCCTGATGATCCAGGGCTACCACGGCACCGGCAAGTCGACCCACCTAGAGCAGGTCGCCGCCCGGCTCAACTGGCCGCTGGTGCGCGTCAACCTCGACAGTCACGTCAGCCGCATCGATCTCGTCGGCAAGGACGCCATCGTCCTGCGCGACGGCCTGCAGGTGACCGAGTTCCGCGAGGGGCTGCTGCCCTGGGCGCTGCAGCGCCCCGTGGCGATCGTCTTCGACGAGTACGACGCCGGCCGACCGGACGTGATGTTCGTGATCCAGCGCGTGCTGGAGAGCTCCGGCCGCCTGACGCTGCTGGACCAGAACCGCGTCATCCGCCCGCACCCGGCCTTCCGCCTCTTCGCCACGGCCAACACCGTCGGCCTGGGCGACACCACCGGCCTCTATCACGGCACGCAGCAGATCAACCAGGGCCAGATGGACCGCTGGAACATCGTGGTGACGCTGAACTACCTGCCGCACGACGACGAGGTGAACATCGTCCTCGCCAAGGCGCCGAGCTACGACACCAAGGAGGGGCGCGAGACCATCTCCGCCATGGTGGCCCTGGCCGATCTCACGCGCTCCGGCTTCATCAACGGCGACCTCTCGACCGTGATGAGCCCGCGCACCGTCATCACCTGGGCGGAGAACGCGCAGATCTTCAACGATCTCGCCTTCGGCTTCCGCGTCACCTTCCTCAACAAGTGCGACGAGACCGAGCGGCCGGTCGTCGCCGAGTACTACCAGCGCTGCTTCGGCACCGAGCTGAAGGAGAGCGGCGTGAAGGCGGAACTGGTCTAGGGGCCGGACGCCGATGTCCCAGCCGGAGAGCCCGATCGAACGCTTCCGCCGCACCACGGCGGCGACGGTGCGCGCCATCGCCGAGCGCGAGGACGTGACCGTGGGCTTCCACCCCTCCGGTCAGGGGCTCGCCGGCAGCGAGGTCAAGCTGCAGCCGCCCCCGCGCGACCTGCCGGCCGCCGAGGTCTCGCAGGTCCGCGGCGAGGCCGACGCGGCCGCCCTCAAGATGCGGTTCCACAACGCCAAGACCCATCGCGAGCTCTCGCCCAGCGACCCGGTCGCGCGCGAGGTCTTCGATGCGGTCGAGCAGGCGCGCTGCGAGTCGATCGGCGCGCGGCGGATGAACGGCGTGGCGAAGAACCTCGACGCGGCGATGGAGGAGCGCTACCGCGCCCGTGGCCTGGGCCGCGTCGCCGAGGCGGAGGACGCCCCCCTGGCCGATGCGCTGCGCGCCATGGTGCGCCAGACGCTGACCGGGCGGCCGCTGCCGCCCAGCGCCCGCCACGTCGTCGACCTCTGGCGTCCCGAGCTGGAGGCGGAGGTGCTGAGCGACCTCGACACCCTGCGCGAGAACCTCGGCGACCAGCGGCGCTTCGGCCAGGCGGTCCGCCGCATGCTGAAGCACCTGCACCTCGAGGAGGGCGCCGAGGAGGAGTCCTCCGACGAGGAGTCCGAGGGCGAGGGCGAGGAGAACCAGCCGCAGGAGAGCCAGGTCGAGGGCCAGGGTGGCGAGCAGGAGTCGGGCGACAGCCGCTCCGAGATGGAAGGCCAGGAAGCCGAGGCGGCCGACGCCGAGGGCATGGACGATTCCGCGGCCGAGGCCGATGGCGAGATGATGGCCGGCGCCGGCGAGGACGAGCCGGGGCGCCCCGGCCGGCCGCCGCGCTGGGACGAGCGGCGCAACAGCGACGGCGAGCCGCTCTACAAGGCCTTCACCGAGGAGTTCGACGAGGTGGTCGAAGCCGACGAGCTCTGCGACGCCGACGAGCTGACGCGGCTGCGCCAGATGCTGGACCAGCAGCTGGCGCACCTGCAGGGCGTGATCGCGCGCCTGGCCAACCGGCTGCAGCGCCGCCTGATGGCGCAGCAGACCCGGGCCTGGGAGTTCAACCTCGAGGAGGGCATCCTCGACAGCGCGCGGCTGGCGCGCATCATCGCCAATCCGACCCATTCGCTCTCCTTCAAGCAGGAGAGCGACATCGACTTCCGCGACACGGTGGTGTCGCTGCTGATCGACAACTCCGGCTCGATGCGCGGCCGGCCGATCACCGTCGCGGCGATGAGCGCCGACATCCTGGCCCGCACGCTGGAGCGCTGCGGCGTGAAGGTCGAGATCCTCGGCTTCACCACCCGCATGTGGAAGGGCGGCCAGGCGCGCGAGAAGTGGATCTCGGCCGGCAAGCCGGCCAATCCCGGCCGCCTCAACGATCTGCGCCACATCGTCTACAAGCCGGCCGACGCGCCCTGGCGGCGTGCGCGCAAATCGCTCGGCCTGATGCTGCGCGAGGGCATCCTGAAGGAGAACATCGACGGCGAGGCGCTGCTGTGGGCGCACAACCGCCTGCTCGGACGGCCGGAGCAGCGGCGCATCCTGATGGTGATCTCCGACGGCGCGCCGGTCGACGACTCGACCCTCTCGGTCAATCCCGGCAACTACCTGGAGCGCCACCTGCGCGAGGTGATCGAGATGATCGAGCAGCGCAGCCCGGTCGAGCTGATCGCCATCGGCATCGGCCACGACGTAACGCGCTACTACCGCCGCGCCGTCACCATCGTCGATGCCGAGCAGCTCGGCGGCACCATGATGGAGCAGCTGGCCGATCTCTTCGACGAGGTCGGGGAGGGCTACGGCGGGGCACAGCCGGCGCCGCGCCGCGCCGCCGGCGGGCGGCGCTGATGGCCAGACGGCAGGCCCGGCCGTTCCTCCTTTCGCGCCCTTCCGTCGCCCTGCCATCCGCGGTCTCATGATGCCAGGAGGATCGCCATGCCGTTCGAAACCGCGCTGACCCGACTGCTCGACATCCGCCACCCCATCCTGTTGGCGCCGATGGGCGCCGTCTCCGGCGGCGTGCTGGCCGCCGCGGTCAGCGGCGCCGGCGGCCTGGGGCTGATCGGCTGCGGCTATCTCGGTGCCGACTGGATCGACGGCGCCTTCCGCGATGCCGGCAACGCCGCGGTCGGCGTCGGCTTCATCACCTGGTACCTGGCGCAGCACCCCGAGCAGTTCGAGGCGGCGGCGGCGCACGCGCCGAAGGTGATGATGTTCTCCTTCGGCGAGGCGGCACCCTGGATCGCCAGGGCCAAGGCGCTGGGGGCGACGACGATCTGCCAGGTGCAGAGCCTGGCGGCGGCGCGCGAGGCCGCGGCGGCCGGCGCCGACCTGGTGGTGGCGCAGGGCGGCGAGGCCGGCGGCCACGGGGCGACACGCGCGACCCTGCCGCTGGTGCCGGCGGTGGTCGACGCGCTGGCGCCGCTGCCGGTGGTCGCCGCCGGCGGCATCGCCGATGGGCGCGGGCTGGCCGCGGCCCTGACCCTGGGCGCCGCCGGCGTGCTGATCGGCACCCGCTTCATGGCCAGCCGCGAGGCGCTGAGCAGCGATGCCATGCGCCAGCGCCTGATCGCCGCCACCGGCGACCAGACGCTGCGCACCACGATCTTCGATGCCGTGCGCGGCTTCGCCTGGCCGACGCCCTTCACCGGTCGCGCGCTGGCCAACGACTTCACTGCCCGCTGGCATGGCCGCGAGGAGGAGCTGCAGGGAGCGCTGGATGGCGAGGCGGCGCGCTATCGCGCCGCCAGCGAGGCCGGCGACCTGGAAACCGCACTCACCTGGTCCGGCGAAGGCGTCGATCTCATCGCCGACGCACCGCCGGCCGCCGAACTGGTCGAGCGCCTGGTGGCCGAGGCCGAAGCGGCGCTGACCGCCGCCGCCGGGCTGCGGCGCTAGGCGGCAGGACGGCGCGCCGGGCGGGATCGAGCTTGTGGCGGATCAAGCTGGCGACGATCATGGGGCACTCGCCTGGCTGCGGCCGGCGGTTCGTGCCGATGCCGCGGCCGCTTGCCTCGCTTGGTGCCGAAGGATCGCCCGATGCCGCACCCCAATCGCGTGACGCCTTTCGGCGATTTCGAGGCGACGCCGGCGCGCGGTCTGCTGACCGGCAATCGTGGCGTGCTGCATGACGCCGCCGGGCGCATCGGCGAGGCCCGCTGGCGCCACCCGCACTGGATTGCCTGCGCGCTGAGCTACAAGGGCTGGCGCCGGCGGATCCTGCAGCCGAACCGCTGGACCGAACTCTTCTTCCTCGACGAGGCGACCGCCTTCGCGGCCGGCCACCGGCCTTGCGCGCTCTGCCGCCGGGCCGACTACGAACGCTTCCGCCAGGCCTGGTCGCTGGCCGAGGACGGTGCCCGGCCGCCGGCCGCCGCGGCACTCGACCGTGCGCTCCATGACGCGCGCCTGACCGCGGGGCGGCCGCGCCGCCAGCGCCGCTGGCGCGCGCACTGCGCCGAGCAGCCCGACGGCGTGCTGCTGGTGCGGCCGGAGCGGCCGCAGGAGGCCGGGCTGAAGCGCGGGCAGCAGCTGCTGCGCGGGAGCCACTTCGGCTACGAGGCGCCGGCGCCCCTGCCGGAGGGACCGGTCGCGGTGCTGACACCGCGCCCCACAGTCGCGGCCTTCGCCGCCGGCTACCGGCCGGCGCTGCATCGCAGCAGCGCCAGCGCCTGACCGCCTAGCCGGCGCTGCGCCGGAAAAAGCCGTCGGGATGGCGGGCGACAATGAGGCCGCCGGTGCGCACATGGGCGCGCATCTCGGCGCCGGCGCGCTCCTCGTCGCCGGCCAGGATCGCCTCGGCGATGGCCTCGTGCGCGGCGATCGAGTGCCCGATGTCGAGGGTGCTGAGCTGGCTGCGGAACTGCATGGAGAGCAGCGGGAGCTGCAGCTGGTCGATCAGCTTCGCCAGCTGCTCGTTCTCGCTCATCGCCACCACGGCGGCATGGAACGCCCGGTTCTCCTTGAAGTAGGCGGCGCTGTCGGCGGAGCCCTTGTAGCGCGCCATGGCCTGCAGCCGCGCCAGCAGCGGCGCCGGCGACCGCCGGGTACGCACGGCGCGCGCCGCCAGGCTCGCGGCCAGGCCCTCCAGCACCTCGCGGATGGCATAGAGCTGCTCGACCTCGCTGCGGCTCATGCGCTGCACCAGGGCGCCGCGATTGTGCACCAGCTGCAGGATGCCCTGAGCCGCCAGCAGCCGGAACGCCTCCCGCACGGTGGAACGGCTGACTCCGAGCTCGGAGGTCAGGTCCGCCTCGATCAGGCGCTGGCCGGCGGCATATTCGCCGCCGGCGACGCGCTCGCGGATCGCATCGACGGTCCAGGTGACCGCGCTGCTGCGTTCCGCTTCTTGGTTCTCCACCACCGCCACCGTCTGCTCCCGCTCGCCGCCAACACCGTGCCGGCGCAGCATAGCAGAACGGCGTGGACAGCAACTAGGTCAGACGATATTGTCCGACAAAACAGCCGTTTGGGAGATCGCCATGGAGATCGTCCGCAGCGCCGAGCAACCCTGGACCGTGGTGTCCGGGCATCGGACCGGCAGCATCGAGTTCAAGCGCCTGCTGACCGGGGTCGAAGGCACGCCGGACAACTTCGAGCTCAGCCTGGTGCGCAATCGCGGGCGCTACTACACCCCGCGCCATCGGCACAACTTCGACCAGATCCGCCTGTGCGTGTCCGGCAAGATGAACTACGCGCCGCGCAAGGACGTCCGCGTCGGCGACGTCGCCTACTTTCCCGAGGGCACGCCCTATGGCCCGCAGGAGGTCGAGGGCGAGCCGGTGACCCTGGTGCTGCAGTTCGGCGGCGGCGCCGGCGGATCGGGCTTCATGAGCTACCGCCAGCTCGATCAGGGCTATCGCGAACTGGCCAAGCTCGGCGAGTTTTCCGAAGGCATCTTCCGTCGCGCCGAGGGGGCGAACCTCGCGCCGGGCGTCCGCCGCGCCCAGGATAGCTACGAGGCGATCTGGGAGCATGTGAACGGCCAGCCGGTCACCTATCCGCCCCCGCGCTATGACGAGCCGGTGCTGATGCATGCGGAGAACTTTGCCTGGCGTGCGGCGCCGGACGCTCCCGGCGTGGCGTCCAAGCCGCTCGGCGTCTTCTCGGAGCGCCGCATCGAGATGCTCTTCCACCGCCTCGATGCCGGCAGCGCGATGACGCTGCGCAGCAGCGGTGCGCGCCGCCTGCTGTTCGTCGTCGCCGGCGCCGGCAGGGTCGGGGAGGAGCGCTTCGCCGACCACGCGGCCATCGGGCTGGAGGCCGACGAGGAACCGCTGCTCCGGGCCGAGGCCGTCAGCGAGATCTTCGTGATGGGCCTGCCGCACTTCGAGCCGCCGGCGAACGCGGCGATGGGCGGACGGGACTGACGGCAAGGCGCGGCCGCAGAAGCCGCGTCGCAGCGAACGAACAAGACACAAGGGGAAGGAACGACACCATGGAGACCAGGATTTCTCGCGCGTGCAGACTTGGCGGCCCGGTGGCCGCGGTGCTGGCAGCGGCCCTGCTGCTGCCGCTGCCGGCGGCGGCGGAGTCGCAGATCACCGTCACGCACTACGGCACGGCACTCTACGGCGTACCCTTCGCGGTGGCGCTGGAGGAGGGCTACTTCGAGGCAGCCGGGGTCGAGCTCTCCGGCGTGCTGACCGGCCAGGGCGGCGGCACCACGGTGCGCAACACCCTGGCCTCCGACCTGCCCTACGGCGAGGCCGGCCTGGCGGCGGTGATGGCGGCTCAGGCCTCGGGGCTCGACCTGGTGATCGTCAACGCGGCGACCGACAACCCCCGCGACATGGCCTTCGTCACCTTGCCTGACAGCAGCTTCGACAGCCTGGAATCGCTGGCCGGCCAGAGCATCGCCATCACCAACCCGAAGGGCGGCGCCGAGCAGCTCGCCAAGATGTCGCTGGCCGCCGCCGGCATGGCCGACGACAGCGTGACGCTGGTCGCCGCCGGCGGGCTGCGCGAGGCCCTCGCGGCCCTGGAGGGCGGCGGCGTGGTGGCCGCGCCGCTGATCGAGCCGCTGCTCAGCAAGTGGCAGGGCAAGTACAAGGTCGTCTTCCGCGCCGACAGCTACATCCCGGTGATGACGCAGACCGTGGGCTTCACCACCCGCGAATTCGCCGAGGCGCATCCCGAGATCATCCGCGGGATCATCGCGGCCCGCGCCAAGGCCGTGGCGCTGCTGCACGACGATCCGGCGCGTGCCGCCGTCACCGTCGCCAAGGTCTGGGAACTGGAGCCGGCCGTGGCCGAGGCCCTGGTGCGCGACTTCAGCGCCGCCAACTACTGGAGCCGCGGTGGCTTCACACGCGAGGGTCTGGACGCCAACATCGTCGGGCTGGAGCTGGTCGGCGCCCTGGAGAGCGACGCGCCGGACTGGAACGCCATCATCGACCAGCAGTACCTGCCGCCGGACCTGCGAGAGGATCTCTAGCATGCCGCACGCCCGCCTTCACCAGGTGACCCGGAGCTATCCGGCCCTGGAGGGCGGCGGCGCGCTGCAGGCACTGGGACCGATCGATCTCGAGCTGGAGGCGGGCGAGTTCCTCTCGGTCGTCGGCCCCTCGGGCTGCGGCAAGTCGACCCTGCTGGAGATTCTCGGCGGGCTGAATCGCGCCACGTCCGGCGAGGTCGTCTTCGAAGGCAAGGCGGTTGCCGGCAGCGTGCCGGACGGCGTCGGCGTGGTCTTCCAGGAAGACACCGCCTTCCCCTGGCTCTCGGTCTACGACAACGTCGCCTTCGGCCTGCGCCGCGCCGGTGCCGGGCGGCGCGAGGTCGATGGCGAGGTCCGCCGCTGGCTCGACTTCCTCGGGCTCGCCGATTTCGCCGCCGCGCGGCCGCCGCAGCTCTCCGGCGGCATGCGCCAGCGCGTGTGCATCGCGCGCACGCTGGCGACCCGGCCGCGCCTGCTGCTGCTCGACGAGCCCTTCGCCGCCCTCGACCAGCAGACGCGGCTCTACATGGGCGACGAACTGCTGCGCCTGTGGCGGGAGACCGGCGCGACGGTGATGCTGATCACCCATTCGCTGGACGAGGCCGCGATGCTGGCGAGCCGCGTGGCGGTGATGTCCTCGCGGCCGGGACGCATCATCGACGTGTTGCCGACGCCCTGGCCCGCCAGCCGCAGCTCGCAGCTGCTGGAAGAGCCCGAGTTCGGCCACTTCACCGCCCGCCTTTGGCAACTGCTGCGGCACGAGTCGCGACGGGCCCTGGGCCTGGTGGCGTGAGCTACGCGGCGAAGGTGCGCGCCGGGCGGATCGCGCTGGCGTTTCTCCTGATGGCGGGCCTCGAGCTGGCCTGTCGCAGCGGCTGGATCGCGGCGACGACGATGATCCCGCCCTCGGCCATGGCGGCGGCGCTGTGGCAATTGCTGGCGAGCGGCGCGCTGACCGTCGACCTGCTGGATACCGCGCGCAACGTCGTCGCGGCGGTCTTCCTCGCGGCGGGGTCCGGCATGGCGCTCGGCTGGCTGCTGGCGCGCCAGGCCGGCCTGCGCCGCCTGCTCGATCCGCTGCTGGCCAGCTACTACGCGGTGCCGATCTTCGTATTCTACCCGCTCTTCGTGTTCCTCTTCGGCATGGGCGACTTTCCCATCGTGCTGATGGGCGCGCTCTTCGCCACCATCGCCATGGCGGTCTGCACCATGCACGGCCTGCTGCGCGTGCCGACCGGCCTGTTGAAAGTCGCCGCTGTCCACCGTCTCGGCCGCTGGGCGCGGCTGCGCCATCTGCTGCTGCCGGCGGTGGCGCTGGCACTGCTGCGCGGGCTGAAGCTGACGGTGGCCTACAGCTTCATCGGCGTCATCGCCGGCGAGTTCATTCTCTCGGCCGCCGGTCTCGGCCATCGCATCTCCTATGCCTACAACAACTTCGACAATCGCACGATGTACGCCGTGATGCTGCTGGTGGTGCTGGCGGTCGGCGCGATCAATCTCGGCCTGCATGGCTGGGAGCAGCGGCTGTTGCGCGGGCGCGGGCAGGCATGAGGAGCGCGGCCTGCTCTCCGCACTGGCCCTGGTGGCCCTGCTGGCGCTCGGCTGGGAGGCGGCCAGCCACCTGGCGAGGTGCGCAGTTCCTGCCGGGCGTGATCCCCACCCTGACGGCGCTGGCCACGCTGCTGGGCGAGGCCGGCTACTGGAGCCACATCGGCGCCACCCTCCTGGCCTTTGCCTATGCGGCGCTGATCTCGCTGCTGGGCCTTGGTGAAAGATGCGCAACCTATTCCGATTACACCAGAAGGAAATGCACGGTATGCGGATTTTTCCATTTCGCCAGATGGACAAACCGTTTACTGTGTGCGAGAGCGTCATGGTGAGGGGGATGAACCCGTTAATGATGTGGTTTGTTTGGTGGATGGACGTGTTGAGGTTTTGGCGGCTGGGAATGATTTTTATGCGGCACCGAGGGTTTCTAAAGATGGTTGCCGATTGGCGTTTTTGACTTGGCATCATCCCAATATGCCTTGGGATGGTACGAATTGTGGGTTGCCGATTGTAAGGATGGGCAGATCTGTAATCAACAACTGGTTACGGGCGGGCCTGAGGATGCCATTTTTCAACCAAGTTGGGGGCAAGACGGGGGTTTGTATTTTGTGTCGGATCGAACGGGGTGGTGGAATCTTTATCGTTGGGCAGAACACGAGATCACGCCATTATGGGAAAAAGAAGCAGACTTTGGTTTGCCTTTGTGGGTTTTGGGAATGTCAACGTATGCCGAAGTTCAAGATGGGCATTGGTTGTGTTCGTATATTTTGGATGGGTTGACAAAATTAGAGGTGCTCAATGTGTCTCAGGGGCATACACACGCGCTTGACGTGCCTTTTTCTGAATTTTCAAGTGTTGCTGCTCAGGGAAATATTGCGGCGTTTGTGGCAGGTAATTGGAACAAAACACCATCTGTTATTCGTCTGAATACTTTAACTGGACAGTATGATGTTGTTCGAGAAAATGAACAATTGATAGGTGATGTTGCCCTATCATGTCCTCAGTCTATAAGTTACCCCAGTTTGGATGGCAACCTTGTACATGCATTTTACTACCCACCTCACCATGAAACGGTGGAAGGAAATACTTCGGAAAAACCGCCCCTGTTGGTAAAAGGCCATGGTGGGCCAACGGGGGCAAGTACCCAGACCTTGGATTTGAGCATTCAATATTGGACGAGTCGCGGTTTTGCGGTTTTGGATGTTAATTACCGAGGCAGTACGGGATATGGACGGGCATATAGACGGGCTTTGGATGGGCAGTGGGGCGTTTTTGATGTTCAAGACTGTGTGGCGGGTGCTCAGTTTTTAGCAAAAGAAGGACTCGCAGATGCATCTCGTTTGCTGATTCGTGGCGGAAGTGCAGGCGGGTTAACCACATTGTGTGCGTTGGCTTTTTATGATGTATTTCATGGTGGGGCCAGTTATTATGGTGTGAGTGATTTGGCCTCGCTTGCCCAAATTACCCACAAATTTGAATCTCAATATCTCAATCGTTTAATTGGCCAAGAAAACCTTGAAACCCTATTTCGGGAACGCTCTCCTTTATATGCCGCAGATAAAATATCTTCACCTGTTATTTTTTTTCAGGGCACAGAAGATCCTGTACCGCCCGTACAGAAGCCCAAACCATGGTCGATGCGTTAAAATTGGGTGGGGTTCCTGTGGCCTGTGTGATGTTTGAGGGTGAAATGCACGGTTTTAGGAAGGCAGAAAACATGATTTATGCTTTAAAAGCAGAATATGCTTTTTATGCATCCATTTTTGAGCTGGCCTAGCAAGGAAGACTTGATCAAATTCGAGTTGACAACAGGACGTAGAACTCTGGTTGCGTATCTTTGCATTATATTGTAAATTGCCCAATGACAAAATGTTAGGCATTTAAACTTAGGTATTTACTTTTGGTGCTCTGAGGTTGGTTTCTGGCGATCTGTTTTGCGGTTTATGGGAGAAAGTATGCGTCTTTACTTGAGCGTTTTTTTTATCTTTGGCATGACTGTCTCTGGGGCTTTTGCACAGCTTTTGGATGTCAGCCCGTTTCTGAGGAAACCCTGTCGGGACGTGGAAGGCGATGAACCCATTGACGGTTTATCTTTAACGCCAGAGCTTATTGCTGCGGTGGTAAATTTACAATTTACGGGTGAGACCACGGGAGAGCTTGTTTTAGATAGCAGTGGTGGCTATCAGGCCAATTATATCAATATCATCTGCCACAGGTATGGTTTCGCTTGGGCTTTGGGTATTTTATACCTTTTGCTGTTAATGTTGCAGATACCAACCACGTGCAAGGCGTGTATAAAACTTTGGGTTCTCAGTTGGTTTTAACACCATCTGATACAACTGTAACACCTGATACATTGTCTTTTTCGGCCACCAACAGTGCCTTGCAATTGGTTCGAAATGTGCCGTTAGGAGGATTTGCCCAATCATTGAGCTTGGTGGCACCAACTGCAGAAGCACCCATTGCTGTGGTTCACATATTAAAAGGTGGTTACTGGGCCAGTAACCGCAGATTTTGACGGCAGTGGTGCAGTCGATTTCGTTTGTTTATTTGCGCTCAACACTTTGGTAAAAGTCAGCGGTCTTAGGGTTTGATGTTAAGTTTGATTTGAACAATAATGGATCCATTGATTTTGGTGACTTTGTTTCGTTTGCACAGCAGTTTTGGTTTAAAGACATAAATAAATGGCAGTCGGGTGACCAAGGGGGGCTTTATGCATAAAGTGTTGATTGTGGATGATGATGCTGATTTTTAAGCAGCAATTTTTAAAAAACAGCATAGAAACTTTGGGGTGTGAAGGCATTGAGTTGGTCGCCTCTGGGGAAGAAGCGTTGGGTAAGGTTGTTGTTCAGAAATTTGATTTGATTACGCTTGATGTGAAAATGCCCGGTGTGAGTGGTTTGGATATCATTTCTGTGATACGGGGTTTGATTCCGTGGGCGGTGATTACTATTGTGTCGGGATATTTAGAAGATGTAACAGATCAAGCAAAAGAACATGCGGATCTTGTTTTGGCAAAACCGGTTCATTTGGAAAAAATCCAAGCATTGGTTGTTCATACAAGAGAACTTATAAGTAAGCGAGCGGTCGGGTGTTCATCGGCACGCCCGTATCCACGACTCCATGACGCGAACCCTGGCTGCGAATACCGCCTTGCTGTTGACGGTGATCACCGGGTGCGCAGGCTCTCGCAACGCTTCAAGGACCACGCCGACCGAAGCGACCCACGCATCCGGACGCACCAACGCAACGACTGAGGCGCACCGCTCGTTCTGCTACGACGGGTGTGATGGCGCTACAGCGCTCGGTCCCACGTCGATGGTGAGCGTGGCATGGCACCTCGCTACGCGGGACCGTGTGATCGCGACCCCCGTGGAGTTCGCGGCGGGCATCGCGGTGGGCTCACTCGATGGCTCCCTCTACGCCGTGGGACACGATGGAGTTCGGCTGTTCGAGACCGCCACCGGAGCCCCGATTCGTGCAAGCGCCCTCGCTGCCAACGGTGGTGTGGTCGCCGCCAACGAAGCCGGAGATGTCCTGTTCGTGCAGCGGAGCCGGGGACATCCAGTGGCGCACATCGCTCCGCAGCCCGATCGTTACGGCACCAGTCGCCTCCGTTGACGGGTCGGTCTACGTGGCCGCCAACGGCATCTACCGCATCGACCGCGCCGGCAACGTTCTGTGGCACCACGTGGAGGCAACCACCGTCTACCAGCAGCCCAAGCGCATGGCGGATGGCGGTATCTCCTACACCACCGTGGACGGACGCGACGTCACGCTCGACCCGAATGGCGAGATCATTTCCGACACAACTCGCCCACCGCCCGACGAGCCCCCCCCCACGCCTCCGCCCGTTGCCCGAGTCGACCGGGTCGGCAATCGGTACTTCGCGGACCGCGACCAGAGCATCGTTGGGGAGGACCGGGACGGCCGCGGTCTTTTTCGCTACAGTCTCGGCGCCCACGTCGCTGGATCCGTGCTGCTTACATCTACCGGCACGCTGATCGTCGGCGCCGACGACGGCAAACTTTACGCGCTCCATTGAGCGAGAAATGACAAGAAACCTTTGAACGAAACCAAGATTTTGGAAGTGTTGCGTGCAAGCAAATCGCGCGCGCTTCACGTAGCTGAACTTTGCACCTTGCTCGATGTTCCCAAGAGCGAGCGCCGCGAACTGAACCTCGTGCTGGAGCGGCTGGCGGAGGAAAAGCTGGTCACCCAGTTGCCCGGCGGGAAGTTCCGCCTCGGACAGAAGAAACCGCACCGCGGCTCAGC
>CALOEA010000028.1:0-22750 GCA_942492185.1 uncultured Alphaproteobacteria bacterium
ATGTTGGTGCCCGGGCCGTAGATCGCGGCGACGCCGGCTTGGCGCAGGAAGTCGTAGTCCTGGGGCGGGATCACGCCGCCGCAGACCACGAGGATGTCGCTCGGCGCCCTGGGCCTTCAGCGCCTCGATCAGCGCCGGCACCAGGGTCTTGTGGCCGGCGGCCTGGCTGGAGACGCCGATGACGTGGACGTCGTTCTCCACCGCCTGGCGGGCGGCCTCCTCGGGTGTCTGGAACAGCGGCCCGATGTCGACGTCGAAGCCGATGTCGGCGAAGGCCGTGGCGATCACCTTGGCGCCGCGGTCGTGGCCGTCCTGGCCGAGCTTGGCGACCAGCAGGCGCGGGCGGCGCCCCTCGCTCTCGGCGAAGGCCTCGACCTCGGCCAGGATCCTGGCGAAGCCGGCATCGCCCTCGTAGGCCGAGCCGTAGACGCCGGAGATCGAGCGGATGGTGGCGCGGTGGCGGGAGAAGACCGTCTCCATGGCGTCCGAAATCTCCCCGACGGTGGCGCGGGCGCGCGCCGCCTCGACGGCCAGCGCCAGCAGGTTGCCCTCGCCGCTCTCCGCGACTTTCGTCAGCGCGGCCAGGGTGGCCTCGACGGCGGCCGCATCGCGGCTCTTGCGGATATCCTCCAGCCGCGCGACCTGCTGGCGCAGCACCTTGGCGTTGTCGATGTCGAGGATATCCACCTTCTCCGACATCCTCGGGGTCCATATAGCGGTTGACCCCGACGATCACCTCCTCGCCGCGGTCGACGGCGGCCTGGCGCCGTGCCGCCGACTCCTCGATGCGCAGCTTGGGCATGCCGCTCTCGACCGCCTTGGTCATGCCGCCCAGTTCCTCGACCTCGTCGATCAGCTTCATCGCCTCGGCGGCGAGCTCGGCCGTCAGGCTCTCGACGTAGTAGGAGCCGGCCAGCGGGTCGACGACGCGGGTGATCCCGCTCTCCTCCTGGAGCACCAGCTGGGTGTTGCGCGCGATCCGGGCCGAGAAGGGCGTCGGCAGGGCGAGCGCCTCGTCGAATCGCGTTGGTGTGCAGCGACTGGGTGCCGCCCAGCGCCGCCGCCAGCGCCTCGATCGTGGTGCGGATGACGTTGTTGTAGGGGTCCTGCTCGGTCAGCGAGACGCCCGAGGTCTGGCAGTGGGTGCGCAGCATCAGGCTCTCCGCCTTCTGCGGCTGGAAGTGCTTCTGCATCAGCGTCGCCCAGAGGTGGCGCGCGGCGCGCAGCTTGGCGACCTCCATGAAGAAGTTCATGCCGATGCAGAAGAAGAACGAGAGGCGCGGCGCGAAGGCGTCGACGTTGAGGCCCGCGGAGAGGGCGGCGCGCACATATTCCAGGCCGTCGGCGATGGTGAAGGCGAGTTCCTGCACGCAGGTCGCCCCGGCTTCCTGCATGTGATAGCCGGAGATCGAGATCGAGTTGAAGCGCGGCATGTTCTTCGCCGTGTAGGCGATGATGTCGGCGACGATCCGCATCGAGGGTTCCGGCGGGTAGATGTAGGTGTTGCGGACCATGAACTCCTTGAGGATGTCGTTCTGGATGGTCCCGTCGAGGTCCTCCTGGGCGACCCCCTGCTCCTCGCCCGCGACGATGAACATCGCCAGCACCGGCAGCACCGCGCCGTTCATGGTCATCGAGACCGACATCTTGTCGAGCGGGATGCCGTCGAACAGGATCTTCATGTCCTCGACGCTGTCGATCGCCACGCCGGCCTTGCCGACATCGCCGACCGACCCGCGGATGGTCGCTGTCGTAGCCGCGATGGGTGGCCAGGTCGAAGGCGACCAGGCAAACGGGGCTGGCGGCAGGCTAGGCCGCGCCAGATGCAGGGCTGGCGGCGGCCGGGGACTGCGCGGCCGGCCCAATCGCCGCACCTCGCCGGCCTGCGTTGAAGCCTACGCCGCCACCCGCCATGCTGCAGGTCGGGCGCACGTTGCCGCGAGGAGAGGACCGATGCCCGCGCCGTCACCGGCGGTCGTGGAGGCCGCGGCTCGCAAGGATTGGCATGCCGAAGGCGCCGAGGCCGCGCTGGCGGCCCTGGGCAGCGGGCCCGGCGGGCTGACCGCGGCCGAGGCGGCCGCGCGGCTCGAGCGCCACGGACCCAATCGCCTGCCGGCGGCACGCCGGCGCAGCCTGCTCGACCGGCTGCTGGGTCAGTTCCGCGACCTGCTGATCCACGTGCTGCTGGTCTCGGCGGCGATCACCGCCGTGCTGGGTCACGTCACCGACACGCTGGTGATCCTCGCCGTGGTGGTCGCCAACGCCGTCATCGGCTTCCTGCAGGAAGGCAAGGCCGAGCGGGCGATGGACTCGCTGCGCGAGATGCTGTCGCCGCATGCCGAAGTGATCCGCGACGGCCGCCGGCAGGAGATTGCCGCCGAGGCCGTGGTGCCGGGCGACATCCTGTTGCTCGATCCGGGCGGCAAGCCGGTTGCCGACCTGCGCCTGACCGAGGCGCACGGCCTGCGCCTGCAGGAGGCGATCCTCACAGGCGAGTCGCTGCCGGTTGACAAGGCGACCGAGCCGGTAGCCACCGACGCACCGCTGGGCGACCGCCTTTCGATGGTCTACGGCGGCACGCTGGTCGCCGCCGGCCAGGGGCGCGGCGTGGTGGTGGCCACCGGCGCGGACAGCGAGATTGGACGCATCGGCGGGCTGCTCGCCGGGGTGGAGACCCTGACCACGCCGCTGGTCCGGCAGATGGCGATCTTTTCCCGCTGGCTGACCTTTCTGATCCTCCTCGTCTCCGGTCTGTTGCTGCTCTACGGCTACCTGTTCGGGCAGCTGCCCTTCGGCGACTTCTTCATGGTGGTGGTCGGCTTCGCGGTCGCCGCCATACCCGAGGGATTGCCGGCGGTGCTGACGGTGACGCTGGCGATCGGGGTGCGCGCCATGGCCAGCCGCAACGCCATCGTGCGCCGCCTGCCGGCGATCGAGACCATCGGCTCGGTCTCGGTCATCTGCACCGACAAGACCGGCACCCTGACCTTGAACGAGATGACGGTGGTGAGCGCCGCGACGCTGGCCGGCGACTGGCGCGTCACCGGCGGCGGCTATGCGCCGCAGGGCGCGATCGAAGGGCCGATGGCGGTCTCCGGGGACGCCGCCCTGTCGGCATTGAGGCAGGCGGCGGCAGAGTGCAACGACGCGGCGCTGAGCGAGGCCGGCGGCCAGTGGACCGTGCAGGGCGACCCGATGGAGGGCGCCCTCCTTGCCTTCGCCGGCAAGGCCGGCGGCTGCGGCCCGGCCCTGCCGCGCCGTGACGCCGTCCCCTTCGATGCCCGCCACCGCTACATGGCGACGCTGCACGCCGGGGACGGCGGACCTGCGGTGGTCTATGTGAAGGGCGCGCCGGAACGGCTGTTGCAGCTCTGCCGCGAGGCGCTGCGCGCCGACGGCGGCACGGTGGCGCTCGACGCCGCGCTCTGGCAGCGCCGCGCCGAGCAGATCGCCGCGCGGGGCGAGCGGGTTCTCGCCCTGGCCTGCAAGGCGGTCCCGGCGGATAGCCGGCGCGTCGAGACGGAGAGCCTCGGCGAGGGGCTGCGGTTCCTCGGCCTCGTCGGGCTGATCGATCCGCCGCGCCCGGAGGCCGTCGCCGCCGTGGCCGAGTGCCGCGCCGCCGGCATCGACGTGAAGATGATCACCGGCGACCACCTCGGCACCGCCGCCGCGGTCGGCCGCCAGGTCGGCCTCGCGCGGCCGGAGGCCGTCCTCAGCGGCGCCGAGATCGATGCCATGGAGGACGGCGAGCTGGCGGAGGCCGTGTGGCGCACCGACGTCTTCGCCCGCACCTCGCCGGAGCACAAGCTGCGCATCGTCTCCGCCCTGCAGGCGCGGGGTGCGGTGGTGGCGATGACCGGCGACGGGGTCAACGATGCGCCGGCCCTGAAGCGCGCCGACGCCGGCATCGCCATGGGGCGCAAGGGCAGCGAGGCGGCCAAGGAGGCGGCGGAGCTGGTGCTGACCGACGACAACTTCGCCTCGATCGCCGCCGCGGTGCGCGAGGGCCGTACGGTCTACGACAACCTCAAGAAGGTCATCGCCTGGACGCTGCCGACCAACGCCGGCGAGGCGGCGACCATCATCGTCGCCCTGCTCTTCGGCCTGACACTGCCGGTGACGGCGCTGCAGATCCTCTGGATCAACCTCATCACCGCGGCGACGCTCGGCCTGGCGCTGGCCTTCGAGCCGACCGAGGAGAACAGCATGCGGCGGCCGCCGCGCCGACGCGGCGAGCCCTTGCTCACCGGCGAACTTGCCTGGCATCTGGCGCTGGTCTCCGTGCTCTATCTCGCCGGAGTCTTCGGCCTCTTCTCCTGGGCGCTGGAGCGCGGCCACTCCGTGGAGCTGGCGCGCACGATCGCGATGAACGCCCTGGTGACGATGGAAATCTTCCAGCTCTTCTTCGTGCGCAACATCTACGGCACCTCGCTGACCTGGAAGGCGGCGTCCGGCACCCCGGTGGTCTGGGTCGTGATCGCGATCGTCGCGGCGGCCCAGTTCGCCGTCACCTACCTGCCACCGCTGCAAAGGGTCTTCGGCACCGCCGCGGTGCCCCTCTGGGACGGCGTGGCCATCGTCGCCGTCGGGGCCGCGCTCTTCGCCATCCTGGAGACCGAGAAGCAGCTCCGCCTGCGGCTGCGCGGCAGCGGCTGATCAGCCGCCGGCCTTCGCTCCGCCCGGCAGCACCCGCAGGAAGTCGACCGGCTGCTCGAAGCCCTTGAGGCGGGCCGCCTCCCGGGCGGTCGGCAGGCCCTCGAGCAGCGCCGCAACGCCGGGTTCCGCCGCCAGCGTCGCCGACAGCACCACGTCGTCGCCCTCGCTCTGGGCCTGCAGGCGGGCGGCGAGGTTGGCGGTGGAGCCGAAGTAGTCCAGCCGCTCGTTCAGCGTGACGGCGATCAGCGGGCCGGCGTGCAGCCCGACCTTGATCGAGACCGGGGTCTGCGGGTGCGAGCCGTTGAACTCCGAGAAGCGCTGCAGCATGGCGAGGGCCGCCGCACCGCGTCGGTCGGGCTGTGGAAGGCCGCCATGATGGCGTCGCCGATGGTCTTCACGACCGCACCGTCGTGCTCGCGCACCAGCCGGCCGAGGAAGGCGAAGTGGTCGCGCACCAGCTTGTAGGCGCTGGCGTCGCCGATCCGTCCGTAGAGCGCGGTCGAGGCCCTGAGGTCGGTGAAGAGCAGGGCGACATGGCGGATCGCCACCTCGTCGCCGGGGCGCAGCACCTGGTCGGAGAAGAGGTCGCGGAAGGCCTGGAAGGTGGCGGCGCGGTCCGCGGTCAACGCCTCGGCGACCCAGGCGCGCTCCTCGATCACTGCCGTCAGCCGTCGCCGGCTGCGGTTCTCCAGCGCGACCTGGCCGTCGGCTGCGGCCTTCCCGGCCCGCACCTCAGTCTCCTCCAGCAACAGCGACGGCGTTCCTGCCGCGCCGATCGTGACGTCGCGCTCCGGCCCCGGCTCCAGCGTGCGGTAGCGGTAGGGGCCGGGCGCGAGCGTGGCGGCGAGCCGCCGCGCCTCGCCCGGCGCCAGCGCCACCTGCAGCTTCACGTGCGGCACCGACATCGGCCCGAAGAGGCAGTACTCGCCCTGTACGATCGGCCGCAGGCCGGGGGCCGGCTGGAACGCCAGCTCGACCGACTGCGCGAAGTCGCGCTCGTAGTCGATGTTGCAGGAGCCGCAGTGGGTCCCCTCCGGCAGGGTGTCGAGCGAGCCGGTGGTGAGCTTGGCGACGCGGCAGCGCGGGCAGAGCAGCGACCAGGTCAGCGTCAGCATCCCCTCGCGCGTCGCCTGCAGGCAGAGCTCGATCGCCTGGCGCTCCGGCACGCCCCAGCGGTGCGCCAGGCCGAGCGGCCGGATGCGCACCAGGTCGACTTCCTGGCCGCCGGCGACGAAGGCGGCGAGGCGCTGGGCCAGGCCGTGGCCGTGGCCCGAGGCCTCGATCCGCTCGACCATCTGCGTCAGGCGGGCGGCGGCGCCGGCCGGCAGGTCCGGCGCACTGTAGTCGAAAGGGGTCTCGCGCTGGCCCTTGGCGCAGGCCGCGGCGCTGGCCGCCGCCTTGGCGGCGTTGTCCAGGCCGCTCTGCAGGATACGCCCCGCCAGCAGCCGCCCGAGCAGGCCACGGGGCAGCACCGCCAGGCGATAGTGGGCGCGGCAGCCGCCCGCGGTGGGCTCCAGCCGCAGCTCGGCGTCGAGGGCGCGCAGCGGGCCGCGGGTGAAGCGGCGGCGGTGCTCGAACCACTGGCCGGTCACCCAGTTGACCGGCTCCTCCTCCCAGGCCAGGCGGAAGGGGCCCATCTTCACCCGGCCGGTGAAGGCGACCGAGCCGTCCGGCCGCGGCGTCTCGACGATCTCGTGCTTCGGCAGCCCGAAGGCTTCGTTGAAGCGCGCGGTGTCGGCCAGCAGCGGCCAGAGCTCCTCGGCGCTGCAGTCGAGATCGATGGAGGCGGTGGCTTCGACCAGGGAACGCGCTCCGACCGTTGCTAAAGGGCCGCTACCAGACGAAACGCTCCAGCGCGCCGACCGGCTCGACACCGTGGTGCGCGGCTACGCGGGCGATCCCCTCCGGATCGGGTCCGTCGCTTATACGCCCGATCTCATCCTGATGGATGCCGCCGAGGACGAAAAGCCCGGCGAGGCCGGCGGCGCGGGCGCCCTTCATGTCGGTCTCCATGCCGTCGCCGACGCAGAGCACGCGCGCCTTGTCGAAGGCCGGCAGGGCGTGGGCCAGCACCCGCTGGGCGCGCTCGTAGACCTCCGGGTAGGGCTTGCCGTGCCAGCGGACCCGACCGCCCAGCGCCTCGTAGGCCTCGGCGATGGCGCCGGCGCAAAGCTCCCGCCGTTCGCCGGTGATGACCACGCGGTCGGGATTGGCGCAGACCATCGGCAGGCGCCGCGCCGCGGCGCGGGCGAGCAGCGCGTCATCCACCGCCCGCGTGCCGTCCTCCTGTGCCGAGCCGGTGTTGAGGATGAAGTCGGCCGCCTCGACGCTGTCGACGAAGTCGTAGTCCAACCCCTCGCGCATCGAGCTGTCGCGCGCGCCGCCGATGTGCAGGCAGCGCCGGCCGAGGGCGCGGTAGAAGGCGTCTGGCCGGGCCGAGAGATGCCGCCAGGCCTCCTCGCCGGAGGTGACGATGCCGGCCACCAGGCCCTGCGGCAGGCCGATCTCGTGGTTGCGCTGCTGCACCACCGTCTCGCGCCGCGGTGCGTTGGAGAGCAGGACGGCGGCCTTGCCGGCGCCCTGGATGGCGCGCAGCGTCTCGACGGCGTGCGGGAAGACGCGGTGGCCGTTGTGGATCACGCCCCAGAGATCGAGGATGAAGCCGTCGAAGCGCTCGGCCAGGGCGGAAAGCCCCGGCAGCAGCGGAATGGGGGTCATGGAGGGCGTCCGGTGCGGTGGGTCACAGGGGCCTGCCTTCTGCCACAGCCCGGCGGCAGGGGAAAGGGCCGCGGCCCGGCCGCCCTAGCGCCAGTCGGCGCCGACCGCGTCCTCCAGCCGCTTGAAGCCGTCGGCGGCCATCAGCGCCGAGAGCTGGTGCAGGATCTGGGCGATCAGCGGCGGGCCGCCGTAGACCAGCGCGGAGTAGAGCTGCAGCAGACTGGCGCCGGCGCGGATCTTGGAATAGGCGCGGTGGCCGTCCTCGACGCCGCCGACGCCGATCAGCGGCAGGCGCCCCTCGGTCAGCTGCCACAGGCGCCCCAGCACCGCGGTCGAGCGCTCGAACAGCGGCCGGCCGGAGAGCCCGCCGCTCTCGCCCCGCTTGGCCGCGCGCAGGCTGGTCGGCCGCGTCACGGTGGTGTTGGTGGCGATGATGCCGTCGAAGCGCTGCAGCGCCACGGCGGCGATGTCGGCGAGATCGCTCTCCTCCAGGTCGGGCGCCACCTTCAGCAGCAGCGGGCAGTCGACCGCCGCCTCGCCCATCGCCCGGCGCACCCGCGCCGCCAGGGCCGCGAGCTCGTCCTTGCCCTGCAGCGCCCTGAGGCCGGGGGTGTTGGGCGAGGAGACGTTGACCACCAGATAGTCGGCGAAGCGGCCGAGGGCGGCGACGCCGGCGGCATAGTCCTCCGCCGCCTCGGCGGTCTCCTTGTTCTTCCCCAGGTTGATGCCGAGGATCAGTCCCGGCGGGCGGCGCAGCCGGTCCAGGCGGGCAGCGACCGCCGCCGCGCCCTCGTTGTTGAAGCCCATGCGGTTGACCACGGCGCGATCCTCGCCCAGGCGGAAGAGGCGGGGGCGCGGGTTGCCGTCCTGCGGCCGCGGCGTGATCGAGCCGACCTCGACGAAGGCGAAGCCGAGGCGCGCCAGGGCCGGCACCGCCTCGGCGTTCTTGTCGAAGCCGGCGGCGATGCCCAGCGGATGCGCGAAGCGGCGGCCCCAGAGCTCGATGGCGAGGCGCGGATCGTCGGGCCGGCGCAGGCGCGGCGCCAGGCCGTGGCGCAGCGCCCAGAGGGTCAGGCGATGCGCCCGCTCCGCTTCGAGACGATGCAGCAGTGGCCGGGCGAGCGACCAGGAAAGGCTCATGGCACGGCGGCCGGAAAGAGGTGCAGCCCCTGCGGCCCCAGCGGCAGGGCTGCGCTCCAGAGTACCGCCGCGGGGGGCAGGGCGCCATAGAGATGCGGGAAGAGCTGGCCGCCACGCGAGGGCTCCCACTTCAGCGCCGGTCCCAGCGCCGCGGGATCGACCGCCAGCAGCAGCAGGCCGTCCTGGCCGGCGCGGTGCTTGGCGACCGAGGCCCGCAGCTGCGGCCCGGCGGAGAAGTGGATGAAGCCGTCGGCGCGGTCCTGCGAGGAGCCCTCGTAGCGGCCGGCGGCGAGGGCGGCGGCCCACTCCTCGGCGCGGCAGACGTGATAGATGGCGGTGCTGTCGTTCATGGCGGCGGAGACTAGCGGCCCCGCCCCGCGCCGGCCAGATGGTGCCTGCCGGCCCGCCATTGTCCCGCGACACCGCTGCGGTTGAGCCGGCGGAGAGCGGGGTCTAGGCTGCCGCGCAAAGCAGGCCATGAAGCGGCGCGGAGGAGAGCAGGGCGATGCACGACGGCGTGAAGCAGGCGACGGGGCAGGGCGCCATGACGGTGCTGAGCTGGATCGACGGCGAATGGCTGGAGGGCAACCCGCCGATCGTCGGGCCGCAGAGCCACGGGCTCTGGCTCGGCTCCTGCGTGTTCGACGGCGCGCGCCTCTTCGAGGGCGTGATGCCGGACCTCGACCGCCACTGCCAGCGCGTCGTCGACTCCGCCCGCGCCATGGACTTGAAGCCGACCAAGAGCGGCCCGGAGATCGAGGCGCTGGTGCGCGAGGGCGCCGCCCGCTTTCCCGAGGGTACCGCGCTCTACATCAAGCCGATGTTCTGGGCCGACGCCGGCTTCGTCGTGCCCGATCCGGACTCCACGCGCTTCTGCCTGACGATGAACGTCCTGCCGATGCCGGAGCCCGGCCCCTGCCGGGTGCTGCGCTCCTCCTTCGTGCGGCCGCTGCCGAACTCGGCGCCGACCGACGCCAAGGCGGCCTGCCTCTATCCCCTGGCGGCGCGGGCGCTGGGCGAGGCGCGGGCCAAGGGCTTCGACAACGCGGTGCTGCTCGATCCGCTGGGCAACGTCGCCGAGCTGGCGACCGCCAACCTCTGGATGTCCAAGGACGGTATCGCCATCACCCCGGCGGCCAACGGCAGCTTCCTGAACGGCATCACCCGCCAGCGCGTGGCCAAGCTGCTGCGCGACGCCGGCGTCGAGGTGCAGGAGCGCCGCGTCACCTGGGGCGAACTCATGGAGATGGACGAGCTCTTCTCCAGCGGCAACTACGGCAAGGTGCAGCCGATCACCGGCATCGAGGAGCGCGCGCTGCAGCCCGGCCCGATCTACGGCAAGGCCCGCCAGCTCTACTGGGACTGGGCCCACGGGCGCGGCTAGGATGGCCGCCCGCAGGGACGACGGCGCGCCTGACCCATCCTTCGAGACGGTCGCTGCGCGACCTCCTCAGGATGAGGTCGCGAGTTTGTTCGACGAAACCGGTTTCCTCATCCTGAGGAGCCGCCGCAGGCGGCGTCTCGAAGGATGCGCCAAGGGGCACGGACGCCCGGCATGAAGCGCGCCTTCGCCATCCTTGATGCGCGGCAGACGGCGATGGGGCTGCTCTCGCTGCGCCGCCGCTGGGACCCGCGCCTGGAGGCCGAGGTCTACGAGATCAAGCTCGGCGACGAGTTCCTCATGTCGAGCCACTTTACCGATTCCGAGATCGCGCTGGCGCGCCTCGGGCTGGCGGAGCTCCCCGGCGCAGGCCTCGAGGTCGTGGTCGGCGGCCTCGGCCTCGGCTACACCGCCCGGGCGGCGCTCGATCAAGCCCGCGTCGGCCAGCTTCTCGTGGTCGAGGCGTTGCAGCCGGTGATCGACTGGCACCGCGGCGGCCTGCTGCCGCTGGGGGCGGGGCTCGCCGCCGACCCGCGCTGCCGCTTCGTCGCCGGCGACTTCTTCGCGCTGGCGGCCGCCGCGGCCGGCTTCGACCCGCAGCGGCCCGGGCGGCGCTTCGATGCCGTGCTGCTGGACATCGACCATGCGCCGGACAAACATCTGGCGCCGGCGCACGCCGCCTTCTACGCGCCCGACGGCCTGCGCCGGCTGGCGGCGCAGCTGAAGCCCGGCGGCCTTTTCGGCCTCTGGTCGAACGACCCGCCCGAGGCGGCCTTCACCGAACGCCTGGCCGGCGTCTTCGCCAGCGCGCGCGCCGAGCCGGTCGCCTTCGACAACCCGCTGGCCGGCGGCAAGGTGGTGCAGAGCGTCTACCTCGCGCGCACCGCGGCGGCGTGACCGCCGCACCGCCGCCCTGTCCGCTCTGTGCCGCGTCGCCGGCGCCCCTCGTCACGCTGGGGAAGGCGGTCTACTGGCGCTGCGCGACCTGTGGCCTGCGCTTCCTCGACCCGGTCTGCCGCCCGACGGCGGAGGAAGCGGCGCGGCTCTATCGACGGCATGAGAACGACGCGGCCGACCCCGCCTATCGCCGCTTCCTGTCGCGCCTGACCGCCCCCTTGCGGGCGCGCCTGGCTCCGGGGAGCCAGGGGCTCGACTACGGCTGCGGTCCGGCCTCGGCCCTGGCGGCGATGCTGCGCGAGGCCGGCCACGCGGTGGCGCTCTACGATCCGCTCTTCGCGCCGGAGACGGCACCGCTGGAGCGGCGCTACGACTTCGTCGCGCTGAGCGAGGTGGCGGAGCATTTCCACGATCCCGCCGCCGAGTTCGCGCGCCTCGGCCGGCTGGTCCGGCCGGGTGGTTGGCTGGCCGTCATGACCTGCTTCCAGACCGACGACGCCCGCTTCGCCGGCTGGCACTACCGCCGCGACCCGACGCACGTGGCGTTCTATCGCGAAGAGACTTTCCGCTGGCTGGCGGCACGGCACGGCTGGAACTGCGAGATCCCGTGCAAGGACGTGGCGCTGCTGCGGGTGGGGTGAGGGCTCACTCGAAAAAGTCCTCGTCGATCTTCTTGATCGCGTCCGTCTCCTCGACCCGGCAGCCGCCGCCGAAGCGGATCCTTCCACGCCCGGTGACGGAACCTCCCGGCGGCCGCGGAACCACCGTCCCGCTGGGCCGTTGCCTTGGCACTGGAAACGACGCGGGCCGGGGAAGCCCTGTAGGAGAGCAGCATGGCACGACGCGCGGAGCCGCAGACGCGGGGCTTGCCGCCGGAGATTCCGATCGCCCTCACGGTCAACGGCGAGGCGCACCGTCTCGCGGTCGCCCCCTGGACCAGCCTGCTGGACCTGCTGCGCGAGCGGCTGAACCTGATGGGCAGCAAGAAGGGCTGCGACCACGGGCAGTGCGGCGCCTGCACCGTCCTGGTCGACGGCCAGCGGATCAATGCCTGCCTGACCCTGGCGGTGATGCGCGACGGCGCCGAGATCGTCACGGTGGAGGGGCTGGCGGAGGGCGACAGCCTGCATCCCCTGCAGGAGGCCTTCATCGCCCACGACGCCCTCCAGTGCGGCTACTGCACGCCGGGCCAGCTTTGCTCGGCCGTCGGGCTGCTCGCGGAAGGGCAGGCCAGGAGCCGCGACGACATTCGTGAGCTGATGAGCGGCAACCTCTGCCGCTGCGGTGCCTACAGCAACATCGTGGCGGCCATCGAGGCAGTACGCGGGGCGCGGAGCGACGGCGGCACCGGAAGCGGGGGCGCGCCATGAGGCCCTTCGTCTACGAGCGGGCCGGGAGCGTCGGCGCGGCCATCGCCGCGCTCGCCGAGGACCCAGGCGCGCGGCTGATCGCCGGCGGCACGAACCTGCTCGACCTGATGAAGTACGACGTCGAGAGGCCGGCGCGGCTGATCGACATCTCCCGCCTCGGGCTCGACACCATCGAGACGCGGCCGGGCGGCGGGCTCGCGGTCGGCGCCCTGGTCAGCAACAGCCGCCTGGCCTACGAGCCGCGGGTGCGGCGCGACTACCCGCTGCTCGCGCAGGCGCTGCTGGCCGGCGCCTCGCCGCAGCTGCGCAATGCCGCCAGCGTCGGCGGCAACCTGCTGCAGCGCACGCGCTGCTACTATTTCTACGATCGCGAAACGCCCTGCAACAAGCGCGCGCCCGGCAGCGGCTGCTCGGCGCTGGAGGGCCTGACCCGCATCCACGCCATCCTCGGGGCCAGCGAGCACTGCATCGCCGTTCACCCCTCCGACATGAGCGTCGCCCTCGCGGCGCTGGAGGCGATCGTCCTGGTTCAGGGCCCGGGCGGGCAGCGGCGCATCGCGCTGGCGGATTTCCACCGCCTGCCCGGCGAAACGCCGGAGCGCGACACGACGCTCGGCGTCGACGAGGTGATCCTGGCGGTCGAGCTGCCGCCGGCGCGGCACGCCGCACACAGCGCCTACCTGAAGCTGCGCGACCGCCGCTCCTTCGCCTTCGCCCTGGTCTCGGTGGCGGCGGCCTTGCGGCTGGAGGACGGCAGGGTCGCCGACGCCCGCCTGGCGCTCGGTGGCGTCGCCCACAAGCCCTGGCGCCGCGGCGAGGCGGAGGCCCTGCTGCTCGGCCGGCCGCCGGAGGCGGGGGCCTTCGCCGCGGCCGCGGACTGCCTGCTCGACGGGGCCCGGGGGCACTGCGGCAACGACTTCAAGATCGAGCTGGCGCGCCGCGCCGTGTTGCGGGCGCTGCAGGAGGCCGCGGCCGGCACGGCAAGCGGCGGGAAGCAGCCATGAGCGGGCCGGTCGGCAAGGCGCAGAGGCGCGTCGACGGTCGTGCCAAGGTCACCGGAAGTGCGCCCTACGCCGGCGAATTCGCGGCCGAGGGGCTGGCGCACGGCGCGGTCCTCGGCAGCGCCGTGACGCGCGGCCGGATCCGCTCGATCAACGAGAGCGCGGCGCGCGCGGTACCGGGCGTGGTGGAGGTCTTCACCCATGCCAATCTGCCCGCCGGCATCGCCAGCGGTGCCGGGAGTCACCAGGACGAGATCGCGCCGCCGGGCGAGCCGCTGCGCCCCCTGCACGATGCGGAGATCCGCTTCGGCGGCCAGCCGGTGGCGCTGGTGGTGGCGGAGACGCCGGAGATCGCCCGCTATGCCGCGTCGCTGCTGCGCGTCGATTACGCGGCGGAAGCGCACAACACCGACCTCTCGCGGGTCGAGGCCGAAGCCTTCGATCCGGCCAAGCGCCACGACGCCGACGGCCCGCCGGCGCCGCGGGGCGACGCCGATGCCGCCTACGCGCAGGCGGCGGTCGCCCTCGACCGGCGCTATCGCATCGCCATCGAGCATCAAAACCCGCTGGAACTCCACGCCACCACCGCCGTCCCCGGGGTCGACGGCGGGCTGACGGTCTACGAGAAGACCCAGGGCGTGCTGAACAGCCAGGGCTACGTCAGCGGCGTCTTCGGGCTCGAGAAGGAGAAGGTGCGGGTGATCTCGCCCTTCGTCGGCGGCGCCTTCGGCTCCGGCCTGCGGCCGCACTACCAGCTCTTCTTCGCCGTCATGGCGGCGCTGGCGCTGCGGCGCCCGGTGCGGGTCGTGCTGACGCGCGCGCAGATGTTCTCCATCGGCCATCGGCCCGAGACCCTGCAGCGCATCGCGCTCGGCGCCGACCAGCAGGGCCGGCTGCAGTCGCTGGTCCACGCGGCGCTGGGCAGCACCTCGCGCTACGAGGACTACCAGGAGACCACGGTCGACTGGTCCAGCCTGCTCTACCGCGCGCCCAACCGCCGCCTGGGCTACCGCCTGGCGCCGCTCGACATCCCGACGCCGGCGAACATGCGCGGGCCGGGCGGCGTCACCGGCGTCTTCGCCATCGAGACGGCGATGGACGAGCTGGCCTGGGCCCTGGGGATCGATCCCATCGAGCTGCGTCTGCGCAATGCCACGGAGCACGACCCGAACGAGGAGAAGCCCTTCTCCAGCAAGCGACAGGAGGCCTGCTTCCGGCAGGGCGCCGAGCGCTTCGGCTGGAGCCGCCGCGTGCCGGCGGTGGGGGCGATGCGCGAGGGCCGCGAGTTGATCGGCTGGGGCGTGGCGAGCGGCGTGTGGGAGGCAATGATGTTCCCCACCAGGGCCCGCGCCCGTCTCGACCGCGACGGCCGGCTGGAGGTGGCCAGCGCCACCGCCGACATCGGCACCGGCACCTATACGCTGATGACGCAGATCGCCGCCCAGACCCTCGGATTGCCGATGGAGGCGGTGACCGCGCGGCTCGGCGACTCGACCCTGCCGCAGGCCTACGTCGAAGGCGGTTCGGCGACTGCCGCCTCGGTCGGCTCGGCCGTGCAGGCGGCCTGCCGGGCGCTGGCGGAGCGCCTGCTGCGCATGGCGCGGGCGCGCGCGGCATCGCCGCTGGTCAACCTGGAGATCGACCATGTGACCTTCGAGGATGGTCGCATCGCCGCGCGCGGCGACCCCGAGCGCTCGCTCTCCATCGCCGAGGTCATGCGGGCGGCTGGGGTCGGGAGCCTGGAGGCGGACGGCGAGGTCGGCAGCGGCTTTGGCGGCCGGGACGAGGAGGAGAAGCCCTCCAACTACACCCACTCGGCGGTCTTCGCCGAAGTGCGGGTGGACGAGACCCTGGGCAGCGTGCGGGTGAGCCGCCTGCTCGACGCCGTGGCCGCCGGCCGCATCGTCAATCCAGCCGCCGCGCGCAGCCAGGTGCTCGGCGGCATGGTTTTCGGACTCGGCCAGGCGCTGATGGAGGAGACGCTGGTGGACCACCGCCTCGGCCGCTTCATGAACCGCAATCTCGCCGAGTACCACCTGCCGACGAACGCGGACGTGGAGGAAATGGAGGTGCTCTTCGTCGAGGAGGAGGACGAGATGAACCCGCTCGGCATCAAGGGGCTCGGCGAGATCGGCGTTGTCGGCACCGCGGCGGCGATCGGCAACGCCATCTATCACGCCACCGGCCGCCGCCTCCGCGGCCTGCCGATCACGCTCGACAAGCTGCTCACCCCCCAGGAGTAAGGACCGGCCATGGCAAAGGAAAGGGTTCCCACCCCGCAGCGACACCAGCCCGGCAGCGAGGCGGCGATGGACCCCGCGCCGGACTACGCGCCGCGCTATCCCGGCTCCGGGCGCCTCGCCGGCAAGGCGGCGATCGTCACCGGCGGCGATTCCGGCATCGGCCGCGCCACCGCGGTGCTCTTCGCCCGCGAGGGCGCGCGGGTCGGCATCCTCTACAAGGACGCCAACGAGGAGCAGGATGCGCGGGAGACCCTGCGGCTGATGGAGGCGGAGGGCGCCGACTGCTTCGCCTGCGCCGGCGACATCGGCGAGGAGAGCGTCGCCCGCGCCTTCGTCGACCGGGCGGTCGAGCGCTTCGGCCGGCTCGACGTGGTGGTGAGCAATGCCGCCGAGCAGCACTACAGCGAAAAGGTGGAGGAGATCCCGGCCGCGCAGCTCGAGCGCACCTTCCGCACGAACGTCTTCGGCGGCTTCCATGTCATCCAGGCGGCCATGGCGCACCTGAAGCGCGGTGCCTCGATCATCTGCACCACCTCGGTCACCGCCTACCGCGGCCAGCCGACGCTGATCGACTATGCCTCCACCAAGGGCGCCATCCTCGCCTTCGTGCGCGCCCTCTCCGGCAACCTCGCGGAGCAGGGCATCCGGGTGAACGGCGTCGCGCCCGGACCGATCTGGACGCCGCTGATCCCGGCCTCCTTCCCCGCCGAGAAGGTCGCGGACTTCGGCAAGAGCGCGCCGCTCGGCCGGCCGGGGCAGCCGAACGAGGTCGCGCCCTCGCTGCTGTTCCTCGCCTGCGAGGACGCCTCCTACATGACCGGGCAGGTGCTGCATCCGAACGGCGGCGACCTGATCGGCGGCTAAGTCGTGGTGCCGGTGCCGCCGCGCCTAGATCCGGGGTCTCGGGGGGCCTGGACGTCCTCGTGCCGGGGCCGAGGAAGCGCGGCCCCATCTGCTCCGCGTGGAACGAAGTGAGCTTGCCGCCGTTTTTCAGAGACGCAGCCCAGCGACGGGCTGCGTCCTGCCACGCCACAAGAACAGAGAGTGCCAAGCATGAAAGCAGTCGTGTTCCACGGGGTCGGCGACGTCCGTCTGGATGAGGTGGCCGAGCCGAAGATCGAGGCGCCGACCGACGCCATCGTCCGCCTCACCGCCAGCGCCATCTGCGGCACCGATCTCCACATGATCCGCGGTACCCTGCCGGGCATGAAGCCCGGCACCGTGCTCGGCCACGAGGGCGTGGGCATCGTCGAGGAGATCGGCAAGGACGTGCGCAACCTGAAGCCTGGCGACCGCGTCGTGATCCCCTCCACCATCGCCTGCGGCGCCTGCAGCTACTGCCGTTCCGGCTACTACGCGCAGTGCGACGAGGCGAATCCCGGCGGCTCGCAGGCCGGCACCGCCTTCTTCGGCGGGCCGGAGGCGGCGGGTTCGTTCCACGGGCTGCAGGCCGAATACGCACGCATCCCCTACGCCAACGTCGGCTTGGTGAAGCTGCCCGACGCGGTGACCGACGACCAGGCGATCCTGATCTCCGACATCTTCCCCACCGGCTACTTCGGCGCCGACATCGCCGAGGTCGACGACGGCGACACTGTCTGCGTCTGGGGCTGCGGTCCCGTCGGCCTCTTCGCCATTCGCAGCGCGCAGCTCATGAACGCCGCTCGGGTCATTGCCGTGGACTGCCTGCCCGACCGGCTCGCGATGGCGGCTGCGCTGGGCGCGGAGGTGGTGAACTTCGCCGAGGAGGATCCGGTCGAGCAGATCATGGCCCTGACCAACGGGATCGGCGTCGACCGGGCGATCGACGCGGTCGGCGTGGATGCCATGAAGCCTGACGGCGGTCCGGCGGCGGGCGAGATCGACGAGCAACGCCATGAGGGCGAGTCCAAGGCGGCGGCACCGGAGCGCCATCCGACGGGCGACCTCTGGGTGCCGGGGGACGCGCCGGCCCTGGCGCTCGACTGGGCGATCAAGGGCCTGGCGAAGGCGGGCACGCTCGGCATCATCGGCGTCTACCCGCCGCAGCTGCGCTCCTTCCCGATCGGCATGGCGATGAACCGCAACCTCACGGTGAAGATGGGCAACTGCAATCACCGTCGCTATGTGCCGCGCCTGGTCGACTGGGTGAAGGGCGGGCTGGTCGATCCCGAGGGCGTCCTAAGCCACCGCGAGCCGCTGACCGACGTGATCGAGGCCTACGAGGCCTTCGACAGCCGCCGGCCTGGCTGGATCAAGGTCGCGCTCTCGCTCCCCAAGGCTGCCTGACACCCGGCACCGCTCGCGGGCATGACCAAGCTTGCCGGGAGCGACCCGCCGTCGGTTGCGGCTCTCACCTATACCGCGTCCGAAGCATTGCCGATCCGGCGGCGGCGCTGTGGGCGCGGCTTCCTCTATCTCGACGGCCGCGGACGGCGAATTGCCGACGAGGCCGTGCTGGCGCGCATCCGCGCCCTGGCAATACCGCCGAACTACCGCGAGGTGGCGATCGCCGATGACCCGCAGGCCCACCTCCAGGCCACCGGCCTCGATGCCGCGGGCCGGCTGCAGTACCGCTACCACCCCGGCTGGGAGGCGGTGCGCGAGCAGCAGAAGCTCGACCGCCTCGGCGTGATCGCGCGGGCGATCCCGCGCATTCGCGGCCGCGTGACGCGCGATCTGGCACGGGCCGGTCTCTGCCGGGAGCGCGTGCTGGCCGGCGTCGTCCAGGTGCTCGACCGGACCCACATCCGCATCGGCAGCGAAAGCTATGTCCACTCCGGCCGCAGCCGTGGTGCGGCCACGCTGCTGAAGAGCCAGGTGGCCCTGCAGGCGGAGGGAGTCTGCTTCGCCTTCCGCGGCAAGGGCGGACAGCAGGTGCGCTGCGCCGTCGAGGCGCCCAAGCTCGCCGAACTGGTTCGCGAGCTGAAGGGCACCCCGGGTCGCCGCCTCTTCCAGTACCGCGACGGCGAGGGCGGCGTGCATCGCGTCACCTCCCTGGAGGTGAACGCCTATCTGCAGGCGGTGGCGGGCGAGACGATCAGCGCCAAGGATTTCCGCATGCTGGCGGCGAATGCGACGGCGGCCTCCCGGCTGGCGCGGCTCGAACCGGCGGCGGGTGCGGCCGGGCGACAACGGCAGGTGGCGGCGGTGGTGCGCGAGGTCGCCAGCCTGCTCGGCAATACGCCGGCGGTGGCGCGCCGCAGCTATATCCACGCGCGCGTGGTCGAGGCCTTCGAGAATGGCCGCCTGGCGCAACTCGCGCGCCGCACCGAGGCGAAGGCGAGGAGCACCCGGGGCGAGGCGCTGGTGTCCGCCCTGCTGCGGCAGCGGCCGCGGGTCTCCGCCCGGGTCGAGGTGCTGCGCTGATCCTGGTGCCGAGCCCCTAACCCGTCGCCGTCTCCGTCCCGCCGGCCACCAGCATCCCGGCGCGCGCCTGCTCGATCAGCTGGCGCGAGTTCGCCAGGCCGTAGAGGGCGAAGAAGGAGCCCAGCCGTGGGCCCTGCTCCTGGCCCAGCAGGATCTCGTAGAGCGCCTTGAACCAGGCGCGCAGGTCGGCGAAGCAGGGGTGCCGCTTGCCGACCTCGTACACTAGGTCCTGGATCTGCTCGGCCGGGCTGTCGTCCGGCAGGGCGTGCAGCGACTGCAGCAGGTCGGCCAGCGCCGCCTGCTCCTCGGCCGTGGCGGCGCGGTAGCGTTTGGTCGGCTTCACGAAGTCCTGATAGTAGCGCACGGCGTAGCCGACCAGCTGGTCGAGCAGCGGATAGGGATTGGGCTGGCCGGCCTCGTGCTCGGCCAGGGCCGGGCGATAGCGGCGGATGAAGCCCCAGAGCAGTCCCGGCTCGTCGGCATTGGCCACCGCCGCCAGGTTCAGCAGCAGGTTGAAGGAGATCGGCGAGCCCTCCTGCGGCGGCCGGCCGTCGTGGATGTGCCAGAGCGGGTTCTCCAGCCGCTCGGCCTCGCTCTTGCGCCAGTAGCTTTCGAGATGCGCCAGGTAGTCGTCGACGGTGCGCGGGATGACGTCGAAGGTCAGGCGCTTGGCGGTGCGCGGCTTGCCGTACATGTAGAGCGAGAGGCTCTCCGGCGGCGCGTAGGTCAGCCACTCCTCGACCGAGAGGCCGTTGCCCTTGGACTTGGAGATCTTCTCGCCCTTGTCGTCGAGGAAGAGCTCGTAGTTGAAGCCCTCCGGCGCCGGCGCGCCGAGGATGCGGCAGATCTTGCCGGCGAGCTGGACCGAGGGGATCAGGTCCTTGCCCGACATCTCGTAGTCGACGCCGAGCGCCGCCCAGCGCATGCCCCAGTCGGGCTTCCACTGCAGCTTGGCGTGGCCGCCGGTGACCGGAACCTCGGTCAGGGTGCCGTCCTCGTCGCGGAAGACGATGGTGCCGGCCTCGAGCTTGCGCTCGACGATCGGCACCTGCAGCACGCGGCCGCTCTTCGGGCTGACCGGCAGGAAGGGGCTGTAGCTCTGCTGCCGCTCGGCGCCCAGCGTCGGCAGCATCACCGCCATGATCTCGTCGTAGTGCGCCAGCACCTGCAGCAGCGCCTGGTCGAAGCGGCCGGAGGCATACCACTCGCTGGAGGACTGGAACTCGTAGTCGAAGCCGAAGGAATCGAGGAAGCCCTGCAGGCGCGCGTTGTTGTGCTGGCCGAAGGAGGCGTGCGTGCCGAAGGGGTCGGGGATGCGGGTCAGCGGCTTGCCCAGGTGGGCGCGGATCATCTCCTTGTTCGGCACGTTGTCCGGCACCTTGCGCAGGCCGTCCATGTCGTCGGAGAAGCAGAACAGCCTGGTCGGAAGGTCGGAGAGGCGCTGGAAGGCGCGGCGCACCATGGTGGTGCGCACCACCTCGCCGAAGGTGCCGATGTGCGGCAGGCCGGAGGGGGCAGTAGCTGTCGCGGAACACACAGTGCCCTTCGGCGGCCGCGGCGAAGCGATGCCCGGTGGGATCTCGCGCATCTCCTAGAGCTAGCTGCCCCCGTTCTCCCGTGTTCCCCGGTCATCTGCTCCGGTCCGCGGTTCCGTGCTGCCTTATGGAGTGGGCGGCGACCCTAGGCGCGCCCGCGCGGGCGGTCAACGCGGGAGCGGGCGGGGGTGCGAAAGCGGCCTGTCCCGCCCGGCCGGCCGGGCGCCGCGGCGATCATTCGGCTGCCAGCAGCGCGTCGCCTGCAGCCACCTCGCCGCCCTCGCGCACCACGGCGTAGAGACCCTGGCAGAGGTGGCCGAAGCCGCCCTGCAGCAGGCGCGGCACGTTGAGGTCGCGTTGCGCGGTCTCTGGGTTCACCGCCGTGGCGGCACAGCGCACCGTCTCCTCGCTCACCTCCAGCAGCGCGCCGCCCAGGCGCAGGCGGCGGCCGACCCAGTCGCGCTCGGCCCAGGGCGCCAGCCCCTCCAGCCAGAAGTTCATGCGGAAGCGGCGCGGGTCGACCGGCTGGCGGGCCACCCGCTCCAGGTCGGCGACCGAGGCGAGATTCAGCAGCGAGACGGTCGGCTGCTCGGTGTCGGTATAGTTGACCCGGTGGCCCGGCTCCTGCCGTCCGGCCAGGAAGCGCGGCGTGCCGCGCGGGCTGTCGGCCAGGAAGGCGGCGAAGAACTGGTCGAGCAGGCTGCGGCCCACCGGGTCGGTCGCCTTGGCGCGCGCCACCTGCTTGCCGTGGCGGCTGATCGTCAGGGTCTCGCTCCCCTCGTCGAAGGCGATGCCGAGCTGCGCCAGGCGCTCCTCGCGGGTCAGGGCGTAGAACTGCGCATAGTCGACCCAGCTCTCGCCGCTGGTGTCGGCGCCGCCGGCGCCGCCGGCGGCGAGGCCGAAGCGCCGGTCGTGCGGCAGCGCCTCGCCGGCGGCCAGGGTCGCGCGCTCGATCCGCTCACCGGCCAGCGCCTTCACCGGATGGCGCCAGATGGCCGCGAGGGTGGCGAGCGGGGCGGGGCTGGGCATGGGCGGGGCCTCCTCGAGGCACAAGGCGGTCGGTGGCCGCTGCGGGCTGGACCGGAAGGCGTGGAACTACAGGCGCCGGCCCCGGCGCTGTCAACCGCGACCCGGCCGGGAGGGGTGGCGGAAGGTCGCACGAAAGAGAATGAGAATGACTTGCATTTGCAGATTGTCGCGGCTAGCTTGGCCGCCGATGCATTTCCCGGCTGTGCCTCGGTTCATCCGGGCGGCATCGGATCTCTCCTGACTGTAAACTCTGCCGCTTAAGGCACCTGCCGCGGCCCCTCCCAACGGGGCCGCGGCAGGCCTCTCTTGGCCCGCGGCCGCCCTCCCGGGGCGCCGATGTCGCTCCCGGAGCAGCGACAGCCGTTCGCGCGCTTGTCCGGTTGCGCCGCAGCAAGGGGCCGCTATAGTGGCCGCCACGAGAGGGAGGCGAGCCCGCCGGGGGCCGCGCAAGTCCAAGGATAGACAGACCGGTATGAATATTCACGAATACGAGGCGAAGACGCTCCCTGGCCAAAGACAGACCCAGCAGGAAAAACCCGTTGGTATCGATCCCCGCCTTTCGTGCCATTTGAACGGTGTTTCGACCCTGCTCGACGGTCGCTCTGCCGCCCTTGCCGAACATTTTCAGAACACGATCGTTTCCCGATCCAGAATCCAAACGACACCCGGTAGCAGCCGGACCTCCGCATCGCCTCAAATAAACTGTCTTCAGCGCTTTCAACTCGGATGCCGTTGGTGCAACTCCATGCCATATCGACACCGAGTCGCAGTTATGTCGTAAAACCTGTCGAGCCCATTTCTGGTCGGAGGTGAATATGTCGTCAGCGAGCAGAAACTCTCGAAAGCCGAGTTCATACATCCGAACAACCTCGGCTGCGCAACGTTCCGGCGACTTTTTTCTGTGCCGGGCCATTGCAGTGATTTTGCTAACGCAGAAATCACATTTAAAAACGCACCCACGCGAAAACTCCGCCATGGTGACTGGTCGCCGACGCGCCAGAAGCCGTGAAATTTTATGGTAATCCTTGATCTCATACAAATCCCAGGCCGGCATCGGCAAATCGTCAAGATTTTCGATCGGGGTACGCAAGCCTGTAGAGACGATATTATCGCCATCTCTATATACGATACCCTGAACCGCTGAGGAACGGCATACCGTCACAGATATCTGCGAAGGAATAGTCAGCTTCGCCGACAAAAACGAGATCGAGCATCGACTCGGCCAAGGTGCCTTCCGGCATCGATGAAGGGTGTGCACCACCCCCGACGGCAAGCGCATTAGGCAGGATTTCTTTAACCAGGATACTAATGTCTCTGAGCTGGTTCATCAGAGGAGTCGTCGCAGTGATCGTGACCATTATCGGGCGTCGACTCCCGAAGCCGCTGCTCAACGAGCAAAAAGTCGTAGGGACGCCAGGACATATCCAGGATT
>CALOEA010000029.1:0-77144 GCA_942492185.1 uncultured Alphaproteobacteria bacterium
TTGAATTCCTTCAGGCTGGTGCCGATGCGCGTGCCGCCCGACCAGTCTGCCACGGCCTGCGCCACGTGCGTGAGCGCCACGTCCACGTCGCGGTGCCGCAGATGCCGGGTGATGTTGGTGAGGCGGGTTCCGAACACGAACGTGTAGACGCGATCGCGATCGTTGGTGATCGCGTGCAGGAAGTGCAGGAACATGCGCGAGTAGCGGCTCATCGATCCCGAGATGTCGCAGAGGATGACCAGCGGCGGATGGCGCTGCGTCTGCGAGCGCCGCTCGAGCACGATCATGTCTGCCCCGGAGCGCATGCTCGCGCGCAGCGACGCCCGCATGTCGATCCGCGCGCCGTGGGGATCGCGCCTGAGGCGGCGGGTCCGGACCTTCGGCAGCGGCATGCGCAGCGTCGCGATCAGCTTCTTGGCCTGCGCGAGCTCCTCGTTCGTCATCGTCTCGAAATCCGTCTTCTGCAGTACCTCGCGCTCGGACACCGTGAATGCAGCGTCGATCTCGATCTGCTCGGGCGCGTCCTCGGGCTTTTCGGCCTGTTTCGCCTCCGGCAGGAGCGCCTCGGCCAGGCGACTCGGCGGCGGCGGCTCGTCCGGATTCGCGCGTCCATAGACCTGCGGCAGGAGCAGCGCCATCACGCGCTCGAGCATCTCCGGATCGCGCCAGAAGATGTGAAACGCCTGGTCGTAGATCTCGAACTGCTCGCGCTTGTCGAGGAAGAGCGAGGCGAGCGTCCAGTAGAAGTCGTCGCGCCGCGCGATGCCGGCGACCTCGAGCGCGCGCAGTGCGTCGATGACCTTGTTGGGTCCGACCGGCAATCCCGCGGCGCGCAGCACGCGCGCGAAGTGCATGACGTTCTCGGCGAGGCCCCCTTTCCGGACATGGCGTGGATCGTCGCGGCGGCCAGACTTATTGAGCGGCGACTTGGCGGGCCCCTTGACCTCGGACAGGATGCGCGCCGCCTCCACGCCCTGCACGCGGGCGATGTCGTCCTGGTACTTCAGCAGCACACCGAGCGTGTCGTGGATCACCTCGGATCGAGGGCCAGCCGGTCGAGCTGGGTGAGCGCGCGGGTCCAGTCGAGGGTTTCCGCGACGCCGGGCAGCTTGAAGAGATCCATGCCGGCGCAGCCGCTGCACGAACGCCACGACTTCCTTCGAGAGCTGCTCGGCGGCGCCCGGCGCCTTGCGGCGCAGGATCTCCAGCTCGCGGGCGGCGTCGGGATAGTCGACCCAGTGATAGAGGCAGCGCCGCTTGAGCGCGTCGTGGATCTCGCGGGTCCGGTTCGAGGTGATCACCACGATCGGCGGCGTGTCGCGGCCTTGATCGTGCCGATTTCCGGAATCGTCACCTGGAAGTCCGAGAGCACCTCGAGGAGGTAGGCCTCGAAGGGCTCGTCGGTGCGGTCGAGCTCGTCGATCAGCAGCACCGGCGGGCCCCGCGGGTCGGCCTTCGAGCGCCTGCAGGAGCGGGCGGTTGATGAGAAAGCGCCGCGTTGAAGATGTCCTGACCGAGCGATTCACGGCTCGCCTCGCCGGTGGCCTCGGCCATGCGGATCTCGAGCATCTGCCGCTGGTAGTTCCACTCGTAGACCGCCGAGGACAGGTCGAGGCCCTCGTAGCACTGCAGTCGCACCAGCTTGCGGCCGAGAGTCTCGGAGAGCACACGGGCGATCTCGGTCTTGCCGACGCCGGCCTCGCCCTCGAGGAACAGCGGGCGGCCGCGCTTCAGTGCCAGGTAGAGGACGGTCGCCAGGGCGCGGTCGGCGACGTAGTTGCCGCGCTCGAGCAGCGTCAGCACGTCGTCGACGCTGTCCGGCAGGGCAGGGCTTGGGGCAGGGGGCATGCAGGTCTCCTTCAGGCGGCGCGGAGCCTAGAGGAAACGGCGCCGCCACGAAAGAATGACGCGCTGTCGCCGGCCCCCCGGATTGCCGGGTTCCACGCTCGCTCCTAGAGTGCGGTGGATGGGGGATCAGGCGATGCCGCAGGCTCGGCGCCAGGCGCTGGAAGACCGGCCGGTCATCCTGCTGGGCCGCGGCTACAGCGGTTCGCGGCTGCTGGCCCTGCTGGCGCAGCGGGCCGGCCTCTTCATCGGCAGCGATCTCAACGCCAGCCGCGACAGCCTGGAGATGGCCCCCGCCGTCTATGCCGCGGTCGAGGCGCGCGCCACCTACCGCGAAGGGCCGCCGCATGGCGCCGCGATCGCCGAGCTGCGCGCGGCGGGGCGGGCGCTTCTGGACCGCGGCGGCCGGCCGGAGCCCTGGGGCTTCAAGCTGCCGGAGTGCCTCTTGCTGTTGCCGGAACTGCGAGCCGCCTTCCCGGCGGCGCGCTTCATCTTCCTGAAGCGGGATCCGCTGCTGAGTGCCGCCGGGCGCGAACATCCGACGGCGATGCCGGGCATCGCCATGGGCGCCGCCTCGCTGCTCCTGGCGAGCCGCTCGCTGGGCCTCGATCCAGCCGCGGTTGCCGCTGACAGCGCGGTCTGGCGCCTGGCGGTCACGACGGCGCACCAGCTGAGCCAGGTGCTGGCCTTCCGCGCGCAGCTGGCCGCGGCCGATTGGCTGGAGCTCTCGCTCGAGCGCAGCGTGGTCAAGCCGCAGGAGGCCCTGTCACAGGTCGCGGCATTCCTCGGAAAGCCGCTGCCGCTCGACGCCGATCTCAGCGAGATCGACGCCGCGCGCGCCCTGCGGCCGCGCCGCGAACTGTCGGCCGAGGAGGCCCCGCGGGTGCGGGCGCTGCTGGCGGAACTGCGCTGGCAGCTTGGCTACCGCGACCTGCCGGGCTGACGGTGGAGCCGGTCTACTTCTGCACCCAGCTGCCGTTCTCCAGCAGGAACCAGGTGCCCGGTGCGGCCTTGTCGTAGAGCTCAGCGGCATAGACCCGCCCGACCACCTCGACCGGCTGGTTGGTCTCGCTGGCGCGCTGCGAGTAGATCTGGAAGCGCTTGTCGTTCACCGAATTCACGTAGTTCTGCGCGGAGGCGTCGCGAGCCCTGAGAAAGCCGTCGAAACCTTCGCCCACCTTGCCGGAGGCGAGCATGTCGCCCAGCGACTGTGCGAAGCCGGGACGGGCCAGCAGCAGCAGTCCGCCGCCGGCGAGGCCGCCCAGCAGGGCGCGCCGGGTGATGCGGAGATCCTTGAGTTCATTTCTGCTCATGGTACTGGCCCTCAATCGCCAAAGATGTCGGGGTTGCTCTCGATGTCCTTCTGGGCGGCCTCTTCGATGCGGACGCGGACATCGGCCTGAATGTTCAGGTTGATGGTGATCGGCTCCTTCGGCGCCTGCAGCTGGACCGTCGGGGTACAGGCCGCGCCCAGCCCCATCAGGCCAGTGACAAGGACGAAGGTCGTCAGTCGTCGACGCAAAGATGCCGCTGGATCGCTCGGCGCACTCACGGCTTCTCGTATCCGCTCCATCCCCTGTCCCTCCCCATAAACCCAAGGTAGAGGCAATGCTGCGACTTTGACGGGGTTGCCGCAAGCACAGGACTTAGCGTCGGCCGTCATTGAGAGGTGTTACGCAGCCGTTCAGTTGAACGTCCACCCGCCTTTGAAGAGATCGGGATTCAGCCGGTAGCCCTCCCGCAGCGCATCGAGCACCTGGGCCAAATTTGTCTGCAAATTGATGTTGATACGGAAGGGGTAGCCGTCCAGGACGTCGGGATTGTTGCCCTCGAGAATGATGTAGAGCCGGGTGCTGCCGTCGGCTTCCTTGTCGATCGTCAAATCCAGCGTCTTGAATTGAAAGTTTTCCAGCGCTTCCAGGGCCAGCGCGAAGTTTTCGTCGCCGCCGGCGCGCAGGCTGCTGGTGCCGGGCTTGCCGTAGTGGATGACGCCTGGCGTCGTGTTGGCCAGCTTTCCCCCGGTCACGGTGATGGTCTCGTCGGAGGGCCGGAAGGCGATCGGCAGTCGGCCGCTCATCTTGCCTTCCATGGCGAACTCGGAAATCCCCAGCTCGGCCGTCAGCTTTGCCAAGTCGAGATTGGCGATGGACACCACCGCCTCATTGGAATCCACCGCCGGATCGAAGGCCAGGGCCGGCAGGCTGAAGCGCCCGCCGGACAGGGTGAAGGCGATGTCGCTCAGCAGATAGGCGGTTCCCCGTCCGGGCTTGATCTGCAGGCTGGCGGTCACGTCGGTCATCGGCATGCCGATGTCGATCTTGCGGATCTTCAGCTTCTGCCCCGGCCGGGTCGAGATGTTGGCCAGGCGGTCGAAGGTGATCGTGGTGTCCAGCCCCTCGACCGCTGCCTGCGGGTGGAGGAAGGAGAAATCCGTCAGCGTGACCTTGGCGGCGCTGCTGCCGCTGGTCTCGGTCCAGGAGAAGGTGAGGCCGAGCCGCAGCTTGCCGGCAACCTGCTCGAAATCCTTGAAGTAGCCGAGCAGCTGGCCGGGCTGCAGGCCGCCGGCCTTGAAGGTGACCGGCCCCCAATCGGCGGTCAGGCTGCCCTTGCCGGTGGCGCTGTCGTCGGTCAGGACCAGCGCGACGCGGCCGACGCCGCCCGGTCCCTTGCCGCTGCCCGAGAGGGTGATGCCGGTCTCGCTTTCCACCGCGTCGGCCTCGAGCGTCAGGCCGCGGATCCTGCCGAGCGCCGTGGTCACGGCGCCGTCCGCGACGATGATGTGACCGGGCGCCGGGGCTTCGTCGGGGAAGGGAAAGATCCAGGAGATCGTGGTGCCGCCGAGCGTCAGCCCGTAGCTCGGCAGCGCGACGTCGGCCTCGGTGATGCCGAGCGTGCCGGCGTAGTCGAAGTCGGCGTTGGTACGGCCGACCAGGCGGACACGGCCGAAATCGCCAGCCACCGTGACCGCCTTGCTGCCTTCGCCGAAAACCAGGCGCTCGTCTCCGAGCTTGGCGACCGTGTCGTGCGTCAGGATCAGGTCGCCGCTCGACCAGTCGAGGGACACCTCGCCAGATTGCAGCGTGCCGCTTGCCGGATCGGGCAGGATGGGCAGGTCGTCCAGCAGCAGCTGGCCGAGGGAAATCTCGCCTTCGTCCTGCAGCGTCAGTGTCAGGCGAGACTCCGCCAGGACCGCCCCGAAGGGGCCTGCGATCGTCATGTCCGAGGCCGGGTATCCGCCGAGCTCGGTCTGCAGCAGGCCGACCTGGATGCCGAGGTCGCCGCTCAGGCGATCCGGCGTGCCTTCGAGGTTGCCGCCGATCTTCAGGCTGCCGAGCACGTGGCCGTCCAGCGGCAGCTCCTGCGCCTGCAGGGCCAGCCCCTGCAGCGAGAGCGACACCAGCTCCAGCCGCGGGGTCATATCGAGTGTCAGCACGCCGGCGATTGCGGCGCGCGCGCCATCGGTGGCCTCCAGCTGCAGCGTGCCGGCGATATCGACCAGATGCCCGCCGGCGCTTGGCTGGAGATAGAAGCGCGGGTCGGCGGCCGCCTGGGCCGGCATCGTCACCGCGACGCCGCCGGCCAGGGCGGCCGCGGTATCGGCGGGAAAGCCGATGGCCTCCAGCCAGTCGGGGTCGATGTTGGCCTGCCTCGACCGCCAGGTCCTGCGGCAGTCCGGCAACGATCACGCCCTGCGTCAAACCCCAGTCCACGACGATCGTGCCGACAAGGCCCTGCAGGGAGTCGAGGAAGGCGAGGTCGTCGAGCGAAACTTCCAGACGCCCCCGGGTATCGCCGGCGGCGAGCCAGCCGATCAGCCCGCCCTCGCGCAGCGTCAGGCGCTCGATGTTCGGCAAGGTGCCCTCGCCGCGCAGTTGGAACTGGGCGCCGCCTCGCGCGGGTTGCGCAAAGCCGAGCAGGGGCCAGAGCGCCGAGCCGGCTTGCAGCTTGACGGAGCTCTCCAGGCTCACGGCCGGCTCGGCGAAGAGCTTGTCGGCTGCCAGGCGGACGCGCGCCTCGGCCTTCCGGTCCGGTGAATGGAGGTAGCCATCGGCGAGAAACTGGCCCTGGTCCAGCACGATCAGGAGGTCCGCGGTATCGAACAGCTGCCGCGGCATGTCGATGGCGGAGAGCGTGAACTCCCCGCGCACCCGCGGCGGCTCGGCGCCGCCGAAGCGAAAATCGAACTCACCGCCGAGGCCGCCGACCGATCCGCCGGGCAGCTCGAGGCTGCCGTCCTCCAGCACCGCCGCGCCGATCGTCAGCCCGCCGGGGTTGCGGGTGATGGAAAGCGAGCCGGCCAGCTTTCCCAGGTCGCCGGACAGAGCGAGGTCGAAGGCTCCGGCAAGCCCGCCCACACCGTCCGGCAGCACATCGCCTTCCAGCTGAACCCTGGCCGGGCCGGCCGGCGTCTTGGCCTCGACGATGGCGTCGACCAGGGTAATCGGCGGCAGCGTGGCGGGCATGGCGTCCGCGCCGTCATCCGCGGGCCCGCTCGCCGGACTGCCTGCCAGCCCCTCCGGCAGTCCATCGAAGATCGGCGCGGTGCCGGTGAGGTCGAGCTGCAGGCGCAGCCCCTCGATGGTAATGCCCTCGATCTCGCCCGACAGTACCTTCCAGGGGTCGAAATCGACCTGCAGGCGGGTGAGCGCCATCCGTTCGCCATCTTCCCAGGCGATTGCCGTGAGCGAGGCACCGTCGAGCTCGACGCTCTCGATCTCGTAGCGCAGCGCCGCCAGGCCATGGCTCTGCAACTGGTCGTCCAGGAAATAGCGCGCCACCTCCTGGCGGAATCCATAGGCAAGCCCCAGCGCCAGCGCCAGGAGGCCCAAGGGCAGCCCGAGGAACAGCGGGGAAGTCTGTCGGATCATCGAAGCCCCGTCGCGACGATGGGGGCCAAGTCCCAGCCCCTGTGGGGCGCCGGAGCGAAGAGAAAGGGGCCCAAGCGCAAGGGGCGCGCCGTCTCCGGCGCGCCCCTCTCGCAGTTCCGCTGCCGGCAGGTGGATCAGCCGGCGGCCTTGACCGCCCGCTTCGCCATCACGCCGATCAGATGCGCCCGGTACTCGGACGAGGCATGGATGTCGCTGTTGAGAGTGCCGGCGGACGCCGAGGTGCCGGTGACGGCATCGGCCGAGAAGCTGCCGCCGAGCGCCTGTTCGATGGCCTGGTCGCGGAAGACCGAGGGCCCGGCCCCGGTGACCGCCACCCTGACACCGCCGGCGGTCTTGGCGACGAAGACGCCGACGATGGCGTAGCGCGAAGCCGGGTTGGGGAACTTCGCATAGCCCGCCTTGTCCGGGATCGGGAAGGAGACCGTGGTCACGATCTCACTCCGGCCAGGGCGGTCTCGAACATGTCCTCGAAGAAATCCTCGGCGGCGATGGTGCGCCCGTCGGTGTGGATGGTCGCCCCCAATCCGAGCAATCCCGCCGGATAATCGGCCGACGGATCGTTGTTGGCGATCGAGCCGCCGATGGTGCCGCGGTTGCGCACGGCCGGGTCGCCGATCTCCCCCGCGAGCGCGGCGAGTGCGGGAATCGCCTTGGCGACGTCGAGCGAGTTCGCCACCGTCGCATGGGTGGTCATGGCGCCGATCGTGACCGTGTCGCCCGAGACGGTGATGCCCTTGAGGTCGCCGATGCGACCGAGGTCGATGACGTGGCTCGGCGAGGCGAGGCGCTGCTTCAGAGTCGGAATCAGCGTCATGCCGCCCGCCATCAGCTTGCCGTCGTCGGCCGCCTTCAGCTTGCCCGCCGCGTCGGAGAGCGAAGTCGCGCGCTGATATTCGAAATTGTACATGAATGTGTCTCCCAGCCCTCAGGCGGCCGCGCTCGTCCGCGCGCTTCGGATGGCGTTCCAGACCTTGAACGGTGTCGCCGGCATGTCGAGCCGAGTGACCCCGACCGGCGCCAGCGCGTCCATGACCGCGTTCATCACCGCCGCCGGTGCCGCGATCGCCCCGGCCTCGCCGCAGCCCTTCACGCCGAGGGGATTGTTACGGCAGGGCGATTCCAAGGAATCGATCGTCATGCCCGGCAGGTCGTCAGCGCGCGGCATGCAGTAGTCCATGTAGGAGCCGGTGACGAGCTGGCCGGACTCGTCGTAGACGCAGTTCTCCAGCAGCGCCTGGCCGACGCCCTGGGCGATGCCGCCATGCACCTGGCCCTCGACGATCATCGGGTTGATGACGTTGCCGAAATCGTCGACCGCGACGAAGCGCTCGACCGTCGGTTTGGCCGGTCTCGGGATCGACCTCGACCTCGCAGACATAGGCGCCGGCGGGATAGGTGAAGTTGGCCGGATCGTAGAAGGCGGTTTCGGTGAGCCCCGGCTCCAGCTCGTCGAGCGGATAGTTGTGCGGGACATAGGCGGACAGCGCGACCTCGGCGAGCGCCTTCGACCTTGTCGGTGCCGGCGACGGTGAAGTTGCCGTCCTCGAACTCGATGTCGGCGACCGAGGCCTCGAGCATGTGGGCGGCGATCTTCTTGCCCTTGTCGATCGACCTTGTCGCAGCGCCTGCACGATGGCCGAGCCGCCGACGGCGAGCGAGCGCGAGCCGTAGGTGCCCATGCCGAACGGGATGCGGCCGGTGTCGCCGTGCACGACGTCGACGTTCTCGACCGGCATGCCGAGCCGTTCGGCCACCACCTGGGCGAAGGTGGTCTCGTGGCCCTGGCCGTGCGCGTGGCTGCCGGTCAGCACCGAGACCGTGCCGGTGGCGTTGAAGCGTACCTGCGCGGACTCCCAGAGGCCGACGCCGGCGCCGAGCGAGCCGACCACCGCCGAGGGGGCGATGCCGCAGGCCTCGATGTAGCAGGAGAAGCCGATCCCGCGCAGCTTGCCGCGCTTCTTCGACTCTTCGCGCCGCGCCGGGAAGCCCTGGTAGTCGATCATCTTCAGGGCTTCGTCGAGCGAGGCCTCGTAGTCGCCGATGTCGTAGGTCAGCGCGACCGGCGTCTGATAGGGGAACTGGTCCGGCTTGATGAAGTTCTTCCGCCGCAGTTCGGCCGGATCCATCTTCATCTCGCGCGCCGCCACCTCGACCACGCGCTCCAGCAGATAGGTCGCCTCCGGCCGCCCGGCGCCGCGATAGGCATCGACCGGCGAGGTGTTGGTGAACACCGCCTTCACGTTGGCGTAGACCACCGGCGTGCTGTACTGCCCGGCCAGCAGCGTGGCGTAGAGGTAGGTCGGCACGCAGGTGGCGAAGTTGGAGAGATAGGCCCCCATCGAGGCGATGGTGTCGACCTTCAGGCCGAGGAACTTGCCCTCGGCGTCCATCGCCAGCTCGACGTGGGTGACGTGGTCGCGGCCGTGGGCATCGCTGAGGAAGGCCTCGCTGCGGTCGCCGGTCCAGCGCACCGGCCGACCGATGCGCTTGGTCGCCCAGAGACAGACCGTTTCCTCGGCATAGGCGAAGATCTTCGAGCCGAAGCCGCCACCGACGTCCGGCGCGATCACCCGCAGCTTGGTCTCCGGGATGCCGGTGACGAAGGCGCAGAGGATGAGGCGCAGCAGGTGCGGGTTCTGGCTGGTCGACCAGAGCACGTACTCCTCGGTGCCGCTGTCGTACTCGGCGATCGCCGCACGCGGCTCGATGGCGTTCGGGATCAGGCGGTTGTTGATGAGGTCGAGCTTGGTGACGTGGTGCGCGCCCTTGAAGGCCTCGGCGATCGCCGCCTCGTCGCCCAGCACCCAGTCGTAGCAGAGGTTGCCGGGGGCCTCGTCATGAACCTGTGCCGCCGCGGCGTACTTCGCCGTATCGACGTTGGCCGGCAGCACCTCGTAGGTCACCTCGATCAGCTCCGCGGCATCCTTCGCCTGGGCCGCGGTCTCGGCAACGACGAAGGCGACCTGGTCGCCGACGTAGCGCACCTTGTCGCGCACCAGCGGAAAGTGCGGCGGTGCCTTGTGCGGCTCGCCGTGGCGGTCGGTCACGGTCCAGCCGCAGGGCAGGGAGCCGATCTTGTCGGCCTCCATGTCCTTGCCGGTGAAGACGGCGACCACGCCGGGCGCCCGGGCGGCGGCGGCGCTGTCGATCGCGACCACCTTGGCATGGGCGTGCGGCGAGCGCAGGAAGATGCCGTGCAGCTCGCCGGGGCGGTGGATGTCGTCGGTGTAGCGTCCCTTGCCGGTCAGGAAACGCTGGTCCTCGCGGCGCTTGATCGGCTGGCCGATGTTTCCGTCGGGCATGATCCTAGCTCCCCATGGTCTTGGCGGCGTGGTCGATCGCCTTGACGATGTTGTGGTAGCCGGTGCAGCGGCAGATGTTGCCTTCCAGCCACTCGCGGATCTCGTGCTCGCTGGGGTTCTTGTTGCGCTTCAGCAGGTCGGCGGCGCTCATCACCATGCCGGGCGTGCAGAAGCCGCACTGCAGGCCGTGATGCTCCTTGAAGGCGGCCTGCACCGGGTGCAGTTCACCGTTCTTCGCCATGCCCTCGATCGTGGTCACCTCGGACCCGTCGCAGGCCACGGCCAGGGCGGTACAGGACTTCACCGATGCGCCGTCGAGATGGACGACACAGGCGCCGCACTGGCTGGTGTCGCAGCCCACGTGGGTGCCGGTCAGGCCAAGCTTGTCGCGCAGGAACTGAACGAGGAGGGTGCGCCCTTCAACTTCATGGCTCACCTTCTGCCCGTTCACCGTCATGGTCACGGTGGGCATCAAATCTCTCCCTGTAGTCTTGCCAGGCCCTCCACCATGGAAATCCCGGCTGGCCAGATTCTCGTTGGAGGGCAGCCGTGCGGCGGCCAACCCGTCTCGCGATAGTCTGTGATTGCCTCTGGGGTCGGTCAAGGGGCAGGCCGATGACAGGCGATGCCCGGGCGCAGAGATATGCCTAGGCCGGTGGCGCCTGCAGCAGGCGCCAGAGCAGCTCCAGCGCCATCATGACGCACAGCAGCAGCACCGTGGCGTGCAGCACCACGCGGCGGCGATAGGGATAGACCTTCGTCATGTAGGCGCGGTCGCGACGCGTCTTGTTGAAGAACCAATGGACGTAGGCCACCAAGGCGCCAGCGGCCCAGGGCAGCAGTGCGCCGCCGAGCACGCCGCCGAGGAAGGCGCCGGCCTCCAGCTGGCTGTCAACCTGCGGCCCGCCGGGGGTGACGGCCGCCATGCGGGCGAAGCCGAGCAGGCCGGCGGCGAGCAGCAGCAGCGGGGTCCAGAAGCTCCGGTCCAGGCGCAGGGCCATGCCCGCCACCCTGTCCTAGTGCGCCGGCGCCTCGCCACCGCCGCCAAGACCGAAAATGGCCAGGAGAATCAGCACGGCGAGGATCAGGCCGGCCACCCAGACGCCGGTCTTGGCGCCGCGCCCGACATCGCGATTCAGCTCCTCGTCGCTGAGACCGGGGGGCGGCGCGGCGTGACCGTGGTCGTCGTGCTCCTCATCGTGCCCGGTGGCTCCGTGCGCGCCGGGCGCAGCCGCCGGCTCGAGCGGCGCGGTCTGGCCCTGCGCGACGGCTGCGGCGGCGGTGCCGGCGGCATTGGCGTCGCCGACATAGGCGGAGAAGTTGGAGAAGAACTCGTCGGCCAGCTTCTTCGCCGTGCCATCGATCAGACGGGCGCCGATCTGCGCCAGCTTGCCGCCGACCTGGGCCTTCACGTCGTAGTTCAGCACCGTCTCGGCGCCCTCGTCGGCCAGGTGGACCTTGGCGCCGCCCTTGGCGAAGCCGGCGACGCCGCCCTTGCCCTCGCCCGAGATGGTGTAGCTCTCCGGTGGATTGAGCTCAGACAGCGTGACCGCGCCGGTAAAGGTCGCCGAGACCGGGCCGACCTTCGCCTTCACCTTGGCCTCGAAAGAGGTGTCCGAGGTCTTTTCCAAAGTCTGGCAGCCCGGAATGCAGGCCTTGAGCGTCTCGGCGTCGTTCAGGGCCTGCCAGACCGTCTCCCGCGGTGCTGCAATGCGGTAGCTGCCGGTCATTTCCATCGTCAGTGCGCTCCGATCAGTCGATGCTGTTCGGCCGGGAGCCTAGCGTTTTCGTCCGCGAAGGCAAGCGCCCGGCCGGAGTCGCAGCCCTTTGCGCTTGCCACGGGCAGCCCCTTTCCCGAAGATCGCCCCGAACCTCAGCCGCCCGCCGAAACCGGCAGGCGGTGACAATGAAGAAGCCCAAGGGAGGCTGAAACCATGCTCCGTCGTCATTTTCTGAAGGGCAGCGCCGCCGTTGCCGCCCTGGTCGCCGCCGGTCCCGGCCTGCTCGGGACCGCCCGCGCCGAGACCTTCATCAACGTCCTGACCGGTGGCACCTCGGGAGTCTACTACCCGCTGGGTGTCGCCATGGCCAACCTCTTCAACGAGCAGATCGAAGGGGTGAACGCGCAGGCCCAGTCGACCAAGGCGTCGGTCGAGAACCTGAACCTGCTGCAGCAGGGCAAGGGCGAGTTGGCCCTCACCCTGGGCGACGCCGCCAGCCTGGCCTGGCAGGGCAACGAGGACGCCGGCTATCCCGCGAAGCTGGACAAGCTGCGCCATGTCGCCGGCGCCTACTCCAATTTCGTCCAGATCGTCGCCTCGGCCGAGAGCGGCATCACCTCGCTGGCCGACCTGAAGGGCAAGCGGGTCTCGGTCGGCGCGCCGAAGTCCGGTACCGAGCTGAACGCGCGCGCGGTGATGGCCGCTGCCGGTCTTTCCTACGACGATTTCGAAAAGACCGAGTACCTGCCGTTCGGTGAGTCGGTCGACCTGATGAAGAACCGTCAGCTCGACGCCACGCTGCAGTCGGCCGGCCTCGGCGTCGGCTCGATCAAGGACCTGGCGACCTCGATCCCGATCACCATCGTGCCGATCCCGGCGGCTGTGGTGGCGGCGATCGGCGATCCGGCCTACCAGCCCAACATCATCCCGGCCGGCACCTACGAAGGCCAGACGGCGGACGTCGAGACCGCCTCGATCCGCAACCTGCTGCTGACCCACGCGGACGTGCCGGAGACCCTGGTCTACCAGATGATCACGGTGATCTTCGAGAACCTCGATACGCTGGTGGCGACCCACAAGGCGGCCGCCGGGATCGTGCTGGACGCCTCCGCGGCGGAGAGCCCGATCCCCCTGCATCCGGGCGCCGAGCGGTTCTATAAGGAGCAAGGTCTCCTGTGAGCGTAGCGCCGGAGCCGCAGGCCTCCGGCCCGGTCGAGCCCGACCGATCTGGCGATACCGCGGCGGCGCCTCACGGCGCCGCCGTCGGCGTCGCCGCCCCGGCGGCGTTCTTCATCGGCATCGCCTTCTCGGTGTTCCAGATCTGGACCGCGGCGCTCAGCCCGCTGTCCAGCCTTTCGGTTCGCTCGCTGCACGTCGGCTTCCTGCTGCTGATGATCTTCGTGCTGTTCGGCGCGCGCCGAAGCGAGGCGCCGCGCGGCCGCGTGCCCTGGTACGACTGGCTGCTCGGCCTCGTCGGCTTCGTTCTCGGCTTCTATCACCTGGTCTACGAGGCGCCGCTGATCCTGCGGGCGGGCGACCCGACCACCACCGACATCGTCGTCGGCTGCATCGAGGTGGCGCTGGTCTTCGAGGCCGCGCGCCGCGTGATGGGCCTGGCGCTGCCGCTGCTCTGCGCGGTCTTCATCCCCTACGCCCTGTTCGGGCCCTCGATGCCCTTCGGCCTGTCGCACCGCGGCTTCGATTTCGCGCAGGTGGTCGACCAGCTCTTCCTCTCGACCGAGGGCATCTACGGCACGCCGACCTACGTCTCGGCGACCTACATCTTCCTCTTCGTGCTCTTCGGCGCCTTCCTCGAGCGTGCCGGCATGATCCAGCTCTTCAACGACGTCGCCATGGGGACCGTCGGTCACACCAAGGGCGGCCCGGCCAAGGTCGCGGTGGTCTCCTCCGGCCTGATGGCGACGGTGAACGGCTCCGGCGTCGCCAATGTGCTGACCACCGGCCAGTTCACCATCCCCCTGATGATGCGCTTCGGCTACCGCGCGCGCTTCGCCGGCGCGGTCGAGGCGACGGCCTCGATGGGCGGGCAGATCATGCCGCCGGTGATGGGGGCGGTCGCCTTCATCATGTCGGAGACCCTCGGCGTGCCCTATGCGGAGATCGCCGCCGCGGCGGTGATCCCGGCGCTGCTCTACTTTGCCAGCGCCTTCTGGATGGTTCACCTGGAGGCCGGGCGGCGGAACCTCGTCGGCCTGCCCAAGGCCGAGTGCCCCAGCGCCCTCGGCGCGCTGCGCAAGGGCTGGTATCTCCTGCTGCCGCTGGTGGCGCTGGTCTATCTGCTGTTCGGCGGCTACACGCCGCTCTTCGCGGGCGTCATCGGCCTGGCGGGCACGGCGATCATCATCCTCGGCCGGCCGATGTCGCTCTCGCTGTCGCCCTTCGCGCTGCGCGCCATCTTCTGGCTAGCGCTGGGCGGTCTGCTGGGCGGCGCCACCGCGGCCGGCTATGCGCCCGAGCGGATCGCCGCCGTGGTGATGCTGGCGCTGGTCGCCATCTCGCTACTGTTCAAGGGCGGCCGCGCGACGGTGCAGCTGGTGGTCGGCGCCCTGGCCGACGGCGCGCGCAATGCCGTGGGTGTCGGCATCGCCTGCGCGCTGGTCGGCGTCCTGATCGGCATCGCCACCCTGACCGGCGCCGCCGCCAAGCTGGCGGGCGCCATCGTCGCGCTCTCCGGCGGCAGCCTGATCCTGGCCCTGCTGCTCACCATGGTCGCCTGCATCGTGCTGGGCACCGGCCTGCCGACCATCCCGAACTACATCATCACCTCCTCGATCGCCGCGCCGGCGCTGCTGCAGATGGGCGTGCCGCTGATCGCCAGCCACATGTTCGTCTTCTACTTCGGCATCATGGCGGACCTGACGCCGCCGGTGGCGCTGGCGGCGCTGGCGGCCTCCTCGATCGCCCGCGAGAGCCATATCAAGATCGCCTTCACCGCGACCAAGGTCGCGCTGGCCGGCTATGTCGTTCCCTATCTCGCGGTCTATGACAACGCGCTGCTGCTGCAGAGCGACGACATCGGTGCCATCGCCTACGTGGTGGTGAAGGCGCTGATCGCCGTGCTGCTGTGGGGCGCCATTGCCATCGGCTGGTTCCATCGCCGCCTTGCCGTCTGGGAGTATCCCTTCGCCGCGGCCGGTGCTATCGGGCTGGTGCTCTCCACTCCGCTCAGCGACGAGATCGGCTTCGCCGCCGCCATCGCCTTCGTCGTCGCCCACCTCTGGCGCACGCTGCGGCAACCGGTTTCGGCATGAGCCTGCTGTGCGCCGCGGCCCTGGCGGCCGGCCTGAACTGGAGCCTGCCGGGTGGGCAGGTGACGCTGGTGTGGACCCATAGCGTGGAGCGGATCGACTGGCAGGAGACCTGGAGCGCGGAGGGCGACCACCTGGCGCTGCTGAGTGCCCGGGTCAAGGGCTCCGGCGCCGGCATGGAGCCGGCCGACAACGCCGTGCTGCGCGACGGCTGGTGGGTCTGGCAGCCGGACCCGCCGGTCAGCGTGACGGCCCTGACCCTGGCCCGCTCCGGCGCCGTGGCCGATTGGCGGCTGTGCTTCGCGGCCGACTGCCGGCCGCTGTCCGGCTGGCTGCCGGGCCTGCCGCCGACCGCTACGGTGACGCTGTCGCCCTGTTGAGCGAGGCTATTCGGCAAGGTCCTCATAGGGTGCCCGCGGCTGGCGGCACGGCATGACGTCGTCGCTCAACCGCGGCCAGAGACCAACCAGGAGCGGAACGTAGGGGTAGCGCTCGATCGCCAGCGACGGGCTTGTCGCCGGGGTCCAGCTATCGAGCGAGCGCTCGGCCGCCGTCCGCTGCTCGGGCGTCATCGCGCGGATGAACAGCCGCTCGAACATCTGATCGCTCAGGCTGTGGCCGTTGGCGCGGGCGGCGCTGGCCCAGCGGTAGGCCGCCTCCGGGTCGGGTGCGACGCCCTGGCCGTTCGGCGGCAGCAGCGCGAGGGCCAGGCGGAACTGTGCCGCCGGTTCGCCCTGCCGCGCCGCCGCCTCGAACCAGGCGGTGGCACTGCAGCGGTCGCGGTCGACGCCCCAGCCGTTGAGGAAGTACCAGCCCAGTTTCCACTGGGCCTGACTGTTGCCGGCCTCGGCCAGCTGCAGCAGCAGCAGGGCGTTCTCGCGCAGGCGCGGATCGCCGTTGGGCTCGTTGGCCTGCGGTGCGACGATCGTCTCGATGCGCCTCGTCTCCGAGAACAGGTTGGACGGCTTGCTGTCCTCCCGCGTCAAGGTTTCCCGTCGCGTGTGCAGGTCGCTGGTCACGATCAGGTTTTCCGGAGCGGCCGGCTCCCAACCGATGGCGATGTAGAGCAGCAGCAGGGCGAAGGCGCCGAGCAGCAGGCGTCGGAGGGGAAGGGCGGCGAGGCGGGAACTGGTCATGGCGTCACGCCCCAGACTGCGGTCTGGTCAGGGCGATGACAAGCGCCTGCGCGATGGCTGCGACAGAGGAGAGGGTTGGCGGGGCGGGGGAGGCTTCGCCATACTCCGCCGCCGTCCCGCCGGTGCCTGCGCCACCGCCGCGATCCTGGGTCGGCGGCCAAGACGGAGTAACGACTGGAATGACGCAAGCCTGGCGTCCGGCCCTACGAGTCCTGTGCCTCGGTCTCGCCGGCCTGCCGCCGGTGATGACCGCACTTGCCGGCAGCGCGCTGGCTGCGGAAGAGGGCGCGCCGCATCTCGACGGCGCAGGGCTCGGCATCCTCTGGGGGCTTCCCTTCGCCGGCATCCTGCTTTCGATCGCCGTCTTCCCGCTGCTGGCGCCGAACTTCTGGCATCACCACTTCGGCAAGGTCTCGGCCTTCTGGGCCGCCGCGGTCCTGCTGCCTTTCGTCGTGCAGTACGGCGTCTCGCTGACGCTCTACGAACTGATCCACCTGGCGGTGCTGGAATACTTCCCCTTCATCATCTTGCTGTTCGCCCTCTTCACCGTCGCCGGCGGTGTCCGCCTGACCGGCTCGTTGCGGGGCACGCCCCTGGTGAACACCGTCATGCTGCTGCTCGGCACGGTGCTGGCGAGCTGGATGGGAACCACTGGCGCGGCGATGCTGATGATCCGGCCGATGATCCGGGCCAATGCCTGGCGGCAGCACAAGACCCACATCTTCGTCTTCTTCATCTTCCTGGTGGCGAACATCGGTGGCTCGCTCACGCCGCTCGGCGATCCGCCGCTGTTCCTAGGCTTCCTGAAGGGCGTCGACTTCTTCTGGCCGGCGATCCACCTGCTGGCGCCGATGCTGACCGTGGCGCTGCCGCTGCTCGCTCTCTTCTTCGTCTTCGACCACTATCAGCTCCGGCGGGAAGCCAACGTCACGGCGCCCGACGATGCCGCCCTGGAGGTGCAGCAGAAGCTCGGCCTGGAGGGCGGCGTCAACCTGCTGCTGCTGCTCGGGGTGATCGGCGCCGTCCTGCTCTCAGGCATCTGGCAGAGCGAGATCGAGCTGGTCATCTACCACGTGCCGGTCACGGTGGAGAACCTGGTGCGCGACGTGCTGCTCGTTCTCATCGCGCTGCTGTCGCTCAAGCTGACGCAGAACGAGAGCCGCCGGGCCAACGGCTTCACCTGGTTCCCCATTATCGAGGTGGCGAAGCTCTTCGCCTGCATCTTCATCACCATCTTCCCGGTGATCGCCATCCTGAAGGCCGGGGAGGGCGGGGCCCTGGGCGGCGTCGTCTCGGCCGTGACCAACGAGGCCGGCGGACCGGAGAACGCGATGTACTTCTGGGTGACGGGCCTGCTGTCGAGCTTCCTCGACAACGCACCGACCTACCTGGTGTTCTTCAATACCGCCGGCGGCGATGCGGAGCTCCTGATGGGGCCGGAGGCGAGCACGCTGCTGGCGATCTCGGCCGGTGCCGTCTTCATGGGCGCCAACAGCTACATCGGCAATGCGCCGAACTTCATGGTCCGCTCCATCTGCGAGGAGCAGGGCATAGGCATGCCCAGCTTCTTCGGCTACATGGTCTGGTCGTTCGGCATCCTGGTGCCGCTGTTCATCCTGGTGACCTTGCTGTTCTTCTGAGGGGCCGATGGCGCGGGCCCGGCATCGCCGGGACGCCGGGTCCGCGCCGCCAAGCCTATTCGGTCACGCTGTCCATGACGCTGTCGAACGACGGTATCTCGCCGCTCGACACCGCGGCGCTGCTACTGCCGGCAGCCGCGCTGCCGGAAGGCGAGCCGGCCGCACCGCCACTGCCGCCGGCACCGCCGACGCCTCCGGCCCCGCCATCGAGGCCGCCGGCACCCCCGGCACCGCCGGCACCGCCGGCGCCGCCGTTGCCTCCATCGGAGCCTCCGATACCGCCATTGCCGCCGATGCCGCCGGCGCCGCCTGCGCCGGTGCCTTGGCCATCGCCGCCAGCGCCGCCGAGGCCGCCGGTGCCACCGGATCCGGTCCCGTCGCCGTTACCGCCGTTGCCGCCAGCGCCACCGCTGCCACCGGAGCCGCCATCGGATCCGCCGTCACCGCCGGAGCCGCCGCCGCCGCCGCTGCCACCGGAACCGCCGCCGTCACCGCCGTCGCCGCCGGTGCCACCGGGGCCGCCATCGCCGCCGTCGCCGCCGCCGTCACCACCAGCGCCGCCGCCGCCGCCGCCGCCGGCGCCACCGCCGCCGCCGCCGCCAGCGCCACCGGTTCCGCCGTCGCCGCCGGCACCGCCGTCGCCACCGTCACCCCCGTCGGCGCCACCGGCGCCACCGGAGCCTCCGGAACCGCCAGACCCGCCGGAGCCGCCACCGTCGCCGCCGGCCCCGCCGTCTCCGCCTGAGCCGCCATCACCGCCGGCACCGTCGCCGCTGCCAGCACCGCCGCCGCCGCCGGCGCCGCCATCTCCGCCAGCGGCGCCACCGCCGCCTGCGCCACCGTCACCGCCGTCTCCACCGGCACCGCCATCGGCGACATAGTGGAGCAACGGAAGCGGTGCCGCGGCCTGGCTGGCGCCACCGGCTGCGGTCGCGGGCGAGAGCAACGCGGCCGACGCCAGCAGCAGTGCGGCTGCCGCTGTCGTTCGCAAGAGTTCAGTTTTCATTGTTCGATCTCCGTGGGTTGTGGCCGCCGCTTCCTGAGGCTCCCGAGACCGTTCCGCATCCGCACGGCGGCGGCCGCTTCCCGGCGGCACGACCGCAATCGTCATGTGACCAGTACGGTGCCAATCGGGCCGGTAAGCGGAAGCGGACTGCGAGTGGGCACCCCCGCGAGGGGGAGCGGGGGTGCCCGGTCTAGCAGCGACTAGAGTTCGTCGCCGTCGCCGTCGCCGTCTCCGTCGCCGTCTCCGTCGCCGTCGCCGTCGCCGTCGCCGTCTCCGTCGCCGTCGCCGTCGCCGTCTCCGTCGCCGTCTCCGTCGCCGTCTCCGTCGCCGTCTCCGTCGCCGGGGGCGGTTTCCGGGCCGCCGACGCCACCGACGCCGCCAGCACCACCGGACCCGCCGACACCGCCGTCGGCGCCACCCGTGCCGCCGGCACCACCGGCGCCACCGGCACCGCCGTCGCCGGTGCCGCCACCGGCGCCACCGGCACCGCCGTCGCCACCGGTCCCACCGGCCCCGGACCCGGCGCCGGCACCGCCGGCCCCACCGTCACCACCGGCACCGCCATCGCCGCCGGCATCGCCGCCGGCGCCACCGTCGCCGCCAGCGCCGCCAGCGCCGCCGGCACCGTCGCCACCGGCATCGCCGCCAGCACCGCCGGCCCCGCCGGCACCACCATCGCCGTCGCCGCCCCCGGCGCCGCCGGCGCCGCCGTCACCGCCGGCTCCTCCGTCGCCGACGAAATGCAGCAGCTGCGAGGTATCGACGACCGCGCTTTGGTTCGTCCCGGTCGCCGCATGCGCAGAGAGTGCGAAGGCGGGAACAGTCAGGAGAGCCGCGGCGAGCGCCGTTGACCTCAGTAGATGCTTTCTCATAGGGGGATACTCCTTTGGGTTAGAGCTGCGGGTTCCGCAGCGGGCGTTCCGGCTTGGCGCCGGTATTACTTCGCGAACGTCCACCCAAAGGAATCGTTCCAAGAAAATTAAGAGAAATGGAGAAAAACGCCTACATTTTCCAGAATAATCATAAGAAGGAACAGTAACATAGTTTCATTCTAAGATTTATGACAATAAAAGAAGATACAAATAATAAAGCGACTACCGCTATTACAGCGGAAGCCGCTCGTAGTTCCTTTATGAAGGGCTAACGCCCCGAGGTGGGGCGGTGTCAGCCCCCGCTGCCGCCAGCGCCGCCAGCACCCCCGGCGCCGCCAGCACCCCCGGCACCCCCGGCACCGCCAGCCCCACCGGCACCTCCAGCACCCCCGGCGCCACCGCCGCAGCCGGCACCGCCCGCGCCACCGGCACCGCCCGCGCCGCCGGAGGCGACACCCGGGGAGTCGCCGCCATCGCCGCCATCGCCGCCCGCACCGCCCTGGTTGGCGCCACCGGTGCCGGCCGCGCCGCCAGTGCCGCCACCCGTCCCGTCGCCCTTTTCACCAGGCGTTCCATCCGGCCCGGCCGCGGAATCGCCGTGGGACCCGCAGGCGCTCGCGGACTCACTGGCCACGCTGCCGCCCGCCGGGCCTTCCGCTGCCTGCAGGCCGTGCCATAGGAAGCCGGTGCCGCCCAGGAGGATGAAAGTCGTTGCCGTGGCGGCGAGGAGATTGCGTTCCATAGATCGCTCCTATTCCAAATTGGAATCAGTCCCAGAATCGGGAATATTCTCCACGCGATTAAGGGTGCAAGAACCCGGAGATGGGAATGGAACTCGTTTCTGTCTACAGAAAGAATAAGAAAAAGGCGATATGGAAATATTAAATGATGCTGTCGGCGAATATTATGGCGAGGAACCTCCGGCTCTCAGTGGCTGAGCAGCAGGGCCTGCGGCGCGTGCCGCAGCAGGCGGCGCGACACGCCGCCCATCAGCACCTGGCGGAGCCGCGCATGTCCGTAGGCGCCGGCGACGATGAGATCGCAGCCATGGGCGCTGGCCTGGTCGATCAGCGTCTGGCCGGCACCACCTTCGCCTTCCGCCACGTCGCGGGTTTCGACGCTCACGTCGTGGCGCTGGAGAAACTGACTGACCTCAAGCAGCGAGACGGCGTCCTTGGCCTTCGGCCCCACGGTGACCAGAAAGGTCTTCTCCGCTCGGCGCAACAACGGCAGGGCATCGCGCAGCGCGCGCAGGGCCTCGCGGGTGGGCTTCCAGGCAACCAGGACCCGCTTGCCGGGCGGCCGCTCCGGCGCCCTGTAGCCCGGTGGCAGCGCGAGGATCGGCAGGCCGGTGATCAGCACCAGTTCCTCGGCCAGGCGAAGACGGAAGCGGTCTTCCAGATGCTGGTCGGCGGAGCGCGAGACCACCACGAGGTCGGCGGCGTGAGCATGGCGTGCCAGGGAGTCCAGATGCTCCTTGTCCTCGACGATCCAGTCGTGCGACTGGCCGCGCGCTTCGCAGCTGCTGCGGAACTGCTCCTCGAGCGCCTGCGCGAGTTCCCTCGCACGCTCCAGTCCGCTCTCCAGAAAGGCCAGCGAGGCGCCGCGACCGGTGATCGGCATCTCGATCGAGCGCGCGGCGAACAGCGCCGTCAGGTGGGCGCCCTCCTGCTTTGCCAGGCGCTGGGCGGTCATGAGACGGGCCGCGTTGTCGGGGTCGTCGGCCACGTGCACCAGGATCGTCTTGAACGCCATTGCACCCTCCAAAGCAGACGCGGCCGCCACGAGGACGTGGCCGGGAATGAAGCCGGGATCCGAAGCCTGGACGGGGCGGAACGCTAGCCGGGGGAGGCGGGGGTCGCAACCGCGAGCTTGCGGTCGCAGGCAAAGGCTCCATCTAATCGGCGGCCATGCCGCCGTGTCCCCCAGCCCCGCCGCCGCGCTTCATCGGCCACGAAATCTATCGCCGCTCGACCTATGGCGGGCGCCACCCCCTGGCGATCCCGCGGGTCTCGACCGCGATCGATCTCTGCCGGTCGCTCGGCTGGCTGCCGGCGTCACGCTATCTGGACAGCCCCCAGGCCAGCGCGGCGGAACTCGCCGCCTTCCATCTCCCCGACTACCTGGCGGCGCTGCGGCGGGCGGAGCGCGAGCAGGACCTGCCGGAAAGCCTGAAGGACCGCTATCGCCTCGGGCGCGACAGCAATCCGATCTTTCCCGAGGTCTTCTCCCGGCCGGCGACGGCCTGCGGGGCATCCCTGCTGGCGGCACGGCTGCTGGCTGTGGAAGGCGGGGCCATCTTCAGCCCGGCCGGCGGCACCCACCACGGGCGACCCGACCGGGCGAGCGGCTTCTGCTACCTGAACGACCCGGTGCTGGCGATCCAGTCGCTGCTGGCGGCCGGCGTCGCCCCGGTCTGCTATCTCGACATCGACGCGCACCACGGGGACGGCGTTCAGGATGCCTTCGCCGGCGTGCCGGACGTCTGGACCCTCTCGCTGCACGAAGCCGGGCGCTGGCCGCACCGCCCGCCGGCGCCGGCCGGTGGGCTGGCCGACCGCGGCGGCGGCCAGGCCCGCAACCTGCCGGTGCCGCCGGGGTTCAACGACGACGAGATGGCCTGCCTGCTGGAGACGGCGATCCTGCCGCTGATCGAGCGGATCCGCCCGGCGGCGATCGTGCTGCAGGCCGGTGCGGACTGCCTGGCAGACGATCCCCTGAGCGGCCTGATGCTGTCCAACGGCGGCTATTGGCAGGCCTTGCGCGCGGTCAAGGACCTGGCGCCGCGCCTGCTGGTGCTCGGCGGCGGCGGCTACAATCCCTGGAGCGTGGCGCGCGCCTGGGCCGGCAACTGGGCCATCCTCGCCGGGCACGCCATGCCGGAGCGCCTGCCGCCGGCCGCCGAGACCCTGCTGCGCGCGATCGCGTGGCGCCACAGCCGCGCCCTGGAGCCGCCGGAGCGCTGGTTCACCGCCTTGACCGACCCGCCGTCGCATGGTCCGGTGCGCGCCGAAATCCGCGCCATCGCCTCGGAGGTTCTGCGCCCGTGAAGACCCTGGTGAAACGCCTGCTCCTGCTGCTGCTGGTCGCGCTGCCGCTGCTCCCCGCCGCGGCCTTCGACGCCACCAAGGTGACCATCGTAACGGCGGCGGGGGAGCGCCACCGCTTCGATGTCGAACTGGCCGTGACCGAACAGGACAAGGCGCAGGGGCTGATGTTCCGCGAGACGCTGGGCGAGAACGAGGGGATGCTCTTCATCAACGAGCCGGAACGACTCATGGTGATGTGGATGAAGAACACCCTCGTGTCGCTCGACATGCTGTTCCTGGCGCGGGACGGGACCATCGTTTCGATCGCGCGCGACGCGGTGCCGATGTCGGAGACGCAGATCCCCTCCGGCGTGCCGGTCAGGGGCGTCCTGGAGGTGCCGGGCGGAACCGCCGCGCGACTCGGCCTGGCGGTCGGCGACCGGGTGCGCCACGCCCTCCTGGTGCCCTGACCCTCCTCTTCAGATACTTTACAGAACGGTTAACTGTTGCTATCGATCGCGACCCTGCAATCGAGTTGAGCGGCGGCGCCGTCGCCGGATAGCCAATGGCCGAGCAGCCGCACGTCGCAGCATCCGACACCGCCGCCCCACCGCGGGCTGGCCGGCGCGAGTGGATCGGCCTCGCCGTGCTGGCACTGCCGTGCTTGCTCTATTCCATGGACCTGACGGTGCTCAATCTGGCGGTGCCGCACCTCAGCGCCGCCCTGCGGCCGAGCAGTGCGGAACTGCTCTGGATCGTCGACGTCTACGGCTTCGTCCTGGCCGGTGCCCTGATCCCGATGGGCACCCTGGGCGACCGCATCGGCCGACGGCGCCTGCTCATGATCGGTGCGGCCGCCTTTGGCCTGGCCTCGCTGCTGGCCGCCTTTGCGAACAGCGTCGTGCTGCTGATCGCGGCGCGGGCGCTGCTCGGCCTGGCGGCGGCCACGCTGGCGCCCTCGACCCTGTCGCTGATCCGCCACATGTTCCACGACCCGGCGCAGCGCACCTTTGCCATCGGCGTCTGGGTCGCCTCTTTCTCGGCCGGCGGTGCGATCGGTCCGGTGCTCGGCGGCGTGCTGCTCGAGTACTTCTGGTGGGGAGCGGTTTTCCTGCTGAACGTGCCGGTGATGCTCCTGCTGCTGGCCGTCGGACCGCGGCTGCTGCCAGAGTCCCGCGATCGTGCGGCGGGACGGCCGGATGTCATCAGCGCCTTGCTGTCTCTGACCACCGTGATGGCGGTCATCTTCGCGCTGAAGCGCACCGCCGAGCAGGGCCTGCGCTGGGAGGCCCTGGCGGCGCTCTGCCTCGGGCTGGCCGTCGGCCGCATCTTCATCCGCCGGCAAGGCCTCCTGGCGGACCCCTTTATCGACCTGCGGCTCTTTCGCCGCGCTGCCTTCAGCGCCGCGCTCGCGGTGAACGTGGTCGGCTGCTTCGTGGCTTTCGGCACCTTCCTGCTGATGGCGCAATTCCTGCAGCTCGTTCTCGGGCTGTCGCCACTGCAGGCCGGCCTCTGGTCGGCGCCCTCGGGCATCGCCTTCATTGCCGGGGCGATGCTGGCGCCGATGATCGTGCGCCGGCTGCAGCCGGCCACGGTGGTGGCCGCCGGCCTGGCGATCACCGCCGCCGGGTTCCTGGTGATGGCGGTGGCCGGCGGCGCGCTGTCGCTGGGGCTGGTCGTCGCTGCCTTCTTCGTGCTGTCGCTCGGGCTGGCGCCGGTCTTCACGCTGACCACCGACCTCATCGTCGGCGCGGTGCCGGCGGCGAAGGCGGGCACGGCGGCCGGCATGTCGGAGACCGGTGCCGAACTCGGCGGCGCCCTCGGCATTGCCACGCTCGGCAGCCTGGCAGCCGTGGTCTATCGCCTGACGCTGGCGGAAAGCCTGCCGCCGGAAGCCGGTGCCGGGGCCCTCGACAGCTTGGCCGGCGCGCTGGCTGCGGCAGGCGAGATCCCGGGACAGGCCGGGGAGGCCCTGGCGGCGGCGGCCCGAAGCGCCTTCATCGTGGCCTTCCAGGTCGCCAGTGTCGCTGCGGCGGCGGTGGCCGGGCTGTCTGCCGTGATGGCGCTGGCGCTGCTGCGGCGGCGCGGCGGACCCGATGCCGGCGCCCTGTCGCTGCCGTTGCGTGCCGACGGTGGAACGACCTAGCGCTTGCGCGCCAGCGTCAGGCCGTCGCCGATCGGCAACATCGAGAGATCGACCCGTTCGTCCAGGTGCAGGGCGTCGTTGATCGCGCGGATGCCGCGCAGGCTGTGGCCCTTCGCCTCCGGATCGGCGACCGCGCCGCTCCAGAGCACGTTGTCGACGCCGATCAGCCCGCCGGTGCGCAGCAGGGTCAAGGCGCGCTCGAAGTAGCCGAGATAGTTCTCCTTGTCGGCGTCGATGAAGCAGAAGTCGAAGCTGCCGCTCTGGCCCTCGGCGATCAGCGCGTCGAGGGTTTCCAGCGCCGGGGCGATCTTCAGGGCGATGCGATCGGCGACGCCGGCCTCCTGCCAGTAGCGCCGGGCGATCTGGGTGAACTCGTCGCTGACGTCGCAGCAGACCGCGTCGCCGTCCGCCGGCAACGCGAGGGCGACGGCCAGCGAGGAGTAGCCGGTGAAGGTGCCGACCTCGAGGTAGCGCTTCGCCCCCATGAGCTTGACCAGGAGCTGCATGAACTGGCCCTGCTCCGGGCTGATCTGCATGCCGCCGCTGGGCATCTCCGCGGTTTCCTTGCGCAGCCGCTGCAGGATCTCCGGCTCGCGCAGCGAGTGCCCGAGGATGTAGTCGTAGAGGCGGTCGTCGATGGTGATGGTGCGTGTCGACATGGGGGCGGGCCGTCCTGCGTCTGCTGTCTAGGGTGGGCGGCCAGATATGCGCCGGCGGCGGCGGCGGTGCAACCGTGCGGGCCGGCGACGGTTGCCATTTGCGGCCAAGTCGGCTCCGATAGGCGATAGTCGAGCAGAATCAGAGCAGTGTGGGGCGGGGACATGGAACCGGTGTCTGCCACGGTTTCGGACCACGTGTTTCTTCGCGGCGGCGGCGAGATGGGCCGGCTGATGCGCGGCCACGATTGGGCGAGAACGCCGCTCGGCCCGCCCGAGCGCTGGCCGCAGAGCCTGCGGACGGCGGTGCGCCTGCTGCTGACCTCGCGGCATCCGATGTTCATCTGGTGGGGCCCCGAGCTCATCCAGTTCTACAACGACGCCTACCGCGAGACGATGGGGCCGGAACGTCATCCCTCGGCGCTGGGTGGCCGCGGCCGCGCGTGCTGGGAGGAGATCTGGCCAATCATCGGGCCGCAGATCGACCTGGTGATGCGCGGCGAGGGCGCGACCTGGCACGAGGACCAGCTCGTGCCGGTGACGCGGCACGGCGGACTGCAGAATGTCTGGTGGACCTATGGCTTCAGCCCGATCGACGAGGGCGGACGCGTCGGCGGCGTCCTGGTGGTCTGCCGGGACGTCACCGACGAACATCTGGTCCGCGAGGCCCTGGCCGAGACGAACGAGCGGTTGGGCGGCGATCTGGCGCGCCTCACCGAACTGTTCGGCCAGGCGCCGGGCTTCGTCGCCGTGCTCCGCGGCCCCGACCACGTTTTCGAGTTCTCCAACGCGGCCTATGAGCGGCTGGTGGGGCGCCGCGATCTGGTGGGCATGCGCGTGCGCGACATCCTCCCCGAGGTCGAGGAGCAGGGTTTTCTCGCCTTGCTGGACAAGGTCTATGCCTCCGGCAAGACGCATGTCGGCAGCGGCGTCGCCGTCCACCTGCTGCGGCAAGCGGAGAGGCCGAACCGGCAGATTTTCGTCGATTTCGTTTATCAACCCATTCTGGACGCATCCGGCAAGACCAGCGGCATCTTCATCGAGGGGTACGATGTGACGGCGCGGATCGCGGCGGAACAGCGGCAGAAGCTGCTGATGACCGAGATGAACCACCGCGTGAAGAACACGCTCTCGATCGTGCTGTCGCTTGCCATGCTGACCGGGAAGGCGAGCAGCTCGATCGAGGAGTTCACCAGCAGCCTCAACGGCCGTCTGCAGGCGATGGTGAAGACGCAGGACCTCCTGGTGCGGGGCGAGGCCGCCTCGGTCGACATGGCGGAGATCCTGGCCAGCGAGCTGGCGCCCTATGTCGATGCGGGGAACCAGATCGCCTTCCATGCCGAGCCGATGATGGTGCGCGCCCGCTCCGCGGTGAGCCTTGGGCTGCTGCTGCACGAACTGCTGAGCAATGCGGCCAAGCACGGCGGCCTCGCGACCGCGGACGGGCGGCTCGAGGTGCGCTGCGAGCGGCGCGGGGAGGGCGGCGTGCTGCTGTGGCGGGAGACGGCGGGGCGTGAACTCGCCGAAGCGCGGGGGCAAGGCTTCGGCATGCAGCTCATCGAGGCGCTGGCGCGCGACGTCGGCGGCAAGGCCGACCTGAGGCTGGGGCCTGGCGGCCTGGCGGCCGAGATCACCTTCGAGACCGGTTCCGACTGAGGCCGCGGGCGGCCCGGCGGCGCCGGCCGCCGATGCGCGCTGGACAGCGGCAAAGCCCGCAGCTACAAGCCTCTCCTCACCAACGGGGCGTAGCTCAGCCTGGTAGAGTGCCTGCTTTGGGAGCAGGATGTCGGAGGTTCGAATCCTCTCGCCCCGACCAATTGCGAGCCCCTACGACGGCCCTGGGCCGCCGCAATCCTGGAGCCAAGGCAGCGATGACCGTACGCATCTTCCAGCCGCCCAAGACCGCCATGCAGTCCGGACGGGCGCAGACCAAGCGCTGGGTGGTGGAGTTCGAGCAGGAGATGGCGCGCCACGCCGAGCCGCTGATGGGCTGGACCTCGGGTCGCGACACCCGGCAGCAGCTTCGGTTGCGCTTCGACACGAAGGAAGAGGCCGTCGCCTACTGCGAGCGCAACGGCCTGATGTATTCGATCGAGATCCAGCACGAGCGGGCGGTCCGCCCCAAGGCCTATGCCGACAACTTTGCCTTTCAGCGGCCCTTCCCCTGGACCCATTGAACCGAGGGGCGTCGGCTCTCTAGGTCGGTGAAGGACGGTCGGCGGCGGTTGGTCCGAGGGACGGACCGCCCGCTCGAAACTGGTTCGCGGTGGTCTAGAGGACGCCACCCAGCATGAGCAGCAAGACCACACCGAGCGGCACGCCAAGCAGCCAGAGAATGATCGGCATACGAGCCTCCTGTGGTTGGCCAAGCCGATGTGCGGGCTGCGCTTCGGTACTTGGCGGATGACGGGGAGGAAACCGATAGGGTGGCGGAAAGTTCCGCGGCGCCGGCATCTGCCGCCGTCTGCAGCGGGGATGACAGGCCATCCGAACTGCCTATACTCCGCCCGCTTCCCGCGGGGGGCGACGCGCCCGTAGCTCAGTTGGATGAGAGCACGAGCCTTCTAAGCTTGGGGTCGCAGGTTCGAGTCCTGCCGGGCGCGCCAACGTTCTGCCGTGTCCGCGAGAGATGCGCGGACACGGCACCCTGCCTCCGCTCCTGCTCGTCCGGGTGGGAAGAGAGCGTTGAAGTTCCCTTCAGAGAGTCGGCAGTATTCCTGCCAAGGAGCGCGGCCGCCCCGGGAGCCGATGCCCAAGAAGGGGGAGGTGGGGTGATTTCCTTCACGACAGCTCATGGCGGGTGATGCCTTGACGCCGCGCCAGCGCGGCCGTCGTTGGCCCTATGTGCTGGGGGTCGTCCTGTTCCTGGGCTATGCGGCCTGGATGCTCGGTCCCTACATCCGCTCGGTCGTCGTGCGCGACGCGGCAATCACGACCTGGTCCAGGCTCGCCGCCAGCCCGATCGACGGCACGGTGCAGTATCTGCCGGAATACCTCACCGGCAGCGGCCGCAGTGGCGAGGACGGCGTCATCGCCTACGTGCGCAACGAGCACGCCAGCCGGGAAGCCGTCGACGAGGCGCGCTTCGAACTGGAGCGGGCCATCGCCCGGGTCGCCGAGCTCGAGCGGCACCTCTTGGACATCAAGGAGTTGGAAGAGGACCGGCGCGACCTGAAGGCGCGCTATGCCGAGACCTTCCGCGATCAGCTCGACGCGAAGATCGACAACCTGAAGAATCGCATCGCGATCGGCGAAAGCCTGCTCGCCCTGATGCAGCAGATCGCCGCGCGCAAGGCAGAACTTGTCTCGCGCGGCGTCGGCGCGCAGAGCGAGGCCGACGAGGCCCTCCTGCGGGTGCACCAGGCGGCGGTCGAGCTGGCAGGCCTGCAGGCCGATCTCGCCTATGCCGAAGTCAGCCGGGAGGCCGCCAATAATGGCGTCTTCTCGATGGACGGCGGCGACGATCCGGCCTGGGCGCAGGACTCGCGCATGGAGCTGAAGCTGGAGAAGAAGGAGGCCCGGCTGGAACTGCGCAACGCCGAGGCGGACGTCGCCTACCGCCGCGAGCGGCTGGCCAGTGCCGAGAGCGACCTGGAAAGGCTCAGCACCGGCACCATCGTGACGCCGCCCGGCAGCCTGATCTGGAGTGAGCAGGTATCGTCGGGCATGGCCGTGGTCGAGGGCGAACCGGTCGTCGAGTGGCTCGATTGCCAGTCGCTGCTGGTCGACGTGCCGGTCTCCGACGTCGAGGCCGCCCTGATCAAGATCGGCCAGCCGGCGACCGTGGTTCTCGAGGGAGAGCGCCACCCGCACGAAGCGCGCGTCATTCTGGTCCGGGGGTCGGCTGCGACCCTGGGACGGGTCGATCTCGTCGCCCTCGCCAAGGGCCGCACCGAGGGCACGGCGCAGGTCTTGCTCGAGCTCTTCAACGAGTCGGAGGAATTCGACAGCTGCCCGGTCGGGCAATCGGCCTATGTCGACTTCCCCGATGTCGGACTGCTCGACGTGCTGCGCGCACGGCTCAGGCTGTGAGCCGGCACCGCCGCGGAGCCTGATGCGATGGCGCGGCGCTCGGCCTCTCTGCGTCCGGCCTTGACGGCGCCGCAGCGGGCGCTCGAACGGGCCTCCATCGGCGCCGCCATCGCCGACGTCGGGATCTTTGCCCTGCTGGCCGTCACCGCGCTGGTCTCCTCCTCGCTCACGCTGCTGACAGAGGTCATGCATGCCGGCGGCCTGCTGATCGTCGTCTTCATCTCCGTCCGCACGCTGCGCGCGGTCCACCGGCGGCGCTTCACGGCGCTCAGCTACGGCATCGGCAAGGTGGAGCTGCTCTGCAACCTCATGGGCTGCACCGCGCTCGTCGTCGGTGGCTTCTGGGTTGCCAACAAGGTGTTCCAGCTGCTGCTGGAAGGCGGCATGGCCTACCGGCCCTCCGATCTCGCCATTGCCGCCGTCGCCGCCGCGGTCAGCACCCTGGGCAACGGCCTGGCCTTCATGGCCATGGTTCGCGCCTATCGGCCCGACAGCTCGGCAATCTTCCTCGGCCAGCTCAACGCGCGCCGCGCCAAGTTCTACGCGACCCTCGCCGCCCAGGCGGCGATCACGCTTTCCGCCCTGGCCAGGGATCCGGCCGTCGGGGCGCTGATCGACGCCACCGGGGCCACGATCGGTGCCTGCGTGATGATCGGCACCGGCCTGAGCCTGGGACGCCGCTGCGTGCTCGGCCTGCTGGACTGCCGGGCGCCCGACGACCTGCTGGCCCGGGTCGATCGCGCGCTGGGAGGCGGGAGCGGCGAGGACCGCAGCGGCATGTCGGTACGGACGCGCCGCTCCGGCCGCTTCGCGCAGATCGAGGTCGCCCTGGAGCCGGGCGAGCACGCGGATCTCGCCGCCCTGCGGCGGCGCGCCGAGGCGCTGGTCGCGGAGCTGTCGCGGGAGTTCCGCGATTCCGCCGATGTCAGCATCGTTCTCCGCCCTGGCGGGGCCGCCTCGTGACGGCGCCCGGCCTGCTCGACCACAGCCTGGTCGCGCGCCCCCGCGACCATCGCATCGCCGGCGACCTCTTCGCCCTGGCGGCGCTGCTGGCGGTCGCGCTGCTGACCGGCTCCTTCTGCCTGCTGGCGCAGTTCGTGCGCCACGCCGGCATCGCGGTGGGTCACGCCATCGCCGCCATGGCGCTACGCCATGCCAGCGACCGGGCGCGGTCCCACTACCAGTTCGGCTACGAGAAGCTGGGCCGCTGCTGCGCGCTCCTGCTGGCTCTGGCGCTGGTCGCCAGCGGCCTCTGGCTGTTCGTCGATGGTCCGGCGCTCGCGGTGGAACTGGGGCGGCAGCCGCCGCCGCTGCTGGCCTTCGTGGCGACCGCCAACCTGCTGTGGCTGCTGTGGAGCTGGGCGGACGAGCGGGGCCGGACGGCGGCCCGCGGGCTGGGCGTGAGCGCGCAGCTGCTCCTGACGCTTGCCGCGCTGCTGCCGGACAGCCATTTGGCTGCCGCCGGCGACGCCTTGGCCGGCCTGCTGATCGCCGGCTTGTCGCTGGTGCATGGCATCCACATCGCGGTCGATGCCGTCCGCGACCTGATCGATGCGCCGGCGCGCGCCGCCGCCCTGGAGCGGACGCTCGCGCTGCTGTTCGCGGCCGGGCTCGACCGCCGCGCCCTGCGGTCGTTCCGCAGCCGCCAGGTCGGGCGGAAGCTGTTCCTCGAGCTCGATCTGGACCTGCCTGAAGGGGAAACCGTCGCCGCGACCAGGGCCCGCCTGGAGCGTGCGGTGACGGCGGTCGCCGGCGGCTCGCTGGGGCTCGATCTCTCGCTCCGGCTGCACCGCGCCTGAGGGCAGCCGTTCGAGGGTTCGCTCAGGGTGCGGCGTCCGATTCCCCGCCGATGCGGGCCATGCCCTGGCGCTCCACCGCGATGGCCTTCACCAGCGCGAAGACCGGCTTGCCGACCGCGAGCGCGAGCTGTTCCGTCGAGCGTGTGGTGATGCGCGCCCAGAGCCGCTGGCCGGCAACCTCGATCGCCAGGTCGACGAAGGGCGCGGCGCGCCTCAGTTCGACGATGGTGCCGGCCAGCTGGTTCTGGATCGAGATGTCGCGCGGCGGCGAGAGGGCGATCGCCACGTCGCGGGCCCGGATGCGCAATCGCACCCGCGTTCCCGGAGCGGCGGAGAGCGGCGTGACCCAGAGCGTGGTGCCGCCAAGATCGAGTTCGGAGAGGTGGTGGCGCCGGTCGTGGCCCTTCAGCGTCGCGGTCAGCACGGCGCCAGCCTCGTAGCGGCCGGTCAGCGGCTGCAGGTCGAGGCGGCCGAGCAGTTCGGTGACGCTGCCGGCCGCGGCGACACGCCCGCCATCGAGCAGCACCAGGGTGTCGGCGAGCCGGATCACCTCGGGCATGGCGTGGCTGACATAGATCATCGGCAGGGCCAGCTCGTCGCGCAGCCGCTCCAGGAACGGCAGCACCTCGTCCTTGCGGCTCTGGTCCAGCGAGGCCAGCGGCTCGTCCAGCAGCAGCAGGCGCGGCTGCGCCAGCAGCGCCCGGCCGAGGGCGACGCGCTGCCGTTCTCCGCCGGACAGGCCCTGCGGGCTCCGCTCCAGCAGCGGGCCGATGTCGAGCAGCTCCAGCACCTGGGCCTCGCCGATGCGGCGCTCGCCGGCCGGGGCGCGGCGCAGGCCGTAGCGCAGGTTGCGGGCGACCGAGAGGTGAGGGAAGAGGCGGGCGTCCTGGAACACGTAGCCGATCCGCCGGCGCTCGGGCGGCACGAAGAGGCGGCGGGCGCTGTCGGCCAGCGGCGTTCCGGCGAAGGCGATGCGGCCGCTGTCGGGACGCAGCAGGCCCGCCAGCAGGTTCACCAGGGTGGTCTTGCCGGCACCGGAGCGGCCGAAGAAGGCGGTGACCCCGCTGGCCGGCACGCGGAAGTCGGCGGCCAGCGCGAAGTCGCCGATCCGCTTCTCGACCGCGACCTCCAGCATCAGGCCCGCCCCTGCAGGCGGCGCTTCCAGCGGCGCGCCAGCCATTCCGAGCCGGCCAGCGCGATCAGGGCCATGGCGATGGAGATCAACACCAGCCGCAGCGCGGCGGCCTCGCCGCCGGGGCTCTGCAGGGCGCGAAAGATCGCCAGCGGCACGGTCTGGGTCTCGCCGGGGATCGAGGCGACGAAGGTGATGGTGGCGCCGAACTCGCCGAGCGCGCCGGCGAAGGCGAGCAGGGCGCCGGCCAGGATGCCGGGGGCGATCAGCGGCAGGGTCACCGAGCAGAAGACATCGAGGCGGCTGGCCCCCAGCGTGCGGGCCGCCGCCTCCAGGCCGCTGTCGACGCCCTCCAGCGACAGCCGGATGGCGCGCACCATGAAGGGAAACCCCATGATCGCCGCGGCCAGGCTGGCGCCGCGCCAGGAGAAGGCGAAGCTGAGGCCGATGGTCTCCTCCAGGAAGGCGCCGATCGGTCCCTGGCGGCCGAACAGCACCAGGAGGAGATAGCCGACCACGACCGGCGGCAGCACAAGCGGCAGGTGGACCAGGCCATCGAACAGCAGCTTGCCGGGAAAGCTGGTGCGCGCCAGGAGCCAGGCGCAGCCCAGCGCGAACGGCAGGCTGACGAGCACCGCGACGCCGGCGACGCGCAGGCTGAGCAGCAGGGCCTCCAGTTCCTCCGGTGACACGGCCTGTTCCCTTCCTCGTCCCGGTCAGGAGCCCGGCGCGGGAACCAGGAAACCGAAGCCGCCCAGCACCGCGGCGGCCTGCTCGCTGGCGAGGAAGGCCAGGAAGGCGCGCGCTGCCGGACGGTCGTGACCGGCCAGGATCGCCACGGGATAGACGATGGGGGCGTGGCTTTTCGCAGGGAAGACGGCGACCAGCCGCACACTGGAGCTGATCGCCGCGTCAGTCGCGTAGACGACGCCCGCGGCGGCCTCGCCGCGCTCGACGAACGCCAGGGCGGCGCGCACGTCGCCGGCGAAGACGGTCTTCGGCAGCACGGCCTCCCAGACCCCGAGAGACTCCAACGCGGCCTGGGCGTAGCGCCCGGCGGGAACATGGGCCGGGTCGCCCAGCGCGAGGCGGCCGTCGCCCAGCGCGCCGGCCAGATCGAAGCCCGGTGCCGGCACGATGTTCAGCGCCGAAGCGGGCGGCGCGATCAGCACCAGGGCATTGCCGGCGAGATCGAACCGCGTTCCCGCGGCCAGCAGCGCGCGCTTCTCCAGGTAGTCCATCCACGTCTCGTCGGCGGCGATGTAGAGGTCGGCGGGAGCGCCGTTCTCGATCTGCTTTGCCAGGGTCGAGGAGGAGGCGAAGGCGAGCTTGACCGGGGGCCCGCCCGCCGCGCTGTAGGCCGCCGCGGCGGCCGTCATGGCATCGGTCATCGAGGCGGCGGCGAAGAGCGTGAGCTCTTCCTCCGCCCGGGCCGTCGATCCGGCCGCCAGGAAGAGGGCGAGCGCGGCGGTCAGCAGGCGGGCGGCGAGGGACGGCATGGGCGCCTCTATGCAGGAGCATTCGATATATTCACGAGGATATAACGACCCTCGGGCACCCGCAACGGGCTCCTGGCCGGCGGCGTCGCGGGCTTCAGTCGCTCTCGTCGCTCCCGGTCTGCGGCCGCAGCAGGCGGCCGAAGGCGGCAAGCTCCCGCTTCAGGGTGGCTGCCGCCTTGCCTTCCATCTCGCGGTAGCGCCTGACCGCCTCGCGCCCGAGCGGCGTGACCAGCGCGCCGCCGCCGCGCTCGCCGCCGCGCGCCGTTTCCACCAGCGGGCCGGCGAAGTCGCGGTTCATCGCGTCGACCAGCAGCCAGGCGCGGCGATAGGACATCCCCAGCCGCTTCGCCGCCTGGCTGATCGAGCCGCTGTCCTCGATCGTCTCCAGCAGGCGCGCCTTGCCGGGGCCGAGCGCGGTGGCGGCGCCGAGCAGCACGCGCAGCGTCGGACCCTTGCTTCTGGTCGGCCGTCCCATGGCTGCCACGCCCGCCGCCGGCCTAGGCCTGCGCGCCGGCGAGGCGCGCGAACCCGGCCTCCAGGTCGCCGATCAGGTCCTCCGGGTCTTCGAGGCCGACGTGGTAGCGCAGCGTCGAGCCCTTCGCGTGCCAAGGGCGGGCGGTGCGCAGCTTCTCCGGAAAGGTCGGGATCACCAGGCTTTCGTAGCCGCCCCAGGAGGCGCCGAGACCGAAGTAGTCGTAGCCGTCGATCATCGCCGACAGGGCGTCGTCGGTCTGCGGCGCGGCAAGAACCACGCCGAACAGGCCGCAGGCGCCGGTGAAGTCGCGTTTCCAAAGAGCATGGCCGGGATCGTCTGGCAGCGGCGGGTAGAGCACACGCTCGACCTCGGGCCGCTGCTGCAGCCAGCGGGCGACGACCAGGGCATTGGCGCTGGCCTGCTTCAGCCGCAGCTCGATGGTGCGCATGCCGCGCAGGCCGAGATAGGCCTCTTCGCTCCCGGCCCCGTAGCCGAGGCCCCAGATGCCGGTACGCAGCCGGGTCTCGCAGCGCTCGTTCACCGCGATCAGGCCGAGCATGGCGTCGGAATGACCGACGATGTGCTTGGTGGCGGCATGGATCGAGATGTCGACGCCGTGGGCCAGCGGCTGGAATCCCAGCGGCGAGGCCCAGCTGTTGTCGATCATGGTGACGATGTCGTGCTGCCGCGCCGCGGCCGCGATCGCCGGCACGTCCTGCACCTCGAAGGTGAGCGAGCCGGGCGATTCCATGAAGATGGCGCGGGTGTTGGGACGGAAGAGCGTCTCGATGCCGGCGCCGATCAGCGGGTCGTAGAACTCGACCTCGACGCCGAGGCGCGTCAGCGCCAGGCGCGCGACGTTGCGGCTTGGCTCATAGACGGTGTCGGCGATCAGCAGGTGGTCGCCGCTGCCGAGCATGGCGAGGAGCGCGCCGGAGACCGCGGCCAGGCCGTTCTGGACGCTGAAGCAGTCGGCGGCGCCCTCCAACTCGGCCACCAAGCCCTCCAGGGCGACGGCCGAGGGGTTGGCGTTGCGGCCATAGGTGAACTCGCCACGGTGCCGGTTGCGCGTCTTGCGTGTCAGGAAGTCCTGGTAGGTGTCGAACAGGATGGTCGAGGCGCGGACGATCGGGGGATTGATGGCTCCGAACTGGCCTTCGCGCTTCCGCCCGCCATGCGCGAGCCGCGTCGCCGTCGCCGCCTTCTTCTTGCTGCTCATGCTGCTCCTCGAATGGTCAATCGGCCGGGGAACTGGCCGCTCGCATTGAGCTATGCGGCTGCCGTGCCGCGCAAGGCCGACGGCCGCGCTGATATGTCAGGGAAGGCCGGGAGCGGCGCGCGCCGGGGGTTGCCAAGGTCATTGTTCTGTTACACTCTGCCGCCATGCTAGCAGGGCAAGCCGGCCATGCGTCGGTGCTCTCCTGCAAGCAATTGCAGCAAATCCAGGACGAAAAGTCCTCGGGTGATTGCGCAACCGACAAGGATCCGAAAAAGCAGGGAAGGGTCATCACATGCAATTACGGAATGTTCTGCTTGCCACGGCAGCGATTTCGGTGCTCGGCATTTCAGCCGCGGCCGCCGGAACGCTGGACGATGTTAAGGCGCGCGGCACGCTCAACTGCATCGTCAACACGGGTCTCGCGGGCTTTGGCGGACCTGACGACAAGGGCGAGTGGACGGGCCTCGACGTCGATATGTGCCGGGCGGTCGCCGCCGCGGTGCTCGGCGACGCGACGAAGGTCAACTTCATCCCCTCGACCGCCAAGGAGCGCTTCACCAAGCTGCAGACGGGTGAAGGCGACATGCTCGCGCGCAACTCCACCTGGACCTTGTCCCGCGATAGCGAACTGGCGCTCGATTTCGTCGGCGTCAACTATTACGATGGCCAGGGTTTCATGGTCCGCAAGGACCTCGGCGTGACCAGCGCGAAGGAGCTCTCCGGCGCCACGGTCTGCGTGCAGACCGGCACCACCACGGAGCTCAATCTCGCCGACTACTTCCGGTCCAACGGCATGGAATTGAAGACCGTCGTCTTCGAGAAGTCCGACGAGGGCCGCGGCATGTACGACGCCGGCCAGTGCGACGCCTACACCACCGATGCCTCCGGCCTCGCGGCCGAGCGCACCGCTCTGGCCGATCCGGCCGCCCACGTGATCCTGCCCGAAATCATCTCGAAGGAGCCGCTCGGCCCGGCAGTCCGCCATGGCGACAGCGCCTGGGGCGATGCCGTTCGCTGGTCGCTCAACGCGATGATCTCGGCCGAGGAGTATGGCGTGAACTCCGGCAACGTCGAGGAGATGAAGAGCTCCGAGAACCCGGAAATTCGCCGTCTGCTCGGCGTCGAAGGCGACATGGGGGCCAAGCTCGGCCTCAACAACGACTTCGCGCTGCAGATCATCGTGCAGGTCGGCAACTACGGTGAGTCCTTCGAGCGCAACGTCGGCGTCAACACGCCGATTGGGCTCGAGCGCGGCCTGAACGCGCAGTGGAAGGACGGCGGCCTGATCTATTCCCCGCCGTTCCGTTGATCTGACAGAGCTTTCGTGAAGAGGGACGCAGGGCCGGCTTTCGACGCCGGTCCTGCGGCTCCTCTTTTCCCAGCCTGCCAGACCGACGGGGTGCCCATGGCGATGGGGATTCGGTCCGGCAAGCCGCCTGATCCACGACGGGGGGGAGATGGCAGCGGTCGATATCGATAGTGGTGGCGGCGCAACGTCCTGGTGGCAGGACGAGCGATACCGGGCACTCTTCTACCAGTTGCTGACGATTGTCGGCGTCATCGGCCTCGGCTGGTTCATCATCGGCAACACCCTGGCCAACATGGCCGCGAAGAACCTGTCGCTCGGGATCGACTTCCTGTCGTCCGAGGCGGGCTTCGACATCTCCTTCACGCTCGACGACTACAGCATCAAGTCCTCGACCTACTGGCGGGTCTTCTATATCGGCCTGCTGAACACGCTGCTGGTCTCGGCGCTGGGCATCCTCTCCGCGACCATCGTCGGCTTCTTCGTCGGCGTCCTGCGCCTCTCGCCCAACTGGATCGTCGCGCGGCTGGCCTACTGCTACATCGAGTTCGTGCGCAACGTGCCGCTGCTGCTGCAGATCCTGATCTGGGCCTCGGTCTTCCTCTATCTCCCCCAGATCCGCGACGCCCATTCGCTCGGCGATTTCCTCTTCGTCTCGAACCGCGGCGTGGAGCTGCCGACGCCACTGACCGGGGACAGCTTCTGGCTGACCAGCCTGGCGTTGCTCGTCGGCATCGTCGCGAGCCTCGTGATCCGCCGCTGGGCCCGCAAGCGGCAGGCCGACACCGGCCAGATCTTCCCGATCGGCTGGACCAGCCTCGGCCTGATCGTCGGCTTCCCCCTGCTTGTCTTCCTGGTCACCGGCATGCCGCTGGAGTTCCAGGTGGCGGAGATCAAGGGCTTCAATTTCCAGGGCGGCATCAACATCCCGCCGTCCTTCGTTGCGCTCTGGCTGGCGCTGACCTTCTACACCGGTGCCTTCATCGCAGAGAACGTGCGCTCGGGCATCCAGTCGGTGAGCCACGGACAGTCGGAGGCCTCCTACGCATTGGGCCTGCGGCCGGGGCGCACGCTGCGCCTGATCATCATCCCGCAGGCCATGCGCGTGATCATCCCGCCGCTGACCAGCCAGTACCTCAACCTGACGAAGAACTCGTCGCTCGGCGTGGCCATCGCCTACCCCGAGCTGGTCAGCGTCTTCGCCGGGACGACGCTGAACCAAACCGGCCACGCGGTGGAGGTGCTCGCCATCACCATGGCGGTCTATCTCGCCATCAGCCTTCTCATCTCGATGCTGATGAACTGGTACAACCGCAGCGTCGCGTTGGTGGAGCGCTAAGGCCATGAGCGAGACCCAACTGCGCGAAATCGAGAGCCACTACCCGCCGGGCACCCATCCGGACATGCCGCCGCCTCCGGGCACCACCGGCGTGATCGGCTGGGTGCGGGAGAACCTCTTCTCCTCGTGGCTCAACGCGATCCTCACCCTGGGGGCGATCTACGTCGCCTATGTGCTGATCAGCGCGATCCTGAGCTGGGCGGCGCTGGACGCCGTCGCCTCGGGCGACGACCAGACCGTTTGCCGCCTGGCGGGCTCGATGGAGGAGTACGACGCCAATATCCAGCTGGTGAACTGGCAGCTCCTGCAGACCGCCGCGGCGCCCTCCGGCCTGAGCGAGCAGGAGGCCACCGCCTGGTTGCAGCGGCAGGAGGATTCCAGCAAGTACCTGGGCCGGGCCGAGTCCTCCTTCGGGACCTTCAACACCCGCCTGGTGGAGGCCGGCGACCTGGCGCCCGCCGAGCTGGTCGCAATCGCCGACAGGACGGACAGCCAGGGTCTCCACGCGGCGCTGCAGAAGTCGATCGCGGACAAGGACTACGCCGCGGCGGAAGCGCTGACCGGTGAGATCGAGCCTCTGGTCGCCTGGGCGGGAGATCATGGCGGAGCCTGCTGGACAGTCATCAAGGCCCGCATCAACTTCTTCATCTTCGCCTTCTATCCCGAGAGCGAGCAGTGGCGGCCGATCCTCACCGGTCTCCTGCTGATGATCGCGTTGGCGCCGCTGCTGTTCAAAGTGCCCTACCAGAAGCACATGCTCTGGTTCACCTGGGCCTATCCCATCATCGCCTTCTTCCTGCTGACCGGTGCCGAACCAGTGCTGCCGGTGGTGTCGACCAACCTCTGGGGCGGCTTCCTGGTGACGATGGTGACCGGTGTCACAGGCATCGCGGCCTCCTTGCCGATCGGCATCGTCCTGGCGCTCGGCCGGCGATCGCGCATGCCGATCGTGCGCGTGCTCTGCATCATCTTCATCGAGTGCATCCGCGGTGTGCCGCTGATCACGCTGCTCTTCATGGCCTCCTCGATGCTGCAGCTGTTCCTGCCGCCGGGGATCGAGTTCGACTATCTGCTGCGGGCCCTTATCGTCGTCGCGCTCTTCGCGTCCGCCTACATGGCAGAGGTGATCCGCGGCGGGCTGCAGGCGATCCCCAAGGGCCAGTATGAGGCGGCGCAGGCTCTCGGCCTGAGCTACTGGAAGTCGATGCGGCTGATCATCCTGCCGCAGGCGCTGAAGATCACCATCCCGCCGATCGTCAACACCTTCATCGGCCTCTTCAAGGACACCACTCTGCTGATGGTCATCGGCATCTACGACTTCCTGGGTGCTGCCCAGGCGGCGGTGACCGACGCGAAGTGGAAGGGGCTGGCGCACGAAATCTACGCCTTCTGCGCCCTGATCTACTTCATCTGTTGTTTCAGTATGTCGCGCTACTCGATCTACCTCGAGAAGAAGCTGCATACCGGACACAAGCGACGCTAGGGGAGAGCCTGGGCATGGCCGAAAATGCGAATGCGATGCAGATCTCCGACGAGGTCGCGATCGAGATCACCCACATGCACAAGTGGTACGGCGAGTTCCACGTGCTGAAGGACATCAACCTGACGGTCAACCGCGGCGAGCGCATCGTCATCTGCGGCCCCTCCGGCAGCGGCAAGTCGACGATGATTCGCTGCATCAACCGCCTCGAGGAGCACCAGAAGGGCTCCATCGTGGTGGAGGGGATCGAGCTCTCGAACGACCTCAAGAAGATCGACGAGATCCGCCGCGAGGTCGGCATGGTGTTCCAGCACTTCAACCTCTTCCCGCACCTGACGGTGCTGGAGAACTGCACCCTGGCGCCGATCTGGGTGCGCAAGATGCCGAAGCGGAAGGCCGAGGAGGAGGCGATGCACTACCTGGAACGGGTGAAGATCCCGGAGCAGGCGAACAAGTTCCCCGGCCAGCTCTCGGGCGGCCAGCAGCAGCGCGTCGCCATCGCCCGTTCGCTCTGCATGAACCCGAAGATCATGCTGTTCGACGAGCCGACCTCGGCGCTCGACCCGGAGATGATCTCCGAGGTGCTGGACGTGATGGTCGGCCTGGCCGAGAGCGGCATGACGATGCTCTGCGTGACCCACGAGATGGGCTTCGCCCGCAAGGTGGCGAACCGCGTCATCTTCATGGATCACGGCGAGATCATCGAGGAGAACGAGCCGGAAGAGTTCTTCAACAATCCGCAGAGCGAGCGCACCAAGCTCTTCCTGAGCCAGATCCTCAGCCACTAGGGCGAGTGCCGCCCTAGCTCCCGAGGGTGCCGTTCGCGCGCGGATCGTCGATGATGACCGTCTCCTGGCGGTAGGGCACGAAGCCGAATCTCTGGTAGAGCGGCAGGGCCTTGGGATGGTCGAGGGTGCAGGTGTTCACCAGCACGCGCGACGGATCGCTCTGCCACGCCAGCTCCAGGGCCTGGGTGAGGAGATAGGGGCCGAAGCGCTTGCCGATGAAGTCCGGCATGATGCCGAAGTAGGCCAGCTCGACCTCTCCAGCGACCCGCCGGTCCAGTTCGGCATAGCCGGCCGGCTGGCCGTCGCAGTAGAGCACGTAGATCTCCACCTGCGGATCCTGGATCTCCGCCGCCAGGGCGGCATCGGAGAGGCTGCGGCGGACCCACCAGATCCAGTCTCGGCCGACGCCGTTGTAGAGAAAGCGGTAGAAGGCGACGCTCGGATGCTTGACGTGGAGCAGCGCGAGCGGCGCTTTCGTCGCCGGCACGACCGGCTTCAGGGCCGGACGCTCGCGCATCTCCAGGTAGGTGATCACCGTCTCCAGCTTGCCGTCCATCGGATCGGGCGGCGGGCCGAGCGGCTCGAGCCATCGCTTGAAGATGCGCCGTGGCTCTTCCTCGTAGCCGATCGCGCGATAGAAGGCGGCGACCTTGCCGTTGGTCGGCCGGATCATCAGCTGGATCTTGGGAATGCCGGAGGCCTTGACGAAGGCCTCGGCCGCCCGCATCAGGCGCGCACCCAGCCCGCGGCCCTGGGCCTGCGGGTGGACCGCCAGGTAGTAGACCCAGCCGCGATGGCCGTCGTGACAGGCGCAGACCGAGCCCAGCAGCCGGTCCGTCTCCTCCAGCAGGATGATGGCGGCGTTCCCCTCGGCGGCGAGAAAGCGCGCGATGTCGGCGGCCGGGTCGTTGTACCAGACCGTCAGGCCGCAGGCCTGCCACAGGGCCGTCAGGGCAGCAGTGTCGCCGACGACGGCCCGGCGTTCCTTGATGCTGTCGCCTGTCGCCTCGCTCATCGCAACGCTCACGCAGCGCTCGGCGGGCCGGTCTTCACCGGCTTGTCGCCGGGCAGGCCCCATTCCGCCCAGGAGCCGTCGTAGATCGCCACGTCCTTGGCGCCGGCGAGCTCCAGTCCGAGCGCCAGGACCGCAGCGGTGATGCCGGAGCCGCAGCTGGTCACCACCGGCTCCTGCAGGTCGATGCCGGCGGCGGCGAAGGCGGCCCTCAGTTCGGCGGTCGGCTTCATCGTACCGTCCTTGGCGAAGAGTTCCGGGTAGGGCAGGTTGCGGCTCCCCGGGATGTGGCCGGTGCGCCGGCCGGGCCAGATATCCGGCACCGAGCCCTCGAAGCGGTCGCGTCCGCGCGCATCGAGCACCTGCTCGCGCCGGGCGTCGATGTTGCGCCGGATCTGATCGGCGTCGCGCACCAGGAACGAGTTGAAGCGCGCCGTGAAGTGGCGCTCGCCGGGCGTCACGGGGCCGCTTTCGAGGGGCCGCCCTTCCGCCCTCCACTTCGGCAGGCCGCCGTCCAGGACCACGATGTCCTGATGGCCGAAGACGCGAAAGGTCCACCAGACGCGGGGCGCGGAGAAGACGCCGCGGGAGTCGTACGCGACGATGCGCACGCCATCGCCGAGCCCCAGCTTGCGCACCTTGCTGGAGAACTTCTCCGGCGACGGCAGCATGTGCGGCATCGGGTGGTTGCTGTCGGCAATCTTCTCGATATCGAAGAAGACCGCGCCGGGAATGTGTTCGGCGAGATACTCAGCCTCGGCGTCGCGTTTCTCGTGCTCCAGGAAAAAGCTGGCATCGACCACCTTCACGTCCGGCGCACCCAGGTGCTCGGCCAGCCAGCGCGTGGAGACGAGGGGGGGGACGGGTGTCGTCGGCCTGGGTCATGGGAGTCCTCTCCGGGAGCCGGCCTCAGCCGGCGAAGGTTATGTTGATGCGGCGATTCATCCGCCCCTTGTTCTCTATCTTGCCGATCTGCACCGGCCCGATCTCGCCGGTGGCGCGGACGTGCGTGCCGCCGCAGGGCTGCAGGTCGACCTCGGCGATCTCCAGCAGACGGACCTTGCCGGCGCCGGTCGGCGGCTTGACCGACATGGTGCGCACCAGCCCCGGATTGGCCGCCAGTTCGGCGTCGTCGATCCAGCGGGCCGTCACGGGATGGTCCTCCTGCACCAGGCGGTTCAGCTCGCCGTTCAGCCACTCCTTGTCGGGCGGCCCATCCGGCAGGTTGAAATCCAGCCGGCCTTTGCCGTCGCTGACCTGGCCGCCGGTGACATCGCCCTTCACCAGGGCGCAGACGAGGTGCAGGCAGGAATGCATGCGCATCAGGCGGTGCCGGCGCTCCCAGTCGATCTCGGCCACGACCTTGCTGCCGACGGCGGGCGCGGAGGCACCGTCCTCCAGGACATGCAGCACGCCCTGTGCCGTGGCGGCCTTGCGGGCATCGGCCACCGGCAGGCGGGTGCCATCGGCCAGGGTCAGGCTGCCGCGGTCGCCCGGCTGGCCGCCGCCTTCCGGATAGAAGACCGTGCGGTCGAGTTCCACTCCGGCGGGGCCGGACGCCGTCACCGTGGCCTCGCAGGACCTGAGGTAGGCGTCGTCGCGAAACAGCAGTTCGCTCATTGGTCCGTTCCTCCTCCTGTTGCCCGGGCCAACCAGTCGGGGACCGGCAGTCCCTTCTCGGCGAGAAAGCCCGGACTATAGAGTTTCGACTGATAGCGCATTCCGGAATCGCAGAGGATGGTGACGATGGTGTGCCCGGGTCCCAGGGCCTCGGCCATGCGCATGGCGCCCGCCACGTTCACGCCGGAGGAGGGGCCGAGACAGAAGCCCTCTTCGGCGAAGAGCTGCAGGCAGAGCGGAATGGAGACGCTGTCGGGCACCTGGAAGGCCTCGTCGACCGGCGCATCCACCAGGTTCGCGGTGATGCGGCCCTGGCCGATGCCCTCGGTGATCGAGCTGCCCTCGGCCTTCAGTTCGCCGGTCTTGTAGTAGCTGAACAGCGCCGCGCCCGGCGGGTCGGCGAGGACGATCTTCACGGCCTTATTGCGTTCCTTGAGGGCCATTCCGACGCCGGCCAGCGTGCCGCCGGAGCCGACCGCGGAGACGAAGGCATCGAGCCTGCCCTCGGTCTGCGCCCAGATCTCCGGCCCGGTGGTGCGGTAGTGGCCGTCGCGGTTGGCGACATTGTCGAACTGGTTCGCCCAGATCGCCCCCTGCGGCTCCTTCGCCGCCAGCTCCTCGGCGAGGCGGCGCGAGACGTGAACGTAGTTGCCGGGATCCCGGTAGGGTTTCGCCGGCACCTCGACAAGCTCGGCGCCGCAGAGCCGGAGCATCTCCTTCTTCTCCTGGCTCTGGGTCTGGGGGATGACGATCACGGTGCGATAGCCGCGGGCGCGGCCGACCAGGGCGAGGCCGATGCCGGTATTGCCCGCCGTGCCCTCGACGATGGTGCCGCCGGGGCGCAGCAGCCCCTTGGCCTCGGCGTCCTGCACGATGGCGAGGGCGGCGCGGTCCTTGACCGAGCCGCCGGGATTGAGGAACTCCGCCTTGCCGAGGATCGTACAGCCGGTCGCGGCCGAGGGACCCGCCAGCTTGATGAGCGGGGTGTTGCCGATGGTGCCGATGAAACCGTCACGAATATCCATGAAGCCCTTCCTTGGAAGGCGCCGCGGGGGCGGGGAGGTTAGCGGGGCCTGGCGGCCGCGGGCAATGCGGGCGGCCCTGCCAGATCGTCATGATGCAACTGCAGCCACTGCAGGGCCAGCAGCGCTGCTGCGTTCTCGATCCGGCCGCTGGCGGCAAGGTGGAAAGCCTCCTGTGCCGACATGGCAAGGACCCGGATGTCCTCCTGCTCCTCGGCGAGCCCGTGGCGGCCGCCGGCGTCGCGGCTGTCGACCCGGGCGAGGTAGAGCACGATGGTCTCGCTGCTGCCGCCGGCCGAAGGCAGGAAGCGGAAGAGCGGCCGCAGTTCCAGGGCGCTGAGGCCCGTCTCCTCGGCCAGTTCGCGCGCGGCGACCGCCTCAGGCTGCTCGTCCGCCTCGATGATCCCGGCAGGCACCTCGATCTGCCATGCGGCGGCGCCGGCCAGCAGGGCCGGAACCCGTAGCTGCTCGATCAGCACGACGCGGTCCAGGTCAGGATCGTAGGGCAGGATCGCCACGGCATGGCCGCGCTCGAAGACCTCGCGGTCGTAGGGGACGCTCCATTCGCCCCCCGGCACACGATGGCGCAGGCGCAGGCGCTCGATCGCGAAGAAGCCGCGAAACACGGTCTCCCGACCCAGGATCTCCACGTCGCTTTCAGCCGCCCCATCGGCGGGGCAAGATGTCTCTGTCATGGCGCTGGGAAGCTAGGAGCAGGGCGCCGCAATCGCAAGGGAGCCTTGAAGCCATGCCAGCGACGACGGAGCGCTTCGCCTTCACCAACAGCCAGGGCCTCGAACTGGCCGGGCGCCTGGAGCGGCCGCAGGGACGGTCGCGCGCCTATGCGCTCTTTGCGCATTGCTTCACCTGCTCCAAGCAGTCGCCGGCGGCGACGCGGATCTCCCAGGCGCTGGCCGGCGCTGGAATCGCCACGCTGCGGTTCGATTTCACCGGCCTGGGCGAGAGCGGCGGCGACTTCAGCGAAACCACCTTTGCGTCCAATGTGCAGGACCTGCTGGCCGCCGCCGGCGCGATGGCCGGCCAGGGCATGGCGCCGGCGCTGCTGATCGGCCACAGCCTGGGCGGCGCGGCGGTGCTGGCGGCGGCGGGCGAGATCTCCAGCGCGGTGGCCGTCGCCACGATCGGCGCACCGGCGGATCCGGGCCATGTGCTGGCGCATCTGGGAAGCTCGCTCGACACGATCGAGACCGACGGCTCGGCGGAGGTGGCGCTCGGCGGCCGCAAGATCCGCATCGGGCGTGAGTTCGTCCGCGACGTCGCCGCGCAGCGCCTGCTGGAAAGGCTGGGCAACCTGCGCCGTGCGCTCCTGGTGCTGCATGCGCCGCGCGACGAGGTGGTCGGGATCGAGCATGCCGGGCGGATCTTCGTCGCCGCGCGCCACCCCAAGTCCTTCATCTCCCTGGAGCCGGCCGACCACCTGCTGAGCCGCCGCGCGGACGCAGACTATGCCGCCACCATGATCGCCGCCTGGGCCGGGCGCCACCTGCCGGCGGCCGAGGCGGTGACCGATGTGGCCGCCGAGGCGCCGGCCGAGGGTCAGGTGGAGGTGGCGGAGACCGGCGAGGGACGCTTCGTGCAGGCGGTCAGGATCGGGCGGCATCGCCTGATCGCCGACGAGCCGGTCGGCTCTGGCGGCAGCGACCGCGGGCCGTCGCCCTACGACTTCCTCCTTGCCGGCCTGGGCGCCTGCACCTCGATGACCCTTCGCCTCTATGCCGAGCACAAGAAGCTGCCGCTCGAGCGGGTGGCGGTGACGCTCAGCCATCGCAAGGTCCATGCCAAGGACTGCGCCGACTGCGAGACCCGGGAGGGCAAGCTGGACGAGATCGAGCGGGAGATCTCGCTGCAGGGCGACCTCAGCGCCGAGCAGCGCCAGCGCCTGCTGGAGATCGCCGACCGCTGTCCGGTGCATCGCACGCTCGAGAGCGAAGTGAAGGTTCGCAGCCGCCTGCGCGACCTGTGATGACCGGGGTTTGGTCGTTCCGACGCCAAGGACCGTCGGCCCGGAGCAACTTGGCATTTTCAGCGCTCCTTAATGTCTGATAGGGTTCGAGAGGTGTTCTGGAAGGACGCCGCAACGGAGCAGCTCACAGACTCCGGCGGTCGCCTTCTGCGTTGGGGAGGTCGGATGCAGGTTGTCCTGGGCATCCATTTTGGGCTTGAACGCTGGCGATTGTCCGGCGGTTCCTCACTGCGCACAACGCACACAATCCTGGCAGCAAAGAGCGGCGGCCATCCGGCTGCCAAGGGTTTCGGAAGAGCAGGCGCTCCATCCGATACAAGGCCGTAACTGGCTGAAACTAGGGAGACGAAGGCAAATGAAGAAGGTTCTGAAAGACGCGGCCGGCAAGAGGGTGCATCCCTGGGTGCCGGAGCTATGCGAGCAGCTGAAGAAGGGCGAGATCGATCGGCGTGAGTTCCTTCGCACCACCACGCTGCTCGGCGTATCGGCGGGCGCGGCCTACGCGATGGCCGGCAAGATCACCGGCGAAGGCATGACCCGTCCGGCCATGGCCGACGAGATGCCGAAGAAGGGCGGCACGCTCCGCGCGTCGCAGCGCTCGCAGCGCATGGACGACCCGGCGACCTACGACTGGGTGCAGATGTCCAACCAGACCCGGCACATCGTCGAGTATCTGGTCGAGACGGGTAACGACAACGTGACGCGGCCCTACCTGGCGGACAGCTGGGAGGCGTCGGACGACCTCAAGACCTGGACCTTCAACCTGAAGCAGGGGGTCAAGTGGTCGAACGGTGACGACTTCGGTGCCGACGACGTGGTGCACAACTTCACCCGTTGGCTCGATCCCGCCATCGGCTCGTCGAACCAGGGTCTCTTCTCGGCGATGACCGAGGAGTACGACACCGGCGAGAAGAAGGACGACGGCACGGCGAAGATGGGCAAGAAGATGGCCGCCGGCGCGATCGAGAAGATCGACGACCACACGGTGCGCCTGAACCTCAGCCGCGCGGTGCTCTCGATTCCGGAGAATCTCTTCAACTACCCGACCGCGATCGTCAACAAGCGCTTCGACGACGAGGGCGCGAACATCTCGAAGAACCCGGTCGGGACCGGCCCCTACACGCTGGGCGACTATGCCGTCGGCGAGCGGTGCCAGCTGCTGCGCCGCGACACGCCTTACTGGAACGGCGACGTCTACCTCGACGAGATCCTCTACATCGACCACGGCGACGATCCCAGCGCGGCGATCAACGCTCTCGAGTCCGGTCAGGTCGACCAGGTCTTCGAGGTGCCGATCACCCAGCTGAGCCGTGTCGAAGGCATCAACGACGTCATCGTCTACGACGTGGTGACGGCGCAGACCGCCGTCGCGCGCATGAAGACGGCGGTGGCGCCCTTCGACAACCACAAGCTCCGCCAGGCGATCCAGGCCTGCGTCGATCACCAGAAGATCCTGGAGATCGCCTACTTCGGCCGCGGTGCGCCGGGTGAGGACCACCACGTCGCGCCGATCCATCCGGAGTACTTCCAGCTTCCGGCGATGAAGCAGGACTACGCCAAGGCGAAGGCCCTGCTGGCCGAGGCCGGCTATCCCGACGGCATCTCCATCCCGCTCGACGTCAACAACTCGGCGGCCTGGGAAGTCTCTGCCATGGAGGCGTTCAAGGCGCAGTGCCAGCCTGCTGGCATCAACCTCGAGCTGAACGTGATGCCGGGTGCGCAGTACTGGGACATCTGGACCAAGACGCCCTTCGGCTGCACCACCTGGACCCACCGCCCGCTCGGCGTGATGGTGCTGAACCTGGCCTACCGGACCGGCGTTCCGTGGAACGAGTCCGGCTACTCGAACCCCGAGTTCGACGCCATGCTGGATGCCGCTTCCGCGACGCTCGACGTGAACGAGCGCCGCAAGAAGATGGAAGGCGTGGAGAAGCACCTGCAGAACGAGGTGGTCTTCATCCAGCCGCTCTGGCGTTCGGTCGCCACGGCGGCCAACAAGAAGGTGAAGAACTTCGGCGCCCACCCCACGGCCTACCATCTGTGGAACAACCTGTGGCTGGATACCTAATCCAGTAGTTGAGCGGCCGCGGTGGGGGATTCCCGCCGCGGCCGTCGCTTTTCGGTCGGTACCGAGCCTTTCCACGGCAGGCTGGTCCGGCGGCACGCGATGCCGCGTTGGCGGTCCGGGGGGATCTAGCGGATGCTGCTTTTCATCGTACGACGGTTCGGGTCGATGCTGCTGGTCATGCTGGCGGTCTCGATGCTGGTCTTCGTCGTGCTCGAAGCCCAACCGGGACAGGTCGCCACCAAGGTCCTGGGAGCCTACAGCTCGCAGGAACAGCGCGACCTCTGGATGGAGGCGAACGGCTACAACGAGCCTCTGGCCGAACGCTACGTCATCTGGCTGGGCAACTTCTTCACCGGCGACCTGGGGCAGTCCACCCGCTTCAAGACCGACGTCAATTCCGTGCTCTGGCCGCGTCTCGGCAATACCGCCCTGCTGGCGGCCCTGACGATGGCAATGGTCATCCCCATATCGCTCGGGCTGGGCGTGCTGGCCGGCATGCGCGAAGGCTCGAAAACCGACAGAGCGGTCTCGGTCACCGCGATCTTCACGACCTCGATCCCGGAGATGGCGAGCGCACCGATCCTGGCGACGATCTTCGTGTCGCTGCTCGGGCTGCTGCCGGGAACCAGCGGGTTCTCCTACGGGCATCCCCTGGAGGCCCTGGAGGGCTTCCCCTGGATCGGCATCAACTGGCAGTCGGTGCCGGAGCTGATCCTGCCGGTGATGGTGCTGGTGCTCTACGATTTCGGCTACATCGCCCGCATGACGCGCGCCTCGATGGCCGAGGTGATGCAGACCCACTACATCCGGACCGCCGTGCTGAAGGGCCTGCCTTACAAGCGGGTCATCATGAAGCACGCGTTGCGCAATGCCCTGATAGCGCCCTTCACCATCATCATGCTGCAGGTGAACTGGCTGCTGTCGGGCGTGATCGTCACCGAGTTCTTCTTCGCCTATAAGGGCTTCGGCGCCCTGTTGCTGGAGGCTGCGCTGAATCAGGACATCTTCGTCATCGAGGCCTGCGCCATGGTCGCCGTCTTCGTCTCGGTCACCACCCAGACGCTCTCGGACGTCGCCTACACCTACCTCAACCCGCGCATCCGCTTCAGCTGACGAGGAGCCAGACATGAGCAACTCCACAGTCGTGCTGCCGCCGCGGATCGGCTTCTTCCGGCGCACCGGACGCCAGTTCGGCCTGCTGCGTGAATCCAAGGTCGGCATGATCGGCGCCGCCCTGGTGCTGTTCTGGCTCTTCTGCGCGATCTTCGCGCCGCTGCTGTCGCCCTTCCACCCGAACGACGACATCCTCTCGCTGACCATGGATCCCGGCGAGCAGGTGATCGTCGAGGGCGACACCTACATCGGCGCGCGCCGCGCCAACGAGTTCTGCTCCCCGATCACCGAGGGCGAGCAGGCCGGGCTCTATGACTGCGGCACGGTCTGGCTGGGCACCGACCTGGGAGGGCGCGACATCCTTTCGCGCATCCTCTTCGGCGCCCAGCAGGTCCTGATCTTCGCGCCGCTGGCGACGTTCTGCGCCTACCTGGTCGGCATTCCCATGGGCTTGGCCGGCGGCTTCCTGCGCGGACGGACCGACGACATTCTCTCCTTCGTCAGCAACGTCATTCTCTCCTTCCCGGTGATGGTCCTCTACGTGCTCATCATCGCGACCCTCGGCGCGTCGGGGTTCAACATCGTCGCCGCCGTGGTCTTCGCCTCGGCGCCGGGCGTGTTCCGAATAGTACGCGGGCTGACGCTCGACCTGCGGACCCGGGAGTATGTCTACGCCGCGGAAACGCGTGGCGAACGCCTCTGGTACATCCTCCTGGTAGAGGTCCTGCCCAACGCGCGCGGCCCGCTGATCGTCGATGCCATGCTGCGGCTCGGCTACGTGACCATCACCATCGGCACCCTGGGGTTCCTCGGTCTCGGCCTGCCGCCGCCGGATCCGGACTGGGGGCTGATGATCGCCACCGGGCGCGCGGTGCTGCAAAGCGACCCGCACGTGGCGCTCTTCCCCTGCCTGGCGATCTCCTCCCTGGTGCTGGGGTTCAATCTGCTGGCCGACGGCCTGCGCGAAATCTCGCTACGCGACTGACGAGCGAACGGCCGCCTCCGCCTGTAGGGGGCGGCCGGCAGAAGTGGAAAGGGACAGGGATGGCGCGTTTTCAGGAGGGATGGGACGGACCGGTGCTGGAGTGCCGGAACCTTTCGATCTCCTACATCACCCGCGCGGCCGACATCCCGGCGGTGGTCGATTTCAACCTCGTCCTCAATCGCGGCGAGACCGTGGGTCTGGTCGGCGAGTCGGGCTGCGGCAAGTCGACTGTCGCCATGGCGATCATGCAGTACATGGGGCACAACGGGCGCATCTCCGGCGGCCAGGTGATCTTCAAGGGGGTCGATCTGGCGACACTGACGCCCGAGCAGCTCCGCCAGCTGCGCGGCAACGAGATCGCCATGGTCTATCAGGAGCCGATGGCCTCGCTGAACCCGGCGATGCGCTGCGGGGCGCAGCTCATGGAGGTGCCGCTCTATCACGAGCAGGTCAGCGAGAAGGAGGCCTGGGATCGCGCTCTGCAGATGCTGGCCGACGTGAAGCTGCCGGACCCCGAGCGGGTGATGAACTCCTACCCGCACCAGATCTCCGGCGGCCAGCAGCAGCGCGTGGTCATCGCGATGGCGCTGCTCTCCAAGCCCTCCCTGCTGCTGCTGGACGAGCCGACCACCGCGCTCGACGTGACGGTCGAGGCCGGCATCGTCGAGCTGATCGCCGAGCTGGCGCGCAAGTTCGACACCTCGATGATCTACATCTCCCACAACCTCGGCCTGATCCTCGATACCTGCGACCGCATCAACGTGATGTACTCCGGCGAGGTGGTGGAAGAGGGGTCGGTCGGGGAGGTCTTCGACGAGATGCGCCACCCCTATACGCAGGGACTTTTCGGCGCCATTCCCCTGCCGACGGCCGACAAGGACGCGCGCCCCCTGACGGCGATCCGCGGCCAGTTGCCTCTGCCGCACGAGCGCCCGCCTGGCTGCAACTTCGGGCCGCGCTGCGACCATTTCCAGTCGGGCCGCTGCGACGCCCAGGCGATCCCGATGCTCGACGTGCACGACGAGCCCGGTCACCGGGTGCGCTGCGTGCGCTGGGAGGAGATCGGCAGGGCGGTCTACGAGGGGCAGGGCGGCGAGAAGGTCTCGATCGGCGATGAAGCGGTGCTCTCGATCGAGCGCATGAAGAAGTACTACGAGATCCGCGATTCCTCTCTGGCGGCGATGTTCCGCGGCAAGCGCACGCGCTTCGTCAAGGCGAACGAGCAGATCTCCTTCATGGCGCGCTCGGCCGAGACCGTGGCGATCGTCGGCGAGTCCGGCTGCGGCAAGTCGACCTTCGCCAAGGTGCTGATGGGACTGGAGACCGCGACCGAGGGCAGCGTCGCCTTCCGGGGCAAGGAGATCGGCGGCACGCCGGTGCAGAAGCGCGATCGGTCGGACGTGCGCGCCATGCAGATGATCTTCCAGAATCCTTTCGACACGCTGAACCCGAGCCACACGGTCGGCGGCCAGCTTGGCCGCGTGATCCGCAAGTTCGGCGGCATCAAGGGGACCGACGCGGTCCGGCGCAAGGTGCTCGAGCTGCTCGACATCGTGAAGCTGCCGGCGGATTTCTACTTCCGCCGGCCGCGCCAGCTCTCCGGCGGCCAGAAGCAGCGCGTCGGCATCGCCCGCGCCTTCGCCGGGAACCCGACCGTGGTTGTGGCCGACGAGCCGGTCTCCGCGCTCGACGTCTCGGTTGCGGCGGCGGTGACCGGCCTGCTGATGGACATCCAGCGCACCTATCGCACGACGCTGCTCTTCATCAGCCATGACCTCAGCCTGGTGCGCTACCTGGCCGACCGCGTGGTGGTGATGTACCTGGGGCACATCGTCGAACAGGGCACAACGGACGAGATCTTCTCGCCGCCCTATCATCCCTATACCGAGGCGCTGCTCTCCGCGGTGCCGATCGCCGATACCTCGATCGAGAAGAAGCGCATCATCCTGGAGGGCAACCTGCCGTCGGTGATCAACCCGCCGCGCGGCTGTCCCTTCCATACCCGCTGCCACCGCAAGATCGGGGCGATCTGCGAGCAGGAGCCGCCGCCGGACGTGGTGGCCTCCGAGGGCCACCGCATTCTCTGCCACATTCCGCTGGCCGATCTGCGGGCGATGGATCCGGTGATCGTGCAGAAGCCCAAGGTCGACGCCGCCGAATAGGCTTCCGGCCCCGGCGCCGGAGTCCTAGACTCGGCGTAACGGCGGAGGCAGGTGCCATGGACAGTCAGGGCAGGGCGCTGCGCATCTTCATCGGCTACGACGAGCGGCAGCCGGTGGCCTACAACGTGCTGCAGCACTCCATCGTGGCGCGCGCCAGCCGGCCAGTCTCGATCACGCCGCTGGTGCTGGCGAACCTGCCGCTGACCCGCCGCGGGCTCACGCCCTTCACCTTCTCCCGTTTCCTGGTGCCCTGGCTCTGCGACTGGCAGGGCTGGGCGCTGTTCCTCGATCTCGACATGCTGGCGCTCGGCGATATCGCCGAGCTCTTCGGCCACGCGCAGCCCGGCAAGGCCGTGGTGGTCTGCCAGGAGCAGCAGCGCTTCGAGTGGGCCAGCGTCATGCTGTTCGACTGCGCCCACCCGGCGAACCGTGTGCTGACGCCGGAGCTGGTCGGGGACCCGCAGCGCTGCCGCCAGCCACATGCCATCGACTGGCTCGAACCGGCGCAGATCGGCAGCTTCCCGCCCGAGTGGAACCACTGCATCGGCTACAGCGCGCCGCGGCCGGAGGCCAAGCTGGCGCACTACACAATGGGCATCCCGGCCTTTCCCGAGGTCCGCGGCTGCGAGTTCAGCGAGGCCTGGATGGAGGCCTTCCGCCAGGCCAGCGCGACGCTGCCCTGGGCGCGGCTGATGAGCGGCTCGGTCCACGCCCTGACGCTGCCCGACGGGCGCGTCCTTCCGAAGCTGCACCCCGATGCCCAGGCCGAACTACGGCGGCAGGCCGCGGCGAAGGGCTAGTCCCTCGGCCGAACCGCGCCGTAGGTCCCGGTGAAGTAGCCATTGGCGCCGCAGTAGAGTTCGCAGCCGGCCGCGCTCACCTTCAGGTCGCCGCTGCCGTCGCCGACGCGCGCCAGGGTGATGCTGCAGCCTGGCTCGTCCGGGTCGCGGTAGAGCAGCAGGTCGGGGCCGTGCTGCGCACCGCCGCTGGTCAGCTCGCAGATGTGATAGCTCGGCCCGGACACGCTGGAGAGCTGCAGGTTGACGCTCTCGTCTGCCATCTGCAGCAGCAGCAGCGAGGCGGAGCTGTAGCCGTCGTCCATCGCATAGCTGCCGCTCCAGGGTCCCTCGGGGTCACTGCCGTAGAGCGCGGCCTCCAGCGTCTGGGCGAGTTGGATGGCACGGGTCTCGTAGGCGCCGTAGAGGCAGCTCCAGACGGCGGCGCTGTCCGGCGTCGAGGCATCCTGCGCCTTGGCGCCGGCGCAGGGATTGCGCTCCTCCTTCAACCAGGCGCGCTGCTCGCCCTTCAGGCGCTCCTGGCCGGCCCCGTCGAGCCGCTCGCGCAGGCCCTTGTAGAGCTGCGCCACCCAGAGGTCGAAGGCGCTGAGGGTCCAGTCGTCGCAGATCTGCTTCTCGACTGCCGTGGCGGCCTTGGCGCAGTCGAAGCTCGCCCCCTGCTGGCCCTCGACGGCGGCCGCGCCGCCGGTAGGGAGCAGAATGGCCAGGCTGAGCGCACAGCGCGACAGCGGGGGGAGGGGGTGCGCCATGTCGGTGGCCTCCTCGAGGCGGCTGAAGGGGGAGCCGGCAGTCTAGAGGCGGCGGGCGGGGCCGGAAAAGCCAAAGAGCCGCGCCGAGCTTGTCGACGCGGCTCTCGAATTGGCTCCGGCGGCAAGATTCGAACTTGCGACCAATCGGTTAACAGCCGATTGCTCTACCGCTGAGCTACGCCGGATCAGGCAGTGGCGCGCCTTATAGCAAAGGCCTCGCCGCCCTGCAAAACCATTTCCTCGTCCCGCCCAGGGGAGGGAGTTGGAGGCCCGGGCCGGAATCGAACCGACGTACGAGGATTTGCAGTCCTCTGCATGGCCACTCTGCCACCGGGCCAAGCTATTGATCTACTTGGCTTTTCTCGAACCCGTTTTGTTTGTTTTACAGTTTTTGCCACCGAGTTTTACAAAACCGGCCGCATGGGCAGCCCTGTCTAACCGGGCGACCGCCCCACTGGCAAGCCTCGAGCTGTCGGCATGACGACGATAGTGTGCGGCCTGCGACGGCGAGGAATGGCCGAGCATGGCCTGGATCGCCGCGTCGCCCTCTTCGGCCAGCAGGGTCGCCGCCGTCTCGCGCAGCCCGTGCGTCGTCAGGCCAGGATAGCCGACCTTGGCCGCCACCGCCGCGACCTCCCGCGACAGCCAGTTCTGGCGCCATGCCCGGCCGCCCTTCGTCGCCAGGATCGTGGTCGCGTTCCTCGGCGCCTCGGCCAGCAGGACGGCCAGCGCCTCGCCAATCGGGACCGTCACGACCCGGCCGGTCTTGCTCTGCCGCACCACGATCTCATTGCCCCGGACGTTCGACCACGCCGCCCGGCAGGCGTCGCTCGGCCGCAGCGCGGTCAGGAGCGTGAAGGCGACCGCGCGCCGCAGTTCCGGGTAGGCCTCGGCCAGGGCCGCTGCCAGGGCCTCGGCCGGCCATGCCTGATAGCCGGGCCCGGTCTTGAGCTTCTTCACCCGCAGCGCCGGGTTCGCCGCCCTCCAACCGCGGTCGACGGCGAACGAGAGCAGGCGGGCGAGGATCGTGACCCGGTAGTTCGCCTGCCTGGGGCTCAGTTCACGCCGCCAGCGATCGCGCAGGGCCAGGACATGGGGGCGCTCGACGCCGACGAGGGATACCGAGCCGATAACTGTCGATCGCGCTCAGGTGGCGGTCGTAGTCCCGCCGCGTCAGGTCCGCCAAGTCGGCGAACTCGGCGCTCATTCGGTAGACCTCGATGAGCGCGGCGACCGAGCCGCCTTCGGCGGTGGCCTTCGATGCTAGGCTGACGTTGATCGCCAGGACGCGCAGGGCGCGTTCCTGTGGCGCGTCCGGTAGCCGCTCCTTGGTGATCCGATGGTAGTAGTAGATGCGGCCGCTACGCCGGACCGCCTGAACGTGCCGCAGCCTCACGATCGCCATCCCGTATAGCCTCCATGAGCCGGTCGGAGGCTGATGCTGGCCGCTTGCCGGGCCGGGCGTCAACGAACTCGTCAAGTACGACGCGACCCAAAGCCGGTTGCCCCGTTGGCAATGCCCGGGGAATAGCGGCCGCTGCGGACTCCGTCGAGGAATCAGCGGGTGCGAGGCGTCGGGGCATGGCTAGGTTTCTCCCGGATATCCCAGACAGGAGCCGATCTCACTGCCTCAGGAAGCATGATAGCCAACAATTCTCAAACGGGTTAGGAATGACAAGGCGGCAATTTGGCAATGAACAAGACGGGTGAAGCGAAAACCGGCCCGCTGCGGCTCCAGTTCGATCGCACCCTCAAGCTCGCCTTCCGTGGTTCGGCTATCAGTTCAGACGGCGGATTGCTCTTGCACCGCGAACTCGAGGATGCCCTTGGCCTGACCGAAATGGGGCGGAGTCGCTCGTGGATCCCCAGACTGGAAAGACGGTCGACATCGTCTCGCGGGCTTCCTGCGCCAATCGGACTTCGCGCGGCTTGCCGGATGGGCGGCAGTCAACGACGTCGACCGCCCTCGACTTGACCCAGTGATACGGCAGGGTGCGACCCGCGACCGCCAGCTTAGCGCTTTTCGCCCCGCTGGACAGCCTTTGGAGTGCTATCCGGTCACCGTGCGGGCCAGCTAGCGGGCTGGAGGGCGAAGTTCGGTTTGCGAAACACTTTCGCTGGCGGCAAGATCGTCGACAGCAATCTAAACGGGGAACCCCGATTGACTATTGGTTGATGGGCCAGCGGGAGGCTAGCCTTGCATAGTAGTTCCAGTCGGCGACGTTCATGCCCACAAAGACGATGGTCTGCCTTGCAACCTCTTGGAAGACCGGTGGCCATTGTGTCGCCGGAAAGGAGGCCTTGCGTGCGGGCTATGGAGGCTGGATCCGGCCGGTGAGTGCGCGGGAGACGCACGAACTGCGAGGCTCCGAGATGCTCTGCGAAGACAATCGACCAGTTTCGGACCTCGATATTGTCGAGGTGCCGTTGGTCGGAGCGCAGCCATCCAAGTTTCAGAGCGAGAATTGGCTGATCGATGCCCAACGCCGCTGGAAGAGAGTTGGCAAGGCATCCTGCGGTCACGTCCCACCGAGTGGTGTAGCAGCGCTGGTGCCGGGACCGCCGCGTAGGCCGGCGTATCCGGCTGGAGCGGCGGTCCCGGCAGCGGCCGGCGTGGCGCTCCGGTAGGGTTTGGTCACCACAACCTCAATCCCGATGGAGGGTGACCACGATGACCGACGAGATGATGGCGCTGCGGAGCATGCTTGAGAAGGGCACCGACGCGGAGCTGCTGCGCGAGATGATCGGCTTTGCCGCCGAGCGGCTGATGGAGCTGGAGGTGGGTGTGCTGACCGGCGCCGGCTACGGCGAGAAGAGCGCCGACCGGCTGGCCCAGCGTAACGGCTACCGCGATCGGGACTGGCACACCCGCGCCGGCACCGTGGAGCTGCGCATCCCGAAGCTCAGGAAGGGCAGCTACTTCCCCGGCTTCCTCGAGCCGCGGCGGATGGCCGAGAAGGCGCTGACCGCGGTGATCCAGGAGGCCTACATCCAGGGCATCTCGACCCGCTCGGTCGACGACCTGGTCAAGGCGATGGGCATGACCGGCATCTCCAAGAGCCAGGTGAGCCGGCTGTGCGAGGAGATCGACGAGCGGGTGAAGACCTTCCTGGAGCGGCCGATCGAGGGCGATTGGCCCTACCTCTGGATCGACGCCACCTACGTGAAGGTCCGCCAGAACGGCCGCATCGTCTCGGTCGCGGTGACCATCGCGGTGGCGGTCAACGCCGATGGCCGGCGCGAGGTGCTGGGCATGGACATCGGCGTGTCTGGGGCCGAGACCTTCTGGCTGGAGTTCCTGCGCAAGCTCAAGCGGCGCGGCCTGCGCCGGGGTCAAGCTGGTGATCTCCGATGCCCATGAGGGCATCAAGGCCGCCGTCGCCAAGGTACTCCGCGCCACCTGGCAGCGCTGCCGCGTGCACTTCATGCGCAACGCCCTGGCGCATGCCGGCAAGAGCGGCCGGCGCGTCGTCTCCGCCTTCATCGGCACCGCCTTCGCCCAGGACAGTGCCACCGCCGCAAGCGCGCAGTGGCGCCAGGTCGCCGATCAGGTTCGGCCAAAGCTGCCCAAGCTCGCCGTACTGCTCGACCAGGCCGAGGAGGACGTGCTGGCCTACATGAGCTTCCCGCGCGAGCACCGCGCCAAAATCCACTCCACCACCCCGCTGGAGCGGCTCAACGGCGAGATCAAGCGCCGGACAGACGTCGTCGGCATCTTCCCCAACGAGGCCGCCATCACCCGCCTCGTCGGCGCCATCCTGCTCGAACAGAACGACGAATGGGCCGTCCAGCGCGCCCGCTACATGACCCTGGAAACCATCGGCACCTCTGCGCGATGATCTCACCATCATGCTGCCAACCCCGGTGGTGGCATGACCGCTCCGGCCAAACCCACCGGAGACCGCGACGGCACAGCCGCTGTTAACTAGCTCAAGAGCATGACCCACCTGGAAGATCTTGCGGATGGGGAACCCCAGCGACGGAAGGAGATCGGGCGAAACGGGCGAGTTGAGGGGATATATTGGTAGGTCAGGGGAAGGGGAAGAGGAGAAGAGGAGAGGAAAAGGAGAAGAAGGGGCAGGGGAGCGTAGGGTGGATCGCGAATGCTACCCGACCCGATGGGTACCGGCGAGCCGTCGAAAGGCTCACCGAGGGGGGGGGGGGGGTTTTCACCATCGGTCACCCCAACCACTCGATCGCACGCTTCATCGAACTGCTCAAGGGCGCCAGCATCACAGCAGTCGCAGACGTGCGCTCTTCACCCTTTAGTCGTCACAACCCGCAGTTCAACCGCGAGGCGCTAAAGGCCGAGCTGAAGCGAAGCGGCATCCGCTACGAGTTTCTGGGCCACGAACTGGGTGCCCGTTCCAAGGATCCCGCCGTATATGAGAACGGTCGGGTCCGCTACGATCGTCTCGCTGCGACGGAGCTGTTCGCCGAAGGCCTGACAAGAGTGCGCATCGGGGCAAAGCACTACCGGATCGCCCTCATGTGCGCGGAGAAGGAACCGCTTGACTGTCACCGGACGGTGCTGGTGGCCCGTGCCCTTGCAGAAAAGGGTCTCGAGGTCAGTCATATCCTCGCGGACGGCTCGGTGGAGCCGCATGCCGCGACGGTCGAGCGCCTGCTGTCCATCACCGGCGAGACGGCGACTCTCTTCCAGACGAAGAGTGATGCCGTCGATAAAGCCTATCGCCGCCGTGGCGAGGAGATCGCCTTCGTCGACGAGACGAAGGACGAGGGCGCGGCGGAGCGGCAGGGGCCGTGAAGCTTTTCACCATCGGCTTCACACGCAAGACGGCCGAGACCTTCTTCGGTAAGCTGAAGCGCTCCGGTGCCCAGCGCATGGTCGACGTGCGGCTGAACAACGTCTCTCAGCTTGCCGGCTTCGCCAAGAAAAAGGACCTGGAGTACTTCCTGAAAGAGCTCTGCGGCATGGACTATGTGCACCTGCCGGAGCTAGCGCCGACGCAAGACATCCTCGACGAGTACAAGAAAAACAAGGGCGACTGGCAGGTCTACGAGGCGAAGTTTCTCGATTTGATGCGGCAGCGTCGAGTCGAGGAGACGCTGCCGCGCGAAGTGATCGCCGGCGGCTGCCTGCTCTGCAGCGAGGACAAGCCGCACCACTGCCACCGACGCTTAGTCGCCGAGTACCTGAAGCAGCATTGGGGCGATGTCGAGATCCAGCACCTCGTCTGATGGAGAGCAAGCCGGCACGGAGCCTGGCGTTGGGCTTGAGGCCACTGCACGCGTAGCTGTCGATGGGGGCTGGGCGAGAGCCGGCGACCCGCACGCCGATTTGGCAGTCTACCAGGAGAGGCTGAGCGTCGCGCTGATCGCCACAACTCGGTCGGACTTCGAGGTCTGTCGCCGAGACGAGAAGATTGGCACCGTGCTCTCCCGGGTGCGCGAAGACTTCGACTACTTACCCGTCCAGGAAGAACTTGGCGACCAAGGCCGCATCATCGGGATCTTACCACTCGAGGAACTCAGAAGCGCTGCACATCGGAACACGCGTGCCACCCGCTGGATGCAGCCGCTGTCGGAAACCTGGCTCATCGGCGCCGAAGGCAGCATCCTCAGTTTTGTGCTGGACGCGGATAGCCGCCCCTTCCGTCTGGTGGTCGGTAGTGGTGCCATCGAAGGACTGGTAACGCTCTCCGACTTGCAGCGCCTGCCGGTGCGAGCGGCGCTCTTTGCCACGATCATGCAGCTCGAGATGGCCATGACTGAGATCATCCGCCGGCATTGGGGCGAGACGGCTGACTGGCTGGAACTGCTGCCGCCTGGGAAATCTACGAAGCTGCAAAATGCGATCGAAGCCGCAAGAGCCGGCGACACCTTCGTCGACGCGTTGCTTCTGACGCTGTTCGACGACAAGGTCACTGTTCTTCAGAAGCTCTGGGCCTCTGCCGGTGAACCCAGCTTTGCCGCAGATATGAAGGCCGCATACCGCCTTAGGAACGACTTGGCACACGCCAGAGGCTATGCGGACACCCGAGAGAAGGCGTCGACCCTCTGCGAAACCGTACGAAAGATGAACCATTGGTTGAGCAAGATGCGGGGCGGTAGTCTGTCTTGACTTCAGGAAGCGGGGAGCAGGACGGCGCAGGGCTCAGGGGCGAAACTTCACCACCTGAATGGGCAACACGGGTTTCTATTCGTGCAGGGGCTTCGGCCCGTGCCGGTCATGTAGCGGATCGTGTTCAGCACCTCGCACAGATCAACGCCAGGCTTGCGCCCGTGTTTTGCCAGTCGTCGCGACAGCAGCGGCGCAATTCTGTCCCACTCCTCGCCGGTCAGAGCGGTCGGGGAGCGCTTGGATTTTCGTTCGATCGCGGCCATGGGGCCTCGCGTCGCTCATGTCCACATCCATAGTGGGAATCACGGCCGTCCGCGTCGAGGGAATCCGCATTCTCAAACGGGCTCCAAGGGACCTGCGCAAATACAAGGAAACCGGATCAGCTCGAACTTCGAGTTGTTTACTTTTAATTGTATCTATGAGATACTTAAGCCCATGATTCAGGCTGACTCCTGAAGAGCCGCACCATGTCCGATTCGCTGGGTCTCCGCGGAGGAGATCGCTGAATATCTCTGTGTGTCAGCAAAGACACGGTCTATAGCTGAATTGCAAAGAAGGACATGCCGGCCCAAGGTCGGGAGGTTGCGGAAGTTCAAAACCGACGAAGTCGTTGACTGGTTGAGGCACGGGAAAGCATCAACGGATCAAAAGGAAGTCGAGGCGACCGAGGCCGATTTACAGAAGGCGACGAATGTGGGGGAAAGAAAGCTAATGGCCGATCTCGCGTGCGTCGACTTGTTCTGTGGGGCCGGCGGGCTTACGCATGGTCTGATCGCAGAGGGCATCAGGGTCGTCGCGGGCATTGACGTTGATGAGGCTTGTCGTCTCCCCTTCGAAGCCAACAACGCAGCGCGCTTCATAAATGAAGATGTGGGGCGCCTAGCTCCGAAACATCTGAATGACCTGTTCGGCGACGCCGAAATCCGGGTGCTGGCCGGGTGCGCCCCCTGTCAGCCATTCTCCACCTACGCGCAGCGCTATGACGTCGTTGGAAGCCCCCGTTGGGGTCTTCTCTACCAGTTCGGGCGGCTGATCAAAGCTACACGCCCCGACCTGGTCACCATGGAGAATGTGCCTTCGGTAGCTAAGCACACGGTGTTCGATGACTTCGTCGAGACTCTCCAAAAATTGGGGTACCACGTCCACCAAAACGCAGTCGATTGCTCCCTTTACGGATTGCCGCAGAACCGGCGGCGCATGGTGCTATTGGCCTCTCGGCTCGGACCAATCGAGCTGCTCGCCCCGACACACAGTCGCCCGAAGACCGTTCGCGAGGCAATCGGCATCCTCGCGCCGATCGCTCAGGGCGAAGCCCATCCCAAGGATGTGCTGCATGCCGCATCAAAGCTCTCAGACCTGAATCTTCAAAGAATTCGCGCTTCTCGACCGGGTGGAACATGGCGAGACTGGCCAGAACATCTCATTGCCGGCTGCCACCGGCGTGAGACGGGCCGTACCTATCCGGGCGTCTATGGCCGGATGGTATGGGATGAGCCCGCTCCGACCTTGACCACCCAGTTCTTCGGCTTCGGGAACGGTCGGTTTGGACACCCCGAGCAGGACCGAGCCATCTCTCTGCGAGAAGGCGCAATTCTTCAAGGCTTCCCCAAGTCCTATTCCTTCATACCCAACGGGGCCCCCGTTCATTTCAAGGCCTTGGGTCGGATGATTGGAAACGCCGTTCCGGTCACTCTGGGTGAGGTGATCGGCCGGAGCATCACCGCCCATCTGGGGATCGAGGTCCAGAAGGCGAAGAGAAAGAAGAAGGGAGCCGTGGCGGATGACGCGCGTAAGTCCCTCGTCGCATGACGCAAGTCGTCGCATGGCTCGCGTGCGACAGAAGGGCACGCGTGCGGAGATCGACCTCCGCAGGGCTCTGCATGCCAAGGGCCTGCGTTACCGCCTCCACGTTCCGCTCCTGACTAAGCCGAGGCGCGTCGCTGATATCGTTTTCCCCAGCGCGAGGCTGGCAGTGTTCGTCGACGGATGCTTCTGGCACGGGTGTCCCCAGCACGCTTCCTGGCCGAAGAGCAATGCCGATTTCTGGCGGGAAAAGATCGAAACCAATCGATCCAGGGACGCCGATACCGATCAGCGGCTGACCGCCCTGGGTTGGAAGACGGTCAGGATCTGGGAACACGAAGACGCCCGCGAAGCCGCGAACCGCATCGCCGAACTCGTCGACGCACGCAAGAAGAATGGGGCCCATCTATGTCGATGACCGCGGATGAAATGGTGGCCAATGTCGCCCACGCCACTGCGCCTGAGCCTGGCCAGCTGGTCGAGGCTCGCCGCCGCCAATGGATCGTCTCCGAGGTCGATGGCGGTTCGGTTGCCCCCGGACTGCCCAAGCGGCATCTCGTCCGGCTGGCTTCGATCGACGAGGATGCGCTGGGTGAAGAGATCGAAGTTCTCTGGGAACTGGAGCCGGGGGCGCATGTGATCGAGCGGGCCGGACTGCCGCGCATGACCGGTCTGGACGACCCCTCAACGCTTCAGGCCTTCCTTGACGCAGTGGTTTGGGGCGCTGCGACGAACGCGGATCGCGGATATCTGCAGGCGCCATTCCGCAGCGGCGTCAGCATCGAGGACTACCAGCTGGATCCGCTCGTGCGCGCGATCGACATGGCGCGCACCAATCTGCTGATCGCCGACGACGTCGGCCTCGGGAAAACCATCGAGGCCGGACTCGTCGTTCAAGAGATGCTGCTGCGACACCGCGCCCGCACCGTTCTCGTGCTTTGCCCAGCCTCGTTGCAGGAAAAGTGGCGCGTCGAGATGCAGGAGAAGTTCGGACTGGAGTTCCGGATCGTCGATACGGAGTACGTCAAGCGTCTGCGCCGCGAGCGAGGCCTGCATGCCAATCCGTGGACGTCTTTTCCCCGTCTCATAACGTCGATGGACTGGGCCAAGCAGGGTGAAGGCTTGCGCCTTCTGCGGGACGCATTGCCCCCGCACGTCAGCCATCCCAGGAAGTTCGACCTGCTGATAATCGACGAGGCTCACAATGTTGCCCCGACCGTCGGCCGCTATGCTGTCGAAAGCCTCAGGACACGGCTGGTTCGTCTGGCCGCACCACATTTCCAGCACAAGCTGTTTCTCACCGCCACGCCGCACGATGGTTACACCGAATCCTTCACCGCGCTCCTCGAACTCCTCGATGATCAGCGGTTCGCGAGAAACGTCCTCCCAAGTGATCCCCAACTCGCCCGGGTGATGGTCCGTCGGCTGAAGAGCGATCTGGTCGATGCGAATGGCAAGCGCATTTACCCCGACCGGCGGCTCGAAGCGCTGCCGGTGGAGTATAGCGAAGACGAGAGGGATGCCCGGCGGCAGCTGGAAGCATACATCAAGAGCCGCGAAAGCGGTGCCGATGGAGGACGGGCCGTCGATCACTTCGTGCACCAATTGCTGCGCAAGCGCCTATCATCGTCCCCTGCGGCGTTCGCAGCCACACTGGAGCGGCATATCGCAACGATCGAAGGACGGGCGCCCAGCGAGCGCAGCCAGAAGAAATTCGATGACCGGATCCTCCGACGGGCGATAGCGAAGACGGAGGAAGACTACGCGGACGACGCCCAGCGGGACGCCGCTGAGGCCGAAGCGATCGAGGAAGCCGGCAAACACGTTCGACCACCAACCGACGAACAACGTCGCATGCTCGACCGGCTGCGCTCATGGGCCCAACAAGCGGCCCGTCGAACGGATGCCAAGGCTACCGCCGTGCTGGACTGGCTGGCCAAACACCTGAAGGACGGTGACAGGTGGACGGACGAGCGGGTGATCCTGTTCACCGAGTACCGCGCCACTCAGCAGTGGATGCAGGAGATCCTCGCAGCCCAAGGTTTCGGGGCAGAGCAACTGGCTCTGATCTATGGCGGCATGGACCCGAAGGAACGCGAGGCCGTTAAAGCTGCGTTCCAGGCCAACCCCTCGGACTCCCCAGTGAGAATTCTGCTAGCGACCGATGCTGCCTCCGAGGGTATCGATCTCCAGAACCATTGCCATCTGATGATCCACCTCGAAATTCCGTACAACCCGAATGTAATGGAGCAGCGGAACGGCCGCATCGACCGCCATGGGCAACGCGCCAGTGAGGTCGTCATCTGGCATCCGGTGGATACCGAGGGTGGCCACGGTGACGATATCCTGCGAGCGCTTCGCAAGCTGGATGCGATGCGCGCCGACATGGGCAGCGTGAACCCGGTGATCGCGCCTCAATTGCCAGACCTTCTCGAGGGTCGCCGCCGCGATCTGGACACGCGACAAGCCGAAGCCCGGATGGAGAAGTCCCGCCGTTTCGTGAAGGCCGAGCGCGATCTCCGCGACCGTGTGGCCAAACTCCACGAGAGGCTGAACGATACCCGGCGCGAGCAGAGTCTCGTGCCGGATCACATTGAGCGAGCCGTGCGCACCGCGCTGAGTCTCGCGGACAAACCCGACCTGGAGCCCGTTTCTCTGTCTGGCGCACCGGATGGCACGGTTTTTCGAATGCCGCCGCTTTCGGGTTCCTGGTCCCGATGCCTGGAGGGGCTCGAACACCCCTATACCCAGAAGATCCGCCCGATCACCTTCGACCACGATGTGGCCAAGGGACGTGACGACGTCGTCCTCGTCCACCTGAACCATCGGCTGGTCCAAATGAGCCTCCGACTCCTGCGCGCGAAGATCTGGGCGCGCGACGACGTGAAGAAGCTGCACCGCGTGACCGTTCGCTCGCTTCCGGATGGGCGGATCGAGGGTCCAGCCGTGGTGGCGATCTCGGCTCGTCGTGACCGGCGGGAACCATCACCGTCTGCACGAGGAGCTCACGGAGGCCGGCGGCTATCTGCGAGATGCCGGTTTCCGACGGGAGGAACGGGTTACGGAGATTCGCCGCTGGCTGGAGGAATCGCAACCCGCAGACCTGTCGGATGCGACGTTCGACGCCTTGCGGACGCGCTTCGACAAGCAGCGTGATTCCGTTCTGGCGGCCGTCGAGGCGCGCTCGAAGGACCGATTGCGTTTCCTCGTGAACACGATCGATACCCGGAAGCGCAAGGAGGCCGAGGACATCCGCCAAGTCCTGGACGATCTCGAACGAGCGCTGAAGACCGAGATCGCCGCAGAACAGCAACCCCTGCAACTCTCTCTGTTCTCCGAAGACGAACGCACTCAGCTCAAGCGCGACCGGGCGGCCCTCGAAGCACGCCTAGCCCGGATCCCGAAGGAGCGCGAGCAAGAGCTACGCGCGATCGAGGAACGGCACTCCAATGCCGTCGAGCATACCTTCCCCGTGGCCGTGGTGCTGCTGGTTCCGAACTCCCTCGCGACGGAGAAGCGCGGATGAGCAACGATCACGAGTGGCTGAACCTCATCGAAGTCTCTGGGCCCTTTCTGGCGGTGCCCGTGCTGCGGGATGTCTTCCCGCAAGGCCTCGAAGCTCTGCCTTCCGGGCGGCCTCAGCGGCTTCGTCGGACCTATGAGGAATGGCGCGATGCCGTCGACATGGACGACCTCGACCTTCCAGCGCTGCACGCGGCCTGGATCGACGACGTGCTGGTCACCGCGCTGGAAATGGATGAGACGGTGCTGCGCAAGGGCGCGACACTGCCTGAGCAGCTCACTGTCTCGATGCCCGAACACGGGGTCACGGTCGCGCCCGATCTGGCCGTCGTGAATCCGACGAACTCCGACGAACCGCTTCTGCTCATCCACGTCTACGAGCCCGACACTGATCTGGACGCGACGCGCTGTTTCGTTGGCCTCGCAATCACCCCGGCCGACCGGATGGTCGCTCTGCTCCGGGCGACGGGATGCCCCACTGGCATCGTTACCAATGGCGAGCGCTGGATGCTCGTCCATGCGCCCGTCGGCGCCGTGGCAGGCTTCGCGAGCTGGTATGCGCGCCTCTGGGGCCAGGAACCGGAAACGCTGCGCGCCTTCGTCAGCCTTCTGGGTGTCCGTCGTTTCTTCGGGCCTGAGGAGGGCAAACTGCCCGCGCTCTATGAGCGGTCCCTAAAGCACCAGGACGACGTGACGGAGGCTCTGGGCGAACAGGTACGGCGCGCCGTCGAAGTGCTCGTCCAGGCTCTCGATCGCGCCGACCAGGACCGCAATCGCGAGCTCCTGCGCGACGTGGATCCGCGAGAGCTCTACGAGGCCGGCCTGACGGTCATGATGCGGCTCGTCTTTCTGTTAGCGGCCGAGGAACGCGCCCTGCTGTTGCTCGGAGACCCCCGTTACGACTCCTTCTACGCCATCTCCAGCCTGCGAATGCAGCTGCGGGCGGATTCCGAAGAGATCCTCGAGCGTCGCCGGTCTGCTTGGTCGCGGCTACTCGCCCTGTTTCGCGGCGTATATGGCGGCATCGATCATCCAACGCTGCGCCTTCCGGCACTCGGTGGTTCGCTGTTCGACCCCGATCGCTATCCCTTTCTCGAAGGGCGAAAGAAGGGCACGAGCTGGCGCCGTGATCCGGCCGAACCCCTGCCGATCGACGACCGCACCGTTCTGCTCCTGCTGGACGCGATCCAGATCTTCGAGGGTCGCACGCTGTCCTACCGAGCGCTCGACGTTGAGCAGATCGGTCACGTCTATGAGGGTCTCCTCGAGCGCACGGTGAAGCGCGTCGACGACGTCACGCTGGAACTCGACAGCGGCGCGAAGGCGAAGAGCCCGCGCGTCACGCTCGGCGAAATGGAGTCGGCGCGTCTGGATGGCGCGGCGAAAGTTGCAGAGCTGTTGAAGGAACGGAGCGAACGCTCGGAGTCCGCCATCCGCAACGCGCTCGAGCGGGCGGCCGACGATCGCCTAGCCGCGCGGCTGCTCACCGTTTGCCGTGGCGACATCGGTCTGCGCGACCGTATCCTGCCCTACGCATCCCTCCTGCGGACCGACCCTTGGGGCTATCCGCTCGTGCACCACAAGGGTGCATTCGTCGTGGTGCTCGGCGCCGACCGGCGCGAGAGCGGCACGCACTACACGCCAAAGAGCCTGACGGAGAAGATCGTCGAGGAGACGCTGACGCCGGTCGCTTATCGCGGGCCGGCCGAGGGCAAGGCGCCCGTGGACTGGAAGCTGAAGAGCGCCGAGGAATTGCTCGATCTGAAGATCTGTGACCCCGCGATGGGGTCCGGAGCGTTCCTGGTGCAGGCGTGCCGATGGCTTTCGGATCGACTGGTCGAGGCCTGGTCGGCCACCGAAGCGGCCGGAAAGAAGATCGATAGCGAAGGTCGCATCCTTGGGGAGGGCAACGGCGCGGGTTTCGAGCCCTTGTCGCAGGACGCCGAAGAGCGCGCGATTCTGGCACGGCGTCTCATCGCGGAACGCTGCCTCTATGGCGTGGATCGGAACCCTCTCGCCGTCGAACTGGCGAAGCTCTCGCTCTGGCTGACCACCATGTCCAAGGGGCGGCCCTTCGGCTTCCTCGACCACAATCTCCGCAGTGGCGACAGCCTTCTCGGTATTCACGATCTCGGTCAACTGGTCGAGCTTGACATGAACCCGAAGGGAAAGGTGCAGCTTCGACTTTTCGGTCGGACCATCCGGTCAGCAGTCGACAAGGCGCTTGAACTTCGCGCTCGTCTGCGGGAGATCCCCATTCGCGATATCCATGACGTCGAGGTGATGGCGGCGCTCAATGCGCAGTCGCGCGGCGAACTGGCACTACCGACCCTCATCGCAGATGGGTTCAACGGCATTCTCCTAGCTGAGGATCGGGCTGGAGACCGGACAGCCAGGATCGAGACGTTGGCTGCGTTGGCCGACGCCATGGTAAGTGGCGATAACTCAACGAAAGATAGGCTCTGGCGGGATGCATCAGCTGACTTGGCGAAAAACTCCCTAGACGGGACAGCGCGACGCCCATTCCATTGGCCGCTTGAATTTCCTGAAGTCTTCGACCGAGAAAATGGAGGTTTTGACGCCAGCGTTGGGAATCCTCCGTTCTTGGGCAACCGATTGTGGAAGGTGGCCTTGGGCGAACGCTTTCAGTGGCAGTGCCAACTGGTTCTCGGAGCCTCTCCTGCGAAGATCGACCTATGTGTCGTCTTTCATCGACGGGCGACGGATCTCATACGGCAAGGAGGCAGCTATGGTCTGCTCGCTACGAGCAATATCGCAGAGGGCAGCGCGATCGCCCTTGGGCTCGGAGAGATCGTCAAGCAAGGCAGCATCTATTTCGCAAGAAAGGGAATGCCATGGCCGGGCACGGCTGCCGTCGTCGTTGCGGTCGTCGGGTTCTTCAAGGGCGAGTGGGATGGACGGAACGATGCCGACGGCCATGATTGTGATCGCATCGGACCTCGCCTTGAGCCAGAAGAGGCAAATAGCTGGGCACCTGTCGCGCTGTTAGACGGGATATTCAGCTTCGAGGGTGTAAATAACAGCAAGGGACTGGCCTTCGTTATCACTCCCGAACATCCATGGTTCGAACGCCTGAAACATGAACCCAACAGTCTGTTGAGGCCCTACGTCACCGGCGATGACATCACCAGTTCAGCATTGAACGACGTAGGAAGGTGGGCCCTGGATATCGCTGACCGCGAACTCGACGAAATCGAACGCAATTGGCCTGAATCATATCAGTTCGTTACTGAAGTGGTGCATCCGACACGAACGCCAGAAGCTCTGAAAAGTTACAAAGGGCTCATCGATCGATGGTGGCAGTTCTGGAACCACCGCGCTGATCTAATGCGGAGGATTCGCCGGAGAGAGAGGTTCATCGCCTATTCCAAAGTGACCAAGCATCCCATCTGCATGCTGGCTTCCGCAGATTGGATTTATACCAACAAGGTGGTTCTTATTGGTATCGAGAGAGATGACCTATTTCCTATATGCCTGAGCACCCCATTCCGGTCTTGGCTTGAGGCCTACAGTGGCGCAGGTCTGGGAGTGACGCTTCAATTGTCCATTAGCGAGTCGATTGCAAAATTTCCGCTTCCTAGCAGTCCTGTGTCACAGGACGGTGTCGATGCAGCACGTCGGTTCAATGATTTCGCCGTCGGATGGAGCGCAGACCATCGATGTGGCCTCACCGATGTGATGAACGCAGTCCATTCACGGGATACTAATGACGTTCAAATTGCCGAACTCAGGACGCTTTTTGAGAAAATAGATCGGCATGTGGCAGCAGCCTATGGCTGGGCCGATATAGAATTCGCATATGATTTCAACGAACTCAGCGCGGCCTCTGGTAGTGCTAAACAGCGCTTTACTGTCAGCGAAGATGTCCGAGAAGAGGTGCTTGTAAGGCTCGTTGCCCTCAACAAAACGCAACACGAGGAAGAGATCGCCAAGCGATCCGAATCGCGGAAATCCGGGTCGGGCAAGGGGCGCGGTCGCCGTAGAAAGAACAACGAGGCACCTGAGTTTGGGCTTGATCTCGAAGACATTTTTCCAAAGACCATTGAGGGGGGCGAGTGAACATGGCCGAATTGACCGCGACCACCGAGCCATCCGCCAGCGCCTGGATCGTCAATCGGACGTCCAGCGCACCCCGCTATTCCGTGCGCTTCGGCATCGGGTCGACCGCTCAAGGCGCAATCGATGAGGGCCACTGGGCCGTCGCTCTGGACGATAGCGGCAATGTCTCCGAGGTGGGCCGCATCCTTCGCATCCGCTCGGGCCTCGACGGTGCCACGATCCATTTCGACTATTGGCACGCCGTGGATCCCTCCGTGCCGCTCGCGGTCCTCGGGCTGACCGCGCCGACCGGCCCTGCGGCGCGGCTGCTATGGGACGAGTTCCTCCGCATCCTGCCGCTGCTAGGCGTTCCCGACGCCGCAGCGGTGCCTCTGATCGACGATGTCGTCTACACCCGTGACCTCCTCGAACTCGCTGTGCGCGACGATCTGCTCGGCCCCGCCGGTGGACCCCACGAGCTGATCAAGGACATGAGCGTCCGCGATCGTTATCTGGTCGGCAAGCTGGCGCCGCGCCGGCCAGATGACGACCAGGCGGCACGAGTCGAACCAGCCTCGGCAGCCGAGGAGGCTGGCGACCTCGAGGACGAACGGACGGCGCCACTCCACGAGCCCGGCGCCGAATTCGCCAGTGCATCGGGCCGGGTGGAACCCGAAGACGATGCGCTCGACGAGATCGACACGACGAACAACCAGTCGCTGGTTCCCTCCAGCATGGGCCTTACCTTCTGCGTGGCGCCCGATGTCGGGAAGCTGGCCGTCGATGCACGGTGGGGACGGTACGAGCGTGTCCCGAATGATGAGCACGACATCGTCAAGACGCGAAAGAACCGCCAAACCGGTAACCAGGAGGAGGTGAAGGTCAGGGTCTGGCAGCGCATCCCGTGTGGTGGCGTTGTCACGGTTCCGCTCGTCGACGGGCCGATCAAGCCGTCAACTCCCGATCCCGACCAACCGGATGTCCGCCTGCAGGGCACGGTTCGGACGAACAACAAGGGGGAGCGCCTAGTCACTTTGTTTCTCGTCAACGGGCAGTTGGAACCGGACGACAACAAGGATCGCGCCTGGCTGTTCCAGCCGGAGATCACCGTCGAGGCCCCCGAGGGCCAGAGCGACAAATCGGTGTTCCGCCGCCGGCCGTCCAACGAGGTCGTGGTCGACGATCCGGAACGCGACCGCCTTGCTCTCATCTATCGCGACCGGCTGGAGTTCGCGGTCGGCCACGGGGTGTCCGTCCACGCCGACACGACGCCCGAGGATCCGACGAAGGCCCATCGCGTCAGAACCGAGATCATCCCGCGCTACGAAGTCGCCGTAACCGAAACGCCCGGCCTCGACCCCAGGGACCGCCCCGCCATGCGGCGCATGGTCGACGAGGGCTGGCTCAACATGACCCGGCTGGCAGAGATGGCGCCAGACGCGCTGCGGGACGCCCTCTCGTGCCTCGTTGACGACTATGCCGTTTGGATCGGCGAGCAGAAGACGCGGCTGGGGTCCGAGATCACCGGCTTTGATGATCCGGGCAAAGACATCATTGAGCGTTGCGAGGAGATTCTGCGCCGCCTTCGCGAGGGCACGAACACGCTCTTCGCCGATCCGAACGCGCTGGAGGCGTTCCGCTTCGCAAACGGCACCATGGCGATGCAGCGTGTCAGAAGCATCTACGCGTTGAAGCGTAGACGGAACGAAACCGTCGATTTGACCACGTTGGACGTGCCGAAGAACAGATCCTGGCGCCCGTTCCAGCTGGCGTTTCTGCTGCTGTCGATCCCATCGCTCGCCGATCCGGCACATCCGGACCGGACGAAGCCGGTCGAGGCGTTCGCTGATCTGCTCTGGTTCCCGACGGGTGGCGGCAAGACCGAGGCCTATCTCGGCGTGGCGGCTTTCGCCATGGCCATGCGCCGGCTGAAGAACGATCTGGGCGGCCTCGACGCCTCCCGCGGTCTCGCCGTCATCATGCGCTACACCCTTAGACTTCTGACCCTGCAGCAATTCCAACGGGCGACGACGCTGCTCTGTGCGATGGAGGTGATCCGCCGCGCGGACGACAAGATGTGGGGCAAGGAACCGTTCACGCTCGGTCTCTGGGTCGGCAATCGCGTGACACCGGGGACGACCGAAGCGTCTCACCAGGCCGTCGAGGCCATTCGAAATAACGATCGCAACAAGGCAGGCATTGCATCGCCTGCACAGTTGACCAGCTGCCCTTGGTGCGGTTCGGAGATCTCCGGTGGTCGCGACATCGAGGTCGACAGGATCGCCGGCCGAACGCTGATCCACTGCGGCGACAAGCTGGGCGGCTGCGATTTCTCGAAGGCGAAATCCACTGGACAGCCTCACCCGGGGCTTCCCGTGAAAGTCGTCGACGAGGAAATCTATCACCGCCCTCCGACGATGATGATCGCAACCGTGGACAAGTTCGCGATGATGGCCTGGCGTCCCGAGGTGCGGAACCTGTTCGGTCGCGTCGATCAGGAATGCGGACGCCATGGCTTGCTCTGGCCGAGCCACGACTGTGGCACCGGGCACCGAGCGAGAGGCTCACATCCGGCCGCCAGCGTGAAGCCGGTCCGCGCGATCAGGCCACCCGACCTGATCATCCAGGATGAGTTCCACCTCATAAGCGGTCCGCTGGGCACTATGGTCGGCTTGTACGAGACGGCCGTCGACGAGCTGAGCAGCTGGACACTGGGCGACATGAAAGTCCGACCCAAGGTCGTCGCGTCCACTGCGACCGTGCGGCGGGCCGATGATCAAGTGCGCAATGTGTTCATGCGCCGTATCTCGGTGTTTCCGCCTTCGGGCCTGGACGTCGAAGACAACTTCTTCTCGGTCCAGAGACCGATCAGCGAGAAGCCCGGGCGGCGGTATATGGGCGTCTGTGCGCCCGGCAGCTCGCGTCCTGCGGTGCTGATCAGGACCTACACGGCGTTCCTGACCGCCGCGCAGGCGCTTTTCGATCGGTTCGGCCCGGTGGCCGACCCCTACATGACACTCGTCGGTTACTTCAACTCGTTGCGAGAACTCGGCGGCATGAAGCGGTTGGCGGAAGACGACGTCCAGACGCGTTCGTTCCGCGTCAACATGAGCTTGGTGGACCGGCCGGGGCTCTCCCAGCGTCGTGTCGAGGAAATCAGCGAACTGACGTCGCGCGTCTCGAGCCAGGACATTCCGCGATACCTCGATCAGCTCGAGGTTCCATTCGAGGGGGTCTTCGATCCGGCACAGGGCAAATGGTTCACCAACAGGAAGCCAGGAGAGGCCCGACCGATCGATGCCGTGCTGGCGACTAATATGCTGTCGGTCGGTGTCGACGTGAATCGTCTCGGGGTGATGGTCGTCAACGGTCAGCCAAAGGGAACGGCCGAATACATCCAAGCGACTAGCCGTGTGGGCCGTACGCCGCCGGGGCTCGTGGCGACCGTGCTGACGTGGGCGCGGCCTCGCGACCTGTCGCACTACGAAACATTCGAGCACTACCACGCGACCTTCTACCAGCATGTCGAAGCCCAATCCGTCACGCCGTTCTCACCGCGTGCTCTGGACCGAGGGCTTACGGGCGCGATGCTTTCCGTCATGCGCCACACCTATGATCCCTTTGCGGCGAACGATGGGGCTGGCGCGATGAACAGTCCGAGCCTCAACGAGATGCTGGAAACGATTGGAGCAATCGCCGCCCGAACCTGGGAAGTCACCGAGGATTCGGGGAAGAAGGCTTTGACCGAAGCCGAGATGAAGAGCCGTGCCGACGAATGGGCCAATGAAGCGGGCGTCGGCGGCCGTACGCTCGTCTACCAGAAGCATGGCGCGGGTCCCACCGCCTATCCGCTGCTCTCGGCGCCGGGCATCAAGCCTTGGACCGACTGGACCGTCCCGATGTCGATGCGCGAAGTCGAGCCCGGTGTGCGGCTCGTCATGGAAGACGATCGATCGACCACTGATCCGACCTGGCGACCGCGGGTGACACAGCCCGAGGAGGATCAGCAATGAGCAGGACACCCGTAGGAGAAATCCGACCGAGCCAGTTGCTTTGGACTTATGGTCCAGGAGCATTGATCGACCTCCCGAACATGTCGGTGGTCACAATGGGGATCGATCGCTGGGAGAAAGATAGGTGTCAGCCGATCCAGGAGGCGCGCTTGCTGGCCAATGTCCGGAGCGTGCTCGGTCCCCAAGTCGATTCATTACGTATGCCACCCATCGGCGAGAGGGACATCGTAGACCCCTTTTCTGCCGCGGCGCTGATCGGCGTGCCCGTCAAGCCTTTCCCGAGATGGCTGCGCTGTGTGAAATGCGGGCTGCTGTCACCCTATGACGCCGGCTTGTTCAAGCTGAAAGAGAACAGGTACCGCCCGGAATCTACGCGTTTCGTCCATGAGGGTTGTCGAGGATCGAACAACAATCAAAGGGCCAGAGATGCCGATGCGGTTCCCGCCCGCTTCCTCATGGCGTGTCGTGCTGGCCATCTCGATGACTTTGCTTGGCACTGGTTCGTTCATGGTGGGCCGAGCACATGCCGAGCGACGTTGAGATTCTTCGAGAGCGGCGCATCGCTTCAAACCGAGAACCTGTGGGTCAAGTGTGACGGCTGCGGCGCATCGAAGAACATGGCGCAGGCATTTGGTCAGGCCGGTCGAGATAATCTACCGGGGTGCCGCGGGCGACATCCGCACATCGACAAGTTCGAAGACGATTGCACGGAAGACCCCCGCGCCATCCTTCTAGGGGCGACGAATGGCTGGTTCCCCGTCACATTATCGGTCCTGGCCATACCGCAAACAGGAAGCCCCTTGGCGCAACTAGTCGCGGACGGCTGGACTTTCTTCGAAGACGTTAGTTCCGCCGCCGAGGTCGCGTTCGTCGTCAAGACCCTCAAGAAGACCGCTCAACTCCCCGGCATCGAACAGTTCACCGACGAGCAGATCTGGACCGCCATAGAAACCCATCGCAATGGCGGATCGGCCGTCGAGCAAAGTGATCTGAAGGGACCGGAGTGGGATGTCCTGACAGCCGACAACCCGCCCACCGATTATCCGCACTTCATGAGCAAGAAGGTCGGCATTCCTTCGGGCTTTGGTTCGGCGATCACACGCGTCCTCTTACTGGAGCGCCTTCGTGAGGTGAATGCTCTACTAGGGTTCACGAGGGTCGAGTCCCCGGACGAGGGCACGGGAGACGACGCAGCCCCACGGGCTCCACTCGGACGCGCCGCGCCGAATTGGGTGCCAGCCACCCAAGTTCACGGCGAAGGTATTTTCATTCGTTTCGACGCCGATGCTTTGAAGGCTTGGGCGGACAAGGATCCTGTGAAAGCGCTCGATGCTCGGCTCAGACAAGGGCACCGCGGATGGCGTCAAAAGCGAAAACTCGACCCGAGCGAAGGTTATCCGGGCGTCCGCTACGTTATGCTGCACACCCTCGCGCACATGCTGATCCGGGAATTGGCGCTGGAGTGCGGCTACAACGCTGCGAGTATTCGTGAGCGGATATATGCGGATGTCGAGGACGGCAGGGACCAAGCCGGATTTCTCATCTACACCGCTGCGGCAGACTCCGATGGAACCCTCGGGGGACTAGTAGAACTCGGCAAGCCCGAAAATCTAGGCCGACTTCTACGCCAAGCGCTCGACCGCGCCCACATCTGCGCCTCCGATCCCCTCTGTGCAGAACACGATCCGAGCAAGGATCAGTCGCTTCACGGCGCAGCGTGTCACGCATGTTCGTTCGTCTCGGAGACTTCATGTGAGCGGGGAAACCGCCATCTCGATCGCTCCCTCGTCGTGCCCACGCTCGAAAACCCCGATGCAGCATTCTTCGAGACCGTCTGATGGAAGCGATGCTGATCGCAGCCACGGATCTCGTGGCCCTGTTGTCTCCGTCGAGGATCGAAGCACTTGCCGATCGTGTCCGCAGCTCGCTGTCGGTCGAGAGAGATGGAAACCTGCACCAGCTTGTGACTACGCCGGCTGCTCGCGCAGCGCTCGATCGTCTGATCGCCGCGTGGAGGCAGACGGAAATATCAGGTGATGTATTGGCCGGTATATTGGTCGGCGCGGCATACGCCCGCCAACAGGCACAGCGCGAGAGCAGTGTCGAACTCGTCTGGACAGGCCCGACGACACCCTTCGTCGCCACCCGTCGCACAGAGCAGGTGCTTCTGGATCTCATCCATCGCGCGCAGAGTGACCTCTTTCTCGTCAGCTTCGTCGCATACGATGTCTCCTCGGTCGTCGACGCATTGAATGCCGCAGCGGCTCGCGGCATCGAAGTCCGTATTCTGCTGGAGACCTCTGCGAGCCAAGGTGGGAGCCTATCCGTCGATCCTGTCGCCACGATGCGGCGTTGTGAGAAAAGAAAGAAAAGGATCGCTTTTTGTCAGGGGCTGTAGCTGGCGGCCGGGCAGACCTGTAGCAGGCCTCTGTAAGGCCGGAGGGAAGGCAGGTTTAGCTATCCACTCGTCCTGTGAGCCAGAGGCACTCCGGCCTTCAATCTGCCTGGCTGTTGCTGACGGAGGACAGCCAGCCCTACCTTCGTCCTCTGGCCTGCCAACTGGGGTCTCCGACCCCGACTACAGCTTGCCCCGACTGCCTCGACGCCTTGCACTCACCGGAACGACGCCACCGGGCGTCGCTGATGGTCCCGTGGTGTGTTGTTCGGACTCATGTCCCGCAGACGGCCCGATCCGACTCCTGCGAGCCGCTCGAAATGATAGAGCGCCGGGCTTTATCTTCGAATGCCAGGCGACTCCTCCTTCTCAGGTGGCTCGAAGCCTCCGTGTAGCGGGCCACTGACGACACTCGCAACTCAGCCATCCGTCCGCAAGAAACCGATCCCAGCCCACGCTGGGATTGTCCGGCAGGATATGTGGCTCCAATTCCCCCCGCCGAATTCTGCGCACGGCGGCCTCCAGCCCGGAAAGCCTCCAATCGGACCAAGGGCCGGGCTTGGCCGTCCACATAGAGGGCCGGGGGCTGATCGGCCGACCAGACGGCCGCCACATGCAACCAATGCCCCAAATCAGCCTCGCTCGCCTCAAACATCGCAACCTCTCCCGAAGAACCATCGCGACCGCGAACCGCCCGCCAGTAGCCACCGTCCAACTTGAGCTTGAGGGAGACGGGACTGCTGATGGCAAGAATCGTGGACTGCTGTTTCTCAAAATTTCGGGCCAGTCGCACGATCGCCTCCACCGTGTAGGGCACCTGCCCGTTGTAGTGAAGGGTGGGAAGCTTGACGTTGTCGTCCACGCCGTCGAACGCGAGCACTTGGACAGGTTCTTGAGCCGAACGGGGCAGGCGTTTGGCCACCAAGTTCGGACCAAACCACCGGTCCTTGGATTCCAATTCCGTCGTTTGCACCGGCATGTGCAGACTCCCCGGCTCATTCGTCAGACGGTCTTGGATCGCCGAAATCAGGTTTCGGCCCCTGTGCAAGCCCCGCAAGCCATCCTCCACCTCCGCCTGAATCATCACGGGATCGATTTCAGCATTCCAAACCGAACCGCCAATCGCATACGTTCCCGGCTCCAGACGGACCGGTTCAGCTGAGGGCCTCAAACAA
>CALOEA010000030.1:0-149565 GCA_942492185.1 uncultured Alphaproteobacteria bacterium
TTCATCGGCGATGCCTTCATCACGCCGGTCTTCCTTGGCGGCCAGGCGCTGACGGCGCTGACCTTCATCATGGTGCAGTCGGTCTGGCTCGGCCTGGTGGCGCTGGCCATCGTGCTGCTGCAGGCCTGGGTCATTCCCCGCCTGCGCCGCCGCATCCTGGTGCTGGGCAAGGAGCGCCAGATCACCGCGCGGCAGCTGGCCGGACGCATCGCCGAGATCATGGACGGCGCCACCGACATCCACAGCAACGACACCTCGAACTGGGAGCGTGCCGACATCGTCGGCCGGCTCGGGCGGATCTTCCACATCCGCTTCGAGATCTATCAGCGCAAGTTCTTCGTGAAGTTCCTGAACAACCTCATGAGCCAGATGACGCCCTTCATCTTCTATGTCCTGGGCGGACTGCTGGCCTTGAGTGGCAACCTCGACATCGGTGCCCTGGTGGCGGTGATCGGCGCCTACAAGGACCTGCCGGGGCCGATCAAGGAGCTGATCGACTGGGACCAGCAGCGCCTCGACGTGCAGATCAAGTACACCCAGGTGATCGAGCAGTTCGAGCCGGGCGAGATCCTGGCGCCGGAACTGCAGGGGCTGAACAGCGAGGTGGTGCCGCCGCTCACCGGCAACCTGGAGCTTGCCGGCCTGATGCTGGTCGAGGACGGCAACCGCGTGCTGGAGAACATCAACCTGACGCTGCCGCTGGACAAGCACTGCGCCATCGTCGGCGACACCGCCAGCGGCAAGGAGCGGCTGGCCCTGCTGGTGGCGGCGCTGGAGCGCTCGAGCGGCGGCTCGATCCAGATCGGCGGCCGCGATCTCGGCTCGCTGCCGCAGTCGGTGACCGGGCGGCGGATCGGCTACGTCGGCCCCGACGCCTATCACTTCCCCCACTCGGTGCGCGAGAACCTGCTCTATGGCCTGCGCCACGCGCCGATGCGGGAGGCGGCGGAGGATTCGCGCGCGCGCCATCATCGCCGCAACGAGGACGAGGAGACGCGGCGCGCCGACAATCCGATCCTGCCGCTGCACTACGACTGGATCGACCGGGCGCCGCTCAAGGGCGACGACTCCGAGGCTGAGCTGGTCGCGCAGCTCGCGCTGCTGCGGACCGTCGAGCTGGAGGAGGACATCTATCGCTTCGGCCTCTACGGCACGCTCGATCCGCAGCGCGACCCGGAGACCGCCGAGGGCCTGCTGAAGGCGCGGGCCCGCTTCCACCAGCGGCTGGCCGCCCTCGACCAGCAGGAACTGGTCGAGCAGTACGATCCGCAGAGCTACGCGCGCCATGCCACGATCGCCGAGAACCTGCTGTTCGGCACGCCGGTGACGCCGGACTTCCGCCTGGAGAACCTGGCCCGGCAGAGCGACCTCAAGGCGGTGCTGCAGGCGCAGGGCCTGGACCGCTCGCTGGCCAAGGTCGGCTTCTCGATCGCCAAGACGATGATCGAGCTCTTCGCCGACCTGCCGCCGGGCCACCCCTTCTTCGAGCAGTTCTCCTTCATCGACGCCGAGCAGCTGCCCGACTACAAGGCGCTGGTGCAGCGCCTCGACAAGGCCGGCCTGGCGGACCTCAGCGCCAGCGACAGCGAACTGCTGCTGCAGCTCAGCTTCGGCTATGTCGAGGCGCGCCACCGCCTCGACCTGATCGACGACGATCTGGAGACGGCCATCCTGGCGGCGCGGCGGGCGCTCAGCGCGGAGATCGCCGCCGGCCGCGCGGTCGGGGTCGAGCCCTTCGACCCGGAGCGCTACAACGCCGCCGCCTCGATCCTCGCGAATGTCCTCTTCGGCCGTCTCGTCTATGGCCAGGCCGACGCCGAGACGACGGTGGAGCGACTGGTGGCGGAGGTGCTGGAAGAGCTCCACCTGAAGCGGCGCGTGCTGGCCGTCGGCCTCGACTTCAATGTCGGCATCTCCGGCAAGCGGCTTTCGGCGACGCAACGGCAGAAGCTCGCGCTGGCGCGCGCCCTGATGAAGGACCCCGATCTTCTGGTGGTGAACGACGCCCTCGCGGTCACCGATGGTGCGACGCAGCAACGCTTGATCAAGGCGGTGCGCGAGCAGCGGCGCGGCCGCGGCATCCTCTGGTGCCTGACGCGGGCGAACGCGGCGCGCGGTTTCGATCTCGTTGTGCTGTTGCAGCATGGCCGCAAGATCGCCGAGGGAACTTTCGATGAAATGACTTCCGAGGGCTCGCCCTTGGCCAAGCTGGTCGCCGCAGGCTAGACTGTCGAAGACAACGAGGACGCCATGAGCCTGGAAAAGGAAGTCGAGATCCTGCGGCGCGTGCCGCTCTTCGCCAATATCGACCCGGCGAAGCTGAAGTTGATTGCCTTCACCAGCGAGCGGCTGTCGTTCCGCGCCGGTCAGGTTCTCTTTCGCCAGGGCGACCCCGGCGATGCCGCCTTCATCCTGCTCGACGGCACCGCCGAGGTGGTGCTGGAGCGCGGCGGCACGGAGCTGACGGTGGCCGAGCTGCAGGGCAACGACATCGTCGGCGAGATCGCCATCCTCTGCGACGTGCCGCGCACCGCCACCATCCGCGCGAAGACCGCGGTGGTCACGCTGAAGGTGACGAAGGACGTCTTCTTCCGCCTGCTGCACGACTTCCCAGAGATCGGCATCGAGGTGATGCGCATCCTGGCGCATCGACTGGAACACACCACGCAACAGCTGAACGCCGCACGCGCCGGCGCGCCGCACTGACGCCACCCGATGAGCCGTCTCGATTCCTTCATCCGGCGGATGACCGCCCAGCGCGCCTGTCTCGATCTGGCGGCCGAGCACGTGCGCGGGCGCAACGGTCCGATCTTCGAGCTCGGGCTGGGCAACGGGCGGACCTACGACCATCTGCGCGAGCGTCTGCCGGGCCGCGAGATCTACGTCTTCGAGCGGCAGGTGGCGGCGCATCCGGACTCGACGCCGCCGGCCGCCCAGCTCTTCCTCGGCGATATCGACCAGACCCTGCCGCCGGCGGTCCGGCGCTTCGCCGGTCAGGTGGTGCTGGTGCACAGCGACATCGGCTCCGGCGACGAGACGATGAATGCGCGCATCGCCGCCTATCTCTCCGCCACCCTGCCGGCCGCCCTGGCGCCCGGCGCGCTGGTGCTGTCCGACCAGAAGCTCGCGCTGCCGGACGCGCGCGCCCTGCCGCTGCCCGAGGGCGTCCCGCCGGGTCGCTACTACCTGCTCGAGGTCGGCGGCGGCTAGGCCTCAGGCCTTCGCCGCCTCGACGATCCCGAGGAAGTTCGCGAAGAGCCGCTGGCTGGCGGCCAGCATGGCGGGCAGGGCGGCGGCGGTGTCGCGCTCGAGCCTGGCCAGCGCGCCGCTCCCCAGGGTCTTCTCCAGCGCCGCTGCATAGGCCGGCACGCAGCCCCACTCCGGCACCGTGGCCGCGCTCACCTCGACATGGCCCTGCAGGCCATAGGCATGGCGTCCGCTGCGGAAGCCCTGCACCGCCGAGGCCGGCGAGGAGGCGATGACCGCGCTGCCGGGCGGCAGCGCAGCGACCTCGACCGAGTGCCACTGCAGCGCCTGCATCGGCTGCGCGATGCCGGCCAGCAGCGGATCGGCGGCGCCGGCGCCGTTCGCCGTCACCGGCAGCAGGCCGATCTCCGGCGTTGCCATGCGGCGGCAGGCGCCGCCCAGCGCGTCGGCCAGCAGCTGGTGGCCGAGGCAGAGGCCGAGATAGGGCAGCTCCAGGACCAGGACGGCCTCGCGGATCGCCGCCTTCTCGGCGACCAGCCAGGGATGCTCCTCGATGTCCCAGACGTCCATTGGCCCGCCCATCACCATCAGCGCGTCGTAGCGCTCCAGCGGCGGGATCGCCTCGCCCTCGTCCAGCTCGACGGCGTCCCAGGCGACGCCGTGGGCCTGCATCGCGTCGCGCAGGCTGCCGGGGTGCTCGCAGGCGATATGCTGGAAGACGAGGAAGCGCATGGAACCTCTCGGGCCGGCGGTCAGGGGAGCAGCGTGGCGAGCCAGCCGAGATAGCGGCGGCGGCTGGCGGCGGCGGCGGCGGGGTTGCCCTGCACCACCTGGGTGCCGGCGACGCCCTCGATCTCGTAGCGCGGCATCTCGTCGAGGTCGAAGGAATGGACCGCGCCGGGATAGCTCTCCACCTCGAAGGGCGTCGGCGTCTCGCGCGCCGCCTGCGCCTCGGCCAGGGTCAGGCAGCGGTTGACCGGCGTCCAGGCGTCGTCGGCGCCGCCCAGCACCAGGACCGGCACGTCGAAATCGGCGCGGGTGCCCATGCCGTAGCGGTCGTAGCACCAGGGATAGTAGGCGACGACGGCGGCGAAGGCGCCGGGGGCGGCGATGGCGGCCAGCGCGCGGCGGTGCGGCGAGGCGAGGTCAAGCGCGACGGAGCCGCCGAAGGACTGCCCCATGAAGACGATGCGGGCGCCGTCGATCCGCGGGTCGGCGGCGAGCTGCCCGGCTGCCGCCGTGGCGGCCGCGCCCGCATCGTCGCGCAGTCCTTCGAGCTTGGCGTTGTCGCTGCAGATCGAATCGAGGCCGCGCGGCTCCAGCACGTCGAGCGCGGCGATCGCCCAGCCGGCGCCGGCCAGCGCTTCGCCGTGGCGGGCCGCCGACTGCCGCTCCCAGGGGCCCCAGCCCTCGCAGCCCGGCAGGAAGACCACGGTGGGATGGGGGCCGGGCGTGTCGGGAAGCGTGAGATAGAGTGTCCACGCGCCCTCGACGGCGAGGTCCGGCGCGCGCAGCAGCTTGGCCTGGGCCGGCGCGGCCAGCAGGACGAGAAGAAGTGCGGCGAGGCAGCGGCGCGACATGCGCGCGATGCTAGCTGCAAGCGCGGTGCCGGCGCCAGAGACGAGGCGCCGGGCGTTGGACGCGCGGCGATCCGCTGCCGTCTAGACCGCTTCCTTCTGCCGGCTCTCGCGCTTGCGCACGTTCGGGTCGAGCGAGCGCTTGCGCAGGCGGATGTTCTTCGGCGTCACCTCGACCAGCTCGTCGTCGTCGATGTAGGCCAGCGCCTGCTCCAGGGTCATCTGCCGCGGCGGGGTCAGGCGCACCGCCTCGTCCTTGCCGAGGTGGCGCGGATGTTGGTGAGCTGCTTGGCCTTCAGCGGGTTGACCTCGAGGTCGTTGTCGCGGCTGTGCTCGCCGATGATCATGCCCTCGTAGACCTTCTCGCCCGGCTCGATGAACATCACGCCGCGCTCTTCCAGGTTCCACAGCGCGTAGGGCACCGCGTCGCCATCGCCGTTCGAGATCAGCACGCCGTTGCGGCGGCCCTCGATCGTGCCCTTGTGGGGGGCGTAGTCGTGGAACAGGCGGTTCATCACGCCGGTGCCGCGGGTGTCGGTCAGGAACTCGCCGTGATAGCCGATCAGGCCGCGCGAGGGGGCATGGAAGGTCAGCCGCTGCTTGCCGCCGCCCGAGGGGCGCAGGTCCTTGAGCTCGCCCTTGCGCTGCGAGATCTTCTCCACCACCACGCCGGCGTATTCCTCGTCGACGTCGATCACCACCTCCTCGATCGGCTCCATCCGCTGGCCGTTCTCGCCGGTCTGGAACAGCACGCGCGGCCGGCTGATGGACAGCTCGAAGCCCTCGCGGCGCATGGTCTCGATCAGCACGCCGAGCTGCAGCTCGCCGCGCCCGGCGACCTCGAAGGCGTCCTTGTCGGCGGTCTCGGTGATGCGGATGGCGACGTTGCCTTCGGCCTCGCGCAGCAGGCGGTTGCGGATCACCCGGCTCTGCACCTTGTCGCCGTCGCGTCCGGCGAGCGGCGAGGTGTTGATGCCGAAGGTCATCGCCAGGGTCGGCGGATCGATCGGCTGCGAGGGCAGCGCTTCGCTGACCTCGGGATCGCCAGTGTGTCGGCGACGGTGGCCGCTTCCAGGCCGGCGATGGCGACGATGTCGCCGGCCTCGGCTTCCTCGATCGGTGTGCGCTCGATGCCGCGGAAGGCCAGCAGCTTGGTCAGGCGCGACTCCTCGATCACCGTGCCGTCGGGCCGCAGCGCCTTTACCGGCATGTTCACCCGGGCGACGCCGGAGTGGATGCGTCCGGTCAGCACGCGCCCGACATAGGGATCGGATTCCAGGGTCGTCGCCAGCATCGCGAAGGGTCCCTCCTCGACCGCGACCGGCGCCTGGACGTGGGCCACGATGCGGCGATAGAGCGCCTCCATCGAGGTGCGCGGACCGTCGAGGCTCTCGTCGGCCCAGCCGTGCTTGGCCGAGGCGAAGAGGGTCGGGAAATCGAGCTGCGAGTCGTCGGCGTCGAGCAGGGCGAAGAGGTCGAAGACCTCGGTCTGCACCTCCAGCGCCCGCTGGTCCGGCTTGTCGACCTTGTTGATCACGACGATCGGGCGCAGGCCGCGCTTCAGGGCCTTGGCGAGCACGAACTTGGTCTGCGGCATCGGCCCTTCCGAGGCGTCGACCAGCAGCAGCGCGCCGTCGACCATCGAGAGGATGCGCTCCACCTCGCCGCCGAAGTCGGCGTGGCCGGGCGTGTCGACGATGTTGATGCGCCGTGTCCTCCGGCCAGTCCACCGAGGTGCACTTGGCCAGGATGGTGATGCCGCGCTCGCGCTCCAGGTCGTTGGAGTCCATGACCCGCTCGCCGACCCGCTGGTTGGAGCGGAAGGCGCCGGACTGCTTCAGCAGCTCGTCGACCAGCGTGGTCTTGCCGTGGTCGACGTGGGCGATGATGGCGATGTTGCGAAGGCGACCCCGGCGGCGCGGATGTCGTGGCCGAAGATGCCGCCGAGCTGGTCGTTGCGCACCTTGCCGACGAAGGCGGCGCGGCCACCCAGCGCGGCAACGCCGGCCAGCGTGTTGGCGGCGGAACCGCCGGAGACCTCGCGCGCCGGCCCCATCGCCGCATAGAGCGCTTCGGCGCGCTCGGCGTCGATCAGCGTCATGCCGCCCTTGGCGATCTGCCACGTCTCGAGGAAGGCGTCGCTGGCTTTTGCCAGCACGTCGACGATGGCATTGCCGATGCCGACCACGTCGGTCGTCAGCCGGACCATGGGTGAATCCTTGTGCAGCGCGGTATAAACGAATCGCGCGCGAGTATAGTCGTGACGGCCCGGCGAACAAGCGGCCAAGCGTCGCTGCGTCGCCGGCGCCGCGCGAAGTCGCATAAAGCCTTTGATTCAACGCAGTTAGGCGGCTATGCTCGGCATCGAAACGGCCGTGTGGCGCTGCCTGGCGGCAGGCGCGGCCTTTCGAGGGGGTTCAGATGACGGGCATACCTGGTGGGCTGGCGCCACGGGTGATGCGTTCCCACGGTGGAACCGGCGGGTCGGCGGAGCCGAGCGCGCGGCGTTTCCTGCTGTCCTCCAATCCTGCAGAAAAGCATCAGCACCCGAGGGTGCGGGGGGAGTCATGAACACGCGTCCGCCGATCGCTACCGCGACGGCCACCGGCAGCGAGACCACGCGCCGGCCGGCCGATTTCCTGCAGCCGCTGGCCCGCCGCGCCGATCAGCGGCCGATGACCGGCCAGCCCGGCCCTGCCACCGAGAAGGAGCCGCGCCGTCTGGTCGTGGCCCAGGGCATCGCGCTGAGCGGCTCGATCGAGGGCTGTCAGCGCCTGATCATCGAGGGCAAGGTCGAGGCAACGCTGGAGAGCTGCGACACGCTGGAGATCGCCGAGCGCGGCGTCTTCGAGGGCCTGGCCGAGGTGATGCAGGCCGAGGTGCGCGGCCTGGTCGACGGCGAGCTGACGGTGCGCGGCCGCCTGGTGATCCGCGCCACCGGTCGCGTCACCGGCCGCATCCGCTATCAGGACCTGCACATCGAGGCCGGCGGCAAGCTTGCCGGCCAGATCGAGGCCCTGGAGGAAGAGCCGGAAGCGCCGCCCACCGAGGCGGAGCCCGCCGCCGAGCGGCGCGAGGAGCCGCCGCGCTTCTCCATCGCCGCTTCGTCGCCGGCACCGGAGACCCGTCCCGAGCAACAGGCCGCGCTGTCGCCCTCGTGGCCGGCGACGCCGGCAGCGATGCCGCCGGTCTCACCGCCGGCGCAGTCCGCGCCCTTGGACCTGCCGGAGCTCAGCGATCAGGCCTCGCTGCTGCCGAACCTGCGCCATAGCTGAACCGCGTCGTGCAGCGCACCGCGGCCCTGGCCGCCCTTCTCATCGTCCTGGCGACTGGCGCCTGCCAGACCGCCGGGCAGTCGGCCGGCCGGCGACCCAGCGTCACGGCGCAGGAGCTGATCGGGCGCGACGAGTCCGGGGTCAGGCTGGCGCTCGGCGAGCCGCGGCGCGTGCGCAAGGAGGATTCGGCGCAGGTGTGGCAGTACGACGGCGGCAGCTGCGTGCTCGATCTCTTCCTCTACCCGGAGGGCGCCAAGCATCTGGTGGTGCACCTCGAGGCACGCGACGTGGTCAGCGGCAAGAGCTTCGACGCCAACCGCTGCGTCGGCCAGGTGCAGAACCCCGTGACCTCCTGAGGGCCGGCGGCGGCCAGCGGTCAGGCATCGACCAGCAGGTCGCCGGCCCGCTCGACGCGGCGCTCCAGCGCGGCGCGCAACTTGGCCAGCGCGCGGCTTTCCAGCTGCCGGACCCGCTCCTTGCTGACGCCGAGGACCTTGCCCAGGTCCTCCAGCGTCTTGCCCTGCTCCAGCAGGCGGCGCTGCGCGATGATGATGCGCTCGCGCTGGGTCAGCTCCTGCATCGCCTCGCGCAGCCAGGCTGAGCGCTTCGCCCCGTCGGTCAGCTCGATCGTCAGCGTCTCGGGCCCGGCGCGCTCGTCGCTGAGGAAGTCCTGCCGCTCGCTCTCGCCCTCCTCGCCCAGCGGCGCGTTCAGCGACTGGTCGGGCACGCCCATGCGAAGCTCCATCGACTCGACGTCGCTCTGGCGCACCGCCAGCGCCTTGGCGATCTCGCCGCGGCCCTCATGGTCGAGGGTCCGGCCGGTGAGCCGCTCGATGCGGGCGCGCAGGCGGCGCAGGTTGAAGAAGAGCGCCTTCTGCGAGGAGGTCGTGCCGGCGCGCACGATCGACCAGTTGCGCAGGACGAAATCCTGCACCGAGGAGCGGATCCACCAGGTGGCATAGGTCGAGAAGCGCACGCCGCGGTCCGGGTCGAAGCGGTTGGCCGCCTGGAGCAGGCCGATGCAGCCCTCCTGCATCAGGTCGGCCATCGGCAGGCCATAGGCGCGATAGCGTGCGGCGACGGCGGCGACCAGCCGGGTGTGGCTGTCGATCAGGCGGTGCAGGGCGCGCTCGTCCTGCGCGTCGCACCAGGCTTCCGCCAGCGCGATCTCTTCGTCGCGCGACAGCAGCGGCACCTGCATGGCGCGCCGCAGGAAGGCCGTGTCCGCCCGCGAGAGCGTGTTCGTGGAGGTATTCGCCTGCATCGCTGGTCTCCTTCCACCTGGAAGAAGATACGTCCGGCCGGCGGCTTTGGATCATCGCGCCGCCGTCAGGCGGTCAGGGCTCGATCTCCAGCCGCTCCACCACGCCGCTTCCCGGCGCCAGCAGCACGGCCAGCAGCGGCCCGCCGAAGCCGGCGCCGCCGTCCAGCGTCAGCAGGTGGTCGGAGGCCTGGACCCCGGGGTGGCGGGGGTCATAGCCGCGCACCACGCGGGCAAAGCCGGCGAAGGGCTCCTGCAGCGATACGCTGCCCGGATGGCCCCACCAGAAGGCATCCTTCTGGGTTTCCAGCGGCCGCTCCGGATCGACGCCGGCGTTCACGAAGAGAAAGGCCTGGTCGTCGGTCATGGCGGCGCGGCGCAGCTCCGCCATGACCTGGAAGTGCCCCGGCTGGCGCTGCATGGTCTGGCGCAGCGCCGTGGTCCAGCGGGTCAGCGACAGGGCGCCGTGGCGCGCCTCGTTGAGGCCCTCGCCGGGCGCGCCGCCATAGGCCTCGAGCGTCGCGCCGACGCCGCGGTCCAGCATCCACTTCAGCACGCCGCGGGGATCGGTGGCGAACTGCAGCTGCAGCAGCTTCTGCCACATCTCCTCCTGGCTGCCGCGCAGGTAGACGACGTCCTCGGGGATGGCATGGGGGACCGACAGCAGCTGGCGGCGGAAGGCCACCAGTTCGTCGAGGGTGGCGCGCACCGCGGCGCCGCGCCCGATCATGTTGCCGAGGTAGACGATGCGGTCGAGCGGCTCCCAGCGGTCGGCGATGGCCGCGTGCAGTCGCGTCAGCATCTCCACTTCGGCGTGGATCGAGCCGACGGCCCAGATTCGCCGCGCGCGCTTCAGGAGGACGAAGCGCCGCTCCTGATTGCCCGGCTGTCGTTCGCCCGCACTGCGCTCCGCCATCGTCCTGGACCGCTTCCCCTTCGCCTCCGCTCCGCCCCGTCGCCCGGCAAAAAGGCCCGGCACTGGCCGGGCCTTCGCACGCCACGAACTGTGGTGTCTCGGAGCGTCGCCGCCAGTCGCCGCCGCCCGTGAGGGGGCGATGCGGCGAATACGACTTTACGCAGCCTTGAGAAGCTCTTCCAGCCTCTCGGCGGCGGTCGCCTCGTCGATCTTCTCGACGGCGGCGAACTCACGCGCCAGGCGGTCGAGCGCCGCCTGGTACATCTGGCGCTCGCTGTAGGACTGGTCGGGCTGGTCCGAGCCGCGATGCAGGTCGCGCACCACCTCGGCGATCGACACCGGATCGCCGGAGTTGATCTTGGCCTCGTACTCCTGGGCGCGCCGGCTCCACATGGTGCGCTTCACGCGGCTCTTGCCCTTCAGGGCGGCGAGCGCGGAATCCATCACCTTGCGGGTGGACAGCTTGCGCAGCCCGGACTCCTGGGCCTTGGCGACCGGGACCCGCAGCGTCATGCGGTCCTTCTCGAACTTGATGGCGATGAGCCGCAGCGAGAAGCCGGAGATGTTCTGGGTCTCGATGCCGGTCACCCGCCCGACGCCATGGGTCGGATAGACCACGTAGTCGCCGGCGGCGTAGTCCGAATCGCCCTCTTCGATCGCCTCGCTCAGCGGCAGCGGCTTCACCGCCGCGGGCTTGCTAGCGGCAGGCTTGCCGGGGTTGGGCTTGCTCGGGGCTACGCTCTTGACGGGGCTGTCTTTCACCATGATCTGGGAACTGTCTCCACTCTTGGACAAGCTGGGCTGCGACATCGCCGCCTGCGTCTTGCTGTGCTGCTGGGCTTGCGCGGCCACCGCCTTGGCTGGCGCCTTCTCGGCGGGCTTGGCCGGCGGACGCTTCGATGCCGCGGGCCTGGCCCGCGCCGTGGTCTTGGCGGGAGCCGCGGTCTTGGTCGCGCCCTTGGCTGGCGTCTTCGCGGCGGCGGCCTTGTGCGCGCTGCCGGTCTTGCTACCGGTCTTGCTGGCTGTAGACTTGCTGGCGCCGGGCTTTCCCTTGGCGGCCGAAGCCTTGGCGGCAGCGATCTTCTTGCCGGACACGGCCTTCGCCGCGGCCGCCTTCGCCTTGCCTGGGGCCTTGTTCGGGGCCTTGGCCGGCGTGGCCGGCGCGCGCTTGCGACTGGGTGCCTTCGCCGCCGTCTTGGCGACCGCACGCTTCTTCGAGGTCGCGGGTGCCTTTGCCGTTCGCTTGGCGCTCACGGGCTGCTCTCCACTTCGGGTTCAACATCAGGATTGATCCGGGTAAAACCCCGGCCGAACCGAAGCGTAACAATACCCTAAGAAAGGGGAAAATTCAAGTTTGCACCGCAAAACGCGGCCTTTTGCAGCAGCCAGGCAGAGTTCGGGCGGCTTTCCGCAACAAGCGGCAAGAAACGGTCCCCTCGCTCCGCAAGGGCCTTCGAATCTTGCCCCGGTCCCGCCGGAGCGACGCGATCTTCAGCCGTTTTCGCCGGGCTTGTCGCTGAAATACTTGTCGAACTTGCCGGCCTCGCCCTTGTGCTCGTCGGCGTCGGCCGGCGGCTCGCCGCGGCGGGTGATGTTGGGCCAGCGCACCGAATACTCGCGATTGAGCTCCAGCCAGGCCTCGGCCTCGCCGTCGGTATCGGGCAGGATCGCCTCCGGCGGGCACTCCGGCTCGCAGACGCCGCAGTCGATGCACTCGTCGGGGTGGATGACGAGCATGTTCTCGCCCTCGTAGAAGCAGTTCACCGGACAGACCTCGACGCAGTCCATGTACTTGCACTTGATGCAGGCTTCGGTGACGACATAGGTCATGGTGCGCGCTTCTCTTGCTCGTCCGCTCGGCTGGTCTGCGGCGCAACATAGGGCCGCAAAAGGCACCCGGCAAGAAGTGTAGAAGCGAAAGATGCCGCAGCGGCTTGCGCCCTTTCCGACGGGCTCCTAGCGTGCTCGCCAGGGACCGTCGTCAGGGCTCCTTTGCCGGAGTGCGCTGCCGGAGCTCAGGGGGATGGCGGCGCCGGCGGCGGCGTAAGACCTGATGAACGCGGATCGCGCCGTGCCCGGCTTTCGCTTCGGCCGCGGGATCCGCAAGGGAGAGAACCATGTTTCGCAGTCTGTTCCTGTCCGCGCTCCTGCTCACCGTTCCGGCCGGCGTGGCCCTGGCGGCCTCCTGCGACATCAACGCCGAGCAGGCGGCGGTGGTCGCGGCCTGGGGCGCCAAGCTGCGCGACGGCTCGATCTCCGGCCCGGACAGCGAGGCGATCTCGGCGCAGATCCAGGAGGTCCCCACCCTGGCGTCTCAGGATCCCGAGGCGGCCTGCGCCGCGCTCAACGAATTGAAGGTCAAGCTGGGTCTGACGCCGGCGCAGTAATCCCCTCTCCTGCGCTCGGCTGATTAAGCGGGTCCAGCTGGCCGCGCGCCCGATCGGCTGCGGAGGGTCGCCCCGAAAGGGGAGGCCGCCGGCTCCAGTCGCCCCGGGCGCGCGGCCGCATTCCTTTCGGCTCCGCGGCGACAGCCGGGACCTCTCAAGCGCTCGCGGACTTTCATCGGTCCGACACCGGCGCGCAGCCGCGCTAGGGCGTCGGCGCTTCGGGCTTTGACGGCGCCACCGCGGCATCGCTCTCCACCCCGGCATCGCTCTCCACCCCGGCATCGCTCTCCACCGCGCCCTGCGGCGCCGCCTCGCGGGGCTTGCCCTGCGCCCCGGCGGCCAGGACCTCGTTCAGCCGCTCCATCTGCGGGATGTGCAGCACGCGCTGCGGGAAGGGGATGCCGATGCCGGCCTCCTCGAAGCGCTCGGCGATCAGGAAGCGGATGTCGTTGGAGACCTGCAGGTAGTTGTCGGTGTCGGCGATGTAGACGCGCAGCTCGAAGTCGAGCGAGCTGCCGCCGAAATCGAGGAAGGCCACCATCGGTGCCGGATAGCGCAGCACGTTGTCGCAATTGCCGGCGCAGTCCAACAGGACCTGCCGCAGACGCTTCAGGTCGGTGCCGTAGTCGACGCCGATCTTGACGTCGATGCGCGCCACCTTGTCCTTGTGCGTCCAGTTCACCACCGCGGTGGAGACCAGGTCGGCGTTGGGAATGATCACCGCGGCGCGCTGGAAGGTCTGCACCTCGGTGGCCCTGACCGAGATCCGCTTCACGACGCCCTGGTGCTCGCCGACCACCACCCAGTCGCCGACCTTGATCGGTCGCTCGACCAGCAGGATCAATCCGGCAACGAAGTTGGAGACGACGTTCTGCAGCCCGAAGCCGATGCCGACCGACAGCGCGCCGGCGATCAGCGCGAGGTTGGAGAGGTCCAGGCCCAGCGTGGCGACGCCGATGACGATGGCGATGATGACGCCGACGTAGCCGACCCCGGTGGCGATCGAGTTCTGCACCCCGCGGTCGATCTGCAGCTTCGAGAGCACGCGGTCGTTCAGCTGCCGCTGGATGAAGCGGGTGATCGTCAGCGCCGCCATGAAGGCGAAGATCGCCAGCAGGATGTCGGTCGGCTTCAGCACGAAGCCGCCGATCGAGATGCCGTCCATGACGACGCCGAGCCAGGTCTCGATCTCGCCCCAGCCGATGCCCGTCACCGGCAGCAGCGGCACCACCCAGACGAACAGCAGCAGCATGTCGAGCAGCGCCAGCATGTACTGGAAGAAGCGCAGACCGCTTCTCGCGCGGAAAGAGCGTGCTTGCGCAGCGCCGCTACGCGCCCGGTCCGGGCGGCTGACCACGAAGAGATCCAGCCGCCTCGCGCATCACGCCGCGCAGCAGCAGCACCAGACCGCCGGCAATCATGGCCAGGCCGACGAAGCGTCTGGCCGATGTAGCGGCCGAAGGTGTGATAGCCGAAGGCCGAGGCGGCGATCACCGGCCACCGCCACCAGGAAGGCCATGGCGCGCACCCTCGGCCAGGCGCGCCTTCTCGACCGGTGCCTCGTCTTCCAGCGGCGGCGCGCCATCGCTCAGCCGGATCGCCCCCGGCGGCGGTGCCCCGGGCGTCGCGCCACCGCGGCCCGCGTCCGGCGCAACGGATCTCGTAGCGGCGCCAGAGCGCACCCGGGCGACCAGCGCGACCAGCGTCGCCGAGGTCAGCACCACCAGGACGAAGAAGACGATGGCGTAGATCTCCGGCGGCACCGGCAGGCGGTCCAGCACCATCATCACCGCGCCGACCAGGCCCAGCGTCGCTGACATCAGGTAGAGCCGGCGGTTCAGCTGCCCGGCCACGGCCGGGTCGACCTCGGCGATCCGCCAGTCGGGATGGTCCGGGGCGCAGATCGCCCGCCCCAGGCCGGAGCAGAAGAAGAAGAACACCAGCCCGGCGCAGGCCGCGCCGGCCACCCGCTCGATGACGCCGGCAAAGGGATGGTCGCCCAGCAGCGCCAGCAGGCCGAAGAACAGCAGCAGCGTGGCGATTGCCGGCATCAGGCCGCGCACCGCCGCGACCACCACGGTCGCCAAGACCCGCTGGCCATAGGTCGGGGCGGTGACGGCCGGCCGGAAGCCGAAGCGCCGCGCCAGCCAGCGGCGCAGCGGCAGGCCGATGCCGAAGGCCAGCACGCCGGCGCCGACCAGCAGCAGGCGCAGGTCGGCGTCGATCGAGGTCGGCGTGGCGCTCTCGGCGTCGAGCAGCAGGTCCTTCAGATAGCCGATCTGCTCCGGCAGCAGCGCCCAGGTCTCCGGCGAGAGCGGCAGCGGCCCCTGGCGGAACAGCGCGTCGGCGAAGATCGCCATGCGCTGCGCATTGGCCGTGCTCAGGATGATCTGCGCGCGGGTCGCCGCCAGGTCGGCCCGGCGCGCCCTGGTCTTCATCGTCGAGAGGCTCTCGGCGAGGCGCTGGCGCTCCTTGGCGATGATCTCCGGCTCCGGCGGCTCGCCCTCCACCGGCGGCGGGCCGAGGGCGTCGATCATCTGCTGCGTCACGCCGGCCGTCGCGCTGACCGAGCCGGCGGCCGCATGGGCCTCGTCGATCAGGGCCAGCAGCTCCTCGCGGATGGCGGCGAAGACCTCCTCATCCAGGTCGCCCTCGGCCACCACGGCCTCGATCGCGTCCAGCCGCTGGTCCCAGGCCTCGAGCTTGGCCTCGAAATCGATCTGCTGCGCGGCCGCCGGCAGCGCCAGGCAGAGCAGCAGCAGGGCCAGGAATCGCGGCAGGTGGCGCAGACAGGCGAAGGGCTGGCTCATCGGCGCCGATCTTCCAGTGTCACTCGGGATTGCGCAACGCCCGCAGCTGCCGCCGCTGCCGCGCGTCGGGCCGCTTCGCCGGCGCCGGCGCGGCGCCGAGCCCCCGCCCCTTCGTCAGGCGGTTCTCCGCGCTCGGCGGCTTCAGGTCCTCGTAGAGCGCCGCGGCGAGGTTGGCGCCGCCGCGCCGCTCGGCCAGGGTCGCGATGCGCCAGACGCGCGATGTGATTGCCCTGCGGAAAGGTCACCACGTCGCCGAGGCGCACCGCCTGGTGCGCCTTGGCCGTCGGCTGGCCGTTGAGCCGCACCTGGCCGCTGGCCGCCAGCCGCGTCGCCGCCGCGCGGGTGCGGCAGGCACGGGCGTGCCACAGCCACTTGTCGAGGCAGGGAGGGTGGTCGGCGGCTCGGCGCTCATCGCGGCGGCATCATCGCCGCAGCCGCAGTTCGCCCAGCTTGGCGAAGGGCGAGGCCGGATCATCGCGCCGCGGCGCGGCCGGCGGACGCGGGCGCGGCTGCTTCGGGCGCTGCGGCGGACGGGCGACGCGCGGCTGGAAGGTGACGATGCCGCCCTCCTCGCCGCGTTCGAAGCCGAGGCAGACGGCAGCAGCGAACTCGGGCGCCGTGCTCGCCGTCGGCCGGTCTCCAGTTGCGGCGTCACCACGAAGCCGCCCTGCTGGGCCAGGCGGCGGGCCTGCTCGGCGGCGCGCTCGAGCGCGTCGGCGCGGATCACCAGCGCCTCGCTGCCGCGTTGCAGCAGGCGGTAGCCGATGGCGCGCCAGAAGTCCTCCTCGCTCATCGCCGGCCAGGCGAGCGCGCCAGCAGGCCGGGCGCCGGGCGCGGCGGCGCCGGCTGGCCGCGCCGCAGCGACCAGAGCAGCGCGCGCAGCGCGTGGCGCGCGGCGAGAAGAGGCCCGGCAGGTAGAGGCTCTCCTCGCCGAAGGCGACGCCGAGCGCGGCCAGCTGCTTCTTCTCGCCGCGGCTCAGCGCCGCGTGGGTGGTGGCGCGGTCGCGCGGCAGGCAGCCCAGCGCCTCGACCAGCTGGAAGGCCACGCCACGCGCCAGCGCCGGCAGCGCTGCGGCGGCGAGGCGGAACAGCGGCCGCAGCCGGTTCTCCAGGTGGCGGCTCAGCCAGGCGGCGAGCCGCTTGCGGATGCGCTCGCGCTGGGCGCCGTCGAGGAAGTCGCTGGCCAGGGTCTCGATGCGCGGCGTCAGCGCGGTGTCGCCGGCGGCGAGCCGCGCCACCGGCTGGTCGCGCCACAGCAGGCGGCCGTCCTCGGCCAGCCGGAAGGAGGAGTCCTGGTCCTGCTCCAGCGCCAGCACGCGGCGCGGATCTCCTCGGCCAGCGGCCTTGCGCACCGCGGCAGCGGCGCTGCGCCGGTGCGTCCTCGCCGATCTCGCGGTCGGGCGAGCGCGAAGTGGAAGCCCTCGAGCCGGCCGACGGCGTGGCCCTCGACCAGCACCGGGCCGTCGCCCTTCGACGCTGCCCAGCGGCGGCCGCCGTCGGCCAAGCCGGCGGGCGAAGAGCGCGGCGCGGCGATCGACGAAGCGCGCGGTCAGCGCCTCGTGCAGCGCGTCGGAGAGGCGGTCCTCCAGCGCCCGCGCCGCGCTCCTGCCAATGCTGCGGATCGTCCAGCCACGCGGCGCGGTGGGCGATGTAGGTCCAGGTCCGGATGTGGGCGAGCCGCTGCATCAGCGTGTCGATGTCGCCGTCGGTGCGGTCGATGCGGCCGATGCTGGCGCGCCACCCAGTCCTCCGGCAGGCGCCCGGCCGCGCAGCAGTGGCGGTAGACCTGCGCCCAGCAGCCGGGCGTGGGCGTCGTGCATGGTCTTGCGGAAGTCGGGCATCTGGCAGACCTCCCAGAGCAGGCGCACGGCGTCCGGGGCGCGCGCCAGCGCCGCATCTCGGGGTCGCGCGCCAGCATCGCCAGAGCACGCGCTGGTCGTCGCCCGCGCGCGCGCGCGCAGCAGCGGCGAGGGCGGCCGGCGCTCCAGGCTGGCGAGCAGGGCGGCCGGGCTGTCGAAGTCGAGCTCGCGGGTGCGCCAGTAGAGCGTCTCCAGCGGCCGGAAGCGGTGCGTCTCGACCTGCTCGATCACCTCCGGCTGCAGCTCGCCCTGGTCGTTGGTGGTGCCGAAGGTGCCGTCGTTCATGTGGCGCCCGGCGCGCCCGGCGATCTGGCCGACCTCCGGCGCCGTCAGGCGGCGCGGCCGATGGCCGTCGAACTTGGCGAGGCCGGCGAAGGCGACATGGTCGACGTCCATGTTCAGGCCCATGCCGATGGCGTCGGTCGCCACCAGGTAGTCGACCTCGCCGGCCTCGTACAGCGCGACCTGGGCGTTGCGGGTGCGCGGGCTGAGCGCGCCCAGCACCACCGCCGTGCCGCCACGCTGCCGGCGCGCCATCTCCGCCAGGGCATAGACCTCGGCGGCGGAGAAGGCGATGACGGCGCTGCGCGGCGGCAGGCGCGTCAGCTTGCGCGGCCCGGTGTAGGTCAGGGTGGAGAAGCGCGGCCGCTCGATGAACTCGGCCTCGGGCACCAGGCGGCTTCAGCAGCGGGCGGATGGTGTCGGCACCGAGGAAGCATGGTCTCCTCGAGGTGCCGCGGGCGTGCAGCAGCCGGTCGGTGAAGATATGGCCGCGCTCGGGGTCGGCGGCCAGCTGGATCTCGTCGATCGCCAGGAACGGCGCGCTGCGCTCCAGCGGCATCGCCTCGACGGTGCAGCAGAACCAGCGGGCGCCGGGCGGGACGATCTTCTCCTCGCCGGTGACCAGCGCCACCTGGTGGCGGCCCTTCAGGCGGCAGAGGCGGTCGTAGTTCTCGCGCGCCAGCAGGCGCAGCGGGAAGCCGATGATGCCGCCGGCATGGCCGAGCATCCGCTCGATGGCATAGTGTGTCTTGCCGGTGTTGGTGGGACCGAGGACTGCGAGGACTCGACCGGTCCGCTGGGCGGGCATCGGGGCTCTCCTGGCTCTCACTCGCCAGCGGCTGTTCGGCGCGGCGCCTGCCGAATCGCGCTCTTGAGTCGCCTTCGGGCTTAACACATATCTGCGCCATCACATAGGCGCGAACGAAGAGGATTTCATGGTCGAGGATGCAAAGTCACAGAGCGCGACGGAAAGCGCCACCGAGGAGGAGCGGTCGCACGCCAGCGAGACGGGGACTGCGGCCGCCGGGGAGACGGTGGCGGGCGGTCAGGCCGAGACACTGGCCTTCGATGCCGACGTCAGCCGCCTGCTGGAGATCGTCACCCACTCGCTCTACTCCAACCGCGACATCTTCCTGCGCGAGCTGATCGCCAATGCCGCCGACGCCTGCGAGAAGCGCCGCTACCTGGCGCTCTCCGACCCCGCCCTGCTGCCCGACGAGGGCTTCGCGGTGACGCTGCAGCCCGATGCCGCCGGCGCCCGCCTGGTCGTCGCCGACAACGGCGTCGGCATGAACCGGCAGGAACTGGTGGAGAATCTCGGCACCATCGCCGCCTCCGGCACCGGGCGCTTCCTGCGGCAGCTCAAGGAAAGCGGCGGCGACGCCAAGGGCGCGCTCAGCCAGATCGGCCAGTTCGGCGTCGGCTTCTACTCCGCCTTCATGGTCGCCGACGAGGTCGAGGTGATCAGCCGCAAGGCCCGGCCGACGAGGCCGGCTGGACCTGGCGCTCGGACGGCAAGCGGCAGCTACACCATCGCCGCGGCGAGCCAGGCGCGCCCGGCACCCGGCACGCGCGTGATCCTGACGCTGAAGCAAGAGCCGCGAGTTCCTCGAGACCGACCGCCTGCGCCAGATCATCGAGACCTACTCCGACCACATCGCCTGGCCGATCCACATCGGCGACGGCTCGGCCGCGAAGGAGGGCGAGGACGGCGACGAGCCGGTCAACCGCGCCTCGGCGCTCTGGACCCGGCCGAAGTAGCGAGATCACCGGGCGAGCAGTACACCGAGTTCTACCGCCACGTCGGCCAGCGCCTTCGACGAGCCCTGGCTGACGCTGCACATCCAAGGCCGATCGAGGGCCATCGAATACACCGCCCTGCTCTTCGTGCCGTCCGAGCGACCCGTTCGACCTCTTCCACCCCGACCGCAAGCCGGGCGTGCGGCTCTACGTGAAGCGCGTCTTCATCACCGACGATGCCGAGGGGCTGGCGCCGAGCTGGCTGCGCTTCCTGCGCGGCATCGTCGATTCGGAGGACCTGCCGCTCAACGTCAGCCGCGAGATGCTGCAGAACAACCCCCTGCTGGCCAAGATTCGCGCCGGCGTGGTCAAGCGCGTGCTGGCCGACCTGGCCAAGACGGCGGGCGAGGACCCCGAGGGCTATGGCAAGTTCTGGGAGACCTTCGGCGCCGGTGCTGAAGGAAGGCCTCTACGAGGACCCGGCCGAGCACCGCGAGCGCTGCTGGCCGCTGGCGCGCTTCCACTCCGGCGCAGGTCGAGGGCTGGACCTCGCTGGCCGACTACGTCGCGCGCATGAAGGAGGGCCAGGAGGCGATCTACACATCACCGCGGAGGAACTCGGCCGAGCGCCTGGCGCAGAGCCCGCAGCTCGAGGGCTTCCGCGCGCGGGCGTCGAGGTGCTCTACCTGACCGACCCGGTCGACGAGTTCTGGGTGCCGGGCGTCGCCGCCTTCGCGGGCAAGCCCTTCCGCTCGGTGACGCGCGGCCAGGCCGACCTCGCGGCCTTCGCGCTGCCCGATGACAAGGCGCCGCCGCCAGCCGGCGAGATCGGCGGGCAGGTGGCGCTGCTGAAGCTGACCTTGGGCGCGGCGGTGAAGGATGTGCGCGGCTCCGAGCGCCTGGCCGAGAGCGCGGTCTGCCTGGTGGCCGCCGAGGGCGACCTGGACCTCAACCTGGAGCGCCTGATGAAGGCGCATGGCCAGGTCGAGCAGGCCAGCGCCCGGGTGCTGGAGCTGAACCCGCGCCACGCGCTGATCCAGCCGCCTGGGCGAAGCGGCTGGCGGAGAAGGCCGGCGGTGCCGACAGCCGACATCGAGGACGCCGCTGGCTGCTCCTCGACCAGGCCCGCCTGGTCGAGGGCGAGCCCCGCGCGGCCGACCCGGCGGCCTTCGCGGCCCGCCTGATCGAGCGGGTGCTGGAGCGCGGCCTGCGAGGCTGAGCCGCCCTGCTGGCGCCGAGCCCATCCTCGCGGCGCCGAGGATGCGGCCCGCTGGCGTCGTCCTGCACCAGGATCGCGCAGGCATCGAAGCCGGCCTCGGCCAGCCAGGCCAGATCGACCGGGTAGGCCTGGCGGCCGCCGCGGTAGCTGCCGACCGGGATCATGGTCGCGCACGATGTTGTACTCCGTCAGCGTCCTGCCGGCATTCTCGCCCTTGGCGCACCGGCGTGTCGGCGGTGGCCTGGTACACCGCGGCGAGCACCGTCGCCGGCCCGGCCCGGCAGGCTGCCCTCGATGGCCACGCTGTCGTAGCGCGTCAGCGTCACGGCCAAGGGCAGCTGTCCGGTCCGCGGCCGCGCCTCCAGGATCTGCGCCTCCACCTTGGCCCGGTCGCGAGCCCACGATGTCGTAGCGGCCGGCGATCACCATCTGCGGCGTGTAGATCATGTGGCCGCCCATCCAGGCGGCGTAGCTGCGCTGCCGCTGGGTGTTGGCCGGGTCGCCGAAGCGATCGGGCCAGCCGATGTAGTCCCAGTAGTCGACGTGATAGGCCAGCGCGACGACGTCGGCGCGGGTCCTGAGTTCGCCGAGGTAGCGCGTCGGCCGGCGGGCAGGAGTTGCAGCCCTCGGAGGTGAAGAGCTCGACCACGACCGGCCGAACGCTCTCGGCCCGCGCCGGGCGCGGCAACAGCGGCAAGGCGGCGGCGCGGCGAGCCGAGGGCGAGCGAAGCGTGCGGCGGGATGGTCCAGATGCTCATGGGACACTAGGGCAGCGGCGGCGTCACGGACCAGTCACGTTCGCGCGACAGCGTGGTGAGCCGCCAACTGCGCTACGGCATGCCCGCGAAGCGGTGCCGTCGAGGCCGCGCCACATCGAGGAGGATCATCGTCATGCCTAACGTCGCAAGGTCGCTGGCCATCGTCCTGGCGCTGCTCTGCCGGCCGCCCGGACGGCGGCCAAGTTCGAGGACCTGGCCGGCAGCTGGGTCAACGTCGACGCCGGCACCAAGGGCCTGGTCAAGCTCATCGTCGGCGGCACGGCCAAGGAGCCGACGGTGCAGCTCTTCGGCGCCTGCACGCCCAACCCCTGCGACTGGGGCGAGGTGGCCGGCACCAGCTTCGCCACCGCCGCCGCCGACAACCTGGCGGCCAAGACCGAGTCCATCGTCGCCTTCTACGAGACCGAGTCGGCACGCCGCACCGTGGTGCTGAAGCGGCGCGACGACGGCCAACCGCGTCGAGGTCTACAGCCTTCAAGCTCTTCGCCGACGGCAGCGGGCGCAACGGCTACGTCGCCGACGGCAGCTTCCGGCGCGCCGCGGTCGATGTCGGCATCGGGGCCGAGGACTGCATCGCCTTCCGCACCGACCGGGTGCAGATCCAGCAGAGCGGCGGGCATGCGCGGGTCACCGACGGTGCCTCGATCCTGATGGACTTCGGCGGCAACAACGTCGGGGCCGCCCAGGCGGTGCTGGTGCTGCTGACCTACGGGCTCAACCAGCAGTGCTTCGTCGGCCGGCCGGACTTTCCCATGTCCTACTACCTGAAGAACGGCCAGGTGCCGAGCGGCCCGGTCGCCGGCGAGGACTGCCTTGCCTTCAATCCGGCGAACCTCTCGGTGATCAAGGCGCAGGGCCGCTGGAAGGTGGTCGAGGGCTCCCACTGGCTGCTCGATTTCGGCAATCGCAACGACTATGCGCAGCGCGCGCTGGCGGTGATCCAGCACCACGGCTTCGCGCGCATCTGCTACGTCGGGCGGCCCAATCCCGGGATGACCTACTTCCGTAAGTGAACGCCGTTCACTTTTGCGACGGGCGGCGAACCAGGAGCAGCGTCTCGCCCCCCGCCGCCACGCGTTCGACCCGGCTGTCGGCGGTGATCCAGGGCAGCGCGCCCAGGTCGCGGTCCGGCAGCAGGAAGACGACGGCACGGCGGCGCCACTCGGCCGGCTCGGCGCCGCCCGCGCGCCAGGCGGCGAGATCGGCCAGGCGCTGCGCCGCGTTCGGCGTCGAGTGCTCCTGCGCGTACCACGCCCTCAGCGACGTATAGACCATGGCGTCGTAGCCCAGCCGCGGCTCGGCGGCGACCACCAGATGACCGGCGTAGTCAGGGCCGGCCAGCGCCGCCAGCGCCGCGCGCTCGACGGCGGAGAGGGTGCGCGCGGCGCCGAACCCGCCGGCGTTCTGCAGCGCCTGCAGCCCCAGCCAGGCGGCGTTGTCGAGCAGGCAGAGAGCGACGAGCGCCAGGGCCAGGGGCCGCGCGCGCGCGCAGCCAGCGGAGGAGCGCCACCAGCAGCGGCGCCGCCAGCAGAAAGAGCGGCATCCAGACGTAGCCGCGGGTGAAGTGCAGCGGCTGGCGCGGCGTTCGACCAGCAGGTCGTGGTTGCGCCAGCCCGAGCGAGACCAGGGCCAGGACCGTCAGCAGCAGGCCGCGTGCCGGCCGGCAGCCGGCGTCGCGCCAGCCGCAGGACCGCCGGCGGCAGCAGCCAGCCATAGGCCAGCAGCAGCGCGGAGAGCGGCAGGCTCCAGTCCAGCGCCCAGGCGGCCATCAGCGCGCGGTGCTCGTCGCTCGCCGGCAGCAGCCAGAAATGATAGGCGAGGAAGAGCGCCAGCAGCAGCGCGCCGGTCGCCGGGACGCACAGCGGCGGTGCCGCGGGGCGGCGCAGCAGGATCGAGCCGCCGCTCCAGGCCAGCACGATCAGCAGGAACTGCAGCCCGGTGAAGGGGTGGCTCGCGGCCAGCAGCGCCAAGAGCGCCAGGGCGAGGCGCCAGCGCCGGTCGAGCAGCGCCAGCAGCAGCCCCAGGGCGAGGGCGTGGTAGTAGGCCTCGACCCCGTAGAAGAGATTGCGCCCGAGGTTGAGGAACCAGAAGCCGCCGCCAGGGTCGAAGCCGAAGAGGCGTGCGCCAGCCGAGGTGGCCGCCGAGCCGGCCGGCCTCCGCCCCGGCCAGCACGAAGCAGCCCGCCGCCCCAGACGAAGGCCAGCAGGCCGAGGCCGGCGGCGGCGTCCTGTCCGGGCACGAAGCGGCGGTAGAGCGCGATGGCCAGGCGCAGGAAGAGCAGCCCGGCGAGCGCCCCGAAGGCGAGGTAGAGCCGCCCGGGGTCGAGATCGAAGGCGCCCTGCAGCAGGCCGAGGAACGCGAGGTGCGGATAGAGGTAGAGCCGCGGCGTCTGCGGGTCGGCGCCGGTCGGCAGGCCGAAGAGCGGCCAGGCGCCGCCCTCCAGGCTCTCGCGCGCCATCGCCATGTAGCTCTGCTGGTCGTACTGCAGGAAGCCGGTCGGCCAGGCCCCGGCGGCGGCAGCAGTGCGGGGGCTAGACCGCCACGGCAGACAGCAGCGCCGCCGGCGGGGGCGGGTGGGCCGCGCCGCCCACCAGGCCGCGTCCCGCATGCGGTGGCCGCCCCCCGGGGGGCGGCCGGGCCGAAGCCGGCCTGGGCGAGAGGTGGCTGCGGAGGACGTGACGCCGCCGCCGTGGCGATAGATCCACCTCGTCGGCGGTATCGATGCGGCACAGCAGCGACCACCTCTTCGGCGCTGCCGTCGGCACGGTGGATGCGGCAGGTCACGTCCATGCCCGGCTTGATGCCGCCGGCCACGCCCACGATGTCGAAGGTCTCGCTGCCGTCGAGCCGCAGCGTCTTGCGGTCGCTGCCCGGCTTGAACTGCAGCGGCAGCACGCCCATGCCGACCAGGTTCGAGCGGTGGATGCGCTCGAAGCTCTCGGCGATCACCGCCTTGACGCCGAGCAGCTTGGTGCCCTTGGCCGCCCAGTCGCGCGACGAGCCGGTGCCGTATTCCTTGCCGGCGATCACCACCAGCGGCACGCCCTCGCTCTCGTAGGCCATGGCGGCGTCGTAGATCGCCACGGTCTCGCCGGCCGGCAGGTGCTTGGTCATGCCGCCCTCGATGCCCGGCACCATCTCGTTCTTGATGCGGATGTTGGCGAAGGTGCCGCGCATCATGACCTCGTGGTTGCCGCGCCGCGCGCCGTAGGAGTTGAAGTCCAGCGGCTTCACGCCGTGCTCCATCAGGTAGCGGCCGGCCGGGGAGTCCTGCTTGATCGAGCCGGCCGGCGAGATGTGGTCGGTGGTGATGGAATCGCCCAGGATCGCCAGCGGCCGGGCGCCGGTCACGTCGGCGATCTGGCCCGCGTCCTTGCTCATGCCGGCGAAGAAGGGCGGATACTGCACGTAGGTGGAATCGCCCTTCCAGTCATAGGTCTGGCCGGTCGCCACCGCCACCTCCTGCCACTCCGTCGGTCCCTTGAAGACGTCGGCGTAGCGGTTGGTGAACATCGCCGGCGTCAGCGCCTGCTCGATGGTCTCGCGGATCTCCTGGTTGCTCGGCCAGACGTCGCGCAGGTAGACCGGCTTGCCGTCGCTGCCGAGGCCCAGCGGGTCCTTGGTCAGGTCGGTCAGCGTGCTGCCGGCCAGCGCATAGGCCACCACCAGCGGCGGCGAGGCCAGGTAGTTCAAGCGGACCTGCGGATGCACGCGGCCCTCGAAGTTGCGGTTGCCGGAGAGCACCGCCGAGACGTGCAGCCCGCCGGCATCGACCGCCTTGGCCACCGGGTCGGGCAGCGGACCGGAGTTGCCGATGCAGGTGGTGCAGCCATAGCCGACGAGATCGAAGCCGAGGGCGTCGAGATCGCTCATCAGGCCGGCTGCCTCGAGGTAGTCGGTCACCACCTGGGAGCCCGGCGCCAGCGAGGTCTTCACCCAGGGCTTCACCGTCAGGCCCTTGGCCTTGGCCTTGCGCGCCAGCAGGCCGGCGGCCACCAGGACCGAGGGATTGGAGGTGTTGGTGCAGGAGGTGATGGCGGCGATCACCACGTCGCCGTGGCCGAGATCCCAGTTCTCGCCGGGCACCGCCTGGCGCTTCGCGGCCGGGTCCAGGCCGCTGGCGCTGAGGGCCTCGGCGGCGTTGGCCTTCATCTCGCCCAGCAGCACGCGATCCTGCGGCCGCTTCGGCCCGGCCAGCGCCGGCTCGACGCTGCCCATGTCCAGCTCCAGCGTGTCGGTGAAGACCGGGTCCGGCGTGGTCTCGTCGCGCCACATGCCCTGTGCCTTGGCATAGGCCTCGACCAGTGCCACGCGCTCCGGCGTGCGGCCGGTGAAGGCGAGATAGCGCAGCGTCTCCTGGTCGATCGGGAAGAAGCCGCAGGTGGCGCCGTACTCCGGCGCCATGTTGGCGATGGTGGCGCGGTCGGCCAGCGACAGCGCGGCCAGGCCGTCGCCGAAGAACTCGACGAACTTGCCGACCACGCCCTTCTTGCGCAGCATCTGGGTCACCATCAGCACCAGGTCGGTGGCGGTGGCGCCCTCGCGCAGCTTGCCGGTCAGGCGGAAGCCGATGACCTCGGGGATCAGCATGGAGACCGGCTGGCCGAGCATGGCGGCCTCGGCCTCGATGCCGCCGACGCCCCAGCCCAGCACCGCCAGGCCGTTCACCATGGTGGTGTGGCTGTCGGTCCCCACCAAGGTATCGGGATAGGCGACCTCGGCCTGGCCGTCGTCGGCGGTCCAGACGGTCTGCGCCAGGTACTCCAGGTTCACCTGGTGGCAGATGCCGGTGCCCGGCGGCACGACGCGGAAGTTGTCGAAGGCCTCCTGGCCCCAGCGCAGGAAGGCATAGCGCTCGCCGTTGCGCCCGAACTCGCGGCGCACGTTCTCGGCGAAGGCGCTCTCGTCGCCGAAGGCATCGACCATCACCGAGTGGTCGATCACCAGGTCGACCGGCGAAAGCGGGTTGATCTTCTCCGGATCGCCGCCCTGCTCGGCCATCGCGGCGCGCATCGCGGCGAGGTCGACGACGGCCGGCACGCCGGTGAAGTCCTGCATCAGCACGCGGGCCGGGCGATAGGCGATCTCGCGTCCCGCCTTGCCGCGGTCGCTCGGCCAGGCGGCCAGGGCCTTGGCGTCGTCGGCGGTGACCGACTTGCCGTCCTCCCAGCGCAGCAGGTTCTCCAGCAGCACCTTCAGCGAGAAGGGCAGCTGCGCGATCGCCGCGGCGGTCTCGCCGCCCAGCGCCTCGGCCGCGGCCGGGATCGAGTAGTAGTCGTAGGACCGTCCGCCGGCCTCGAGCGTGCGGCGGGTCTTCAGGGAATCCTGTCCGAAGGATTGCTTGGCTTTGGGCATGGTCTCTCTCCTTGACGTCGTTCGGGAGCGTGAGACGACAGCCCCGCGGCTGTCTGGGCTCACGCCCCGCGACCGGTCGCGACCATGCCGGCGGCTGCGTTACCGCTGTTGTATCGATGGCCTCTATCTACTGCGCCGCAGCAGGAATGTGAAGAGGGCGAAGTGAAGCGGCACCCCGGGCGCGGAAACGGCGGCGGCGGCGGGGCGCCTAGATCGCCTCGCCCAGGTAGGTCGCGGCCTCGCCGGCCTCCGGCGCGCGGCGGCGGTGGCTGACCATGTCGTGGTGCAGGCTGCGGATGGCGTTGGAGCCGGTCTTCACGCAGAGCCAGGGCAGCAGCGCATGCACCAGGCAGGCAAGCCCGGCCAGCAGCAGCCTGCCGCCGAAGCGGCCGGCGACCAGGAAGTGCTCGCCGTAGCTCTCGCCGACGCTCTCGGGATGTTCGGTGAAGAGACGCTTGAGCATGGGGGCCTCCGGGCAGCGCGGGTCAATCAGAAGAGAAGGAATAGGCCACATATGATGGAAATGCTTTGCGATCTTCGGCCACCAGTTGGCAAAAGCTAGGAAAATCATCTAGAAATAGGCATAATATTAGAATGTCCTCACTCGACGCCATCGACCGGCGCATCCTGGCCGAGCTGCAGCGCGACGCGGCGCGGCCGCTGGCCGAGATCGCCCGCGCCGTCGGGCTCTCGGCGACGCCCTGCTGGCGCCGCATCCAGCTGCTGGAGGCGGCCGGTATCGTCACCCGGCGGGTCGCGCTGCTCGATCCGCAGAAGATCGGCGTCGGCGTCACGGTCTTCGTGCGGGTGAAGACGGCGAGCCATTCCTATGCCTGGCTGGAGGACTTCGCCCGCAAGATCGCCGAGGTGCCGGAGGTGGTCGCCCTCTACCGCATGTCGGGCGACATCGACTATCTGCTGAAGGTGGTGGTGCCGGACATCGCCGGCTACGACGGGGTCTACAAGCGGCTGGTGCAGCTGGCCGACTTCGCGGACGTCTCCTCCTCCTTCGCGCTGGAGACGCTGAAGGAGACCACCGCGCTGCCGCTCGACTATCTCGACTACGCGCCCCGGTCCAAGGCGCGGTCCAAGGGTGGCGCCGCGGCGGCGCGCGGCCGGCGGCGGTAGCTGAGGAAGGTCGGCTTGCGCCCCTGCTCGATCGCCTTGCGTTCGTAGCGGGTGGCCGGCCAGTCGTCCGGCCGCAGGCGCCAGTCGTCGGCCCGCCGCGCGCGCCACTCCAGCGCCGGCTCGGCGGCCAGGTGCTGCAGCATCCAGCAGAGATAGTCCTGGTCGTCGGTCGCCAGCCGCAGCTCGCCGCCATCGGCCAGCAGCGCGGCGATGCGCGCCAGGCTCTCGGCCTGCACGATGCGGCGACGATGATGGCGCGCCTTCGGCCAGGGGTCGGGAAAGAGGATGAAGACCCGCTGCAGCGAGGCCTCGGGCAGGGCGTCGAGCAGGTCGCGGGCGTCCTCGCGATAGAGCCGCACGTTCTCCAGCTTCGCCTCGTCCAGCGCGCGCACCGCGGTCGCCACGCCGTTCAGGAAGACCTCGGCGCCGATCAGGCCGACGGCGGGATGGGCGGCCGCCTGGGCCGCGAGGTGCTCGCCGCCGCCGAAGCCGATCTCCAGCCAGAGGGCCTGGCGCGGCGTGGCGAAGAGCGCATCGGGCTGCAGCGCTCCGTCGGCCGGAAGCTGCAGCGCATAGTGCGGCAGGCGCTCCTCGATCAGGCGGGCGAGCTGCGGGCGCAGCGGCCGGCCGCGCCGCCGGCCGTAGAAGCGCCGGGTCGTCTCGGCCGTCACGATCGGTGCGCTCACACGCTGAGCGCGGCCTTCAGCGGCTCGACCAGGTCCAGCCGCTCCCAGGAGAAGCCGCCGTCCTCGCTCGGCTGCCGGCCGAAGTGGCCATAGGCGGCGGTGCGGGCATAGATCGGCCGGTTGAGCCGCAGGTGCTCGCGGATCCCGCGCGGCGAGAGGTTCATCACCTCGTTCAGCGCCGCCGCGAGCTTGTCTTCGGGCAGCGTGCCGGTGCCGTGGGTATCGACATAGAGCGACAGCGGCTTGGAGACGCCGATGGCGTAGGAGACCTGGAGCGTGCAGCGGCTCGCCAGGCCGGCGGCCACCACGTTCTTCGCCAGGTAGCGCGCGGCATAGGCGGCGGAGCGGTCGACCTTGGTGGGGTCCTTGCCGGAGAAGGCGCCGCCGCCATGCGGCGCCGCCCCGCCGTAGGTGTCGACGATGATCTTGCGGCCGGTCAGCCCGGCGTCGCCGTCCGGGCCGCCGATGACGAAGCGGCCGGTCGGGTTGACGTAGAAATCCTCCTCCGCGCACATCCAGCCCTCGGGCAGGACCTGCAGCACGTGCGGGCGCACCAGCTCGCGGATCTCGTCGTGGTCGAGCGCTTCGTCATGCTGCGTGGAGACCACGACGGAGGCGGCGCGCAGCGGCCGGCCGTCCTCGTACTCCAGCGTCACCTGGCTCTTGGCGTCGGGACCGAAGCCCGGGTTCTCCGGGCTCTTCCGCAGCGCCGCCAGCGACTGCAGGATGCGATGCGAGTAGTGCAGCGGCGCCGGCATGTAGTCCTCGGTCTCGCTGCAGGCATAGCCGAACATGATGCCCTGGTCGCCGGCGCCCTCGTCCTTGTTGCCGGCGGAATCGACGCCGCGCGCGATGTCCGCCGACTGGTTGTGGATGTACACCTCGACGCAGGCGTATTTCCAGTGAAAGCCGTCCTGCTCGTAGCCGATGTCGCGGATCGCCTGGCGCGCCGCCTCCTCGATCAGCTCGCGGCTGACGCTCTCGGGGCCACGGACCTCGCCGGCCAGCACGATGCGACCGGTCGTCGCCATCGTCTCCACGGCGACGCGCGCCTGGGGGTCGTGGGCCAGATAGAGGTCGACGACGCTGTCGGAGACGCGGTCGCAGACCTTGTCGGGGTGGCCTTCCGCCACCGATTCGCTGGTGAAGAAATAGCGACCTTTACGCAAGCTCTTGCCCTCGGGATGGGGTGGCGCCGGACGTCGCGGGGACGGGGTGGCCAGGACGGGTGTGTCGTGCGGCGCACGCAGTCTGCAGAACGCTCTGCGCGCGGCGCGGCACTCTGCGCCGAGGCTTCAAGCGGGGTCAAGTCGGAAGGCGTCGGTGGCGGCCGACGCCACGCCGTTCAGTCTTCCTCGTCCTCGTCGCCGGCCGCGGCCAGCGCCTTGCACATCTCGAACAGCCGCTTGCGAACGGCCGGATCCTTGATGCGGTAGTAGGCACGCACCAGTTCGAGGGTCTCGCGCTTGGCGAGGGGATCCATCTCGTACTCGGCCTGCTCCTCGGCAAGATCCCGCAGCCGTGCCGCGGTCTTGCTGGCTTGCCAGTCACCGAGTTCCTCGAAAAAGAAACCAATCGGGACGTCCAGCACCTTCGAAAGGTCGAAAAGGCGGCTGGCGCCAATGCGGTTGGTTCCGCGCTCATACTTCTGTACCTGCTGGAAGGTGAGGCCGATGGCCTCCCCCAGCTTCTCCTGACTCATGCCGAGTAACGTGCGTCGCATCCGCACGCGGCCCCCCACATGGACATCCACCGGATGCGGTCGACCCGTACCCCGGCCGAACTCCGCCTTCGGACGGCCCCTAGCCATAATTAAGCTCCTTATCGCTCGGCTCGCCTAAGGCGAGTCCGGTTACAACGCAAAGTATCCATGACTTATATGCACATTCACCGGATGCGTTCACCGGCGAACCCTTGCATCATGGAACGGTTGCTGCGCGCCGCCGCGCAAACAGCGCTGTAACAATAGCAGGAACGAGCAAAAGGAACACTACCGTCAACGGCCCCAATCTGGGGTAGATCGGCTGTTGGGCGAGCGATTGCGGCAGCTGCACGTCCAGCACGCCGACTTCGTCGAGCCCCAGGGCGGCCAGCACCCGGCCATAGGGATCGACCACCGCCGAGATGCCGTTGTTCGCCGCGCGGACCAGCGGCAGCCCTTCCTCGACCGACCGCAGGCGAGCCTGGGCGAAGTGCTGATGCGGGCCGCTGGAGCGGCCGAACCAGGCATCGTTGGTGATGTTCAGCAGCCAGGCCGGCGGCGGCAGGCTTGGGTCGGCGGCGGTGACCGACCCGGAGAAGATGATCTCGTAGCAGATCAGCGGCGAGGCCGGCGGCAGGCCGGGCAGAACCAGGGTCGTCTGGCCCGGGCCGGGCTCGAAGGAGCCCTGGGTGACGGTGATGTTGAGCGAGCCGAGCAGCGCGCGAAAGGGTACGTACTCCCCGAAGGGCACCAGGTGGCTCTTGTCGTACACCGCGACAACTTCGCCGCCGCCATCCAGCGCGTAGAGCGAGTTCCAGCTGCCCTGGCCCTGCTGATAGCGCGGCGCGCCGGTCAGCAGCAGGCCGCCCGGCGGCACGATCTGGCCCAGCACCTGGCGCAGGCCGCTGTCCTGCCAGAGGTTGTAGGGCACCGCGGTCTCCGGCCAGATGACGTGGGTGATCGGCAGCGTGCCGGCCGGCCGGCGGGTCATCGCCATCAGCGTCTCGACGTGTTCCGCCTTGAGGTCGGCCCGCCACTTCAGGGTCTGCTCGATCGCCGGCTGCACCAGCCGCAGGCCGATGCCGGCGACCGGCGTGCTGCCGGCGGCCGGCGCCCCGGCGACCCGCAGCAGGCCGAACAGCAGGGCCGCGCCGAGCAGGCCGCCGGCCGCCAGGCAGCCGGCCCAGCGCCGCCGCGGCGAGCGCCGGGCTCGCCCAGCAGCGCCGGCGCCGCCGCCGCCAGCAGGGTGAGCAGCGACAGGCCCCACACCCCGGCCAGGCTGGCGACCTGCAGCGGCCAGGCGGCGAAGGCCCAGACGCTGCCGAGCTGGTTCCAGGGGAAGCCGGTCAGCACCCAGGACCTGAGCCACTCCGCCAGCATCCAGGCGCTGGCCAGCACCAGCAGGCGGGCGAAGCCGCCGGTCCGGCTCAGCCAGGTCAGCCAGGTCGCCAGCCCGGTGAAGAGCGCCAGGCCGAGCGCCAGGCCGCCCACCGAGATCGGCAGGAACCACCAGAAGCGGGCGAAATCCACCGTCATGGCGATGCCCACCCAGTAGAGCCCGCCGAGGAAGTGGCCGACGCCGAACGCCCAGCCGATGGCGAAGGCATTGCGGCCTCGTGCCGCACCGGCCAGCAGCCAGACCAGACCGGTGAAGGCCGGCAGCAAGGCCGGAAGGACCCAAAGCGGTGCAAAGGCCAGGGAGGAGCAGAGCCCGAGCAGCAGCGCCAGCCACAGGCGGCGCCAACCCCGCAGGCCGCCGAGGCGCCCCGCGACGGCCGCGGCGACGGCGCTCACAGTCCCGGCTCCGCCTCGTCGCGGGTCCGCAGCGGCGGCAGGTTGCGCAGCCGCAGGCGGCGCAGGCGCCGGGGGTCGGCATCGAGCACCTCGATGGCGATGCCGGTCGGATGGGTGAAGAGCTCGCCGCGCGCCGGCACGCGGCCGGCCAGGTTGGTCACCAGCCCGCCCAGCGTGTCGATGTCGGCCTCCTCCTCCTCGGCGGTCAGCACCGGGCCGACCAGGTCCTCGAAGTCCTCGATCGCCACGCGGGCGTCGGCGACCAGCGAGCCGTCGGGGCGCACCGAGAGCAGCGGCGCGGTCTCCAGGTCGTGCTCGTCCTCGATCTCGCCGACGATCTCCTCGACCAGGTCCTCGATGGTGACCAGGCCGTCGATGCCGCCGTACTCGTCGACCACCAATGCCATGTGGCGGCGCGAGCGGCGCATCTCCAGCAGCAGGTCGAGCGCCAGCATGGAGGGGGCGACGATCAGCACCTCGCGCTTCAGCTCGGTCAGGTCGCACCGCTCTGGCGCGTCGGCGAAGGCGATGATGTCCTTGATGTGGACGAAGCCCAGGATGTCGTCCAGCGAGTCGCGGTAGACCGGCAGGCGGGAGTGGCCTTCGCGGCCGATCAGCTCGACCAGGTCGCGAAAGGCGGTGCGCGATTCCACCGCGACGATGTCGGCGCGCGGCACCATGACGTCGTAGGCGGTCAGCCGGCGCAGCTTGAGGATGTTGGTGAGCAGCAGGCGCTCGTGGCTGCCGATGCCGCCCGGCTCGCCGTCCTCCCCCTCGCTCTCCTCGATCTCCTCGATGATCTCCTCGATGGCGTCGCGCAGGGAGGAGTCGCCGCTGCGGGCGCGCAGGCGGCCGCGCAGCCGGTGCCACAGGCCGCGTCGACTGTCGCCGTTGCCGCTGTCGCTCATCGCGCCACCGCCTGCGGGGCGTCGCCCGCATAGGGGTCGGCAATGCCGATGGACTGCAGGATCTCGCGCTCGAGCGCCTCCATCGCCTCGGCCTCCGCCTCGACCTCGTGGTCGTGGCCGAGGAGGTGCAGCAGGCCATGGACGACGAGATGCGCGAGATGATCGGCCAGCGACTTGCCCTGCTCGGCCGCTTCTCGGCGCGCGGTCTCGAAGGCGATGGCGACGTCGCCCCAGGACCGCGGCCCGGCCTCGGCGGGGAGCGGCGGCGCGGCGTCGGCCGGGAAGGAGAGCACGTTGGTCGGCTTGTCGAGCCCGCGGAACTGGCGGTTCAGCGCCTGCAGCGCCGCGTCGTCGCCGAGCAGGATGGCGCAGCTGCTGTCCGCGCCGTCGCCGGTCGCGTGCCGGAAGGCGGCGCCGGCGGCCTGCTCCACCAGGCGCTCGACGCCGGGCAGGGCGCCGGACCAGGCCGCGCTGTCGATGATGATGTCGATGTCGTCGGCCGCTCGGCCGCGTTGCAGTCGCATGGCGGAGTCCGTCAAGGCCGCCTTTCGAACAGGTCGGCGACCTCGCCCTCGGCCGCTTCGCGCTTGGCATAGGCCCGCACGATCTTGGTGACCAGGTGGTGGCGCACCACGTCGGCGTCGGTGAACTGCACGAAGGCCACGCCCTCGAGACTGGAGAGCAGGTCGGTCGCGTCGCGCAGCCCGGAGCGGTCGCCGCGCGGCAGGTCGACCTGCGAGAGATCGCCGGTCACCGCCATGCGGCTGTTCTCGCCCAGCCGGGTCAGGAACATCTTCATCTGCACCGGCGTGGTGTTCTGCGCCTCGTCGAGGATGACGAAGGCATTGGCCAGCGTGCGGCCGCGCATGAAGGCCAGCGGCGCCACCTCGATCTCGCCGGAGGCCAGGAGATTGGCCACCTGGTCGCCGGGCAGCATGTCGTAGAGCGCGTCGTAGAGCGGCCGCAGGTAGGGATCGACCTTGTCGCGCAGGTCGCCCGGCAGGAAGCCCAGGCGCTCGCCGGCCTCGACCGCCGGACGCGAGAGCACGATGCGCTCGACCTGGCCGCCGAGCAGCGCGTGCACGGCCACGGCCACCGCCAGATAGGTCTTGCCGGTGCCGGCCGGGCCGATGCCGAAGGTCAACTCATGCGCACGCAGGGCCTCGATGTAGCGGGCCTGTGCCGGTGTGCGTGGCGCGATGGTGCGCTTGCGGGTCTGCACCAGGGCTTCGACGCTGCCCGCCGTCTTGGTCTCGCCGGCCAGAGCCAGGCGCGCAGCGCCGTCGACATCGCCGTCGGTCACCGGCAGCCCGCGTTTCAGGCGCCCGTAAAGACTCTCGAGGGCCGAGACCGCGGCAGCCGTGGCTTCCGGGGCGCCGGAAACGGCCAGCCGGTTGCCGCGCGCAGCCAGGGTGACGCCGAGCTGCCGCTCGATGCGGGCCAGATGCTGGTCGTGTTCGCCGAACAGCAGCGGCAGCAGCGGTTGTCGCCGAACTGAAGCAGGGTCGGATCGCTTGGGCTGTCGATGGTCGGCGGAGTCGCTCACGCGGCCCCCAGCTGGTCGGTCGGCGGCCGCGGGCTGGTCCGCGCCAGAGAGTTGTCGCCGGGCAGGACGCCCGACCAGCTTCGCGCGCGGCGGCGATCTCGACCTCGACCAGGCTGCCGAGCTTGCCGGCCGGCAGCGTGGCATGGACCGCCTGCATCCAGGGGCTGCGCCCGACCAGCTGGCCGGGCTTGCGGCCGGGCCGGTCGAAGAGCACCGGCATGACGCGCCCGAGCTGGGCGGCATTGAAGGCGCGCTGCTGCGCGTTCGAGCAGCTCCTGCAGCGCGTGCCAGCCGCTCGCTCTTCACCGTCCTCGGGCACCTGGGCGGGCATCGCTGCGGCCGGCGTGCCGGGCCGCGGGCTGTACTTGAAGGAGTAGGCCTGGGCGAAGCCGATCTCGGCGACCAGCGCCAGCGTCGCCGCGAAGTCGGCGTCGCTCTCGCCGGGAAAGCCGACGATGAAGTCGGAGGAGAGCGCCAGGTCCGGCCGGGCCTGGCGCAGGGCGGCGATGGTCGCGGCGATAGGCCCCGGCTGTCGTGGCGACGGTTCATCGCCTGCAGGATGCGGTCGGACCCGGACTGCACCGGCAGGTGCAGGAAGGGCATGAGCTGCGGCAGCGCGCGGTGGGCCTCGATCAGCTCGGCATCGACGTCCAGCGGATGCGAGGTGGTGTAGCGCAGGCGCGTCGATGCCGGGGATCTCGGCCAGCGGCACGCAGCAGGCGGCCAGGCCCCAGGTCCGGCCCGTCGGGGCCCTCGCCGTGGTAGGCGTTGACGTTCTGGCCGAGCAGGGTGATCTCGACCGCGCCGGCGCCGACCAGCCGCCGCGCCTCGGCCAGGATGCCGGCGGCCGGACGCGAGGCCTCGGCGCCGCGGGTATAGGGCACGACGCAGAAGCTGCAGAACTTGTCGCAGCCCTCCTGCACCGACAGGAAGGCCGAGGCGCCCTGGCGCGGCGCGCGCCCTCGGGCAGGAGGTCGAACTTGTTCTCGACCGGAAAGTCGGTGTCGAGCTGAGGCCGCCCTGGCCGCGCTCGACGCGGGCGATCAGCTCCGGCAGGCGGTGATAGGTCTGCGGGCCGACCACGATGTCGACGACCGGTGCGCGCCGGCGCATCTCCTCGCCCTCGGCCTGGGCGACGCAGCCGGCGACCGTCACCGTCATCCGCCGGCCGGCCGGCGGCCGCTGCAGCTTGGCTTGTGCGCAGGCGGCCCAGTTCGGAATAGACCTTCTCGGCCGCCTTCTCGCGGATATGGCAGGTGTTCAGGATGACCAGGTCGGCGTCGTCGGCGCGCATCGCAGGCGGCATAGCCGAGCGGCGCCAGAACGTCCGCCATGCGGGCGGAATCGTAGACGTTCATCTGGCAGCCGTAGGTCTTGATGAAGAGGCTCTTAGGCAAGGGCCATCACCGCTCCGCGCGGCGAGCGAACAGGGCGGCGGCCAGGGCCGGGCCGGGGCCCCGCGCGACAGCCTGCCGGCCCGGCGTGGGCGGCATCGGTCGAACGGCGATCAGGCGGGGCGCGATCATCTCACCAACTCTAGCGTCGTAGCTGCGGCAACAATCACGCGGGAATGACAGAGTCAAGAATGCCGGGCTCATGCCGCGCTGCCTGCCGCGCTGCCTGCCGCGCCCGGGGCGGTCGCGGCGGGCGGGCCGCTCGCCCCGCCGCCTTCCGCCGGGGCTGCCGGCGGCGGCATCAGGGGGCGTTGCTTGCGGCCGGTCAGCGCCGCGGCCAGGCCGCGGCTCACCTGGGCCTGGCAATACTCCGCCATCGCCTTGCGGTTGGCGAACTGCTCGATGGTGACGGGCGGGTGGAACTCGACGATCACCCCGATCTTGCCCAGCCCGAAGATGTTCCAGCCGTGGCTGGCCATCTCCATGTCGCCGTACCAGGCGAAGTAGGGTCGCAGGAATCGGCCCATCGGCAGCCCGTCCAGCTTGGCGTAGCTGATGGAGACGGCCTGCACGGTGAGCGGCTTGCCGTTCGGGCGCACGCCGGCCGCCGCGAAGAGCGCCGACTTGAAGGGCAGCACGCGGTTGCCGTCGCCCGAGGTGCCCTCGGCGAAGAGCATCAGGTTCTCGCCGGCCTCCAGCCGCTCCAGCATCTCGTCGCGCGCCGCGCCGGTGCGGTGCGGCTTGCGCTCCACGAAGATCGAGCGCTGCAGCCGCGCCATGGTGCCGAAGATCGGCCACCTGGCGATCTCCGCCTTGGCAACGAAGGACCCCTTGACCAGCGAGCCCAGCACCTCGATGTCGAGGTAGGAGACGTGGTTGGAGACGAAGAGCGTCGGCGACTTGCGCGACTGGCGGCCGCGCCGCTCGATCTGGATGCCGACGACGCGGCAGACCTGGCGGTGGAACCAGAGCGGAAAGGTGCGCGAGACCTTCAGGTTGAGGCGCAGCGCCGTTCCCTGGAAGATCATGCAGAGCGGCGTCATCACCAGCAGGTAGACGCTGAGACGCCAGAGCGCACGCAGGCGAGAGACCATGTCGTGCCGTCAGCTCGCGCCGTCGCCGCCGTCCAGGCGATAGTGGCGATAGTACTTCTCGGTGACCCAGTCGGTCTTCACCACCACCGCGACGTCCGTGGTGCCGAACTCCGGGTCGACCACCGCGCCGTCGCCGACGAAGCCGCCCAGGCGCAGGTAGCCGCGGATCAGCGGCGGCAGCGTGCGCTTCGCCAGCCGCAGGTTGATCGATTCGATCGGCAGCAGGTTCATGTCGGTGCGGCGATGCGGCAGCGCGCAGGGGCGCAGCGCCGGCGGCGCCAGGTGGTGGTGGTAGAGATAGGAGAGCGGCAGGGCGAGTTCCTGCGGATCGGTCCCCGGCAGGCTGGCGCAGCCGAACATGATGTCGATGTTGTAGAAGAAGACGTACTCGGCGATGCCGCGCCAGAGCAGCTGCATGGTCGAGCCGGTGCGGTACTCCTTGTCGACGCAGGAGCGGCCGAGTTCCAGGATCTCGCCCGGATAGGCCTGCAGCGCCGAGACGTCGTACTCGTCGACCGTATAGAACTGGCCGCGCCGCGCCGCCTGTTCGCGCCGCATCAGGCGATAGCTGCCGACCACGGCGGCGGCGCCGCTCTTGGCGCGATCGAAGACCAGCAGGTGGTCGCAGAACTCGTCGAAGGTATCGTACTCCCGCTGCTCCAGCCGCTGCTGGGCGGTGGGAGCCGCTGCCATCTCCTCGCAGAAGACGCGATAGCGCAGACGCTGCGAGGCCAGGACCTCGTCGGCGTTCTCCGCCAGGCGGATATGCAGGCCACCGGCGACGACGTCGACGGGCTTGCCGTTGTTGGCTTCCATCAGGACCATGTTCGTTGCTCCCAAGCGGGTGCTGCGTCCGGGCGCGGCCTCGGCGGCCACGCGCTCGCGCTAACCCTTGCTGCCCCGACCGTTTGCCCCGGACTTCGCGCCGCCCTTCCCCTTGGGCTCGTTGCGCACACCGTAGAGTTCCATCTTGTGATCCACCAGCCGAAAGCCAAGGCGACGCGCGACCTCGGCCTGCAGGCGCTCGATCTCCGAGTCGACGAACTCGATGACTTCCCCGGTCTTCACGTCGATCAGGTGGTCGTGATGATCTTCGCTGCGCTCTTCGTAGCGCGCCCGCCCGCTGGCGCCGAAGTCGTGTCGCTCGATGATGCCCGACTCCTCGAACAGCTTCACCGTGCGATAGACCGTCGCGATCGAGATGCGGGGATCGATCTGGGTCGCGCGCTGATGCACCTGCTCGACGTCCGGATGGTCTTCCGCCTCCGAGAGCACGCGGGCGATCACCCGACGCTGCTCGGTCATCTTCAGGCCCTTCTCGGTGCAGAGCTTTTCGATACGATCCGACATCATTTCCATCGCTGGACTTCCGGCTCTTCGCGCAGGCCGTTAGGTGGGCTTGCACAAGCATAACGGAAAGGGCGCCGCCAGCCTACGCCGACGGCACCCTTTTTACGGGCTTCCGCTGTGGAAAAAGCGCTGGCTCAACCGCGCTTGCGCGGCTTGGTGCCGAGGCCGATCTGCTTGGCCAGCTTGGAGCGCTGCTTGGCGTAGTTCGGCGCGACCATCGGGTAGTCGCTGGGCAGCCCCCAACGCTCGCGGTAGTCCTCCGGCGACATGTTGTAGGCAGTCTTCAAGTGCCGCTTCAGCATTTTCAACTTCTTGCCGTCCTCGAGGCAGACCAGATAGTCGGGCGTGACCGACTTCTTGATCGCCACCGCCGGCTGCGGCCGCTCCGGCTCCTTCACCAGCGGCTCCGCGACATTCGCAAGTGTCTGATAGACGTCCCGAATCAGGCCGGGCAGATCCTGCACGGTCACACTGTTGTGCGCCACATGGGCCGAAACGATAGAAGTCGTGAGATGTAGCAGTTCCTTGTCGTTGCTCTCGGCCGTCATGGCGGAAAACTCCTCGATTCGAGATTAGCGTGCCGAGAGCTATACAATCGTGACACCGGAGACGCAATGCCTATTACTTTCTATTCCGAAAGTACATTCAGAAAACTTGCGTCACTATTCTGCGGTGTCTTCGGGGCCCCCGGGGAGGCCCGGCAGCTCGAGGCGTAGCACCAGGGCGTCGCCGCCGTCGCGATAGTAGGCGGGCCGCCGGCCGACCGGGCGAAAGCCGGCGCCGCGATAGAGCGCCAGCGCCGCGGCGTTGTCCGCGGCAACCTCGAGGAAGAGCCGGCGGGCTCCGGCCGCCAGCAGTCTGGCCAGCAGGGCCTCCAGCAGCGTCGCGCCGAGGCCGCGCCGGCGCCACGCCGCGGCCACCGCCAGCGTCAGGATCTCCGCTTCGTCGGCCACCTGCCGCCAGAGCAGGAAGCCGGTCGCGGCCTCGCCGCGCACGAGCTGCAGTCCCTGGCAGCCCGGCGTGGCGAGCAGGGCGGCAAGCTGCGCGGCGTCCCAGGGCTCGGCGGGAAAGCAGCCGGCGTGCAGCGCGGCCAAGGCCGGCAGGTCGGCGGCGACGACCGCGCGCAGAGTTCCCGGGCCCGGTCGCGCGGTGCCCCCGTTCATCGGCGTCGCTGCGGCTGCGGCGCCCGCGCTTTCGGCCGAGTGGTGTCGGGAGGGCGCAGGTAGAGCGGCTGCGGCATCTGCGGTGCGGCCGGCAGCGGCCAGCCGGCGACCATGGCGGCAAGCTGTGCCGCCTGCAGCACTCCGTGCCCGCTGTCGAGGAGGTCCCAGCCGGCCGCCTGCAGCGCGGGCAGCGCCTGCGACCTTGCGTCGCCAGCCAGCAGCAGCGGCCGGCGCCCCGGCAGCGCGGCGGCCAGCAGGCCCGGCAGGTCCGCCGGCGCCGCCAGGCAAGGCGCCAGCACCGGCTGCCCCGCGTCGCCGTAAGCGGCGGCATAGAGCTCCGGCCGCTTGGCGTCGATCACGGTGAGCAGGAACCGGCCGGCCCGGCCCGGCGCCGGCAGGCCGGCGGCCAGCAGGTCGAAGCCGCTGACCGCCAGGATCGGCAGGCGCCAGGCCAGGGCGACGCCCTGAGCCGCCGCCAGGCCGATCCGCACGCCGGTGAAGCCGCCGGGGCCGCGCGTCACCGCGACCGCCTGCAGGTCGGCGAAGGCGAGGCCGGAGGCGGCGAGGCTGTCGCGGATCATCGGCGCCAGGCGCTCCGACTGCCCCCGCTCCATCGGCTCGCTGCGGTCCGCGCGCAGCGCGCCGTCGGCCCACACCGCGACCGAGCAGCCGCGGCCCGAGGCCTCGATGGCCAGCAGCCTCTCGGCGGTCGCCGCGCCGCCGCCGGTCGCGGCCGCAGGCTTGCTGTCGGGGGTAGTGGTCATGGGGTTCCCGTGGGGGGTGTGGTGCGCCGCCGGCGCCGGTCGCGCCGAGACTAGAGGATGCGGCAGGCCTCGTCGAAGTCCAGGCGCGGATTGCGCGGATGCAGCGATGCGCGCTCGCCGTAGCCGAGGTTCACCAGGAAGTTCGAGCGGATCTCGCTGTCGGCGAAGAACGCTGCGTCGACCTTGGCGTTGTCGAACCCCGACATCGGGCCGCAGTCGAGGCCCAGCGCCCTTGCCGCCAGGATCAGGTAGGCGCCCTGCAGCGAGCCGTTGCGGAAGGCCGTGGTCTGGATGTGCTTGGGCTTGCCGGCGAACCAGCCGCGGGCGCCCTGGTCGTGGAAGAGCTGCGGCAGCTTCTCGTAGAAGGCGAGGTCGTAGGCGACGATCGCGGTGGCCGGCGCCTGCATGGTCTGCTCGACGTTGCCGGCGGCGAGCGCCGGGCGCAGGCGCTCCTTGGCCTCCCGGGACTGTACGAAGACGACGCGGAGCGGTTGGCTGTTGGCCGAGGTCGGCGCCATGCGGGCCAGCTCGTAGACCCGCCGCAGCAGCGCCGGCGCGACCCCCCGCGGCTGCCAGGCGCTGAAGGTCCGGGCCTCGTTGAAGAGCTGGTCGAGGGCGGCGGCGGGCAGCGGTTGCCCCGGGGTCGTCGCGGTCGCGTCGGTCATGTCACCTCGTGGGTTCGCGTGGCATCGCGCCCCAAGGTGAACCGGCCAGCCGCCGCGGGCAAGGCGGCGGGCCGGTCTCAGCGCTGCATGTCGTCGTGGCCGGAGAGAGGCGGCTGCGCGCCCGGGGCCTCACACGCGGCATCGTCGCCGGGCGCGAGGGGGGCCGGGGCGACCGTGGCCTCGCTCTGGGTCGCCGTCTGCTCCACGGCCGGCGGCGCCTCCGGCGAGGGGACGGCCTCGGCATCGACGCCGATGGCCAGGGCGGCGCTCTCATAGGCGGCCAGTTCGTTGTGCCGCATCAGCCGGCGCAGGTTGTCGACGTAGGTGTCGTTCTCCGCGTAGCTGCCGAGGAATCCCGCCAGGTGCGCGCCGTCCGGCGCCTCGCCGGCGTCGCGCATCCGCGCGCGCTCGTCGCGCAGCTTGCGATAGGCCGTGTGGGTGTTGAGGTTGTGCATGTAGGCGCGCACCGACTGCATCAGGTCGGCGAACGCCCGGGCGCGGTGGTCGAGCGGCTGGCCGTCCTTGCGCGCCGTCAGGCCGGGCGAGTTCTGATGCCAGGTGCGCTGGCCGAAGAGCGCATTGCCGTCGCGGGCATAGCGCGAGGTGCCCCAGCCGGACTCCTCGATCGCCTGCGCCAGCGTCAGTGCGACCGGCAGCGCGTCGACGCGCCGCAGCAGCTCTTCGCTGTCGCCGGGGTCGGCGCGGTAGAGCTCGGCCAGCGCCGCCAGCCAGCCCTGCTCCTCCAGGCCGAGGGCTTCGCCCGCCGCTTCCTTGGCCAGCAGTCGCTCCAGCTCGGCGCGCTGTTCGAGGATCTCCTCGTTCGCCATCAGCACCAGCGGCAGCAGCGCGCCGATGAAGGCCAGCTTGCGCTGGTCGGTGCGCTTCAGGCCGCGCAGGTCGCCCGGCAGCTTGGTGACATAGAGCCGGGGCACCGTGAGGGTGCCGACGCGCACGGCATCGAGATCGAACGCCGCGCCCTCGAAGGTCGCATTGAGGTCCTTGGCCGACTGCGGCGTGACGATGGTGAGCGCCTCGACCAGGCCGCCCTCGGTCGGCAGGTCGACCGGCAGGGTCTCGCTGGCGGTCGCGGCCGCGTCATCGAGAGGGGCATCGGCGGCGGCGGCGAGATCGGCCGAGTCGGCGGCGCTCGCCGCCCGCAGGGTCGGCGTCGCCAGCAACGCGGCGATGGCAAGGGCGGCCAGAAGAGTCGCCGCGCTGTTGGTCGCGGACTTGGATGCCGGGCGTGCGGGCATAGATCGCACAGAGGACTCCGCGCGGAACGCGGAGGAAACGGATGCTCTCATGGGACCTTCCCCTCGAAACCCCGGGGCGGGATGCGGATGCGTCGCTGCGCTTACACCACCCGCCCATGAGTCCTGCGGGAGGCCGCCGTAGCGACGGGTGCCATCAGTTGACGGCGCGCACCTCCACGACCTCAGGGATGTAATGGCGCAGCATGTTTTCGATTCCCATCTTCAGCGTTGCCGTCGAGGAGGGGCAGCCGGCGCAAGCGCCCTGCATGTGGAGAAACACCACACCCTTCTCGAAGCCGCGGAAGACGATGTCCCCGCCGTCCTGCGCCACAGCCGGACGGACACGGGTGTCCAGGAGTTCACGGATCTGCGTGACGATCTCGCCGTCGGTCTCCTCGAAGACGGCTTCGTCGACGCTGTCGGCCAGCAGAACCGGCCGGCCGGCCGTGAAGTGTTCCATGATGATGCCAAGCAGCGCCGGCTTCAGAATTGGCCAGTCGGCCTCGTCGCTCTTGGTGATCGAGATGAAGTCGGTGCCGAAGAACACGCCCTCGATGCCCTCGACGGCAAAGAGGCGCTGGGCCAGGGGCGAGCGTTCGGAGTCATCGGCGCTGCGGAAATCTGCGCTGCCGGATGCGAGTACGGTCTTGCCGGGCAGGAACTTGAGGGTGGCGGGATTAGGGGTCGCTTCGGTTTGTATGAACATCTGTGATTGTCATCTGATCCATTTGGACGCTGGGCGATATAGAGCCTGCGCCCCTCAGCAGCAAGTGTTAGGACGCGATCAGCCGCAGTTTTTGACGCTAATTGCGGCAAGAAGTTGTCGGGATTAAGAAATAGCGTCGACCGAATCGTCGGCCAAATTCCCTGGGACGATGGTCAAGGGCACGCGGAGGCGGTTGAGGAACTTGCCGGTCAACGCGGAGACCAGCGGTCCGGGACCTGAAGCCTCGGTGTTGGCGCCGAGAACGAGAATCGAAATGGTCGGCTCTTCATGAATTAACTTGAGCAGTTCGTCGCGACGATTTCCTTCGCGCAAGAAGACGATCGGCACCGAGCGCGACATCTCCTGCACCTGCGCCGCCAGCTTCTGCATCAGGATCTCCGCCTCGGTGCGGGCCTCCTCGCGCATCAGCTCGCCGACGCCCATGAAGTGGCGATACTCGGTCGGCTCGATGACATAGAGCAAGGCCACCCTGCCGTCGGTGTGGCGGGCGCGGCGGCAGGCGAAACGCAGCGCGATCCGCATCTCGGCGGTGTCGTCGACCACGACGAGAAAGACGCGGACCTGATCCATCGCGGCCGTGCCCTCGCCGCTGGTCTGCTTGGTGTCTTCGGCCATGCTCTGGGTCTCCCAATGCCGGCTCGTGCCGGCGGCTAGTGTCGGCGGAACAGCAGGTGCGCGATCCAGCCGGCGAGCAGCGCGACGACGATGGCGCCCACACCGTAGAGCGCGCCCTGCTTGTTGGCGATATTGTAGATCTCGGCCTCGAAGCCGACCTTGCTCACGACCAGCGGCAGCGTCTGCGCCGCGACGGCGATGCCGTCCTGGAACAGGTAGGCATCCACCAGGTAGGTGCCGACCGGCAGGTTGGTGGGCAGCGCCACCGAGGTGCGGAACAGCCGCCGGCTGAGCACCACCACCTCGCCGGTCTCGACCTGATAGAGGCCCTCGCGGCTCTTCGCGCGCACCAGGGCCTCGCGCCACTCGGCCAGCAGGTTCGGCGAGACCGGGCTGGCGGCCTGCAGCTCCAGCTCGCCGACGCCCAGCTTCAGCCGCTTGCGTTCGCCCTCGGTGGCGATCTCCGCCAGCGGCGCGCTGGCCGCGACGGAGTAGTAGCTGGGCGCCTGCGGAAAGACCATCGAGGCGCTGTTCAGCCAGACGCCGAGCACCGGGCTCTTGCGGTAGAGCTTGGTCGCGCGCGCCGGGCCGCGGATCACCACCACCACGTCGCCCTCGGCACCGAGCGCGCCGAACACCAGCAGCTCGGTGCCGGAAAAGCCGGTGGTGATGGCCACCAGATGGTTGGAGACGTCGGCCACCAGGTCCTGCGCGCCGCCGGGCCGCGGCGCCAGCAGCAGGCAGAGCAGCGCCGCCAGGCAGGGGAGCGCGCTGCGCGCGGGCAGGGCCTGGCGCATCAGTTCGACACTCCCAGGGTGTAGATGTCGACCGGCGTGGCGAAGAGGTCGACCATCAGCTTGGCGCCGACGCCGACCACCAGCAGGGCCAGCATCAGGCGCAGCGCGTCGCCCTGCAGCTTGGCCCCGACGCGGGTGCCGATCTGCGCCCCCACCACGCTGCCGACCAGCAGGGTCATCGCCAGCACGACGTCGACCGTCTGGTTCTGCGCCGACTGCAGGAAGGTGACGTTGGCGGTGACGAAGATGATCTGGAACAGCGAGGTGCCGATGACGACGGCGGTCGGCATGCCGAGCAGGTAGATCATCGCCGGCACCAGGATGAAGCCGCCGCCGACGCCCATGATGGCCGACAGCACGCCGACGCCGAAGCCGATGGCCAGCGGCAGCAAGGCCGAGATGTAGAGCCGCGAGCGGCGGAAGCGCATCTTCAGCGGCAGGCCGTGCACCCAGTGGTGCTGATGCAGCTTCTTGCGCGTCGGGGTGCGGCGCCGGCGGCGCAGCACGGCGCGGCTCGATTCCAGCAGCATCAGCGTGCCGACGATGCCCAGCGTGGCGACGTAGGTGAGGCTGATCACCAGCTCGATCTGGCCGAGGCCGCGCAGCAGCGAGAAGAGGGCGACGCCGACGGTGGAGCCGGCGAAGCCGCCGGCGGTCAGCACGAAGCCCATCTTGAAGTCGACGTTGCCGCGTTGCCAGTGCGCCAGCACGCCGGAGACCGACGTGGCGATGATGGAGTTCGCCTGGGTGGCGACGGCCACGGCCGGAGGCACGCCGATGAAGAGCAGCAGCGGTGTCATCAGGAAGCCGCCGCCGACGCCGAAGAGGCCGGAGAGGAACTGATCAGACCGCCGATCCCCGAGTAGAAAAAGAAGCAGGAACACGGCGCGGCGATCGGGACACAGAACGGGGGGGGCGCCCTGCGTGCCGGGGCGGCGCGGCGAGGGGGCGGCCGGGGGCGCCGATAGCGGCGGGGGCGGCGGGGGCGGGGGGGGCGCGCGGCGGGCTGGCGACGCCCCGGGCGATCCTCCGGCGGCCGGCCCTGGACGTATCGGGCGCGGCGGGTAGAGTGGGCTTCGGAGTCGGCACGGCGAGAGGGACCCCAAGGCGCCATGGGAGCGATCAAGCGACAGCGGCAGCCCGCGCGCCCGGGCGCGGCGGCGGGCTGAGGGCGCCGATGGGCCGGATCGTCTGGATCGCCTCCTATCCCCGCTCGGGCAACACCTGGGTGCGCTACTTCCTGCTCTGCCTGCTGCAGGGCCTGCGGCGCGAGCCGGTGCCCGACATCAACCGGCTCTATCGCTTCTCCACCTGGGATGCGCTGAACGTCTGGTGGGCCGAGCGCATCGGCAAGCCTCTGGAGCAGGCGAGCAAGGCCGAGGTGGCGGCCGGCCGGGCCACCGTGCAGGCAACGATCGCCTCCGCCGGACCGCAGCTCTCCTTCGTGAAGACCCACAACGCCTGGGCTTCGGTCGGCGGCCATGCGACGATCAACGCCGCCGTCACCGCCGCGGCGATCTATCTGGTGCGCAATCCGCTCGACATCGCAGTTTCCTCGGCGGCCTACCTGAACATTCCGCAGGACGACGCCATCGCGCGGCTGAACCAGGCCGGCTACGAGACCTACAACATGAAGGGCGGCGTCTATGAGCTCTATGGCTCCTGGCAGGAGAACCTGCTGTCCTGGGTCGACCGCAAGCGCCCGCCGGTGCTGGCGCTGCGCTACGAGGACCTGCTGGAAGCGCCGGAGGCGGCCTTCGCCCGGCTGGCGGCCTTCGTCGGCATGAAGGCCGACGCGGCGACGTTGCGCCAGGCGATCGCGGCGGCCAGCTTCGCGCGCCTCGAGGGGCAGGAGGCCCGCGACGGCTTCATCGAGCGCCCGGACAGCGCCCGGCAGTTCTTCCGCAGCGGCGCCAGCGGCCAGTGGCGGGACGCCCTCACCCCGGCCCAGGTGGCGGCCGTGGTGGAGCCGAACCGCGCCCTGATGCGGCGCTTCGGCTACCTGCCCGAGAGCGGGGCCTGAGCGGACCATGGGATCGATCGTCTGGCTCGCCTCCTACCCCCGCTCCGGCAACACCTGGACCCGATCGTTCCTGCACGCCCTGCTCTCGGTGCTGCGCGGCGAGGAGAGCACGCCGGACATCAACGCCATGCACCAGCTGACCACCTGGGACGTCTATCCTCACTGGTGGAAGGAACGACTGGCCGTGCCCTTGGGGGAGGCGACGCAGGCACAGGTCGCCGCCGCGCGGCCGCGGGTTCAGGCCGAGATTGCCAGCAAGGCCGACGGCGTGGTCTTCGTGAAGACGCACAATGCCCTGGTGCGCAACCACGGCCAGCCGACCATCAACATGGCCGTGACCTCCGGCGCCATCTACATCGTCCGCAATCCGCTCGATGCGGTGATCTCCAACGCGCACCACTTCGATCTGGAGCTCGACGAGGCGATCGAGCGGCTGAACCGCCCCGGCCTGGAGATGAAGAACCACGAGGACGGGGCCTACGAGGTCTACGGCGCCTGGCGGGAGAACGTGCTCTCCTGGACCCGGCGGCCGCACCGCACGATCTACGTGATGCGCTACGAGGACATGCTGGCGAAGCCGGAGGCGACCTTCGGCGCGCTGGCGGCGCACCTGACGCTGCAGCCGAACGCGGCCCAGCTGGCCGCGGCGATCGCACGCTCGTCCTTCGAGCGGCTGAAGCGGCAGGAGGCGGAGAAGGGCTTCAAGGAGCGGCCGAAGCGCGCCCGCGAGTTCTTTCGCGAGGGGCGGGCCGAGCAGTGGCGCGAGCGCCTGAGCCGGCGCCAGGCAAGGGCCGTGATCGAGGCCAATCGCGAGCAGATGGCCCGCTTCGACTACCTGCCGAAGGACTTCCAGGCGCCGCCGGCGAGGGCCGGCGGCGCCTGGAGGCCGTCTAGAACTTGAAATTCAGGCGCAGGAAGGGCCCGTAGGCGCCGAAGTCCTCGCTGTCGTTGCCGAAGGTCGCGTTCTGCACCGGCGGATCGACGACATTGGGCCCGGCCGAGCCGTCGACCCCGTTCCAGGTCCATTCGGCGCGGAAGCCGAGCTGCACCGAGGCCAGGATGCCGGCGTCCGCCAGGCTGTAGCCGACGCCCAGCTCGCCGCCCGCCTGATAGACGAAGCGCGTGTCGCTGCTGCGCTGTGACGAGGTATAGCCGTAGGCGGCGCTGTCGGAATCGACCGAGAGGCTGCCGAAGAGGACCGCGCCGGAGAGCCCGCCGAACAGCGAGAAGCCGCCGCCGAGGCCGAAGTCGCCCTGCACGCCCAGGCGCGGGCCGGCGCCGACGAAAGAGCTGCGGCGTTCGACGTGCAGCGTCTCGTTCGTCGGACTGAGGTCGGCGATGCTGTAGCCGAAGTCCATCGACGTCTCTTGCGTGATGTAGCCGGCGCGCAGGCCGCCGAAGAGGCGCATCGTGGCGTCGCCGCCGATGCCGACGTCGTAGCCGGCCTCGAAATCCATCATGAAGCTGCTGAGGTCGGCCTCGCCGCGGGCGGTGCTGTACTCGTAGGCATCCGGCTCATAGACGACCGGACCGCCGGCCGAGAGCGGCGGGCGGCTGTCCGGCGGCACTTCCGGACCGTAGGCCGTCGTGGTGTCGGTGCCGCTGCTGCTGCGCAGGCCGCTGACAAAGACGCCGAAGTCCCAGCTGTTGTTGAATCGATAGCCGAATCCGACGCGACCGTAGCCGCCGTTGCCGGGGCCGGCCTCCTCGGTCGAGAAGGCGGGATAGGCGGAACGATCGATGGCGTAGACGGCATCGCCGCCGCTGAAGAAGGAGAAGCCGCCCTCGACCGAGCCGAACCAGCCGAGGGGCAGGGGCTCGGCCATCGCCGGCGCTGAAAGGAGAGCGACTGACATCACGGCCGCGGTGGTCAGGAGCTGTGTCTTTCTCATCTCGTCTTCAATCCCCAGGCTATTTGCTGCTGAAGTAAATTCTCATTCTGCAGCAATAGCCTAAGGGGTGCGCGGAAGCACCCCTTTGAGGCCCGACAGGGGGGATTGGCACAGCACTGTTGCTGCTGTGCAACAGTCGTCGGCCGCCGATCCGCCGGCGCGGGGCCTCAGGCGCGCAGGAAGCCGACGATGTCGTAGACCTCTTCCAGGATCGGCCCGGCGAGGGCGCGGGCCTTCCCGGCGCCCTGCTTCAGGACGGCGTCGACATGGTCCTGGTCGGCCATCAGGCGCTTCATCTCCTCGCCCACCGGGCCGAGGCGGCTGACCGCCAGCTCGGTCAGCGACTGCTTGAAGGCGGAGAACTGCTTGCCGGCGAAGTCCGGCAGCAGCGCCGAGAGCGGCCGGTCGGAGAGCGCGGCGTAGATGCCCAGCAGGTTCCAGCACTCCGGCCGTGCCTTGCGCGCCTCCTCCGGAACGTTGCCCGCAGCGTCCAGCGCCTCGGGGCCGGGCAGCAGCTCGGGGTCGGTGGTGGCCTTGCGGATCTTCTGCGCGATCTGGTCCGGGCCGTCGGTCATGACGATGCGGCTGGCGTCCGAGGGGTCCGACTTCGACATCTTCTTGCTGCCGTCGCGCAGGCTCATGACGCGGGTGGCGCTGCCCAGGATCAGCGGCTGGATCTCGGGGAAGAAGTCGGTGCCGTAGTCGTGGTTGAACTTCTGCGCGATGTCGCGGGCCAGCTCCAGGTGCTGCTTCTGGTCCTCGCCGACCGGCACGTGGGTGGCCTTGTAGGCCAGGATGTCGGCGGCCATCAGGTTGGGATAGACGTAGAGCCCGGCCGAGGCCTTCTCGCGGTCCTTGCCGGCCTTGTCCTTGAACTGCGTCATGCGGTTCAGCCAGCCGAGGCGGGCGACGCAGTTGAAGACCCAGGCCAGCTCGGCATGCGCCGGCACCTGGCTCTGGTTGAAGATGATCGCCTTGTCCGGGTCGATGCCGGCCGCCAGGTAGGCGGCGGTGACCTCGCGGGTCTGCTGGCGCAGCTGCTGCGGGTCCTGCCACACGGTGATCGCATGCATGTCGACGACGCAGTAGATGCAGTCGTGCTCGTCCTGCAGCGGCACGAAGTTGCGGATCGCGCCGAGGTAGTTGCCGAGGTGCAGGTTGCCGGTCGGCTGGACGCCGGAGAACACGCGGGCCATGGGACGCTCTCTTGGGCTGGGCTCCGGGCCGCAACGCGGCAGCGTCGCGGCGGGGCCTTCACGGTGGGACGGGCGGCGGTTATCGCCCCGGCCCCGGCGGCGGTCAAGTCGAGGCCGCCGCCGCCCGGCGGCTAGCCTGGCGGCGCTGCGCCGTGGCGGATGTTCCAGGAGAGCGTGATGCGCGGCCGGCTGCCCTCGTAGGGGTGGACGTAGTGCACCGTCTCGGCCGCGAACAGCAGCAGGCTGCCGGGCCGCAGGTTCGGCGCGATGGAGTTGGAGAGGCGGCCGGCCTCGGCCTGGCAGCAGAGCGCCAGCCTGGGGTCGGCGATGCAGAAGCGGCCGCTGTTCGGCTGCGCCTCGCTCACCTCGCCGGGGTCGAGCAGGCAGACCAGCGAGACGTCGGCCTCGGTATGGCTGTGCGGCACGATGTAGTCGCCGGCGCGGTAGAGGTTGGCCCAGGCAAGCTGGATGAAGCCGTCGCTGCGGCCGGTGGCGCGGCGATAGAAGGCCAGCGCCCGGGCGTTCAGGAAGGCCCCGGCGCCGCCCGGCCACTCCGCCGGGTGATAGAGCTTGGTGCCGCCGAGGTGGCGGCCGTACTGCTCGCGCCAGGGCGGCCGGCCGGCCAGGTCGCTCAGCAGCGCGATCAGCGGCGGCGCATAGGCGGCATGGTCGTCGAAGTGCGCCAGCAGATAGGAGCGCGCGTGGTCGGGCGTGACGATGCGCTGGCCTTCGGGCCAGGGCTGGAGGCCGGCCGGGGCCGGCTGTCCGGGCAGCTGCATCACCTCTCCTTTCTGCGGTTGCGGCGGGCGGCGAGGCGTTCGCCCACCAGGGCCAGCTGGCTGCGCGGCAGGGCACCGAAGAGCAGCGCCGCGGCAAAGTAGACGGCAAGGCCGAGCAGCACCAGCAGCGCCAGGGCGCCGATCCGCGCGGCCTCGCCGCCCTCGAACCAGGGCGCTGCCAGGCGCACCCCGCCCCACAGCGCCGCACCCATGGCGAGGGCGGCGGCGAGCTGCCGCGGCAGGCGGTCGGCCAGCCGCCCGCTCAGCCGGAAGAGCCCGCGCCGATGCAGCACCACCGCCAGCACGACCAGCGTCACCCAGGCGGCCAGCGAGGTGGCGATGGCGAGGCCGAGGTGCCCGAGGCCCCGGTCGCGCAGCAGGAAGAAGAGGCCGAGCGCCACCACCAGGTTGGCCGCCACGCCCCAGAGCGCCGCCTTCAGCGGCGTCACCGTATCCTCGCGGGCGAAGAAGGCCGGCTGGAAGACCTTGGCCATGACGTAGGCCGGCAGGCCGGCGGCGTAGGCGAAGAGCGCCAGCGCGGTGGCGACCGAGGCCTCGGCGCCGAAGGCGCCGCGCTCGAAGAGCGTGCGCACCACCGGCAGCGGCAGCACCAGCAGCGCGACCGTGGCCGGCAGGGTGAGAAAGAGGGCGAACTCCAGCCCCTGGTTCAGGCCGCGCTGCGCCGACTCCTCGCCCTCGCCGCGCAGCCGGCGGGTGATCTCCGGCAGCAGCACCACCGAAACCGCGATGCCGATCAGCCCGAGCGGGAGCTGATAGACCCGGTCGGCGTAGTAGAGGAAGCTCGCCGCGCCCTCCTGCAGGGTGGCGATCAGCGTACCGACGAAGAGGTTGAGCTGCAGCGCCCCGGCGGCGATGAAGCCGGGCAGCATCAGCTTCAGCAGGCGGCGGACCGCCGGGGTCAGGCGCGGGCGCGGCAGCCGCAGCGTCAGCCCGGCCCGCGCCGCCGCCCAGACCAGCAGCAGGAACTGCAGGAGGCCGGCGAGGCTGACCGCCCAGGCCAGCACCGGCGCCGGCCGGGCGGCATGGGGCACGACCGCCAGCAGGGCGACGATCAGCACGACGTTCAGCAGCACGGGATTGGCCGCCGCGGCGCCATAGCGTCGAAGAGAATTCAGAATTCCGGATAGCAGGGCCGTCAGCGACATGAACAGCAGGTAGGGGAAGGTGATGCGCGCCATCTCCACCGCCAGGTCGAACTGCGCCGGGTTGTCGAGGAACCCGGGGGCGAGCAGCGGCATCAGCCAGGGCATCGCCGCCATGGCCAGGGCGACCAGTCCGAAGACGAAGGTCAGCAGCACCGCCAGGGTCTGCTCGGCGAAGATCCGGGCGGCCGCCATGCCCTGCTCCTCCAGGCGGCGGGCGAAGAGCGGCACGAAGGCGGCGTTGAAGGCGCCCTCGCCGAACAGGCGGCGGAAGAGGTTGGGCAGGCGGAAGGCGACGACCCAGGCATCGGCCATCGGGCCGGTGCCGAGCACCCGGGCGATCAGGATGTCGCGCGCGAAGCCGAGGACGCGGCTTGCGGCCGTCCAGCCGCCCACCGTCGCCATGGCGCGAAAGAAGCCCATGGGCCCATTCGTCTAGAGGATTCGGGCCAGGGTGGGAAGCTGGCGCGGCGGCGGCGCGGCGAGGCTGCGACCAAAGGGGGCGCGCAAAGGGCGCGCCTGTCCGCCCGCCGCCTAGAGATCCTTCGACAGCAGGTGGCGCTCGTGCGGCCGGTAGCCGCTGCTCTCATAGAGCGCCTTGGCGCGGGGATTGTGCAGCTCGGCCTCGAGGCAGAGGCGGCGGCCGCCGAGGCGGCGGACCTCAGCTTCCAGCAAGGCGAGCGCCTGGCGGCCGAGGCCCCGGCCGCGGAAGGCCTCCTGCAGGAAGATCTCGTCGAGAAAGAAGTCCAGGCCGCCGACCTCGATGGAAAAGCCGTAGGCCACGGAGGCATAGCCGGCGCGTTCGCCCTGCAGCGCCAGGAAGAAGCAGCGCGCGTAGGGCGTCCCGGCGCAGAGCTGCATCAGGGCGGCGGTCTGCCTTGCGGCGTCCCACGCGTGGCCGTCGTAGGCGTAGTAGGCGCGCACCAGGGCGCTCAGCGGCGCCAGGTCGCCCGGCCCGACCGGCTGCAGGCGCAGCGCTGGCGCGGCCGCCTCCATCCCTCAGGCCACCTTGCGCTTGCTCTCGGCCTTCCGCGTCTCGGCCTTCTCCGGCTCGATGGCCTCGATCAGGCGCTTGCGGATGCGTTCCAGCTTGGCCGGCTGCACGATCTTCGAGCCCAGCGCGTCCTGCACATAGAAGGAATCGACCGCCCGCTCGCCGAAGGTGGTGATGAAGGCATTGTGGATGATCAACCCCAGCTTGGTGAGCTGGTGCGTGACGTCGTGCAGGAAGCCGGTGCGGTCGCGGCCGTTCACCTCGATCACCGTGTGGTTGCGGCTGGCGTTGTTGTCGATCAGCACGCGCGGCGCCACGGTGAAGACGGCAAGCCGCGAGGGGATGGCCGAGCGCCGCTCCTTCAGCTCCACCCAGGGCCGCGCGTTGCCGCGCAGCGTGCGCTCGATCAGGCTCGCCAGCTTGGCCAGGCGGTCCGGCCGCTCGAAGGCGCCGCCCTGCTGACGGTCCTTCACGTAGAAGGAATCCAGCGCCATGCCGTTGGCCAGGGTGAAGATCTTCGCCGCCTCGATCTCCGCCCCGGCGACCGCCAGCGCGCCGGCGATGCGGCTGAAGAGCCCCGGATGGTCGGGGGTATAGATGGTGATCTCGGTGACGCCGCGATAGCGGTCGATGCGGGTGTCGATGGTGAGCGACTGACCGGCCGCCTCGGCCTCGCGCACCAGGCGGGCATGGCGGGCGTGGGTCTCGGCGTCGTGCGACAGCCAATAGGAGGGATAGCCGCGCTTCAGGTGCGCCTTCAGCTCGCGCTCGCTCCAGCCGGCCAGCGCCTCGCGCAGCGCCTGCTGCGCCGCCTTCACCCGCTGTTCGCGGCCCTCGGTCACCAGGCCGCCGGACAGCACCTCCTCGGTGCGCCAGTAGAGGTCGCGCAGCAGGGCGGCCTTCCAGGGCGTCCAGGTGCCGGGACCGACGGCGCGGATGTCGGCCACCGTGAGGACCAGGAGCAGGCGCAGCCGCTCCATCGACTGCACCTTCTCGGAGAAGGCGCGGATCGTCTCCGGCTCGTCGAGGTCGCGCTTGAAGGCGGTGTCGCTCATGTCGAGGTGGTGCAGCACCAGCCAGGAGACCGTCTCGGTCTCCTCGTCGCTGAGGCCGAGCCGGGGGCAGAGCTTCAGCGCGATCTCGGCGCCGATCTCCGAGTGGTCGCCCGGCCGCCCCTTGGCGATGTCGTGCAGCAGGATGGCGACATAGAGCAGGCGGCGGGAGAGCACCTTGTGCACCACGTCGGAGGCGATCGGCGCCTCCTCCTGCAACAGCCCCTGCTCGATCTTCCACAGCGTCGAGAGGGCGAAGATCGTGTGCTCGTCCACCGTGTAGTGGTGGTACATGTTGAACTGCATCTGGCTGACGACGCGGCCGAAATCCGGCACGAAGCGGCCGAAGAGGCCGGCCTCGTTCAGCCGCCGCAAGGTGGTTTCCGGCCCCTTCTCGCTGCTCAGCATGTCGAGGAAGAGTTCGTTCGCCTGCGGGTCGGCGCGCAGCTCGGCGTTGACCAGCCGGCGGTTCTGCGTGATCCAGCGCAGCGCATCGGGATGGATGTCGAGGTCGTGTCGCTGCGCCACCTCGAAGATGCGCAGCATCTCGATCGGCGCCTCCTTGAAGCTCTGCGGCCCCTCGACGGTCAGGCGGCTGGCGGAGAGCGGGAAGCCCTCCACCTTGCGCTTGCGCTCCAGGGCGGGCAGGCGGAAGCGGCCGCGCCGGGCGTAGGAGGACTCCAGCTGGGCGCAGAAGATGCGGGTCAGTGCGCCGACGTCCTTGGCGACCAGGAAGTAGTGCTTCATGAAGCGCTCGACCGCCTCGGTGCCGGCGTGCTGCGTGTAGCCCATCAGCGGCGCCAGGTCCTTCTGCAGGTCGAAGGTCAGGCGCTCCTCGGCGCGCCCGGCCCGCCAGTGCAGATGGCAGCGCAGGGTCCAGAGGAAATCCGCCGCCTTGGCGAAGCGGCGGACCTCTTCGCGCGTCAGCACGCCCTGCTCGACCAGGCTCTCCACGCGCTCCACCCGGTAGGCGAACTTGGCGATCCAGAAGAGCGTGTGCAGGTCGCGCAGGCCGCCCTTGCCCTCCTTGATGTTCGGCTCCAGCGAGTAGCGCGAGCCGCCCTGGCGCTGGTGGCGCTCGTCGCGCTCGGCCAGCTTGGCCTCGATGAAGCGTGCCGCCTGGCCGACCTGGACCTCGATCGCGAAGCGCTGCTTCAGTTCCAGGTAGAGCCCCTGGTCGCCCCAGATGAAGCGCGCCTCCAGGAGGTTGGTGCGGATCGTCTGATCGGCCTTGGCATGGCGGATGCAGTCGTCGATCGAGCGGGTCGCCTGGCCGACCTTGAAGCCTAGGTCCCAGAGGTAATAGAGCACCGCCTCGACCACCTGCTCGCTGCGCGGCGTCATCTTCCACGGCAGCAGGAAGAGGATGTCGACGTCGGAGAAGGGCGCCAGCTCGCCGCGGCCGTAGCCGCCGACGGCGATGATCGCCAGCCGCTCGCCGGCCGAGGGGTTGGCCAGGGGATAGAGGTCCGCGGTGACGTGATCCCAGACCGTGCGGATGATCTGGTCGGCGAGGAAGGAGAGCGAGCGCGCGGCCTCGCGGCCGCCGCTGCCGGCTTCGAAGCGCCGGCGGATCTCCTGCCGCCCCGCCTCCATCGCCTGCTTCATCTCCGCCAGGATCGCCGGGCGGGCCTCCTCCGGCCGTTCGCTGGCGGCATGCAGGGCGTGGATCCGCTGCTTGAGCGGCCCGCGATCGACGATGCGCCGCCGCCCGCCGCCTTCCGGCTCGCCACTCGGGGCCTTGGTCGCCGCGGCCTTGGGTTCGGCTGGCCGGTTCCTGGCGGCCGCCTTGGCCGCGGCGGGGGCCGCGGGGCTCGCCTCGCCGGTCGGCGGCGCCTGTGGGGTCGGAGCGGGGGCGCGACGACTCTTCGCCGGGCGCTTTGTGGGTGTCGCCTTGGTCATATCCAGGCAAGATCGGCCTTATGGCGGATGGCCGCAAGTCCCTCGCCCAAAGTCCGCTGCTCGCTTTGCTTGCCGACCTGCGGGGCGGGTGCTACGACGCAGCCGCGCCGCAGCCTGAGCCTCGTTCCGGGGCCCTGCAAAGCGGCACTCTGGCAGGGCCGCACGCGGCCGCGAATCGCATGAAGGAGCAGTTCATGAGCGACAGCAGTTCCAAGCCGCGCAGTGGCGGCAAACCGCTCGTCCTAGTCGGCCTGGTGGTCGTGGTGGTGGCGCTGGTCGTGGGCGCCTATTTCCTCTTCTTCGCCGATTCCGGCAGTGCCCCGGAGGGGGCGCAGGTCAGCGAGGGCACCTCCCTGGTGGAGGGCGGCGCGCCGAGCGACCTTACGGCCTATCTCGAGCGTACCTGGGTTCCGACCCTGCCGCCGGGCACCACCTACCGGATCGAGGGCAACAAGCTGCTCGATCTCGCCGGCGAGAAGGATGGCGCGAAGTTCCAGATCCAGGAAATCGAGTTCCTCGCGCTCGATACCGAGAACGAGCCGCCGCACTTCGCCGACATCCGGGTGAAGGGCCTGGACGTCGCCATGCCGCCGGGCCAGGGCACCCTCGGCGTGGAGCGCATGCAGGGCGATGCGGTCTATGCCTACCAGTACGACGCCGATGCCAAGCACCTCGCGGTGCCGGCCGTGGTGTTCGACCTCCAGGGCGTCGGCAAGCTGGAGTTCAACGGCGCCTTCTCCGACGTGACGCTCGACCCGGCCAGCGGGCCGGAGGGCGCGCTGAACGGCATCGGCGGCGGCAAGATCGACAAGGCGGGCCTGGTCTTCACCGATCGGGGCGTCATCAAGTGGGCGCTGGAGCAGCAGGCCAAGGAGCAGGGTCTCGAGGTCGACGCGCTGCGCACCCAGGCCAAGCTGATGCTGGTCGCCATGGGCTCGCAGTTCGACGGCAAGATCGAGAAGCAGGCGATCGAGGCAGCCTCCACCGTGCTCGACAAGACGGAGAACGCGACCATCGCGATCACCGCCTCGCCGAGCGAGCCTTTCGCCTTCTCCAAGTTCATGGCGCTGGGCATGGGCGGCGGCGGCATGCCGGACTTCTCGGCGCTGGAGCCCCTGAACCTGAAGATCGAGGCCTACTAGGACGCCCGGCTTCCCGGCGTCGCGGAGATCGAGGGGCGGTGGCGCACGGCGCCGCCGCCCCTTTTCCTTTGCGCCGGGACCCGGCCTTTCATTCGCCGCGGCGCCGGCCCAGATAGAACCCATGCGTCGCCCCCTGTGCCTGCTGTTCCTGCTGCCGCTGCTGCTGGCCGCCTGCGCCGACGAGCGGCTGCCGCAGCGCCGTCCGGTGGCGACGGCGGCGGCGGAGCTGCTGCCGGGCGAGCCGCTGCGCATCGCCGTCACGCTGCTCGACCTGCCGCCGGGCGGCCGGGTGCGGGAGATCGTGCTGATCGCACCCGACGGCGGCGAAACCGCGGCGCCGGACCTCGCCGAGAGCAGCAGCGAGCGCGGCCCAGGCTATGGTCCCACCGGAATCGGCGTCACGCTCTCCGGCGGTTCCGCCTCCGGCGTCTCGACCGGTGTCAGCGTCGGGGTGAACTCCGCCGGCAGCGGCTTGGTCGAGGCGCGCACCTTCGTCACCGGGACCCTCACCGTCCCCGACCCCGGCGGCTACGCCGAGGCGCCGCGCGACTGGCGCATCGAGATACGCTGGGTCGACGTGACCGGCGACCTCAGGATCGTCAGCCCGGCGAGCCCGCGTCGGTGAGCAGGCGCCGGAGCTCGTAGAGCAGCTCCAGCGCCTCCTTGGGCGAGAGCTCGTCGGGGTTGACCGCCCTCAGCCGCGCCTCCAGCGCGCTCTCGCCGGGCGGTTCCGCCTGTCGCGCCGCCGCCGAGAAGAGCGGCAGGTCGTCGACCAGGCGGGCCATCAGCCCCGACTGCTCGCCAGCCTCGAGCTGGCGCAGCACCTGCTCGGCGCGCCGGACGACGGCCGGCGGCAGGCCGGCCAGGCGGGCGACGTGGATGCCGTAGGAGCGATCGGCGGCGCCGGCGGCGATCTGGTGCAGGAACACCACCTCGCCCTTCCACTCCTTCACCCGCATGGTGTGGTTGGCCATCTCCGGCAGGCGCGCGGAGAGCCGCGTCAGCTCGTGGAAGTGGGTGGCGAAGAGGGCGCGGCAGCGGTTGGTCTCGTGCAGCTGCTCCAGCGTCGCCCAGGCCAGCGACAGGCCGTCGTAGGTGGCGGTGCCGCGGCCGATCTCGTCGAGGATCACCAGCGAGCGCGGCCCGGCCTGGTTCACGATGGCCGCGGTCTCCACCATCTCCACCATGAAGGTCGAACGCCCGCGCGCCAGGTCGTCGGCGGCGCCGACGCGGCTGAAGAGGCGGTCGACCAGGCCCAGCGTGGCGCGCTCCGCCGGCACGAAGGAGCCGAGCTGCGCCAGGATGGCGATCAGCGCGTTCTGCCGGAGGAAGGTCGACTTGCCGGCCATGTTGGGGCCGGTCAGCAGCCAGAGCCGCGAGCCCGGCGAGAGGTCGCAGTCGTTGGCGACGAAGCGCTCGCCGCCCCGCGCCAGTGCCTGCTCGACCACCGGATGGCGGCCGCCGACCACCTGGAAGGCGGCATCGTCGCGCATCTGCGGCGCCACCCAGCGCTGCTCCACGGCCAGCTCGGCGAGACCGGCGGCGACGTCGAGCGCCGCCAGCGCCGCCGCGGTCTCCTGGATCGCCGGCGCCTCCTCGACCACCGCCTGCAGCAGCGCCTCGAAGATCGCCTGCTCGGCGGCCTGCGTGCGCTCGCCGGCGGCGCGGATCGCCTCCTCCAGCTCGACCAGCTCCGGGGTCGAGAAGCGCATGGCCGAGGCCAGGGTCTGCCGATGGTGGAAGCCGGCGGCGGTCATCTTCTCCGCCTGCGTCGCCGAGACCTCGATGAAGTATCCCAGGACATTGTTGTGCTTGATGCGCAGGCCGCTGGCGCCGCTCTTCGCCGCGTAGCCCTGCTGCAGCCCGGCGATCAGCCGCCGGCTCTCGTCGCGCAGGGCGCGCTGGCGATCCAGCTCGCCATCGAAGCCGGGCCGCACGAAGCCGCCGTCGCGCAGCAGCGCCGGCGGCTCCTCGACCAGCGCCGCCTCCAGCCGCTGGCGAAGCTGCAGGTGCTCGCCCAGCGTCTCGGCCGCGATTCGCAGTTCGGCCGGCAGGTCCGGCCGCTGGCCCAGCGCCGCCTTCAGCGCCGCCGCCTCGCCGAGCGCCCGGCCGAGGGCGCCGAGGTCGCGCGGGCCGCCGCGCCCGACCGTGAGGCGCGCCAGGGCGCGCTCGGCGTCGGGCGCGCGGCGCAGGCCCTGGCGCAGGCGCTCGCGCAGGGCCGGCTCGGCGATCAGCGCCGCCAGGGCGGCGTGGCGCGCCTCGACCACCTCCAGCCGGCCGGACGGCGCCGCCAGGCGCCGCGCCAGCAGCCGCGCGCCGGGGCCGGTCACCGTGCGGTCGATGGCGGCCAGCAGCGAGCCGCGGCGCTCGCCGCCCAGCGATTCGAAGAGCTCCAGGTTGCGCCGCGTCGAGTGGTCGATGGTCATGCGCTCGGCCGCCTGCTGCCGCCGCGGCGGCGAGAGCTGCGGCAGGCGCCCCTTCTGCGTCAGGACGACGTAGTCGAGCAGGGCGCCCAGCGCCGCCAGCTCGGCGCGGCCGAAATCGCCGAAGCCCTCCAGCGTGGCGACCGCGAAGAGGCTCTTCAGCCGCGCCTCGCCGTTCAGGCTGTCGAAGCGCGCCGGCGGCAGCGGCGTCAGGCGGTCGCGCAGGCCGGCCAGCAGCTCGACGACCGCCGGACGCTCCAGCAGGCGGTCGGAGAGCAGCAGCTCGCCCGGCTCGAGGCGGGCGAGCGCGGCCGGCAGTTCGACCTCCCCCAGCGGCTCGGCCTGGCATTCGCCGGTCGAGACGTCGCACCAGGCCAGCGCCAGCCCGCCGTCGGCCTCGGCCAGTGCGGCCAGCCAGTTGTTGGCCCGCGCCTCCAGCAGCGTGTCCTCGGTCAGCGTGCCGGGCGTGATCAGGCGCACCACCTCGCGCTTCACCACCGCCTTGGCGCCGCGCTTCTTCGCCTCGGCCGGGTCCTCGACCTGCTCGCAGATCGCGACCTTGAAGCCCTGCCGCACCAGGCGGGCGAGATAGCCCTCGGCGGCCTGCACCGGCACGCCGGCCATCGGGATGTCCTGCCCCTCGTGCTGGCCGCGCTTGGTCAGGGCGATGTCGAGCGCCCCGGCGGCCCGCGCCGCGTCCTCGAAGAAGAGCTCGTAGAAGTCGCCCATGCGGTAGAACAGCAGCACCTCGGGGTTCTGCTGCTTGATCGCCAGGTACTGCGCCATCAGCGGCGTCGTCTGGCTCTCGGCTTTGCTGTCGGACTTGGCGGCGGGCATGGGACTCGGGCTGCGGGGGCGAGGGGCGGCGCCCACGCTATCGCCCCGGCGGCGCCGCTGGAAGCCCGCGGCCTCAGATCAGCACGGCCAGGGTCGCAACACCCCAGAGCGTCATGAAGAAGTGGGTCTGCTGCAGCCCCGGAGTGCCGGCCCAGGTGTGGAACCACTCGCCGCCGACCAGGAAGCCGCCCCAGATGGCGGTGAAGCCGGCCACTGCGAGAATCGCGACGTCGCGGGCGAGGCCGGCCGCGAGCGCGCCGCCGGCGGCCAGCAGCAGCAGGAGCGACCCGGCCAGCAACGCCAGCGCGACCAGCAGCTCGGCCAGGACCACGAGGCGGAAGAGCCGGCGATGCCAGGCCGGGTTCTCCACGCGGTTGCCGCCCAGCACGGCGAAGAGCGCCGGCGTCTGGCGCACCCGGCGCATCGTCATGACCTCGGCCATCAGGTCGCCGTTGGCGCGGGGGTGGCGCAGGTTGGTGTAGGCGCCCAAGGTCAGCCAGGCGGCCTGCAGACCGACCAGCAGGCTCTGGGCGATCAGTGTCGCGGTGCCCGCCACGCCTTGCCCCCTTCCTTCCTGGCCCTCCTGCGCCCGCCCGCCGGGGCGCCGTCCTGGGCCGGTCATGTCCTCGCGGCATCGCCGCCTGCGTCCCTTGCCCTAGGCAAGGCGGCCGCCGGGCGGCATGATCGCGTCCGGGAGACATCGCAAGCAACGCCAGAAAAAAGAGGGACGGACCGACGCCGTGGACCATACGCGCAAGAAGATAAGCGAAGCCGAAGCGTTGGAGTTCCATGCCGAGGGACGCCCCGGCAAGCTGGAGATCCGCGCCACCAAGCCGCTCACCACGCAGCGCGATCTCTCCCTGGCCTATTCGCCCGGCGTCGCCATCCCCTGCGAGAAGATCGCCGAGGACCCCTCGAAGGCCTACGACTACACCGCCAAGGGCAACCTGGTGGCGGTGATCTCCAACGGCACGGCCGTCCTCGGCCTCGGCAACCTCGGCGCGCTGGCCTCCAAGCCGGTGATGGAGGGCAAGGCCGTGCTCTTCAAGCGTTTCGCCGACATCGACGGCATCGACCTCGAGGTCTCGACCGAGGACGTCGACGAGTTCGTCAACTGCGTGCGCTTCCTCGGGCCCTCCTTCGGCGGCATCAATCTCGAGGACATCAAGGCGCCGGAGTGCTTCATCATCGAGGAGCGGCTGAAGGAGCTGCTCGACATTCCGGTCTTCCACGACGACCAGCACGGCACGGCGATCATCGCCGCCGCCGGCCTGATGAACGCGATGCATCTGACCGGCCGCACGATCCAGGAAACCCGCATGGTGGTGAACGGCGCCGGCGCCGCCGGTGTCGCCTGCGTCGAGCTGCTGAAGGCGATGGGCATGCCGCACGAGAACGTCGTGCTCTGCGACACCAAGGGCGTCATCTACCAGGGCCGCACCAGCGGCATGAACCAGTGGAAGTCGGCGCACGCCGTGCGCACCGAGGCCCGCAGCCTGGCGGAGGCGCTGAACGGCGCCGACATCTTCTTCGGCCTCTCGGCCAAGGGCGCGGTGACGCAGGAGATGGTGAAGGCCATGGCCGACCGGCCGATCATCTTCGCGATGGCCAATCCGGACCCGGAGATCACGCCGGAGGAGGTGCACGAGGTGCGCCAGGACGCCATCGTCGCCACCGGGCGCAGCGACTACCCCAACCAGGTGAACAACGTCCTGGGCTTCCCCTACATCTTCCGCGGCGCGCTGGACGTGCGCGCCAGCACCATCAACATGACGATGAAGATCGCTGCCGCCGAGGCGCTGGCCGCGCTGGCGCGCGAGGACGTGCCGGACGAGGTCGACCGCGCCTATGCCGGGCGGCGGCTGCGCTATGGGCCGGAATACATCATCCCGGCGCCCTTCGATCCGCGCCTCATCGTGGAGATTCCCAAGGCGGTGGCGCAGGCGGCGATGGCCAGCGGCGTCGCGCGCAAGCCGATCGAGGACATGGAGGACTACGAGCATCAGCTCTCCGCGCGTCTCGACGCGACCTCGGCCTCGCTGCAGCTCATCCTCGACAAGGTGCGCGCGCATCCGCGCCGCGTCGTCTTCGCCGAGGGCGAGGAGGAGAAGACGGTGCGGGCCGCCTTCGCCTTCGCCCAGGCCGGCTATGGCACGCCGGTGCTGATCGGGCGCACGGAGCGCATCGAGGAGATTGTGCAGCAGCTGGGCCTGCCGGCCGACTTCGCCGAGATCATGAACGCGGGCATCGCGAACCATCGCGAGCGCTATACCGAGTTCCTCTACAACCGCCTGCAGCGCAGCGGCCACCTGTTCCGCGACTGCGTGCGCATGGTGAACCAGAACCGCAACGTCTTCGCCGCCTGCATGGTGGCGGTGGGCGAGGCCGACGCCATGGTGACCGGCCTGACGCGCAACTTCAGCCACACCTACGAGGACCTGCTGCGGGCGCTCGACGCCAAGCCCGGCTGGCGGCCCTTCGGGCTCTCCATCGTGGTCGACCGCCGCCGCTCTCTCTTCATCGCCGACACGCTGGTCCACGAGGTGCCGACGCCGGAGGAGCTGGCCGACATCGCGGTGCAGGCCGCCGCGCAGGCCCGCGCGCTCGGCCACGAGCCGCGCGTCGCGCTGCTCTCCTATTCCAACTTCGGCGACCCGGAGCGCGAGCGCGCCGTGCGGGTGCGCGAGGCGATCAAGGTGCTGGACCGCCGGCGCGTCGACTTCGAGTACGATGGCGAGATGCAGGCGCAGATCGCCCTGAACTACGAACGGATGCGCGAGCTCTATCCCTTCTCGCGCCTCTCCGGGCGGGCCAACGTGCTGGTGATGCCGGCGCTGCACTCGGCCTCGATCGTCTCCAACACCATCGCCGAGCTCGGTGCCGGCACGGTGATCGGGCCGCTGCTGATCGGCCTCTCGAAGCCGGCGCAGCTGGTGCCGCTGGGCGCCACGGCGCAGGAGATCGTCACCGCGGCGGCGCTGGCGGCGCACGACTCGATCGCCGAACAGCTGTTCTGAGCGGGCGCGCGGCGGCATGGTCGCGGCGCTGACCCTGCTGCTGCTCTGCCAGCTCGCCGGCGAGGCGCTGGCGCGGGCCACCGGCCTGCCGGTGCCCGGACCGGTCCTGGGTCTGCTGCTGCTGCTCCTGCTGCTGGCCTTGCGCCAGCGCCTCTGGCAGCAGCCGCCCTGGCCGGCGCTGAAATCGACCGCCAACGGCTTCATCGCCAACCTGACGCTGCTCTACGTGCCGGCCGGCGTCGGCCTGATGGTGCACCTGGACCGCCTGGCGGCCGACTGGCTGCCGCTGCTGGCGGCGCTGATCGGCTCGACCCTGGTGACCCTGGTGGTGACCGCGCTGGTGTTCCGCGGCGTCAGCCGCCTGGTCGAGCGCCCGGCGGGCGAGCCATGACGACGGCGCCCGGCGGCGGCGAGGCGCGACTGGCGGCGGTGCCGGCCGGCAGCGATCTCTGGGTCTATCTCAGCGAGACGCCGCTGCTCTGGCTGGCGGCGACGCTGACCGCCTACCTCCTCGGCTACCAGCTCTTCCGCCTCAGCGGGCAGCAGGCCTGGGTCAATCCCATGTTCGTCGCGGTGCTGCTGCTGATGGGACTGCTGTTCGCCACCGGCACGACCTACGACACCTACTTCCAGGGCGCGCAGTTCGTCCACTTCCTGCTGGGGCCGGTGACGGTGGCGCTGGCGCTGCCGCTCTTCGCCAACCTGGGGCAGGTGCGCCGCGCCCTGCTGCCGGTGCTGGCGGCGCTGCTGGCCGGGGCGCTCACCGCCATCGGCTCGGCGGTCGGCATCGCCTGGCTGCTGGGCGCGCGCGGCGAGGTGCTGCTGTCGCTGGCGCCGAAGTCGATCACCACGCCGATCGCCATGGGCATCGCCGAGCAGATCGGCGGCATTCCCTCGCTGACCGCCGTGCTGGTGCTGCTGACCGGCATGATCGGCGCCGTCATGGTGACGCCGCTCTTCAACCTCCTGGGCCTCACCGACTGGCGTGCGCGCGGCTTCGCCGTCGGGCTGGCGGCGCACGGCATGGGGACGGCGCGGGCCTTCACGGTGAACGAGCTGGCCGGCACCTTCGCCGGCCTGGCGATGGGCTTGAACGCGCTGGTGACGGCGCTGGCCGTACCGCTGCTGCTGCCGCTCTTCTAGCCCCGCCGCCTACTCGACCGGTAGCACCCGCCAGAAGCCGTCGTCGTAGAGCGGCGGCGGGGCCCCGGCCGGCAGCGTCTCCTCGCTGGAGAGGATGACGTAGGGAATGGCCTGCGCGCGGCCATAGGCCAGCTTGGCGGCGACGCTCTCCAGTGCCCGCACCTCGGCCATCCGCCGGTGCCAGAGCCAGTAGTAGTCCGGCAGCCAGTGCGCCGCGGCGCCCATGCGCCAGTCGATCCAGGCCGGCCGGCGCGAGAGGGTCCAGAAGCTCGGCGTGCCGTTGGCGACGAGCTGCGCGTCCGGCTGCAGGAAGAGGCTGTGCGGTGGCGTGGCGGCGGCGGCCCAGCGCTGCAGCGCGAGGAAGGCGACGGCGCGCTCGTCATAGCGGTCGAGCCGGCCGCCGCCGGCCAGGCTGACCGCCATCGGCAGCAGCGCGGCGGCGACCAGCAGCGCCGGCCCGGCGCGCCGCAGGGCCGGGGCGAGCGTCGGCAGGCGTGCCAGGCACAGCTGGCCGAGCGCCGGCAGCAGCGCGCCGCCGGCCAGGAGCACCAGGGGCCGCGGTGTCAGGGCGCCGGCGGCGAGGCACTCGGCCGCCATCGCAGCCGATAGCAGCCACGCCAGCGCCGGCCAGCGCCAGCGCTGCCAGGGCGGCGGCAGCAGCCAGAGGCCAAGGGCGGCCAGCGCCGGCGGCAGCGGCCAGGCGAGCAGCCCGGTGACCGCCCCGTAGTGCAGCGCCGCCAGCAGCCCGTGCAGGGCGAGCTCGGAGGCCGCCTGCAGGCTGAGCGGCGTCAGCGCCAGCAGCAGCAGGCTGCCGGCCAGCAGCAGGCCGCCGGCCAGGCGGGCGGGCGGCGTCGTCGCGCCCGGCAGCGCCCAGAGCGCCAGCAGCGCGGCGGCGGCCAGGAGCAGCAGCAGGCCCCGCCGCGCGCGCCGCCCGCCCGCCGCCGCCGCCGCCGGCCGCCAGAGCAGGGCCGCGGCGGCGAGCCAGGCGCCGCTCAGCAGGCCGGCCAGGGCGGCCAGCGCCAGGGGACGCGACGATGGCGCCTGCCACCAGGCGGCCAGCCTGGCGCCGGCCAGCGCCAGCGTCAGGAGCACCAGCAGATAGTCCATCCGCAGCGGCACCAGGTTGAGCAGCAGGCGGTCGCCGGTCAGCGCCGGCAGCAGGATGCCGGCGGCGACGATGGCGAGGCTGCCGGCGAAGAGCGCCCGCACGCGCCGCGCCGCCGCCCCCTGATCGCCGGCCGGCAGCAGCCGCCAGCCGAGCGCGGCCAGCAGCAGGAAGAGCCCCTGCTCGCGCGGGCTGGCGACCCGGGCGTCGATGTGGCCGGCATAGAACTCCGCCAGCACGTCGCGGAAGTCGGCCGCGGGCAGGCTGGGGCGGGTCGCCTCGAGGGTCTCGGCGATCCACCAGATCGTCGGCAGCGCCGGCAGCAGCAGCAGGGCGGCGATCCCCGGCAGCGCGCGACGGTCGCGCGGCCGCTCGGCCAGCCAGGCAAGACCCAGGAGCAGGGCGCACCAGGCGAAGGAGAAGGCGCTGACGTTGATGGCGATGCCGACGACGAGGGCCGCCCAGTGCCAGCGCCCCGCCACCGCCAGGAGGAAGAACAGCATCACGAGGCTCGAGCTGGCGGTGGCGTTGGAGAGCGAATCCAGCATCACCTCGCCGTGGCCGAGCGGGCTGACGGCGAACCAGTGGAGCGCGACGCCGAGCAGGCCGCCGCTGGCCGCCGCCGCCGGCCAGCCGCAGTCGGCCAGCCGGCGGATCAGCAGGGCCAGGGCGGCGAACTGGAGAAGGCGAAAGGCCAGCTGCAGCAGCCAGAACAGCCAGACGACGTTGTCCTCGCTGGCGACCAGCGCCAGCACGGTCCAGAAGTGCGAGACATAGAAGGCGAGCGAGCGGGTGAAGAGGTCGTCCGGGCCCTCGGCGGAGCCGATCCAGCCGAAGAGGATCGGCCAGTGATAGGAATTTCCGTTGCCGGGAACCTGGAAGCCCTGCGCCAGGATCGAGAGCGCGGCGAGCAGGCAGAGCACCGCCACTGCCGGCCAAGCCGGGGGCGCCGGCCGCTCGCGCGGTCTCACGGCCCGGCCGCCGCGGGGACCGGCAGGATGACGGTCAGGCCGTCGTCGTAGACCGCCGGCGGAGCGTCCGCCGGCAGGGTCTCGTCGGGCGCGAGGATCAGGTAGTCGATGCCCTCGGCGCGCGCGTAGTCCAGCTTTCGCTCGACGCCCGAGAGTGCTGCGACCGCGGCCATGCGGTCGCGCCACTGCGGATAGAAGGCGGGTTGCCACTGCACCGCGGCGCCCTGCCGCCAGTCGACCCAGACCGGGCGTCGCGAGAGCGTCCAGAAGGCCGGCGTCAGGCTGGCGCGGAGCTGCCAGTCGGGCGCCAGGAAGAGGCTGCCCGGCGGGGTTGCCGCGCGCGCCCAGCGCTGCGCTGCGAGGAAGGAGAGGCTGCGCGCGTCATAGCGGTCGAGCCGGCCCGTCAGCAGCAGGTGCCGCGCGCCGGGCAGCGTGGCGGCGAGAAGACCGCCAGCAGCAGCAGGACCCGCCATGGCGGCAGCAGCAGGGTCGGCGGCGGCGCCTCCTGCGGCCGGCGGAGGCGGAGCATCGCGCCGCGGCAGCAGCAGCTCCGCCGGGCGAGGGCGGCGGCCAGCAGCAGGAGCAGCAGCCCGGCCGCGGCGATCTGCGCGCCGCCGGCCAGAGGCAGGTGGCGGCGAGATCAGCAGCAGGCGGCGGCCCAGGGCCAGGCCGCCGCCAGCAGGCCGTAGGCGGCGAGCTGCTGCAGCGCGGCCAGGCCAGGCGCAGGGTGAGCTGGATCCGCCTGCACCGAGACCCTGGTGCGTGGTGAAGGGCAGCGTCAGCAGGAAGAGCGCCAGCAGCAGCGCACCGGCGAGGCGACGGCAGGCCGGCCAGAGGCCTGGCAGGGCGCCGCCGGCCGCGACCGCGAGCGCGAGCAGGACGGCGAACAGCGCCAGCAGCGGCAGCAGCTGGACCAGCGGCAGGACGAGCGCCGGCGAAGAGCGCCAGCGGGACCAGACGCCGCCGAGCGCCATCCATCCGGCCAAGGCGCCTCGAGGCGCTGGAGCCCCAGGCCCAGGCCGAACAGCAGGTAGGCCAGCCAGACCAGCAGGAAATCCAGACGCAGGGGATGCAGGTTCAGCAGCAGCGCGCTGCCCGAGAGGTAGGGCAGCGGGATGCCCGCGAGCGGCACGAGCAGCAGCGCCGCCAGCAGCCCCTGGCCAGCGTAGAGCGCGGTCGGGCGCGGGATCCAGGCGCCCGCGCGAGCCACCGCGCCGAGCCAGCCCACCCCGAGCAGCAGCAGCAGGGCGATGACCTGCCTCCCGGCCGGCTGGCGCCGTCGGTGAAGAAGTGACCGCCGTAGAAGGCGCGCAGGAAGACGCGGAAATCGTAGTCCGGCAGCCGCGGCTGGGTGGCGCGCAGGCGTCGCGAGGTCGCGCCAGGGTCGGCAGCGCCACCAGGGCCAGCAACAGCGCCAGCGCCGAGCCGCCCTGCCGCCAGGACCGGCGCCAGGGCCCGCGCGCGCTCGGCCGAGAGGAGGGCGGCGGCGCTGCGCCAGCGCCGAGCCAGGGGGCGACGAAGGCATTGACGTCGAACAGCAGGCCCAGCAGCAGGCCGCAGCGCCACCAGCGCCGCCGCGCCACCGCCAGGAAGACGAAGAGCGTCAGCGGCACGTTCAGGCTGGAGTGGCTGAACTCGTCGAGCAGTAGCTCGCCGCCGCCCAGCGGGCTCTGGCGGAAGAACACCAGGCCGACCCCGAAGAGGCAGGCCAGCAGCAGGGCGCGCCCGCGGCGGTGCGTCTCGCCCGCGGCCGGCACGCGGTCGAGCAGCAGGAAGAGGCCGGCAAGGGTCGCGCAGCGGGTGAGATCGTGGGCGAGCGCGAGCACCCAGGGCCAGGAGTCCTCGTCGGTCACCAGCGACAGCAGGGGCCAGACCTGGGTGGCGAAGCGATCGAGCGAGCGGGTGAAGGCATCGTCCGGGCCTTCGCCGGACCCGACCCAGTCGAAGAGGATGGGGAAGTGCCAGGCGTTGCTGCCGCCGGGAAGCTGCAGGCCCTGGGCCAGGACCGAGAGGGCCGCGGCGGCGGCCAGCACCGGCCAGACGATGGTGCGCGACAGCGGCGGGCCCTGCCCGCCGGCCGCCGCCTCAGCCATAGATCAGCGCGCCCATCAGCCCGACCCAGCAGACGACGGTGATCAGCAGGAAGGGGTCGCGCAGCAGGACCTCGGTCGGTGCGCCGGAGCGCTCCTGGACCAGCGTCAGCTGGAGGTAGCGCAGGCAGCCGGCCAGCACCACCGGCACCGAGAGGTAGAGCCGCTCGCTGCCGAGCCTGGCCATCACCTCGCTGTCGGTGGTGTAGAGCGCGTAGAAGACCGTCAAGGCCGAGAGCACCAGGGTCATGGCGGCATCGAGAAAGGCCTTGTTGTAGCCTTCCAGGCTCTTGCGGTGTTCCGGACCGACCAGGACGGCCAGGTCGTCGCGGCGCTTGGCGACGGCAAGGAAGAGCGCCAGCAGGAAGCTGCAGAGGATGATCCAGACGCTGGGCGGCACGGCGATGAGGGCGGCGCCAGCCTCCAGCCGCAGCACGAAGCAGATCGCGATCACCATGACGTCGAGGATCGCCAGGTGCTTCAGGGCAAGACTGTAGGCGCCGTTCAGCAGCAGGTAGGCGAGCAGCCAGTGGCCGAAGGCGGGGGCCAGCAGATAGCCGCCGGCCAGGCCGGCCAGCAGCCAGCAGCGCGGCCAGCGCCAGCGCCACCGGCAGCGCCGCCGTTCCGGCCGCCAGCGGTCGGCCGCCGCTTCGGCGGATGCCGGCGGTCGGCCGCGCGGTCGAGCGCGGCGTTCAGGATGTAGACGGCGCTGGAGGCGAGGCAGAAGAGCAGCACGCCGAGCGCGACCCGCCCGACCGCCGGCCAGCTCATCGCCGCCGGGGTGAAGAAGAGGGCCGCCGCCACGAAGAGGTTCTTCACCCACTGCTGCGGCCGGCAAAGGCGTAGATAGGCCTCCATTCCCCCCAAACCTGTCCTGCGTCCGCCGGGCCCGCCCTGCAGCCGCCCCCAGGCCCCGGCGATAGGCTGCGCGGATCACGTTGACCAATGGCATGGCCGGGGGCAATGGCCGAAAAGCTCATTAGCCCGGCCTGAAAGGCAGCCGCAACGCGAGCATCACCGGCCTGTCATGACCGCCCGGCAGGATGATCCGCTTCCTGGCGTCGCCGCGGGGCACTAGACTCGGCGGCATGACAGAGGCCGCCGAAACCACCCCGACGGGAGAGCGAGCAAGCTCCATGGAGGCTGTGCCCACGCTGCGACACCGCCTCTGGATCGCGCTCGCCGCCTTCCTCGCCGCGCCGGCCGCGGCGATCGCCGTCGGGCTGGCGCTCGGCTGGTTCGACTGGCGCGGCGCCCTGCTGATGGGGCTGGCGACCGCGGCCGGGGCCGGCTGGCTGCTGTCGAACCACACCCGCCACATGCGCGCGCTGATCCGCTACGTCGAGGAGTTCCGCCGCTCGGTCGACCACAACCTGCCGGCGCCGCCCGGCCCGCGCGGCAGCCTGCTCTCGGCGGAGCTGGACGAGAAGCTGGTGGAGACCACGCGGGAGCGCCAGCGCCGGCGGCGCGAGCTGGAAGCGCTGATCGCCGGCAACGAGGCGGTGCTCTCGGCGCTGCCCTACCCGCTGCTCACCCTGACCCGCAGCGCGCCGCGTCGCCCGGGCCAATCCGGCGGCGAGCGCGCTGTTCGAGAGCCGATCCCGGCCGGCCGCGACCTGGTCGCCGTGGTGCGCGATCCGGCCCTGCTCGCCGCGGTCGAGAGCGTGTTGGCCGGCAAGGGCGACGCGGACCGGGTCGTGGAGTTCTCAGCGTCGCCGGCTCGGTCGCGCGCTACTTCGTGGCGCACCTCGCCCGCCTGGCGACGCCGCTGTTCGACGAGACCGTCGCCATCCTGGCGCTGCTCGACGTCACCGCGCTGAAGCGCGCCGAGCAGCTGCGCGCCGACTTCGTCGCCAATGCCAGCCACGAGCTGAAGACGCCGCTGGCCAGCTTGATGGGCTTCATCGAGACGCTGCGCGGCCCGGCGCGCGACGACAGCGAGGCGCGGGCCCGCTTCCTCTCGATCATGCAGGAGCAGGGCGAGCGCATGGCGCGCCTGGTCGAGGACCTGCTCTCGCTCTCGCGCATCGAGATGCAGGAGCACTCGCCGCCCACCCAGGCCACCGACTTGGGGCAGATCCTGCAGCGCGTGACCGATGCGCTGGAAATCAAGGCGGCCCGGCGCGGCATGAAGCTGACGCTCGACCTCGGCAGCCTGCCGCCGGTGCTCGGCGAGTCCGAGGAGCTGCAGCAGGTCTTCCAGAACCTGGTCGACAACGCGGTGAAGTACGGCAAGCCCGGCACGCCGGTCACGGTGGAGGCGCGGCTGCTGCAGGGCGAGGAGGAGCGCATCGCGCGGCTCGGGCGCCCGGCGGTCGCGGTCGCGGTGATCGACCAGGGCGACGGCATCGCCCGCGAACATTTGCCGCGGCTGACCGAGCGCTTCTACCGCGTCGATACGGCGCGCTCGCGGCAGATGGGCGGCACCGGCCTCGGGCTGGCCATCGTCAAGCACATCGTCAGCCGCCACCGCGGCCGGCTGGAGATCGACAGCGAGCTCGGCAAGGGCTCGACCTTCACGGTCTACCTGCGCGGCAGCGCCAAGGCCCAGGGCAGCGAGCCGGCCCCCGCCGCGCTCGCCGGCTCCGCGCCGTCGGGCGCTGATCGGCGATCCCTTACCCGGAGGCGGGGGCTGGCGTAACAGAACCGTCATCCATTCGTAGTATTTGCTTGATCCGTGGGTCCCTAGGGTCCGCCTCGCCAATGGGGTGCGGGTCGGCCATGGGGTCGAACGGGCACCGAGGCGATCCGGGGCGGAAGGGGGCCGTTGCCTCCCTTCGCCACTGCGAACAACGGGAGTCTCAGACAGTGAACAAGACCCTCATCATGGCGGCTGTCGCCGCCTTCGCCCTGAGCGGCGCCTCGGCGGCGTCCGCGCGCGACCAGATCTCAGGATCGTCGGCTCTTCGACGGTCTTCCCCTTCACCAGGCGGTCGCCGAGAGTTCGGCAAGACCGGTTCCTTCAAGGCCCCGGTCGTCGAGTCGACCGGCACCGGCGGCGGCATGAAGATCTTCTGCGGCGGCGTCGGCGCTGACCACCCCGACATCACCGGCGCCTCGCGTGCGATGAAGGTATCGGAGTTCGAGCTTTGCGCCGGTAACGGCGTCACCGAGATCACCGAGGTGCTGATCGGCTACGACGGCCTCTCGATCGCCAACTTCGCGCAACGGCCCGGAGTTCGGACCTCACCAAGGCACAGATCTTCCTGGCGCTGGCCAAGGAGGTGCCGGTGGACGGCGAAGCTGGATCGACAACCCCTACAAGAAGTGGAGCGGAGATCGACTCCGCCCTGCCGGACATGGCGATCACAGGTCTTCGGTCCGCCGCCGACCTCCGGCACCCGCGACGCGTTCCTCGAGCTGGTGATGGAAGAGGGCTGCAAGGCCTGGCCGGCCGCCGAGTCGCTGGACAAGGACGACCGCAAGAAGGCCGTCTGTTCGCAGCATGCGCCAGGACGGCGCCTTCATCGAGGCCGGCGAGAACGACAACCTGATCGTGCAGCGCCTCGACGCCGACCCGACCGCCTACGGCATCTTCGGCTACTCGTTCCTCTACGAGAACCAGGACAAGCTGCAGCCGGTGCTGGTGGGCGGCGTCGCGCCCTCCTTCGAGACCATCGAGACCGGCGAGTACGGCGTTTCGCGGCCGCTGTTCTTCTACATCAAGAACGCGCATCGCGGCGTGATTCCGGGCCTGGATGACTTCATCGCCGAGTACGTGAGCGAAGAGGCCATGGGACCCGGCGGCTACCTCAGCGAGCGTGGCATGGTGCCGCTGAACGACAGCAAGCGGGCCGAGGAGCGCAGGGCGCGGCCAGGGCCACTGCCGATGATGGCGCCCGAAGTAAGCTGTCGCGGAGCAGCGCGGCCCTCCGGGCTGCTTGCAAGGGCCGGCATCCGATCGCGAGATCGGATGCCGGTCGCCAAGCAGGCCGCTTCCGGCCAAAGGATCTCCCGGCAATGCTCGGCACGACCATCCTGATCATCGTCGTCCTCTGTCTCCTGGGCTATCTGCTCGCCCGCTCGCGGATGCGCGCGGCGGGGGACGACGCGTCCGGCGGCAAGAAGGGCGTCGTTGCCCTACACTCGCTGCCCTCCTATCACGGCGCCTACGTTGCCCTCTGGACCGGCTTGCCCAGCCTGCTCCTGGTGCTCTTCTGGCTGGTGCTGCAGGGCACGGTCATCGACAGCCTGCTGATCGCCAGCCTGCCGGATGCGCGACGCAGGGCGCTGCCGCCCGACCAGCTCCGGCTGCTGGTCAGCGACATCACAACAGGTCGCCGACGGCATGGTGTTCGGCGAGCCGTCGCCGGAGCGAGTCGAAGGCGGCGCTGGAGCGCTACGCCGGCTGGCGCGATCGCTGGCGCGTCTGGGCGATGGTCGCGGTGGCGTGCCGGGGTCGCGCTGGCTTCCTGCTGCGGCGTGGCCTATCGGCCGTCTCTCGCCGGCGTTCCGCGCCCGCAACAGCGTCGAGCGGATCATCAACGGTGGTCATGATCGCCTGCTCCACTCATCGCGATCCTGACTACGGTGGGCATCGTCCTCTCGCTGCTGTTCGAGGCCTTCCGCTTCTTCGACCGGGTGCCCTTCCTGGATTTCTTCTTCGGCCTCAACTGGGAGCCGCAGATCGCCATCCGCGACGACCAGGTCGCGGGGCAGGGCGCTTTCGGCGCGGTTCCGGTCTTTACCGGCACCATCCTGATCGCGCTGATCGCCATGACCGTGGCGACGCCGATCGGCATCTTCGCCGCCATCTACCTCGCCGAGTACTGCCCGCCCGCGGGTCCGCGCGATCGCCAAGCCGATCCTCGAGATCCTCGCCGGCATTCCGACGGTGGTCTACGGCTTCTTCGCCGTGCTCACCGTGGCGCCGGCGATGCGCTCCTTCGGCGCCTGGCTCGGCCTCGACGTGGCGCCGAACAGCGCCTTCGCCGCCGGCGCGGTGATGGGCATCATGATCATTCCCTTCATCTCCTCGCTTTCAGACGACGCACTGGCGGCCGTGCCCCGCTCGTTGCGCGACGGGTCCTACGGCCTCGGCGCGACCAAGGGCGAGACGATCACCAAGGTGCTGCTGCCGGCCGCCCTGCCGGGCATCGTCGGCGGCGTGCTGCTGGCCGTCAGCCGGGCCATCGGCGAGACGATGATCGTGGTGATGGCTGCCGGCCTGATCGCCAATCTCACCGCCAATCCACTGGAGTCGGTGACCACGGTGACGGTGCAGATCGTCACCCTGCTGATCGGCGACACCGAGTTCGACAACCCGAAGACCCTGGCCGCCTTCGCGCTCGGCCTCGTGCTCTTCATCTCCACCCTGCTGCTCAACATCGTTGCGCTCCGCATCGTGCGAAAGTACCGGGAGAAATACGACTGATGGCCAGTATCGCCGACGAGCACCCGAAGGCCGCGGACAGGGACATCAGGTCCTACTGGGGCAGTGAGGCCAACCTGCGCAATATCGCCCGGCGGCGCAGCGCCAACCGGCGCCTGCAGATCTACGGCATCACGGCGATCGCCGTTGCCATCGGCCTGCTGGGCGTGCTGCTTGTCTCGCTGATCGGCAGCGGCCATACCGCCTTCGTGCAGAGCCAGGTCACCTTCGAGGTGACCATTGACGAAGCGCTGATCGATCCGGCGGACCCCTTCAAGGGAAACTATCGTCAGATCGTGCGCGACGGCTTCGCCGCGCTCTTTCCCGGCGAGCGCTCGCGCGCCGCGGAGAAGGCCCTGCAGGAGCTGTTGAGTTCCGGCGCGCCCTACGTGCTGCGCGACCAGGTCGTGGACGATCCCTCGATGATCGGCCGGACCGTCGAGGTGTCTTTGCCGCTGGCCGATCCGGCCGACCAGTTCCACAAGGGCGTGATTCCGCGCGACGTGCCCGAGGAGCAGCGGCGCGTCACCGACCTGCAGATCGAGTACTATGACGCGCTGGTCGAGCAGGACCGCATCTCGGCCCCCTTCAACTGGGGCCTCTTCTTCAACGCCGACAGCCGCTTTCCCGAGTTGGCCGGTCTCGCTGGCGCGCTGGTGGGGTCCTTCTACGCGCTGCTGGTCTGCTTCCTCATCTCCTTCCCGGTCGGCATCGCCGCAGCGGTCTATCTCGAGGAGTTCGCGCCAAAGAACCGCTGGACTGATCTGATTGAGGTCAACATCAACAATCTTGCGGCCGTCCCCTCGGTGGTGTTTGGCCTGCTCGGCTTGGCGGTATTCCTGCAGTTCTTCGGCCTGCCGCGCTCGGCGCCGCTGGTCGGCGGCATGGTGCTCTCGCTGATGACGCTGCCGACAATCATCATCGCCACCCGTGCCGCGCTGAAAGCGGTACCGCCGTCGATCCGCCAAGCGGCGCTCGGCGTCGGCGCATCGAAACACCAGGTCGTGACCCATCACGTGCTGCCGCTGGCGATGCCCGGCGTGCTGACCGGGACGATCATCGGTCTGGCGCAGGCGCTGGGCGAGACGGCGCCACTGCTGCTGATCGGCATGAACGCCTTCATCACCTCGACACCGGACGGCATCACCTCGGCCGCCACCGCGCTGCCGACGCAGATATTCATCTGGGCCGACAGCCCGGAGCGCGGCTTCGTCGCCAAGACGTCGGCGGCGATCCTGGTGCTGATCGGCTTCCTGGTGCTGATGAACGCGATCGCGGTGTTCCTGCGGCAGCGCTTCGAGCGCCGCTGGTAGGCCGGCGCGACGAGCTTTCGCGGAATTGGACAGCGGCGCCCCGGCTGGACGGGGTGCCCGAAGCAAAGGACCGGAATGCGATGGATGCAGTATCGAGCGCGACCACCCAGGTGCCGCAAGGAGCCGTCATCGGCGCCGAGGCGCCGGCCAAGATCGTCGGGCGCGACGTCAACGTCTACTACGGCGAGACGCAGGCCCTGAAGCACGTCGACCTGGAGATCCCGGTCCATAGCGTCACCTCGCTGATCGGTCCCTCCGGCTGTGGCAAGTCGACCTTCCTGCGCTGCCTCAACCGGATGAACGACGTCATCGAGGGTTGCCGCGTCGTCGGCGACTTGCGGATGGACGGCAAGGACATCTACGACCCGAAGCTCGACGTGGTGCAGCTTCGCGCCCGCGTCGGCATGGTCTTCCAGAAGCCCAACCCCTTCCCGAAGTCGATCTACGACAACGTCGCCTACGGCCCGCGCATCCACGGGCTCACCCGCAACAAGGGTGAACTCGACGAGATCGTCGAGGCCAGCCTGCAGAAGGCCGGCCTCTGGAACGAGGTGAAGGACCGCCTAGTCGAGACCGGCACCGGGCTGTCGGGCGGCCAGCAGCAGCGGCTCTGCATCGCGCGCGCCATCGCGGTCAGTCCCGAGGTCATCCTGATGGACGAGCCCTGCTCGGCGCTCGATCCGATCGCCACGGCGAAGATCGAGGAGCTGATCGACGAACTGCGGCAGAACTACACCATCGTCATCGTCACCCACTCGATGCAGCAGGCGGCCCGCGTGTCGCAGCGCACGGCCTTCTTCCATCTAGGCACACTGGTCGAGACGTCGGAGACCGAGCAGATCTTCACCAACCCCAAGGACAGCCGCACGCAGGGCTACATCACCGGCCGCTTCGGCTGACAGCAGGCGAGAGGACAGCCACCACCATGCCGCAGACGCACGACCACATCGTCAAGGCCTTCGACGAGAGCCTCGAGCAGCTTCGCCAGAACGCTGGTGCGCATGGGCGGGATGTGCCGAGGCACAGCTCGCCCGCGCCGTCCAGGCGCTCGCCCGGCGCGATGCCGCACTGGCCGCCGAGGTGGTGCGCGACGACCTGGAGATCGACCGCCTGGAACAGCAGGTCAGCACCGACGCCGTCCGGATGCTGGCGCTGCGCCAGCCGATGGCCAACGACCTGCGCGAGATCGTCTCGGCGCTGAAGGTCTCCAGCGACCTCGAGCGCATCGGCGACTACGCCGCCAACGTCGCCAAGCGCTCCATCGCGCTGGCCCAGCTGCCCAGCGGTGAAGCCCGGCCAGTGCCGTGCCGCGACTGGCGCGCCTGGTGCAGGACATCATCAAGGACACGCTCGACGCCTACGTCAACCGCGATGCCGCCAGCGCGCGCTGGACGTCTGGCGCGCGACGAGGAGGTGGACGAGGTCTACACCGGCCTGTTCCGCGAGCTCCTGACCTACATGATGGAGGACCCGCGCAACATCAGCCCCTGCACGCACCTGATGTTCATCGCCAAGAACGTCGAGCGCATCGGCGACCACGCGACCAACATCGCCGAGACGGTGCACTACCTGGTCACCGGCAAACCGATCGCCGGCGGACGGCCCAACGGCGATGCCTCGCCCGTCGAGGTGATGGAACCGCCGGTGCAGGAGTGAACGCGATGGACATGAAACCCCTGGTGCTGGTCGTCGAGGACGAGACCGCGCTGGTCACCCTGCTGCGCTACAACCTGGAGCGCGAGGGCTTCCGCGTCGCCGAGGCGCACGACGGCGAGGAGGCGCTGATGCTGTGCGCCGAGGAGCGGCCCGACATCATCCTGCTCGACTGGATGCTGCCGCACCTCTCCGGCATCGAGGTCTGCCGCCGGCTGCGGCGCAACGCCGACACCCGCGACATTCCGATCATCATCCTGACCGCGCGCGGCGAGGAGACCGACAAGGTGCGCGGCCTCGACAGCGGCGCCGACGACTACGTCACCAAGCCCTTCTCGCCGGCCGAGCTGATCAGCCGCCTGCGCGCCGTGCTGCGCCGCGCCCGCCCGGCGCTCTCCTCCGAGGTGCTGCAGTTCGAGGACCTGGCGATGGACCTGGCGGCGCACCGCGTGCGCCGCGGCGAGCGCGAGGTGCGCCTCGGGCCCACCGAGTTCCGCCTGCTGCGCTATTTCATGGAGCACCCGGGCCGGGTCTTCTCGCGCGAGCAGCTGCTGGACGCCGTCTGGGGCCGCGACGTCTATGTCGAGCCGCGCAGTGAGTAAAGAAAGAGAATGGGGAGGGGGGGGGGGAGGGCTGGTGTCGCCCTCCGAGGCGTCGGCGTTGAGCGCCAGGAAGGCGATCTGCCGGTCGTAGTCGACCGTCGCCAGACGCCGCGCCAGCGCCTCGTCCATGTCGTTCAGCCCGCCGAGGAAGCGATAGTGGCGGTCGCGCGCGCTCAGCCGGCGGAACCCGGCCTGCAGCAGCCGCCAGTCGGCGGGGCGGATCGCCCGCAGCAGCACCCGCGTGCCGTCGGCCAGGGTGCGGGTCTCCTCCAGCTCGGCCGGGTAGCGGCCGGGGGCGACGCCGGCGGGCGGCAGCGGTGGCGGCTCGACCGGGGCGGGCGGGGTCATGGCCAAGGTCCCTAGGCCTCCGCCAAGGCGGCGCCATAGGCCGCTTCCACCGCGGCGCCGAAGAGCACGAAGGTCACGGTCTGCGGCAGCGGCTCGGCGGCCAGCCAGCCGCGCACCGTGGCCAGCGCGATGGCGGTCGCGTCCGCCAGGGGATAGCCGTAGATGCCGGTGGAGATGGCGGGGAAGGCGATCGACCCCAGCCGCTCCTGCCTGCAGAGCGCCAGGCTGGCACGGTAGGCGCCGGCGAGCTCCGCCGCCTCGTCCTGGCCGCCGCCGCGCCACACCGGGCCGACGGCGTGGATCACGTGGCGCGCCGGCAACGCGAAGCCGGGGGTGATGACGGCGCTGCCGGTCGGGCAGCCGCCGATGGCGGCGCAGGCCTCGGCCAGCGCCGGGCCGGCCGCGCGGTGAATGGCGCCGCAGACGCCGCCGCCGGGCAGCAGGCGGTCGTTGGCGGCATTGACGATGGCATCGACCTGCAGGGCGGTGATGTCGCCCCGATGCAGTCGGATGCGGGCGTCGGGCTGCATGGTTGCCTCCGGGCCCTGCTTCGCGAATCAGGTCTTGGCCGCCTCGGCCGCGGGCTCGTTGCGGGCGGCGGCGGCGACCATGCGATGATGCACCGCCAGCAGCAGCAGCACCAGCGATACCGCCGGGATGCCCAGGGCCGCGGTGTAGAGGAAGAAGTCGTGGTAGCCCCAGGCATCGACCAGCTCGCCGGAATAGCCGGAGAGGAACTTGCCGGGCAGCGTCATCAGCGAGGAGAAGAGCGCATACTGCGTCGCCGTGTAGGCGCTCGAGGTCAGGCCCGAGAGATAGGCGATGAAGACCGAGCCGGCGAAGCCCGAGGCCAGGTTGTCGGCCGAGATGGTGACGATCAGCCAGCCGATGTCCGGTCCCAGGGTGGCGAGATGGGCGAAGAGCACGTTGGTCGCGGCGACCAGGAAGGCGGCGGCCAGCAGCGGCCGCAGCGCGCCGTAGCGGGCGACGATGAAGCCGCCGATCAGCGCCCCGGCGATGGTCATGACGAAGCCGTAGAGCTTCGCCACCTCGGCGATCTCGGCCTTGCTGAAGCCGAGGTCGAGATAGAAGGGGTTGGCCATGATCCCCATGGCGATGTCGGACACGCGGAAGAGCCCGATGAAGGCCAGGATCAGCAGGGCATACCAGCCGTTGCGGCGGAAGAAGTCGATGAAGGGGCAGGCGACGGCGCCGTAGAGCCAGCGCAGCGCCTTGGCCGCCGCGCCGGCGTCGGCGGCCAGCGGCCCCATGAGGCGCAGGTACTCGCGCTCGCGCGCCGTGGCGCCGGCCGGGTCGACCGCCGGCTCGCGGACCAGCAGCACGGTCGCCAGGCCGATCCCCATCAGCGCCGCCATCACCAGGTAGGCGACGGTCCAGGAGTGGTATTCCGCCAGCAGCAGCGCGCCGGCCCCGGCCGCCAGCAGCGCGACGCGGTAGCCCAGCTGGTAGGCGGCGGCGAGCGCGCCCTGCAGCTCGACCGGGGCCACCTCGATGCGGTAGGCGTCGAGCGCGATGTCCTGCGTCGCCGAGCAGAAGGCGATCAGCAGCGCCAGCAGCGCGAAGCCGGTGATGTTCTGCGTCGGGTCGACCAGCGCCATGCCGATCAGCCCGCCGGCGATGCCGAGCTGCGCCAGCAGCATCCAGGAGCGGCGGCGCCCGAGCAGGCGGGTGAGGCCGGGCAGCGGCAGGCGGTCGACCACCGGTGCCCAGACCACCTTGATCGAGTAGGTCAGGCCGATCCAGCCGAAGTAGCCGATGGTGGCGCGCTCGACCCCGACGTCGCGCAGCCAGGCGCTGAGCGTCGAGAAGACCAGCAGGAAGGGCAGGCCGGCGGCGAAGCCGAGGAACAGCAGCGGTGGCACCTGCGGCTGCAGGTAGGCCTTCAGGCCGGCGCGCCAGTCGCGCTTCTCGCTGGTCGGGGCGGTGGGGGTCATGGCTCCCGACCCTGCCGCCCGCCGCCCGCGCCTGTCCAGCGCGCTGTTGCGGAGGCCGCCGCCGCCGGCGCTAGTCCTGCAGCTCCGGCCGGTCGGCGTAGTGCGCCAGCGCTTCCGGATTGGCCAGGGCGTCCTGGTTCTTCACCGGGCGTCCATGCACCACCTCGCGCACCGCCAGCTCGACGATCTTGCCGGACTTGGTGCGCGGGATGTCGGCGACGGCCATGACCTTGGCCGGCACGTGGCGCGGCGTGCAGCCCTCGCGGATCTGCGTCTTGATGCGCTTGGTCAGCGCCTCGTCCAGGCTGTGGCCGGGCTGCAGCCGCACGAAAAGCACCACGCGCACGTCGCCCTGCCAGTCCTGGCCGACGACGATGGACTCGGCCACCTCCGGCAGCTGCTCGACCTGGCGGTAGATCTCCGCCGTGCCGATGCGCACGCCGCCGGGGTTCAGGGTGGCGTCGGAGCGGCCGTAGATGACGATGCCGCCGTGCTCGGTGATCTCCGACCAATCGCCGTGGCGCCAGACGTTGGGATAGACGTCGAAGTAGGCGGCGCGGTAGCGCGCGCCCTCGGGGTCGTCCCAGAAGTAGATCGGCATCGAGGGGAAGGGCTTCACGCAGACCAGCTCGCCCTTCTGACCGGTCACCGGGCGGCCGGTCTCGTCGAAGACCTCGACCGCCATGCCGAGGTGGCGCTTCTGGATCTCGCCGCGCCAGACCGGTCCGATCGGGTTGCCGCCCATGAAGCAGCCGATGATGTCGGTGCCGCCGGCGATCGACGACAGGCAGACGTCGCTCTTCACCTGCTCGTAGATGTAGTCGAAGCCTTCCGGCGCCAGCGGCGAGCCGGTCGAGGTGATGCTGCGCACGCTTCCCAGGTCGTGCGTCCCCTTCGGCGCCAGTCCGGCCTTGGCCAGCGCGTCGATGTACTTCGCCGAGGTGCCGAAGAGCGTGCAGCGCTCGGTCTCTGCCAGATCCCAGAGGATGTTCCCGTGGGATGGAAGGGCGAGCCGTCGTAGAGCAGCAGCGTGGCCCCCGAGGCCAGGCCGGTCACCAGCCAGTTCCACATCATCCAGCCGCAGGTGGTGAAGTAGAAGAAGCGGTCGTCCGGCTTCACGTCGCACTGCAGGGCATGTTCCTTCAGGTGCAGCAGCAGGGTGCCGCCGACGCCGTGGACGATGCACTTGGGCTTGCCGGTCGTGCCGCTGGAATACATGATGTAGAGCGGCGCGTTGAAGGCGACGCGGCGGAAGCTCAGCGGCTTGGCCGCGAAGGGCGCCAGGAAGCCGGCCAGCGAGACGCCGCGCTCCAGACCCGCCGGCGGTTCGCCGCCGCCGATCAGCGGCACGGTGACGACCCGGGTGACGCTCGGCAGCTCGGCCATGAACTCGGCGACCCGCGGGCGCACGTCGATGGTCTTGCCGGCGTAGAAATAGCCGTCGGGGCAGAAGAGCACCTTCGGCTCGATCTGGCCGAAGCGGTCGAGCACGCCGCCGACGCCGAAGTCGGGCGAGCAGGAGGACCAGACGGCGCCCAGCGAGGCGGTCGCCAGCATGGCGGCGATGGCCTCCGGCATGTTGGGCAGGAAGCCGGCGACGCGGTCGCCCTCGCCGACGCCCTCGGCCGCCAGGGCCTGCTGCAGGCGGCTGACCAGGGCGGTGAGCTCCGCCCAGCTGAGGCGCCGCTTCACCTTGTCCTCGGACCAGAAGACCAGGGCGTCGGCGTCGTCCTGCCGGCGCAGCAGGTTCTCCGCGAAGTTCACCCGGCTGTCGGGAAAGAAGCGGGCGCCGGGCATCTCCTCGCCGCGCACCAGGGCCGGGCCCTCGCGGTCGCCGATCACCGCGCAGAAGTCCCAGACCTGCTCCCAGAAGGCCGGCATGTCGGCCAGCGACCAGTCGTAGACCGCGTCGTAGTCCGCCAGCCGCAGGCCGTGGCGCTGGTTCGCCTGGGCGATGAAGGCGGTGAGCCTGGCCTGGGCGATGCGCTCGGCGCCAGGCTGCCAGAGGGGCGTGTCGGTCTCGGTCATGCGCGCTGTCCGGTCCTCGGGTTGTCTGAACGGGCCGGAGTATGGCCAAGCGGGGCATTGCGATAAAGCCCGGCGGTGCCGCGCGGGGCGGCAAATCGCCCGGCGCCGCCCGCCCGGAGGAACATGACAGTCCTGCTGCCATACCCCTGGCCCGGGCAGGGGGAGGGCTCTAGTCTGTCAGACGTCATGGCCGGCCCTGCCAAGCGTTTCGCGTCCGTCAAATCCCGCTTTTCCGAGATCTCGCCCCCGGCCCAGGGGGCGATCTTCGTGACGCTGGCTGCCTTCTTCTTCGCGCTGATGAACACCGGCGCGCGGATCGTCGCCGACCACGGCTTCCATCCGACCGAGATCGCCTTCTTCCGCAACATCATCGCGCTCTTCTTCATGTTGCCCTGGCTGCTGCGCACCCGCTTCGTCGGCGGCCGCACCAAGCGCTTGGGCGCGCACTTCAAGCGCGCGGCGGTGGGGCTGTGCGGCATGATGCTGTGGTTCGCCTCGATCTCGGTGCTGCCGATGGGCCAGGCGGTGGCGCTGAACTTCACCTTCCCGCTCTTCGCCACCATCCTGGCGGCGCTGGTGCTGAAGGAGGACGTGCGCGCGCGGCGCTGGTCGGCGACCGGCATCGGCTTCCTCGGCGTGCTGGTGATCCTGCAGCCCTGGGACGCCGAGGTGCAGTGGATCTCGCTGCTGCCGGTGGCCGCCGCGCTCTTCATGGCCTGCACCTCGGTGCTGGTGAAGTCGCTGGCCGGCACCGAGAGCCCGGCGACCATGGTGTTCTACACCAACCTCTTCATGGCGCCGCTGTCGCTGGTCCCGGCGGTCTTCTTCTGGACCTGGCCGAACCTGGAGGAGCTGGGCATCTTCCTCGCGATGGGCTTCTTCGCCACCATCTCCCACCTCTGCCTGACGCAGGCCTACGTGGTGGCCGACTCCTCGGCGATCCAGCCTTTCGACTACCTGCGCCTGCCCTTCACCGCGCTCTTCGCCTTCCTGCTGTTCAACGAGGTGCCGGACGGCTGGCTCTGGGTCGGCGCCGGGATCATCGCCGGCTCGACCTTCTACATCGTCCGGCGCGAGGCGCAGGTGGCGCGCGAGCAGCGGCGCCAGACCGCCCGCGTCGCCTCGGCGCCGAAGGACCTGCCGTGAGCCTCGGCGCCCTGGGCGGCCGCTTCGCCGCGCTCTCGACCAATGCGCAGGGGGCCGTCTGGATGGTCGGCGCGGCGGCGGTGCAGATGACCAACGTCACGCTCATCAAGCTGCTGGCGCTGGGTGGGCTCGATGCCTTCCAGATCGCGCTCGGCCGCGCCTTCTTCGCCTTCGGCGCGCTGCTGCCCTTCCTGCTGCGCGGCGGCCCGCGCGCCTTCCACACGCGCTACCCCTTCACCCATCTCTGGCGCGCGCTGCTCGGCGCCGCCGCCATGCTGCTGGGCTTCCTCGCCATCGCCCAGCTGCCGCTGGCGGTGGTGACGACCTACAGCTTCACCACGCCGCTCTTCGCCATCGTCCTGGCCGTCTTCCTGCTGGGCGAGAAGGTGCGCTGGCGCCGCTGGGCGGCCACCGGCGCCGGCTTCTGCGGCGTGCTGGTGATCGCCCGGCCCGGCGCCGAGACCTTCGACCCCTACGTCCTGGCGGCGCTCGGCTCGGCCTTCCTGATCGCCCTGGCGGTGATCCTGGTGAAGCGCTTTCCGCCGGGCGAGAGCCAGGTGGTGATGCTGTTCTATTTCTGCGTCTCCTCGGTCATCGTCGCGCTGGTGCCGGCGATCGAGGTCTGGCGCGCGCCCACCGCCAGCGAGTGGGTGCTGCTGGTCGCCGTCGGCTTTGTCGGCGTCGGTGGCCATGCCCTGGTGCTGAAGGCCTATCGCACCGGCGAGACCTCCTTCGTGGTGGCCTTCGACTACACCAAGCTGATCTTCGCCGCGGCGATCGGCATCCTGCTGTTCAGCGAGTGGCCGGACGGCTGGACGCTGCTGGGCGCCGCCATCATCATCGCCTCGACGCTCTACATCGCGCAGCGCGAGGCCAGGCTGGCCCGCCAGGCCCGCGTCATGCGCGACCAGAGCGCACGGCCTCCCGGTGCCTGACGCGCTCTGCTAGAAAGGCGCCCTGGAAGAGTTTTGCGAGCGGGGAGAGGGAACGATGCAGCTACAGGGTCTGGCCGCGGTGGTGACCGGCGGCGCTTCGGGATTGGGGGCCGAGACCGGCCGGCAACTGGCCGCGGCCGGCGCCAAGGTGACGCTGCTCGACCAGAAGGCCGAGGCGGTCGAGGCGACGGCGAAGGAGATCGCCGGCGGCGGCGCCACCTGCCAGGGCTTGGCCTGCGACGTCGGCGACGCCAAGGCGGCCGAGGCGGCGATGGCCGCGGCCAAGGCGGCGCACGGCCCCTGCCGCATCCTGGTGAACTGCGCCGGCATCGCGCCGGCCAAGCGAGTGGTCGGGCGCGACGGCCCGATGGCGCTGGAAGCCTTCGAGCAGGTGATCCGCGTCAACCTCATCGGCACCTTCAACCTGATGCGCCTCGCCGCCGCCGAGATGACCGCGGCCGAGCCGCTGAACGACGACGGCGAGCGCGGGCTGATCGTCTCCACCGCCTCGGTCGCCGCCTTCGAGGGGCAGGTCGGCCAGGCCGCCTATGCCGCCTCCAAGGCCGGCATCGTCGGCCTCACCCTGCCGGTGGCGCGCGAGCTGGCGCGCTTCGGCGTGCGCGTGCTGACCATCGCGCCGGGCCTGATCGGCACGCCGCTGCTGCTCAACATGCCGCAGGAGGTGCAGGACAACCTGGCCGGCCAGGTGCCCTTCCCGCAGCGCTTCGGCAAGCCGGCCGAGTTCGCCCGCCTGGTGCTGCACCTGGCCGACAACGCCATGCTGAACGGCGAGACCATCCGCCTCGACGGCGCCATGCGGATGCAGTAGCCGGGGACTCGCTTCCCCGTTGCACCCCTCCCGCCGGCCCGCTAGGATCGCCGCCATGAACGCGGAGATGACGTCCTGCAAGGCTTTCGACGCGGCCGTGGCCCTGGCCACCGCCGGCGCGACCCTGTGCCTGGACGGCCTCCTCCTTCTCGGGCGACTTAGCGGCAGCCGTCGGCAGTGAGCCACTAGCGGCCGCCGGCGGCTGCGATACCCCGCCGCTGCCCATTCAATTTACTGAAAACACCGGACTTCGCGCCCCATAGCCGGCGCAGTCCGCCCGAGCGGAGAGCCAATCCCATGCGCGTCGACCCGACGAACAAGTACCGTCCCTTCCCGCCGATCGACCTGCCCGACCGACGATGGCCGGCAGCGGTCATCACCAAGCCGCCGATCTGGTGCTCGGTCGACCTGCGCGACGGCAACCAGGCGCTGGTCGACCCGATGGGCCACGAGCGCAAGTCGCTCTTCTTCGACACCCTGCTGGAGATGGGCTTCAAGGAGATCGAGGTCGGCTTCCCGGCCGCCTCGGAGACCGACTTCGCCTTCGTGCGCCACCTGATCGACGAGAAGCGCATCCCCTCCGACGTGACGATCCAGGTGCTGACGCAGTCGCGCGAGGAGCTGATCCGCCGCTCCTTCGACTCGATCCGCGGCGCCCGGCGCGCCATCATGCATCTCTACAACTCCACCTCGACGCTGCAGCGCCGCGTGGTCTTCGGCCTCGACCGCCAGGGCATCATCGACATCGCGGTGAACGGCGCCCGGCTGATCAAGCAGCTGGCCGCCGAGATCGCCGACGAGACCGAGGTGGTTTACCAGTACTCGCCGGAATCCTTCACCGGCACCGAGATGGACTTCGCCAAGGAGATCTGCGAGGCGGTGATGGACGTCCTCGAGCCGACGCCGGAGAAGCCGATCATCCTGAACCTGCCGGCGACGGTGGAGATGGCGACGCCGAACATCTACGCCGACCAGATCGAGTGGTTCAGCCGCAACATCCGCGACCGCGAGTCGGTGGTGCTCTCGGTGCATCCGCACAACGACCGCGGCACCGGCGTCGCCGCGGCGGAGCTGGCGATCATGGCCGGCGCCGACCGCGTCGAGGGCACGCTCTTCGGCAACGGCGAGCGCACCGGCAACGTCGACGTGGTCAACATCGCGATGAACATGTTCACCCAGGGCATCGAGCCGGGGCTGGAGATCAACGACATCGACGCGCTGGTGAAGGTCGCCGAGCACTGCAACCAGCTGCCGATCCACCCGCGCCACCCCTATGCCGGCGAGCTGGTCTTCACCGCCTTCTCCGGTTCGCACCAGGACGCCATCAACAAGGGCCTGAAGGCGATGGAGCAGAGCAACAGCGGCGAGTGGGAGGTGCCCTACCTGCCGATCGATCCCGGCGACGTCGGGCGCAACTACGATGCCGTCATCCGCATCAACAGCCAGTCCGGCAAGGGCGGCGTCGCCTACATCCTGCAGAAGGACCACGGCGTCCAGCTGCCGCGCAAGCTGCAGATCGAGTTCTCCAAGGTGGTGCAGAACCTGGCCGACGGCAGCGGCAAGGAGCTCTCCTCGGCGCAGCTCTGGCAGGCCTTCCTCGACGAGTACCTGGAGCGGCCGGAGCCGGAGATCGAGCTGATCGACTATCGCACCGTGCCCGACACCAGCCGGCAGGGCGAGCGGCTGCTCGACGCCACCGTGCGCCACCGGGGCGAGGAGAAGCAGCTGGAGGGCCATGGCACCGGCCCGATCGATGCCTTCATCGACGCTGTGAACCGCGCCTTCGGCCTGACGCTCGAGGTGATCGACTACTCCGAGCACGCACTGGGCCACGGTGCCGATGCCGCCGCCGTCGCCTACGTCGAGCTGCGCAACGGTGCCGGCAAGGGCAATCTCTTCGGCGTCGGCCAGCACAAGAACATCGTGCTGGCCTCGCTGCGCGCGGTGGTCAGCGGCGCCAACCGCATCCTCGCGGCGGGCTAGACGCGGTTTCGCTTCGCGTCCAATCGACGCTGCCGCGGTCGTGGCTGGGTTCCATCCTTCGAGACGGCCGCTTCGCGGCCCCCTCGGGATCAGGGCATTGGTCTTGTCCGACAGACATACCGCCGCATCCTGAGGAGCCCTGCGGCAGCAGGGCGTCTCGAAGGATGGGCCGAGAAGCGTAATCGGGCCTTGAGGGAAACCACGCTAGAGCGGCAATGAACCCCGGGTGCCCCTCTCCCCCCGGGAGAGGGGCTTCCGGCTCCCTAGTCCCTGAAGTTCAGGTACTGCAGCGGCTGCTCGACCTCGAGGCCGCGGATCAGCGCGATCGCCTGCTGCAGGTCGTCGCGCTTCTTGCCGGTGACGCGCAGCTCGTCGCCCTGGATCTGCGCCTGCACCTTCAGCTTGGCGTCCTTGAGCGCCTTGACGATCTTCTTGGCGACGTCGGTGGCGATGCCCTGCTTGATCGTCACGACCTGGCGCACCGCGTTGCCGCTGGCCTTCTCCGGCTCCTTGTAGTCGAGCGCCGAGACCTCGATCTTGCGCCGGGCCAGCCAGCCCTGCAGCAGCTCGTGCATCTGCTTCAGCTTCAGCGAATCGTCGGCCAGCAGCGTGATCACGTTCTCCTGGCGCGTGACCTCGCACTTCGAGCCCTTGAAGTCGAAGCGCTGGCCGATCTCGCGCTGCATGCCGTTCAGCGCGTTCTCGACCTCGGCAAGCTCGACCTTGGAAACGATATCGAACGAGGGCATGGCGGTGGCCTCCTCAGCCGCGTGCGGCGATCGCGTCGGCGAGCGTCGTCAGGCGCCGCGCCTGCTCGACGTGCAGGTTCTCGATCAGCTTGCCGTCCAGCAGCACCACCCCCTTGCCGGCGGCCGTGGCCTCGGCATGCGCGGCGATGATGCGCTGCGCCTGCGCCACCTCCTCGGCGGAGGGCGCGAAGATCTCGTTGGCCGGCGCGACCGTCTTGGGGTGGATCAGCGTCTTGCCGTCGAAGCCCAGCGCCTTGCCCTGCCGGCAGTGGGCGCGGAAGCCCTCGTCGTCGGCCAGGTCGAGGTGCACGCCGTCGAGCGCCGCCAGGCCGAAGGCGCGCGCCGCCAGCAGCACGATCGAGAGCGAGGCCAGCACCGGCAGGCGGTCGGGCGTGTGCGCCGCGTTCAGGTCCTTCACCAGGTCCGAGGTTCCCATCACCAGGCAGCCGAGGCGCGGCGAGGCGCCGGCGATCTCCCTGGCGTTGAGGATGCCGAGCGGCGTCTCCATCATGCACCAGATCGCCAGACTCTCCGGCGCGCCGGCCTGGCGCAGGCGGCGCTCCGCCTCCTCGACCATGGCGGCGCTCTCCACCTTCGGCAGCAGCACGGCATCGGCGCCGGCAACGGCGGCGGCGCGCAGGTCCTCCTCGCCCCAGGGCGTCTCCAGGCCGTTCACCCGGATCGCCAGCTCGCGGTGGCCGTAGCCGCCGGCCTTGACCGCCGCCAGGATCTGCTGCCGCCCGCTCTCCTTGGCGTCCGGCGCCACCGCGTCCTCGAGGTCGAGGATCAGCGCGTCGGCGTCGATCTCGCGGCCCTTCTCCAGGGCGCGGGCATTGGAGCCCGGCATGTAGAGCACGGAGCGGCGCGGCCGCGCGGCGTCGGTCATGGATGCTTTCCCTTCGGTGCAAGGCTATCGTTCGGCCGCGACTATAGTGCCTCGTCGGACACAGGCAAGCCGGGCCCCATGCGTCTCCTCTCGATCTCCAGCCAAGTCGTCGGCGGGCACGTCGGCAACGCCGCGCTGGCCTATCCCCTGGCGCGTCAGGGGGTGGCGCTGCTGGCGGTGCCGACGGTGCTGTTCTCCAACCACCCCGGACACGGCAGCTTCACCGGCAGCCCGCTGCCGGCGGCCGAGGTGTCGGCGCTGATCGGCGGCCTGGAGAGGGCGGGATTCCTGGCCGGCCTCGACGGCCTGATGACCGGCTATTTCGGCACGGCGGAGACCGCGGTGGCCGCCGCCCGGGCGGTCGCCCGGCTGTCCGGTCCGCACTGTCCCTACCTGCTCGACCCGGTGCTGGGAGACGGCGACCGGCTCTACGTCGCCCCGGGCATCGAGGCGGCGATGCGCGAGCGGCTGCTGCCGCGGGCCCACGCGGTCACCCCCAATCCCTTCGAGCTCGCCCGCCTCTCCGGCCTGCCGGCGGGCAGCGCGGCGGAGCAGCTGGCTGCCGCGCGCGCGCTGCTGGCCAGCGGCCCGGCGCTGGTGCTGGTGACCTCCGCGGCGGTCGGTACCGGCCGCAGCGGCTGCCTGCTTGTCACCGCGGAGGGCGCCTGGCGCCTGACGACGCCGGCGATCGCCTTCCCAGCGCCGCCGAACGGCGCCGGCGACCTGCTGGCCGGGCTGTTGCTGGCCGAGCTCTGCCGCGACGAGCCGCCGCCGGCCGCCGCGCGGGCCGCCCTGGTGCAGCTCTACGGCCTGCTCCAGGCGACGGCAGCCACCGGCGGCCGCGAGCTGGCGGTGCTGGGCAGCGGCGAGGCTCAGCCGGACCCGGGCGCGGTATCGCTCGAGGCGGTTTCCTGAGGGCTCGGCGCCGGTGGCCAGCGGCCTTCGGCCTTGGCCAGCACGGCCTCCTCCAGGTCGGCCTGGACCCGCGCGAAGACGCTGTCCCAGTCGCCCAGGGCCGGCTGGCGGTAGAGCCGCATCGAGGGGTACCAGGGCGTACGCTCGGCCGCCTCGCCGTAGAGCCAGTAGGGCACGAAGTTCAGCAGATTCCAGACCGGCGTGCCGAGCGAGCCGCAGAGATGCGCCACCGAGGAGTCGGTCATCACGACCAGGTCGAGCGCGGCGATCACCGCCGCCGTCTCGGCGAAGTCCTCGACCCGGCGCCCGAGGTCGAGCATCACGCCGGCGGCGCCGCTCTCCTCCAGGTCGCGCTCGCGCGGGCCCTTCTGCAGGCTGACCAGCGAGACGCCGGGGATCTCCCCCAAGGGCAGGAAGCGTTCCACCGCGGTGGCGCGGCGGCGGTTGTTCTTGAAGGTGACGCTGCCGCTCCAGACCACGCCGACCTTGAAGCGGCCCTCCAGCGGCGCCAGCCACCGGCGGGCCTTATCCTGCGCCGCCGGCGGGATCGTCAGGCGGACCGGCGGCGGCGCCGTCTCCGGCCGCGGCAGGAAGACCCGCATCAGGTCCATCAGCGAGGCGGTGTAGTCGAAGCTGGGCGCCGTGCCGCCCTCGAGCGGCAGCACCTGGTCGGCGCCCGGCACGCCCTGCAGCAGGCGCAGCAGCGCCGGCTTCGCCAGCAGCACGACCTCGCCGCCGCGCGCCTTGACCTGCGGCAGGTAGCGCGCCGCAAAGAGCGTGTCGCCGAAGCCCTGCTCGGGATGCAGCAGCAGGCGCTTGCCGGCGAAGGGCTCGCCCAGCCAGCGCGGCACCTCCTTGCTGCGCTCCGGCAGTTCGCCGAGGCGATAGCGCCACTCGTAGGCGATCCATCCCTCCTCCCAGCGGCCGAGGTGGAGGAGCATGACGGCGCGGTCCCAGCGGTAGGAGTCCTGCTGCGGGGCGAGGCGGATGGCGCGTTCGAAGGCCTCCAGGGACTCCTGAAAGAGCGCCGCCTCGCGCAGGGCCACGCCGAGGTTGTGCCACCAGGAGGCCTGGCGGTCGTTCAGCCCGACGGCATGGCGATGCGCCGCCACCGCCTCGTCGAGCCGGTCGCAGTCCTTCAGCGCGTTGCCGTAGTTCGACCAGTAGGTGCCTTCCGACGGCTTCAGCTCGGCGGCGCGGCGCTGCGCCACGGCACTGGCGGGGAAGCGCCCGAGCCGGCGCAGCGCGACGCCGAGACTGCTCCAGGCGATGTCGTCGGCCGGCTGCCGCTCCAGGTGCTGGCGGTAGAGCCCGACCGCCTCCTCGAGCCGGCCGGCGGTCTGTGCCGCCAGCGCCGCCTCGCGCCGGCTGCCGCTCGACGGCGGTGGCGCGGCGGCTGGCGGCGCCGCCACGGGCGGCCCGGCCGGCAGCGGGTCGAGGATCAGCGGCTCCTGCAGCAGCGGGACCGGGGCCGCCGAAGGCGGCGGCGGGCGCGGCCCAGCGGGACGCGGTGTGGCGGGACGCGGTGTGGCGGAAGGCGGTGCGGCCGGCGGTGCCGCGGAAGCGGGCGGATCGGGCGGCGGCGGCAGCCAGTCAGGCCGCGCGGGCGCGGCCGGTTGCCGCCCGGGCGGCCTCTCCTTGCCGTCGCTCATCGCCGCCTCAGCTCTGCAGGACCTGCCCCAGGGCCTCGTCGACCAGGGCGAAGACCGCCGGCCAGTCGCCCGGTCGCTGCTGTCGGAAGAGATGCATACGCCGATACCACGCCGTCTCGTCCCCCTCGCGTCCCCAGCGCCAGTCGACCAGCCACGGTAGCACGAGCCAGGTCGGCACACCCAGGGCGCCGGCGAGGTGCGCTATCGCGGTATCGACGCTGATCACCAGGTCCAGCTGGCCGATCCAGTGGGCGGCATCGGCGAGATCCTCGATCTGCGGCGAGAGGTCCTCGATCAGCCCGGCCACGCCCTGCTCCATCGCCGCCGCCGCGGCCGGCCCCTTCTGCAGGCTGTAGAAGGCGACGCAGGGGTGCGCCAGCAGCGGCAGGAAGGGTTTCAGCCCGGCGCTGCGGTGGCGGTCGTTGCGGTGGCTCGCCCGCCCGGCCCAGCAGAGGCCGACGGCCAGCCGTGTGCCGGGCGGGCGGCGCAGCGCCGGCCGTCCCGTCGCCGGGACGCCGAGATAGGCATCGCCGGCGATGGCGGTCTCGTCGAGGCCGGCCGCGCCCGGCAGCGACAGCAGCGAGATGCAGCAGTCGACGGCCGGGCGCTGCTCGCCGCGCACCACGACGCGGTCGACGCCCGCCAGGGTGCGGAAGAGGCGCGCCAGCGGCCGATGGCACTCCAGCACCACGGCGCCGGCGCCCCGCGCCTTGAGCGCCGGCAGGAAGCGGGCGAAGAGGATGCCGTCGCCATAGGCCTGCTCGTTGAACACCAGGATCGAGCGCCCCTCCAGCGGCGCGCCGTCCCAGGCCGGCAGGTCGGCGTGCGGGCGCGGTTGAGGCCGCAGCGCCCAGCGCGCCTCCAGGGCGGCGAAACCGCGGCGGTAGTCGCCGGCGGCGAGGCGGGCGACACAGAGCTCCCAGGCGGCCACCGCCATCTGCGGCTGCAGTTTCAGCGCCTGCTCGAAGCAGAGCGTGGCTTCGACGAAATGCCCCAGGTCCGCCAGCACCAGGCCCAGGTTGTGGTGCGCCTCGGCGCTCTCGGGATAGAGCGTGACCGCGTGGTGCAGCTGCAGCAGCGCCGGCTCGGCCTCGCCCAGCTCGCGCAGCGTCAGGCCGAGGGCGGTCAGCGTCTCCAGCTTGTCGGGCGCCAGGGCCAGCGCGCGGCGCAGCACGGCCGCGGCGGCGCTGCGCAGGCCGCGCGCCCGCAGGGTGATGCCGAGCGCCGTCAGGGCGGGATGGTGGGTGGGGTCGATCCGCAGCGTCTCGGCGAAGGCGTGACCGGCGGCCTCCAACGCGTCGCGGCGCTGCTGCTCCAGGCCCCGGGCGAAGGCCTGATCGGCCTGCTGCCCCGCCGCGGCGTCGAGCGCGGCGGCGGGGCGGGCCGGAGCGGGCGTCCCGGCGGCCTCTGCCGCCGTCTGCGCCTCTCCGTCCCGGCCCCTTGCCGTCATGCCGCGGTCAGTTCAGGTAGTCGTTGACCAGGTGCTCGGCGATCTGCACCGCGTTCAGGGCCGCGCCCTTGCGCAGGTTGTCCGAGACGATCCAGAGATTGAGGCCGTTCTCCACCGTCGGGTCCTCGCGCAGGCGGCTGACGAAGACACCGTCCTCGCCGGCGCACTCGGCCGGGGTGACGTAGCCGCCGTCGGTGCGGTGATCGACCAGGAGAACGCCCGGTGCCTCGCGCAGCGCGGCGCGTGCCTCCTCCAGGGAGAGCGGCCCCTCGAACTCCACGTTCACCGCCTCGGCGTGGCCGATGAAGACCGGCACGCGCACGCAGGTCGCCGTCACCTTGATCCGCGGATCGAGGATCTTCTTGGTCTCCACCATCATCTTCCACTCCTCCTTCGTGGCGCCGTCTTCCATGAAGGAATCGATGTGGGGAATGACGTTGAAGGCGATCTGCTTGGTGAAGATCTCCGGCTTCAGGGCATCGTTCACATAGACCGCGCGGGTCTGGGTGAAGAGTTCGTCCATCGCCTCCTTGCCGCCGCCGGAGACCGACTGATAGGTCGCCACCACGATGCGGCGGATCGGCACCAGGTCGTGCAGCGGCTTCAGGGCGGTGACCATCTGGATGGTCGAGCAGTTGGGGTTGGCGATGATGTGCCGCCGCTCGTAGCCGGCGATGGCGTCGGGGTTCACCTCCGGCACCACCAGCGGCACGTCCGGGTCCATGCGGAACTGCGAGGTGTTGTCGATCACCACCGCGCCCGCCTTGGCGGCGCGCGGCGAATGGATCGCGGAGACCTTGGCGCCCGGCGAGGAGAGCACGATGTCGATGCCGGTGAAGTCGAATTTGGCGAGGTCCTGGACTTTCAGCGTCGTGTCCTCTCCGAAGGACACTTCGGCGCCCGCGCTCCGCTCGGAAGCGAGGGCGACCACGTCATCGACCGGGAAGGCGCGCTCGGACAGCGTCTGCAGGAGTTCCCTGCCGACATTGCCGGTGGCGCCGACGACAGCCACGCGATAGCCCATGGAACCACTCACTTTCATTCGTCTTCCGGACAGGAGACGATCCCCTGCCGGCGAGCGATCAGTTACGCTGTGACCCCTATTTTTGCAAGGGACAAGCCCATGCCGAAGGCGATCCAGTCCTATGACGACTTCTGGCCCTTCTATCTCGGCGAGCATGCCCGGCCGCTGACCCGGACCCTGCACATCGTCGGCACGTCGCTGGCGCTTGTGCTGCTGGCGGTCGCGCTCGCCACCCAGACCTGGTGGCTGCTGGCGGTGGCCCTGGTCTGCGGCTACGCCTTCGCCTGGGTCTCCCACATGGCGGTGGAGAAGAACCGGCCGGCGACCTTCAGCTACCCGCTCTGGTCCTTCGTCAGCGACTTCCGGATGCTCGGCTACTTCTACGCCGGCAAGCTCGACGAGGAGGTCCGGCGCTGCAGCAACCGGCGCTGAGGGAGCGCGGCGAGCTTTCGGCGGCGGGGTTCTAGCCGGCCAGCTTCTCCAGCTGGGCCAGCACCGCCTTGCCCATCTCGCCGGTGCCGACGGCGTTGGCGCCGCCGCCGAGGTCGCCGGTGCGCACCCCCTGGTCGAGCACGTCGGTCACCGCCTTCTCGACCATCGCCGCGTCCTCGTCGAGGTCGAAGGAGTAGCGCAGCGCCATGGCGAAGGACATCAGCGCCGCCACCGGATTGGCCAGGCCCTTGCCGGCGATGTCGGGCGCTGAGCCGTGCACCGGCTCGTAGAGCGCCTTGCGGCGGCCGGAGCTGTCGGCGGCGCCGAGCGAGGCGGAGGGCAGCATGCCGAGCGAGCCGGTCAGCATCGCCGCCTCGTCGGAGAGGATGTCGCCGAAGAGGTTGTCGGTGACGATGACGTCGAACTGGTGCGGGTTGCGCAGCAGCTGCATGGCGGCGTTGTCGGCATACATGTGGGTCAGCTCGACGTCGGGATAGGACTCGGCGTGCAGCCGCGTCACCTCCTCGCGCCAGAGCACGCCCGATTCCATGACGTTGGCCTTCTCGGCCGAGCAGACGCGGTTCTGCCGCTTGCGCGCCAGCTCGAAGGCGACGGCGGCGACGCGGCGGATCTCGTTGGTGGTGTAGACCTGGGTGTTGATGCCGCGGCGCTGGCCGTCGGGCAGCGTCTCGATGCCGCGCGGGGTGCCGAAATAGACGCCGCCGGTGAGCTCGCGCACGATCATGATGTCGAGGCCCTTCACCACCTCGGGCTTCAGCGTCGAGGCGTCGACCAGCGCGTCGAACACGATCGCCGGGCGCAGATTGGCGAAGAGGTCCATCTCCTTGCGCAGGCGCAGCAGGCCGCGCTCGGGCTTCTGGTCGAACGGCAGGCTGTCCCACTTCGGACCGCCGACCGCGCCGAAGAGCACGGCATCGACGCCCTGCGCCACCGCCATGGTCTCATCGGTGAGCGGCGTGCCGTGGGCGTCGATGGCGGCGCCGCCGACCAGGCCCTCGGCGACGTCGAAGGAGAGCTGACGCTTGCCGCCCAGCCAGTCGATGACGCGGCGGACCTCGCCCATCACCTCCACGCCGATGCCGTCACCCGGCAGGATCAGAAGCTTCTTGTTGGCGGCCATGCGTGGTCCCTCCCGTCATCTTGTCGTTGCCCGCTGTTCGGATAGCGAAGGTGGCCCGGCGAGGCAAGGCGCGGCGACGCCGTGCCGCCATGCAGACGTCGGGGCGCCACCATGATCGGCTATCGTTACCATTGATTTGTAACGGCCGTAACAGATAATCTGGCGCGCATGAGCGAGGTCGCCTGGCTGCTGATGGTCTACAAGGTACCGCCCGAGCCGGCGGCGAAGCGCGTCGCCCTCTGGCGGCGGCTGAAGGCGATGGGGGCGGTCTACCTGCAGAACAGCGTCTGCCTGCTGCCGAAGAGCGACGCCCATGCGCGCCAGCTGAAGGTGCTGGAGAACGACGTCGCGGCGATGCAGGGCGAGTGCGTGATCCTGGAGACCGCCGGCCTCGACCGGCCGCAGGAGGCCAAGGTGGTCGCCCGCTTCAAGGCCGACCGCGACGAGGCCTACGAGGAGTTCGTCGACAAGTGCGACGACTTCGAGCGCGACATCGCCAAGGAGATCGCCGCCGACCACTTCACCTACGCCGAGCTGGAGGAGAACGAGGCCGACCTGAAGAAGCTGCGCGACTGGCTGGCGCGGATCGGTCAGCTCGACTTCTACGGCGCCGCCCGCGCGGCCGAGGCGGCGGAGCGGCTGCGGGGATGCGAGGCGCTGCTCGACGACTATGCCCGCCAGGTGTTCGAGCGGCACGATGAGAATGGCTGAGGCCGCGGCCTGCCGCCGGAGGGGCGGGTGATCGCCTGGTCGACAGCCGGCCCGGCGGTCGGCGCCGCCTTCCTCGCCTCGCTGGTCGAGGTGGTCGAGGCCTTCACCATCGTGCTGGCAGTGGCCACCCTGCGCGGCTGGCGGCCGGCCGTCGCCGGCACGCTGGCCGCCCTGGCGTTGTTGGCGCTGCTGGTGCTGCTGCTGGGGCCGCTGCTGGGCCAGGTACCGATCGCCCTGCTGCAGCTGGTGATCGGCACGCTGCTGCTGCTGTTCGGCATCGGCTGGCTGCGCAAGGCCTCGCTGCGGCTGGCCGGGGTCATCCCGCTGCATGACGAGACCGCGATCTTCGCCGCCGAGACCGCCGCCCTGAGCGACGAGGCGCAGCGCCGCCGGAAATCGCTCGGCTGGATCGCCGCCATCGCCGCCTTCAAGGCGGTGCTGCTGGAGGGACTCGAGGTGGTCTTCATCGTCATCGCGGTCGGCGCCGGCGGCGGGCTGCTGCTGCCGGCCGGGCTCGGCGCGCTGGCCGCCTGCGTCCTGGTCCTGGCGGTCGGCGCGGTGCTGCACCGCCCGCTGTCGCGGGTGCCGGAGAACAGGCTGAAGTTCGCCGTCGGCGTGATGCTCTCGGCCTTCGGCGTCTTCTGGACCGGCGAGGGGCTGGGCGTGCCCTGGCCGGGCCACGACCTGGCCCTGCTGCCCTTCGCCCTGCTGTTCCTGACGGCCGGCCTTGCCGCCGCCGCCCTGGCGCGACGCCAGCGGGCCGGAGCCGCATCATGAGCGTTCTGCGCGAGGTCCTGGCCGAGCTCTTCGCGATGTTCGTCGCCGACGCGCGGCTGTCGGCGGCGGTGCTGCTGCTGGTCGGCGCCGTGGCGGCGCTGCTCTCCCTGGCCGAGGGGCTCGACCCGCTGGTCGGCGGCGGGCTGCTGCTGCTCGGCTGCCTGGGGCTGGTGATCGAGAGCGTGCGGCGCGCCGCCAGGCGGCCCTGAGCCCCTCTTCCTCAGGCCTTCGCGGTGAGGATCTCTGTCGCCGCGCGGCGGCCGCTGCCATAGGCGCCATGCAGCGTGGCGAAGGACTCGCGCGAGGTGGCCTCGCCGGCGAAGTGGACGCGGCCGGCATGCGGCGCCGCCAGGGTGGCGCGCGCCGCCGAGGCGCCGGGGCGGGCGTAGGAGTAGGCGCCGCCCAGCCAGGGGTCGCGGCACCAGGCGGTCGAGGCGACCGGCGTCAGCTTGCCGGCGAGGTCGCTGCCGAACTCCTGCACCAGCTCCTCCACCGCGAAGGCGGCCAGCGCCGCCTCCCCCTCGCTGGCGAGCCGGCGGGCCAGCGGGCCGCCGAAGTAGGCCTCGACGGTCGGGCGGGCGAACTCCTGGATGTGGTAGTGCGCGGTCTCGACCCGGTCGTAGAAGAGGTTCGCCTGGAAGTCGAAGGGATTGCCGAAGGGCTGCCCGACGACGCGGAAGAAGACCTTCTCGTTGTCGCCCAGCGGCAGGTCGGCCAGCGCCTGCAGCTTCGCCGCCTCCAGCGGCGGATCGAAGACGATGCCGCCGGCGGCCAGCACGCCCGTGGGCACCGTCACGATGACCGCCTTGGCCTCCTCGCTGCCGCGGTCGCTCTCCACCCGCACGCCCCCGGCGGTGACGGCGATCTTCCGCACCGGGCAGTCGAGCGTGACCGGCAGCGGGCCGCCGAAGCGGGCGACGACGCTGCCGAGGCCGGCCGGGGTGCGCCAGTTGCAGTGGGTGTCGAGGCCGGTCGCCAGGTCGCGGGAAGACAGGGTCTCCGGCAAGGTGCCGCTGGACCAGCTGTAGGCCGCGGCGACGAAGGGCGCCCAGGTCCCGGTCTCCTCCAGCAGTTCGGCGAAGGGGCGGTCGCCCTTGCCGGCCAGCACTTCGTCGAAGGCATCCTCGAGGCGCTCCCAGGCCTGCGTCAGGTCGTCGGCGCGCTTGCCGAGCTTGCGGCGGTTCCAGGGCTGTGCCCAGAGGATCTCGTTCTCCTCGACCTCGATGCCGAGGTGACGCGCGACGGCGACCAGCGGGTTGCGGTCGGCGGAGTGGAACCAGTGGCAGCCGAGGTCGAAGGGCAGGCCCTCGCGCTCCACCGTCCAGGCGCGCCCGCCGATGCGCTCGCGCGCCTCCAGCAGGCGGACGCTGCGGCCGCCCTCCTGCAGCGCCGCGGCGGCGGCGAGGCCCGCCATGCCGGCGCCGATGACCAGGACATCGACCATCCGGCTCTCCTCTCGGTCCGCAGGGGCTCAGCGCCCGGCGGTCATTGCGGAATCAGAGCCAGGGCTGCTGGGCGGCGCGCTTCTGCTCGAAGGCGGTGATCGCCGGATCGCGCTGCAGCGTCAGGCCGATGTCGTCATGACCGTTCAGCAGGCACTGCTTGCGGAAGGGGTCGACCTCGAACTTGTAGACGCCGCCGTCCGGCCCGTGGATCTCCTGCTTCTCCAGGTCGACCGTGATGCGCGCGTTGGCGCCGCGGCTGGCATCGTCCATCAGCGCGGCGTGGATATCCGGCGGCACGACGATCGGCAGGATGCCGTTGCTGTAGCAGTTGTTGCGGAAGATGTCGGCGAAGGAGGGCGCGATGATGCAGCGGATGCCGAAGTCGAGCAGCGCCCAGGGCGCGTGCTCGCGCGACGAGCCGCAGCCGAAGTTCTCGCCGGCGATCAGGATCTCCGCCTTGTCGTAGGGCGCGTGGTTCAGCACGAAATCGTTCGGCTTGCCGTCGGCGTCGTAGCGCTGGGAGGCGAAGAGCCCCTCGGCCAGGCCGGTGCGCTTGATGGTCTTCAGGTAGCGCGCCGGAATGATCTTGTCGGTGTCGACATTGACCATCGGCAGGGGCGCGGCAATGGCGGTGAGCGTTGTGAACTTCTGCATGGCGTCCTCCTGGAATCCGACGAACCTACTGCGCCGGAAGCGACGACGCCAGCGTCTAGGCGCAGGATCCGCGTGGCGCTATCGCCGGTCGCCGAGGCCGCTGCGCGGCGGCGGCAGGCCGATGAGGTTGCAGGCGGCGAGAAACAGCAGCAGCCCGAGCAGCCCGGTGGCATAGGCGCCGTAGCCGAGCACGCTGTGGCCCGGTTCGGCCTGCTGGCGGGCCAGCCACAGCAGCACCATGCCGGCCAGCGAGATCACGCCGCAGAGGCCGCCGAGGACGCGCTGGGCATGGCGCAGCATGCCGGCGACCAGCGTCAGCAGCGCCAGCACCGGCATGGCGGCGAAGGCGACCAGCAGGATGGCCTCTTCCTGGGCCGCCTGGCGACCGCGCGCCAGGCTGACGAGCTCCAGTCCGGTCAGGCTGACCGGACCCTCGATCCAGGGCAGGAAGAAGGCGACGACGATGCCCAGCGCGAGCAGCGGTTCCAGGCGATGGAAGAAGCCGCCCGAGGCCATGGGCGGGCGTTGTCAGCGTCGGCCGAGCAGGCCGAGCGCGCGCAGCGCCAGCAGCAGCCCGGCGAGCAGCGAGCCGTAGGCACCGATGCCCAGCACGTCGAAGAGGCTGTGTCCGGCGGGAGGTGGCGCCTGGCCGGCCTGCTGCGCCACGGCATCGAGGTCGAAGGAGAAGGCATAGGCGATCGCCGCCCAGGGCATCAGCCCGGCCAGCAGGGCGGCGGCGCGCCAGGGCTTGCGCAGGGCGGCAAGGACGAGCGTGGCGATGGCGGCCAGCGGCAACAGATAGAGCAGGTGCAGCACCCAGATGCTCTGCGTGGCCGCCGGGTCCGGGTCCGGCTGCGCGAAGGCGCCGCGGACATCGTCCAGCAGGAACGGCAGGCCGGCCAGCTGCAGCCCCGAGCCGGTGGCGAAGGCGCCGAGCTGCAGCCAGGGCAGGATGAAGGTCAGCAGCAGGGCGAAGGCCAGCCAGACCTCCGGGCGCCGCCAGTAGCCGCCCCGCGGCGCTGGCGGTGCGGCGCCGACGCTCACGAGCGGCGGGACCGGAACGCCCCGAAGCCGGTGAGGATCAGCAGCAGGCCGACCACCAGGGTGGCGTAGGCGCCGATGCCGAGATACTCGAAGACCTCGCCGGCCCCCTGCTGGCCCTGGAGCTGCAGGAAGGCGTAGACGGCGATGGCCCAGGGCGCGATGCCGGTGATCAGGCCGAAGAGGCGGCCGGCGGCATCGGAGCCGAAGCCCACCACCAGGGTGATGACGGCGCCGACCGGAATGGCGAAGAAGGCATAGAGCATCCAGGCGTCGTCGCCCATCTGGCTGGGATTCATCATCCCGCCGGTGGCGTCGTCCGCCTGGAAGGCCGCCTTCAGCATGTCGAAGCCGGAGACGCCTGCCAGCCCGAAGTCGATCCACGGCAGGAAGAGCGCGACCAGCATGAGGATCGCGAACAAAGGTGCTGGCTTCATGGGACCCCCCTCAGAATGCCCAACGGGTGCCGTCAAGCTGCGCGAAGCGCTTCCGACGGTCAATCCTGTCTCGTTTCAAAAGACGTCAGTGATATTCCCGGACGTCGGCGATGGCGCCGGCGAAGGCGGCCGCCGCGGCCATGCCGGGGCTCATCAGATGGGTGCGTCCTCCGGGGCCCTGGCGGCCCTCGAAGTTGCGGTTGGAGGTCGAGGCGCAGCGTTCCCCCGCCTTCAGCTTGTCGGCGTTCATCGCCAGGCACATCGAGCAGCCCGGCTCGCGCCACTCGAAGCCCGCCTCGACCAGGATCTTGTCGAGGCCTTCGCTCTCGGCCTGTTCCTTCACCAGGCCGGAGCCGGGCACGATCATGGCCTGCACCGTCGAGGCGACCTTGCGGCCCTTGGCCAGCGCCTGCTCGGCGATGGCGGCGACGGCGCGCAGGTCCTCGATCCGCCCGTTGGTGCAGGAGCCGATGAAAACCTTGTCGATCTTCACGTCGGCGATCTTCTGGCCGGCGGTGAGGCCCATGTACTGCAGCGAGCGCTCGATGGCCTTGCGCTTGTTCTCCTCGAGGCCGGGCGCCGGCACGGGGATGGTGCCGTCGATCGCGATCACGTCCTCCGGGCTGGTGCCCCAGGTGACCTGCGGCGCGATCTCCGAGATCGCCAGCGTCACCTCCTTGTCGTAGCTGGCGCCGGGGTCGCTCGGCAGCGCGCGCCAGGCGGCGACCGCCTGCTCCCAGCGGCCGGCCTTCGGCGCCATCGGGCGGCCCTTGATGTACTCGAAGGTGGTCTCGTCGGGGGCGATCAGGCCGGCCCGCGCGCCAGCCTCGATCGACATGTTGCAGACCGTCATGCGGCCTTCCATCGAGAGATTGCGGATTGCCGGCCCGGCGTACTCGATGACGTGGCCGGTACCGCCGGCGGTGCCGATCTTGCCGATGACGGCCAGCACCAGGTCCTTCGCGGTCAGGCCAACCGGGAGGTCGCCGTCGACCGTGACCCGCATGTTCTTGGCCGGGCGCTGCAGCAGCGTCTGGGTGGCCAGCACGTGCTCGACCTCAGAGGTGCCGATGCCGAAGGCCAGGGAGCCGAAGGCGCCGTGTGTCGAGGTGTGGCTGTCGCCGCAGACGATGGTCATGCCGGGCAGGGTGAAGCCCTGCTCCGGTCCGATGATGTGCACGATGCCCTGGCGCACGTCGTCCATGTCGAAGATCTCGATGCCGAACTCGGCGGCGTTGCGGCGCAGCGTCTCGATCTGGACGCGGCTCTCCTCGTCGGAGATGCCGGCGGCGCGGTTCTCGGTCGGGACGTTGTGGTCCGGTATCGCCAGCGCGGCCTCGGGACGACGCACCTTGCGGCCGGCCAGGCGCAGGCCCTCGAAGGCCTGCGGGCTGGTGACCTCGTGGACCAGGTGGCGGTCGATGTAGATCAGGCAGGTGCCATCGTCGTGACGCTGCACGAGGTGGCTGTCCCAGATCTTATCGAAGAGGGTGCGGGGCTGTGACATCGTCTCTCGGCTCTCCGGGCTGCGGTCGGTTCTTGCTTATCGGATTGTGGCAAAGGCTTAGGCGCTTTGGCGCGCCGGCGACAAGGCCCAATATAGCATGTGCGGCTTGCAAGAGGCCGGCAGCCGCGCGGCTGCGCCCGGCGCCGGTGGACGGCGGCGGCGGCAGGGTCTGGCCAAAGAGAAGCCCCTCCGCGCCCGGAGGGCGGAGGGGCTGGCATCGGGTCGCGGAACGGAGAGCGGCGAGGCCTTAGCTGGCGGCGGCCGTCTTGTCCTTCCGGACGATCTTCTCGGCGATGCGGGCGCGCTTGCCGGTCAGGCCGCGCAGGTAATAGAGCTTCGCCCGGCGGACGTCGCCGCGGCGCACCCGCTCGATCGTCGCGATGCGCGGCGAGTAGAGCGGGAAGACGCGCTCGACGCCCTCGCCGTAGGAGATCTTCCGCACGGTGAAGGAGGAGTTCAGGCCGCGCATCTTCTTGGCGATGCAGACGCCCTCGAAGGCCTGCAAGCGCTCGCGCTCGCCCTCGACCACCTTCACGGTGACCTTGACGGTGTCGCCGGGGCCGAACTCCGGCACCGCGCGCTCGGCGGTCAGGCGGGTGATCTCTTCCTGCTCGATCTGCTGGATCGTGTTCATAACTCTCGTCCTTCAGCCTTCGTCTCTGCCGGGCGGGGTTTTCGCCCGATAGCGCGCCCAGAGGTCCGGGCGCCGTTCCTTGGTCAAACGCTCCGCCTCGGCCTTGCGCCAGCGGCGGATCTTCTCGTGATGCCCCGACAGGAGCACCTCCGGCACCGCGCGCCCCTCCCAGAGGGCCGGGCGCGTAAAGTGCGGATGCTCGAGAAGCAGTCCGTCGAAGGCGGCGCCGAAGGATTCCTCCTCCGAGGAGGCCTCGTTGCCCATCACGCCAGGCAGGAGGCGAACCACCGCATCGATCGTCACCATCGCCGCGAGCTCGCCGCCCGACAGCACGTAGTCGCCGATCGAAACCTCGACGGGCCGATGCTTCTCCAGCACCCGCTCGTCCACTCCCTCATAGCGCCCGCAGAGCAGCGTCGTGCCGCCGGCGGCCGCCAGTTCGCGCACCAGCCCCTGGTCCAGGGGCCTGCCCCGCGGCGTCAGATAGAGGAGGGGCTGTCCCGCCTCGCTCGTGGCCGCCAGGGCCCGGTCGATCACGTCGGGCCGCATCACCATGCCGGCGCCGCCCCCCAGAGGGGTATCGTCGACCGAGCGATGCTTGCCCTGCGCGAAGTCCCGGATGTCCCGGACCGCGAGGTGCCACAGACCCTTTTCCAGAGCCTTGCCTGCAAGGCTCGCCCCGAGCGGCCCCGGGAACATCTCCGGAAAGAGGGTGAGTACCCGGGCCGTCCAGGTCATGATCGTGACACCTGGCTCGCGAAGGCGCGCTTTATGGCGCTTTTGCCTGGGCTTGTCCAGCCCCGGCGGCGGCGGTCGCGGCGAGCAGTCGCCGCAGGGCGTCGTGCGGCAGCGCCGGCACCCGGTGGCCGTCGCGGCCGACCATGGTGGCGTTGGCCGCCAGAGCATTCCAGATCGCCTCGTCGGTGGCCTCGACGGCGGCGCCGAACAGCGGGTCGAGGCTGTCTTCGGGCAGCGTCTCGATGGCGATCGGCGCCGTCGCCGGCAGCAGCGCGGCGGCGTTCGCCGTGGTCAGCGCCAGGAAGATGTCGCCGGAGGAGTGGTGGCCGATGGTGCCGCTGCGCCCCACCCCCAGCGCCGCCCGCCGGGCCAGGCGTTTCAGCTGGTGCGGCAGCAGCGGCGCGTCGGTCGCCAGCACCACGATGATCGAGCCGCCGCCGCCGGTTGGGAAGGGCGCGCCGGCGGCGGCCGCGGCCAGCGCCGGTCCGACCCTGAGGCCGGCGAAGCTCAGCTCCTCGCTGCGGCCGAAGTTGGCCTGCACGAAGGCGCCGAGGGTCCAGGGCCGGCCGGCCGCGGTGATCTGCCGCGAGGCGCTGCCGGAGCCGCCCTTGAAGCCGTAGCAGATCATCCCCGTGCCGCCGCCGACCGAGCCCTCCTCGAGGGCGCCGCCGCGGGCGCCGTCCAGCGCCTGGAAGACGTGCTCGGGCCGGATGTGGAAGCCGTTGATGTCGTTCAGCCAGCCGTCGTAGGTCTCGGCCGCCACCGGCAGGCCCCAGTCCTGCTGGCCCTGCTCGGCCAGGCCCTGGCGAACCGCCCACTGCAGCGTGGCGTCGCGGGTCAGGCCGCAGGAGTGGGTGTTGGTGATGGTGATCGCCAGCTCGCAGCGGCCGGTCTCCTCCAGCCACCAGGCACCGGTCATCTCGCCGTTGCCGTTCAGGCTGTGGGCGCCGGCCCAGACCGGCCGGCCGGCGCCGCCACGGCCGCGCGGCAGGATGGCGGTGACGCCGGTGCGCACCGGCCCGCGGCCGACCGCCAGCGGGCCCTCGCCCTCGATCAGCGTGCAGTAGCCGACCTCCAGGCCGGCGACGTCGGTGATGGCGTTCAGCGGGCCGGGCGTGCCGGCGAAGGGCAGGCCCAGGGCCCGGGCGCGCGGCTTACCGGCCGGGGTGGCCTGCCAGGCGGCCGGCAGGGGCGCGCTCATGTCTCCTCCTCCTCGCCGTCCAGCGCCAGCCTCCTCGGCCCGGGCGTCGCCGCCGGGCTGCGGCGGCACCACGACCTCGACCGGCGGCACGATGGTCAGCCGGCCGCCCGCGATGTCGACCGCCGGGACGAACTGCGCGGCGAAGGGCAGCAGCAGTTCGCCGCCGCCCTGCAGGCGGATCTGCAGCACCGGGCCGGCGCCGTAGTCCAGCACGGCCTCGACGCGGCCGAGTGTCTCGCCCGACGCCTCCACCGCCGCCAGCCCCTCGAGGTCGGACCAGTAGAAGCCCTCGTCCGGCGGCGGCAGGGCCGAGCGGGGCGCGAAGAGCTGCTGGCCGCGCAGCGCCTCGGCCTGCTCGCGCGTGGTGACACCCTCGATCGCCGCCAGCAGCAGTCCGCCGGCCTTGCCCTTCAACGCCAGGCGAAAGACACGGACGCCGGCAGCATCGGTCAGGGGACCATAGGCGGCCATGTCCTCCGGCTGCTCGGTGAAGGACTTCAGCTTCACCAGGCCGCGCACGCCATGCGCCGTCGCGACGGCGCCGAGACAGACGAGCTCGTCGGCCGGCTCAGACATGGGACCGCAGGGCTACGGCGCTCGAACCCGCGCCAGGCCCTCTCCCCGTCTGGGGAGAGGGAGGAAGGCGGGCGGCCATCCTCACGCCTCGGCGGCAGCCTCGGCCGGCGCTTCGGCGGGGGCGGCCTCGGCGGCCGGGGTCTCGGCGGCCGGGGTCTCGGCGGCGGCCTGGGCCTTGTCCGCACGCTCCTTGGCGCGCTCCTGCGCCTTGGTCTTCGGCAGCGGCTGCTTGCTCTGCTCCGGACGGGCCGGCAGGGTGTAGACCTCGGCGGCGGCGAGGAAGCGGCCGACGCGGTCGGAGGGCAGGGCGCCCTTGGCGAGCCATTCCTTGGCCTTCTCCAGGTCGATCTTCACCCGGTCGGCGTGGTCGGAGGGCAGCATCGGGTTGTAGCTGCCGATGCGCTCGATGAAGCGGCCGTCGCGCGGGCTGCGCGAGTCGGCGACGATGATGCGGTAGAAGGGCCGCTTCTTGGCGCCGCCACGGGCCATACGGATACGAAGTGCCATCTTGAGATCTCCTTTGTCGACTTGGTTCTGCTGTTGCTTGGACTAAGGCGCCGGAACGGGGTCGTGGCAGACCGCCTGCAGCTTGTTGCCGTCGGGGTCGCGCACGTAGGCGCCGTAGTAGTTCTCGTGGTAGGCCGGGCGCAGGCCCGGACGTCCCTCGTCGTTGCCACCGGCGCCGAGCGCGGTGCGGTGGAAGGCGTCGACCGCGGCGCGATCGGGCGCCAGGAAGGCGACGTGCGTGCCGTTGCCGACGCTGGCGCGCTCGCGATTGAAGGGCTTCAGGATCCAGAAGGGGATGCGCTCGTCGTCCGCGCCCGGGCGGCCGTAGGCGATGCCCTCATCGCCGTAGTCGGCCAGCCGCTTGAGACCGAGCGGCGCCAGCACGGCGTCGTAGAACGCGCGGGCGCGCGCCATGTCGTTGCTGCCCAGGGTCACGTGCGAGAACACCGCGCTCAGCCCTTGAAGCCGGGGCCGCCGAAGCCGGGCGGCAGGCCACCGCCGCCGCCCATGCCGCCGCCCATGCCGCCGCCCATGCCGCCGGGCCCGACGCCACCGCCGCCACCCGGCATCAGGCCGGCCAGGCCCTGCCGCAGCAGGCCCTTCTTGCCCAGCTTCTTCAGCTGCTTGACCATGCGCTCGGCCTCCTGATGCTGCTTCAGGATCGTGTTCACGTCGGCCACCTCGACACCGGCGCCGCGCGCGATGCGCTGCTTGCGGCTGGCCTTGATCAGGTCGGGGTGGCTGCGCTCCTTCGGGGTCATCGCCTGGATCGTGGCGATCTGCCGCTTGACCGCGTTGTCGTCGATCTTGGTCGAGGCCATGGCCTGCTTCAGCTTCCCCATGCCGGGCAGCAGGCCCATCATCGAGGAGAGACCGCCCATCTTCTGCAGCTGCTTCAACTGGCCCATGAGGTCGTTCAGGTCGAACTTCCCCTTGGCCAGCTTCTTGGCCATCTTCTCGGCTTCGTCCTGCTCGAAGGACTCGGCCGCCTTCTCCACCAGCGAGACGACGTCGCCCATGCCGAGGATGCGCCCGGCGATGCGGTCGGGGTGGAAGGCCTCGATCTGGTCGAGCTTCTCGCCGACGCCGATCAGCTTGATCGGGCAGCCGGTGACCGCGCGCATGGAAAGCGCCGCACCGCCGCGCGCGTCGCCGTCGGCGCGGGTCAGCACCACGCCGGTCAGGCCGACCTTGTCCTTGAAGGCCTGGGCCACCGTCACGGCGTCCTGGCCGGTCATGGCATCGGCGACCAGCAGGCTCTCGTGCGGCCGCGTGGCGTCGCGCACTGCCGCCACCTCGGCCATCAGCTCCTCGTCGATCGCCAGGCGGCCGGCGGTGTCGAGCAGGACGACGTCGTAGCCCTCCTTCAGGCCGGTGGCCTTGGCACGCTTGGCGATCTCGACCGGGTTCTGCCCCATGACGATCGGCAGCACGGCGACGTTGGTCTGCTGTCCGAGCACGGCCAGCTGCTGCTGCGCCGCCGGGCGGCGCACGTCGAGCGAGGCCATCAGGACCTTCTTGCGCTCGCGCTCGGTCAGCAGCTTGGCCAGCTTGGCCGTGGTGGTGGTCTTGCCGGAGCCCTGCAGGCCGACCAGCATGACGATCACCGGCGGCGCCGCCTTGAGGTCCAGGCCCTGGCTCTCGGTGCCCAGCGTCTCGACCAGGTGGTCGTGGACGATCTTGATGACCTGCTGGCCGGGCGTGACCGAGCGCAGCACCTCGGCGCCGATCGCCTTGGCGCGCACCGCCTCGATGAAGTCCTTCACCACCGGCAGCGCGACGTCGGCCTCGAGCAGCGCGATTCGCACCTCGCGCATCGCCGCGGTGACGTCGGCCTCGCTGAGCGCGCCGCGGCGCGTCAGCTTGTCGAAGATACCGCCGAGGCGATCCTGCAGTCCCTGGAACATGCGCGTCTGGTCCTTTCGTCCGTGCCGGCCCGTATCCTAGATGGTCCCTGCGGCGTCCCGCTGCCATGCGGCCGCGAGCGCCAAAGCGAAAACGCGCCCCGGGGCGCACCTGCGCTGCGGGACGTGGATCCTCGGACCCCAGGAAGACGGACCTGGCCGGAAACGGCGGTTCTCTAGCGTGCCGCGGCAGCGAGGTCAAGCCGTCCGCCCGCCCCGTGGCCGGCCCGCACTCGATCGCCGAGCGCCGCGGCGCTTGACCTGGACGGTCCGCTGCGGCTCCACTTTCGTCCATGCCGCACTGCAACCGACTTGGCCGTTTGCTGCGAAGCCTGCTCCTGCCGCTGCTGCTGCTGCTGGCTGCCGGCTGCGCCACGGAGCGTGACCCGCAGCCGGGAGCGGTGACCGGCTCGGCCGGCGCCAGCCTGCCGGCGGAGCGCGAGCCCGGCCGCTATCGCCTTACCCTGCTGGGCGACGGCCGCGAGCTGGAGTTCCTCGGCGAGCTGACGCAGGAATCGGCCGCCGAGCTGCAGCGGGCCCTGCTGCGCAATCCGCAGGTGGCGGTGCTGCAGCTGACCGGCCCCGGTGGCGACATGCTGCAGGCGCAGCGCCTGTCGCAGATGATCGCGGCGCGCGGGCTGACGACCTATGTGCCGCTGGAGTGCGTCTCGGCCTGCGCCGAGCTCTTCCTCGCCGGGGCGCGGCGCTACCTGGCGCCCGATGCGGCGCTGGGCTTCCACCGCGTCTGGGTGGTCGGGCTGGGACCTGGCAGCGAGCTGGAGACGAGCAGCAACGCCGCGCTGCTGCAGGGCCTGCTGGACCGCGGCGTCGAGGAGGGCTTCGCGCGCCGCGTCATGGCGACGCCGCACCAGACCGTCTGGTACCCCGGCCTGGCGGAGCTGCAGCAGGCCGGGGTGATCAGCGGCATCCGGCCGCGCGGCGACTTCGCGCCGCCCAGCACCGGCGCCGACCCCTCGGAGCTGCTCGTCTGGAGCTCGTTGAACCACGCCACGCTCTGGGCCTTCCAGGCGGCCTATCCGGACCGCCACCGCGCGCTGCGGCTCGATCTCTTCGCCGACATCCGCGCGGCGGGCTTCGACCTCGACAGCCAGAACGCGATCATCGACCGCGCGCTCAGCCGCGAGTTCGGCCATGCGCTGTCGCTGGGCGGCGACCCGGAGATCACCGCCTTCTTCGCCACCATCCGGGACACCGCCGTCTTCCTGGCGGCGATCAATCCCAAGGGCTGCGGCTCGCTCGGCCTGGCCGGCCTGGAGCTCTATGGCCCCGAGGCGGCGATCGCCGAGCACCTGAGCGCGCGCGCCGACAACGCCATCGCCGCCGTCTTCCACTCCATCGCCGAGGGCCGCGGCCGGCCGGCGCCGAGCCGCGAGGCCTACGAGCAGGCGCTGGTCCGCTTCGCCGCCGGGCTGGTCGCCGACGGCGTCTTCTCCGACAGCGAATGGGTGCTGTTCGACAATGCCGAACGCGATCCGCAGCGCTTCTGCCTGGTCTTCGCCAAGCTGCTGGCGGCCATGCTGGCGGCGCCGCCGGAAGGCCGCTCGACCCTGCTGCGCGGCTTCGCCCTCTACGGCTAGCGCCGCGCCGTGACCGCCCGCCCGGACACCCTGGAAACCGAGCGCCTGCTGCTGACCGCGCTGGCCGCCGGCGACGAGCGCTGGCTCTGGCCGATCCTCTCCGACGCCCGGACCATGCGCTTCTGGCCGCAGCCCTACGACCACGCCGGCATCGCCCGCTGGGTGCGCTGGGCGGAGACGACACGCGCCCGCCTGGGGATCTCGCGCTATCTCATCCGGCGCAAGGCCGACGGCCGGGTGGTGGGCGACTGCGGCCTCTTCCTGCTGCCGGTCGACGACGACCCGGCGGCGCGCGACTTCGGCTGGATGGTGCACTGGCCCTACCAGGGCCAGGGCTACGCGACCGAGGCGGCCCGCGCGGTCCGCGATCACGCACTGGACCGCTACGGACTCCCGAGCCTCGCGGTGAACCTGAACTGGCGCAACGCCGCCTCGCGCGCCGTGGCGCTGAAGCTCGGGGCGCGCTTCCGGCGGCGCTTCTACAACGCCCACCACCGCTGGACCCCGACCGAGCTCTACGAGATTCGGCCGTGACCAAGCCCGCCGTCCTGGAGAGCCGGCGCCTGACGCTGACGCCGCTGCGCGACGGCGACGCGCGCTGGCTGTGGCCGCTGCTCTCCGATCCGGTGACGATGCGGGCCTGGCCGCAGCCGCTCGACTGGTCGCGCATTGCCGCCTGGATCGAGGGCAGCCGGGAGGCCGAGGCCGCCTTCGGTCTGGGCCGCCACCTGCTGCGCTCGAAGGAGAGCGGTACGGCGGTCGGCGACTGCGGGTTCTTCTGCTGGGACTGGCAGGGCCGCGCCGTGGTCGACGCCGGCTGGGTGATCGACCACCGCTGCTGGCGCCAGGGCTATGCCCTGGAGGCGATGGAGGTGCTGCTGGCGGCGCTTTTCGCCCGCGGCCACCGGGAGGCCTTTGCCAAGATGGCGGAGGACAACGTCGGCTCCTGGCGCACCGCCGAGTCCCTGGGCGGCCGGCGCCTGCCCAGCTTTCGCTACGAGCCGATCCGCTGGGGCCTGATGCGGCTCTATCGCCTCGAGGGGCCTCGCGGCCCGCTTCGTCAGCGGATACGCTCGGCCAGCCAGGCCAGATGCTCGGGAATGAAGCTGGAGACGAAGTAGTAGGAGTGGTCGTAGCCGGCCTGCAGGCGCAGCGTCAGCGGCACCTGCGCGTCGGCGCAGGCCTCCTCGAAGCGCAGCGGCTGCAGCTCGCGCTCGATGAACTGGTCGTCGGCGCCCTGGTCGATCAGGATCTCCGAGTGCCAGCCGCGCGCGCGCACCAGCGCGCAGGCGTCGTGCTCGCGCCAGGCCGCCTGGTCGGCACCGAGATAGGCGGTGAAGGCCTTCTGCCCCCAGGGGACCTCGCAGGGCGCCACGATCGGCGCGAAGGCGGAGACGGCGCGAAAGCGGTCGGGATGGCGCAGCGCCAGGGTGAGCGCGCCGTGGCCGCCCATCGAGTGGCCGGTCACCGCCAGGCGCTCCAGGTCGAGCGGGAACTCGGCGCGCACCAGCTCCAGCAGCTCCAGCAGGTAGCTCTCCATCTTGAAGTGCGCCGCCCAGGGCTGCTGCGTGGCGTCGAGATAGAAGCCGGCCCCCTGGCCGAGGTCGTAGCCCTCGTCGTTCGCCACCCCCTCGCCGCGCGGCGAGGTGTCGGGCAGCAGCACCGCCAGCCCCAGCTCGGCGGCGGCGCGCTGCGCCCCGGCCTTGCCGGTGGCGTTCTCCCAGGTGCAGGTGAGGCCGGAGAGATAGAGCACCAGCGGCACCGGCCGCTCCTTCGCCTGCGGCGGCAGGTAGAGGGCGAACTCCATCGCCGTGCCGGTGGCGCGGCTCTGGTGGCGGAAGACCTCCTGGCGGCCGCCGAAGCAGGCGTGGGAGGCGATCTTTTCGAGGGTCATGGCGTCTCCAAGCCGGCGTCGCCGATCTCCCGCCAGGCGGGGGAGGTCGGCCGGGGCTGCTTCTCAGAACGTCAGTAGACCACGACGCTGCGGATCGACTCGCCCTTGTGCATCAGGTCGAAGGCGTCGTTGATCTTCTCCAGCGGCAGCGTGTGGGTGATCATCGGGTCGATCTCGATCTTGCCGTCCATGTACCAGTCGACGATCTTCGGCACGTCGGTGCGGCCGCGCGCGCCGCCGAAGGCGGTGCCGCGCCAGGAGCGGCCGGTGACCAGCTGGAAGGGACGGGTGGAGATCTCCTGCCCGGCGCCGGCGACGCCGATGATGATCGACTCGCCCCAGCCCTTGTGGGCGCACTCCAGCGCCTGGCGCATCACCTTCACGTTGCCGATGCACTCGAAGGAGTAGTCGGCGCCGCCCTTGGTCAGCTCCACCAGGTGGGCGACCAGGTCGCCCTCGACCTCCTTCGGGTTGACGAAGTGGGTCATGCCGAAGCGCTCGCCCCAGGCCTTCTTGTCGTTGTTCATGTCGACGCCGACGATCATGTTGGCGCCGACCAGGCGCAGGCCCTGCAGCACGTTGAGGCCGATGCCGCCGAGGCCGAAGACGACGCAGTTGGCGCCGGGCTCGACCTTGGCCGTGTTGATCACCGCGCCGATGCCGGTGGTGACGCCGCAGCCGATGTAGCAGACCTTGTCGAAGGGCGCCTCGGGATGGATCTTCGCCAGCGCGATCTCCGGCAGCACCGTGTAGTTGGAGAAGGTCGAGGTGCCCATGTAGTGGTGCAGCCTCTGGCCCTTCAGCGAGAAGCGCGAGGTGCCGTCGGGCATCAGTCCCTGGCCCTGGGTGGTGCGGATCGCCTGGCAGAGGTTGGTCTTGGGGTTCAGGCAGTATTCGCACTCGCGGCACTCGGGCGTGTAGAGCGGGATCACGTGGTCGCCCTTCTTCAGCGACTTCACGCCGGGGCCGACCTCGACCACGACGCCGGCGCCCTCGTGCCCCAGGATCGCCGGGAAAAGCCCCTCGGGATCGGCGCCGGAGAGGGTGAACTCGTCGGTGTGGCAGATGCCGGTCGCCTTCACCTCGACCAGGACCTCGCCCGCCTTCGGGCCCTCCAGGTCGACCTCGACGATCTCCAGCGGCTTGCCGGCCTCGAAGGCCACGGCGGCGCGAGTCTTCATGCTCTCTTCCTCCCTGAAAACTGAGGGCCGCACCTTAAGGTCACGACCCGCGTGCTGCCAAGCCCGGGGGCTTTCGCCCGCCGGCGCGCTGCGCGGTCACGCCGCGCTGTCGGTCTTGCGCAGCGGCGTCAGCGGCGCCTGGCCGGCCTTGAAGATCGCCAGGTGGTCGCCGCCGTCGAGCGCCAGGAGCTGGCCGGTGACGCTCTTGGCGGCGATCAGGAAGCGCAGCGCCGCGGCGATCTCGGTCAGCGCCGCCGGCCGGCCGAGCGGCAGGCGGGTGCAGCGCTGCGCGAACTCCGCCTCGCTCTGCCCCTGCGGCGGCAGCACCGGGCCGGGCCCGATGGCGTTGACGCGGATGCTGGGCGCCAGGGCCTGCGCCAGGCTCTGGGTCAGCGACCAGAGCGCGATCTTGGTCACGGTGTAGGAGAGATAGCGCGGGCTGGGATGCAGCACGCGGGCATCGAGCATGTTCACCACCAGGCCGCCCTGCCCCTCGGGGAGCTGCGCGGCGAAGCCCTGCGTCAGCACCAGCGGCGCGCGCAGGTTCGGCTCCAGATGCGCGTCCCAGCTCTCGCGCGAAGCGCTCTCGACGTCGTCGTAGAGGAAGACCGAGGCGTTGTTCACCAATAGGCCGAGCGGCCCGACCAGGCGGGCGGCGCGCGCTACCAGCGTGCGGCTTTCCGCCTCCTTCGCCAGGTCGGCCTGCAGCAGCGCCGCGGTGCCGCCGCCGGCGCGGATCTCCTGCACCACCGCCTGCGCCGCCGCCTCGCTCTCGCGATAGTGGACGGCGACGGCGAAGCCCTGGGCGGCGAGGTCGAGTGCCAGTGCGCGGCCGATGCGCCGGGCGGCGCCGGTCACCAGCGCGGCCGGGGGGTAGCGGTCGGAATGGGGCTCGATCATGGCGCCACTCTGCCCCATCGCGTGCCGACTCGGAAGATGGCGGCGCCGCTGGCGAGAGCTTGCTAGGGTCTCCCCAGCCTCTTTCCCGCCGGAGTTCGCCGATGCCGCCGATCCTCGCCGTTTCCCGCCGCACCCGCTCCACCCCCTTCACGCCGCGCGTCGAGGCGGCGGGCGTGCAGGGCTATACGGTCTACAATCACATGCTGCTGGCCACCGCCTTCCGCGGCGTCGAGGCCGACTACCGCCACCTGACGCAGCACGTGCAGGTCTGGGACGTCGGCTGCGAGCGGCAGGTGGAGATCGCCGGGCCGGACGCCGGCCGGCTGGTGCAGATGATGACGCCGCGCGACATCTCCGGGGCGCGGGTCGGCCAGTGCCTCTACCTGCCGATCGTCGATGCCCGCGGCCGGCTGCTGAACGATCCCGTGGGCCTGAAGCTGGGCGAGGAGCGCTGGTGGCTGTCGCTCGCCGATTCCGACATCCTGCTCTATGCCAAGGGCCTGGCGCTGGGCTGCGAACTCGAGGTCGGCTGCTTCGAGCCCGATGTCTGGCCGCTGGCGGTGCAGGGGCCGAAGGCCGACGCGCTGGCGGCGCGGGTCCTCGGCGAGGCGGTGCGCGACCTGCGCTTCTTCCGTTTCGGCCGCTTCGACTTCCAGGGCCACCCGCTGCTCGTTGCCCGCTCCGGCTGGAGCAAGCAGGGCGGCTTCGAGATCTATCTCGACCGCGCCGAGCTCGGCCTGCCGCTGTGGGACGCCCTGATGGCCGCCGGTGCCGACCTCGAGGTCGGGCCGGGCTGCCCCAACCTGATCGAGCGCATCGAGGGCGGGCTGCTCTCCTATGGCAACGACATGACGGCGGAGAACGACCCGCTGGAGGCCGGCCTGGCGCGCTATTGCCATCTCGACCGCGAGACCGGCTGCCTCGGCCTGGAGGCGCTGCGGCGCATCGCCGCCGAGGGGCCGGCGCGGATGGTCCGCGGGCTGCGGCTGCAGGCTGCGGCCCTGCCGCCCTGCACCCAGCCCTGGCCGGTGACGGCCGACGGCCAGCCGGCCGGGCAGGTGACCTCCGCCGCCCTCTCGCCCGGCCTCGGCGCCATCGCCTTCGCCATGCTGGAGCGCGGCTGGTGGGAGCCGGGGACGAAGGTAACGGTGGCGACCCCGGCGGGCGAGGTGGCGGCCGAGGTGGCGGAGCTGCCGTTCGTCTGACGCCGCCGCCGATTGCCTTGGCCCCGCCCCGCCCCTATAACCTCGCCGCCATGTCAGAGAGCGGCCGCGCCTTCGTGAAGATGCACGGACTGGGCAACGACTTCGTCATCGTCGATGCCCGGGAGGCTCCCTTTGCGCCCGATGCCGAGGCGGCGCGGCGCATCGCCGATCGCCATCGCGGCGTCGGCTTCGACCAGCTCATCGTCATCGAGCCGCCGGCCGACGGCGGCCTGGCGCGGCTGCAGTTCCTCAACAGCGACGGCAGCGTCTCGGCCGCTTGCGGCAACGGCACGCGCTGCGTCGCCTGGCTGCTCTCGGAGGAGAGCGGCCGCACCCGCTTCGCCCTGGAGACCAACGTCGGTCTGCTCGACTGCCGGCGCGACGGCAGGCGCGAGATGACCGTCGACCTCGGGGCGGCGCGCAGCGACTGGCAGGAGATCCCGCTGGCCCGCGCCATGGACACGCTGCACCTGGAGCTGGCGCGCGGCCCGCTGCGCGATCCGGCGGCGCTGTCGCTGGGCAACCCGCACGCCACCTTCTTCGTCGCCGATGCCGAGGCGGTCGATCTGGAGACGCTCGGCCCCGAGCTCGAGCACGACCCGCTGTTTCCCGCGCGGGTGAACGTCGCGGTCGCCTCGCCGCTCGGGCCCAACCGCCTGCGGGTCCGGGTCTGGGAGCGCGGCGCCGGCCTCACCCAGGCCTGCGGCACCGGCGCCTCGGCGGCGGCGGTGAACGCCATGCGCCGCGGTCTGACCGCGCGCCGCGTCGAGACACTGCTGGACGGCGGCCGCCTGACAATCGAGTGGCGCGCGGACGGCCACGTGCTGATGAGCGGCCAGATCTCCTTTTCCTTCGCCGGCACGCTGTCGGCCACGCTGCTGCACGGCGAGGCGGCCTCGTGAGCGAGCCGCGCGTTCTCACCTTCGGCTGCCGCCTGAACGCCTATGAGTCCGAGGTGATGCTGGGCCATGCCAAGGCGGCCGGGTTGGGCGAGGTGGTGATCGTCAACTCCTGCGCGGTGACCGCCGAGGCGGAACGGCAGGTCCGCCAGGCGATCCGCCGGGCCCGGCGCGAGCAGCCGGCGGCCGAGATCGTCGTCACCGGCTGCGCGGCGCAGATCGACCCCGACGCCTATGCCGCCATGCCGGAGGTCGATCGCGTCCTCGGCAACGCGCAGAAGCTGGCGCCGGAGAGCTGGGTCGACGCGACGGCCCATCCGCGCGTCGCCGTCGACGACATCATGGCGGTGCGCGAGACCGCCAGCCACCTGCTCGCCGCCTTCGCCGAGAAGACCCGCGCCTTCGTGCAGATCCAGCAGGGCTGCGACCACCGCTGCACCTTCTGCATCATCCCCTTCGGGCGCGGCAACAATCGCTCGGTGCCGCTGGGCGCCATCGTCGGCGAGGTCCGCCGGCTGGTCGAGGCGGGGGTGCGCGAGGTGGTGCTGACCGGCGTCGACATCGGCGGCTACGGCGGCGACCTGCCGGGGCGTCCGACCCTGGGCCAGCTCTGCCGCCGCCTGCTGGCGCTGGTGCCTGGCCTACCGCGCCTGCGGCTCTCGTCGATCGATCCGGTCGAGCTGGACGAGGACCTGCTGGGCCTGCTGGCGGGCGAGCCGCGCCTGATGGGCCACCTGCATCTCTCGGTGCAGGCCGGCAACGACCTGATCCTGAAGCGAATGAAGCGACGCCACCTGCGCGCCGACGTGCTGGCCGCCGTGGCACGGGTGCGCGCGGCACGGCCGGACGCCGTCTTCGGCGCCGACTTCATCGCCGGCTTCCCGACCGAGAGCGAGGCCGCCTTCGCCGACACGCTCTCGCTGGTCGAGGAGGCCGGGCTCACCTGGCTGCACGTCTTTCCCTATTCCGAGCGCCCCGGCACGCCGGCGGCGCGCATGCCGCCGGTCGCCAAGGCGAGTCCGCAAGGCGCGCGCGGAGCGCCTGCGCGCAGGCCGGCGCGGCGGCGGAGGCGCGCTATCTGGCCGCGCGCGTCGGACGGCTGGAGAGCGTGCTGCTCGAGGCGCCGGGTCGCGGGCGCAGCGAGGGCTTCGCCCCGGTCGCGCTGGCGGGGGCGCCGGGCGAGATTCGCCGGGTGCGCATCGCCGCCGTCGCGGAGGGCCGCCTGCGGGCGGCCTCCACCGCCGGAGTGCTGGCGGCATGAGCTGGTTCGGCAGGCTGAAGACGGGGCTGGCCAAGTCCTCCTCGAAACTGACCGAGGGGATCGGCTCCATCTTCAAGAAGCGGCGCCTCGACGAGGCGGCGCTGGAGGAGCTGGAGGAGGTCCTGATCGCCGCCGACCTCGGCGTGGCGACGGCGGCCAAGCTGACCGCCCGCCTGGCCCGGGACAAGTTCAACAAGGACGTCACCGACCAGGAGGTGCGCGAGGCGCTGGCCGCCCACGTCGCCGAGATCCTGGCACCGGTGGCCGCGCCGCGGTCGATCGACCCGGCGCGCCGGCCCCATGTCGTCCTGGTGGTCGGCGTCAACGGCTCCGGCAAGACCACCACCATCGGCAAGCTGGCCAAAAAGCTGCGAGACGACGGCGCATTCGGTGACCGCTGGCCGCCGGCGACACCTTCCGCGCCGCCGCCATCGAACAGCTGAAGATCTGGGGCGAGCGCGCCGGCGTGCCCGGTGATCGCCGGCAAGCAGGGCGCCGACGCCGCCGGGCTGGCCTTCCGCGCGCTGGAGACGGCGCGCGCGCGAGGGCGACGACCTGCTGCTGATCGACACCGCCGGGCGGCTGCACAACAAGGCCGACCTGATGGGCGAGCTGGCGAAGATCGTCCGCGTGCTGAAGAAGCAGGACCCGACGGCACCGCACGACATCGTCCTGGTGCTCGACGCCACCACCGGCCAGAACGCCCTTTCGCAGGTCGCGACCTTCAAGGATCTGGTCAATGTGACCGGCCTGGTGGTGACCAAGCTCGACGGCTCGGCCAAGGGCGGCGTGCTGGTGGCCGCTGGCGGCAGCCTATCCCAGGCCCTTCTGGCCCATGGCGAGGAACTTCTCGCGGCGCTCGGCGACCAGCGTCGGGCCCTCCTTGCCGCGGAGCTGGTCCAGCGCCGCGGCCAGGGTGTCGCCGACCGCCGCCAGCGCCGCCGTTGGGTCGCGGTGGGCGCCGCCCAGCGGCTCCGGGATCACCGCGTCGATCACCGCCAGCTTGTAGAGGTCGTCGGCGGTGAGCCGCAAAGCCTCGGCCGCCTCCTTCGCCTGCTCGCCGGAGCGCCAGAGGATCGAGGCGCAGCCTTCCGGCGAGATCACCGAATAGACCGAATGCTCGAGCATGAAGATGCGGTCGGCGGCGGCCAGCGCGATGGCGCCGCCCGAGCCGCCCTCGCCGATGATCACGGAGATCAGCGGCGTGCGCACCTCGAGGCAGGTCTCGATCGAGCGCGCGATGGCCTCGGCCTGGCCGCGTTCCTCGGAGGCGACGCCGGGGTAGGCGCCGGCGGTATCGACGAAGGTTAGGATCGGGATGCGGAAGCGCTCGGCCAGCCGCATCAGGCGCTGCGCCTTGCGATAGCCCTCGGGGCGCGCCATGCCGAAGTTGTGCCGCACGCGGCCCTGCATGTCGGCGCCCTTCTCCTGGCCGATCACCATGACGCTGCGGCCGCGGAAGCGGCCGAGGCCGCCGACGATGGCGCGGTCCTCGCCGAACAGGCGGTCGCCGGCCAGCGGCGTGAAGTCCTCGATCAGGCGGGCGATGTAGTCGGAGAGGTGCGGCCGGTCGGGATGGCGGGCTACCTGGGTCTTCTGCCAGGGCGTCAGCTTGGCGTAGGTGGTGCGCAGCAGCCGCTCGGCCTTGACCTGCAGGCGCGTCACCTCCTCGGCGAGATTGACCTGGTCGCCCTCCGCCAGGTGGCGGAGATCGGCGATCTTGCCCTCCAGCTCGGCCAGCGGCTTTTCGAAATCGAGAAAGTTCACCATGTCCTGCTTGCGGCGCCATCCGCGCCCGTTCATGCTTCGACGTCCGTTAGTTAGCACGTTTCCCCCGGCGCTGCCATTGGCCCCCCTCGGGCTGCCCGGTGAGGTCGGCATAGGTCGCGGTATCGCCGTGCCAGCAGTACCAGGCGAGCAGTGTCTCGTCGCCCGTCCGCGTCGCGTGGCGCATCCCCGCCGGATGGTGGATGCAGGCGCCGGGCACTCGCGGCTTCCAGTGGTCCTCGTCGCGTCGCCAGGCGGCCGTGCCGCTGACGACGTGATAGACCTCGGCCGCCGGGTGGGCGTGGTCGGGATAGACCAGCCCGGGACCCAGCAGCAGCATGCCGACCTGTACGCCGGGCCGGTCGATCGGGCCGTCCGGCCCGACCAGGTTGGCGTAGGCATAGCCGGCCATGTAGGCCGCCCCCATCTTGGCGACGGTGTAGTTCGGGTTCTGCACCCAGCGCAGCGAGGGTTCCACCGCGGCAAAGGCTGCCGCCAGCGCGGCCAGCGGGCTTCGGCTGGCGGCCTCCAGCGCGCCCGGCAGCAGGGCGCAGGCCGGCAGCTGCTGGCGTTCCGGCTGCTGCTCCGGCCCGTCGGCGTCTGCCAAGGCCGCAAGGACCGGCAGCAGCACCGAGGCCGCCCCGGAATCGCCCCGGGCATCGCGGTCATAGAGCCGCCGCAGCACACCGATCAGGGTGGGTACCGCGGCGGCGGTCATGGCGGGGCGCCCGGCGCCGGGCGGCGGCGATCAGGCGCCGCCGACCTGCTTGGCCTTGGCGACCAGGCCCTCGGCCTGGCGGATCGAGGCGATGTCGATCAGGCGGCCGTCGAGCGACACCGCGCCCTTGCCCTCCTTCTGCGCCTGCGCCATGGCCTCGAGGATGCGGTTGGCCCGCGTCACCTCGGCCTCCGAGGGGCTGTAGACCTGGTTCGCCAGCTCGATCTGCGAGGGATGGATCGCCCACTTGCCCTCGCAGCCCAGAACGGCGGCGCGGAAGGCCTGCGCCTTGAAACCCTCGGGGTCCTTGAAGTCGCCGAAGGGGCCGTCGACCGGGCGCAGCCCGTTGGCGCGCGCCGCCACCACCATGCGGGCGATGGCGTAGTGCCACATGTCGCCCCAGTGGTAGTCGCGGCCCTCCTTGCCCTCCTCGGCGTCGGTCAGCACGCCGTACATCGGGTTGGGACCGCCGATCTGCGTGGTGCGGGCGCGCGTCGAGGCGGCATAGTCGGCGACGCCGAAGTGCAGCGACTCCAGCCGCGGCGAGGCCTTGGCGATCTCGTTCACGTTAGCCATGCCGAGGGCCGTCTCGACGATCAGCTCGAAGCCGATCTTCTTCTTGCGGCCGATCGCGTCCTCCACCTGGGTGACCAGCATGTCGAGGGCATAGACGTCGGCGGCGGTGCCGATCTTCGGGATCATGATGAGGTCGAGCCGCTCGCCGCCCTGCTCGATCACGTCCACCACGTCGCGATACATGTAGTGGGTGTCGAGGCCGTTGATGCGGACCGACATGGTCTTCTTGCCGAAGTCGACCTCGTTCAGCGCCTTGATGACGTTCTTGCGCGCCTGCACCTTGTCGTCCGGCGCCACGGCGTCCTCGAGGTCGAGGAACACCACGTCGGCCGGCGCCTTGGCCGCCTTCTGCACGAATTCGTAGTTGCTGCCCGGCACCGCCAGCTCGGAGCGGTTGAGCCGCGGCGTCGCCTGTTGAACGATGGTAAAGCTCATCTGTCCGTTCCCCCTCTGGGATTGTCTTTCGAGGCGCCGCGGATCCATCGGCGGCCGCCCGGGTTGCATGGCTGCGGGTACTTGGCGCCTGCCGGCGCATCTGTCAACAAATGCCGCGCTGCGCGCCGGCCGTCCAGGGGGGGCCGGACGGACGGCGCGCCGACGTCAGGCGCGCCGCCGGCGGGTGTGCTCGGCCAGCGGATGGTGGGTCTCCACCAGGCGCTTCAGGCGCTGGCGGGCGACGTGCGTATAGATCTGCGTCGTCGAGATGTCGGCGTGGCCCAGCATCGACTGCACCGCCCTGAGGTCGGCGCCCCCCTCCAGCAGGTGGCTGGCGAAGGCATGGCGCAGCACGTGCGGCGAGAGGCGGGTCGGATCGAGGCCGGCGGCGACCGCCAACTCCTTCAGCAGCAGCCCGACCTGCTGCCGGGTCAGGTGACCGTCCTGGCCGCGCGAGGGGAAGAGCCAGCGCGACTGCCGCCCCTTCGGCAGGAACTGGACGCGGACTTCCAGATAGGCGCCGACGGCGCGCCGCGCCGGATCGCTCAGCGGCACCATGCGCTCCTTGCCGCCCTTGCCGGTCACCACCAGCACGGAGGGATCGCGGGCAACCGCCGCCTCCGGCAGGGCGACCAGCTCGGAGACGCGCAGGCCGGTGGCATAGAGCAGCTCGATCAGCGCCACCAAGCGGCGGCCCTTCGCGCCCGGGACCCGGGTGGAGGCCTCGATCAGCGCCGTCACCTCGGTCTCGGTCAGCACCTTGGGCAGCGGCCGGCCCTGGCGCGGCGTCATCAGCCGCGCCGTCGGGTCCTCGCTGCGGCGCCCCTCGGCATAGAGGTGGCGGAAGAACTGCCGCAGGCAGGAGAGGCGGCGCGCCGCTGTGCGCGGCGTGAAGCCGGCGTTCTCCAGCGCCGCGAGATAGTTCTTCAGCTCCTCGGCACTGGCCTCTGCCGGGCGGCGGGCCTGGCTTGCCAGGAAATCGCCCAGGTGGCTGAGGTCACGCCGGTAGGCGGCCAGCGTGTTGGGCGCCGCACCGCGTTCCGCGGCGAGCATTTCGAGGAATTCCTCGACGTCCGAGTCCAGGCGCTTTCTTGCCATTGGTTCTTCCTTAGCGGCCGCAACAGAAACGCCCCCGTTCCCTCAGATGCCGTTACCCAGCGCGGCCTCGATGGCCAGCGCACGCGCTTCGAGAGGCAGTCCCACCTGCATCAGCGCACTCAAGACAGCGTTCAAGGCCAGCGGATGCGCCTCGGCCGGCGGCGTGTCGCCCATCACGATGAGCGCCAGCAGCACGGTCTCGCCGAGGCGGCCCGAGTAGCTCGCATCCTCCAGCGCATAGAGCAGGCTCGCCTCCGGTAGCGGGCGGGCGCGCTCGTCGTCGGTCATGGCGAGGTCGATCCAGGCCATGGCGTCGGTCTCGCCCAGCGCCTCGAAGAGCACGCGCAGCAGGCTGAGCTGCTGTGCCACCTTCGGGCCCTGCGGGTCGGGCTGGGCGAAGCGCCAGCCCTCGAGTCCGGATTCGTTGCTGATCGCGGCCACGCCGGCCAGGCGCGAATAGGGCCAGAGGCGATGCGCGGCCACCGCGGCGCGCGCCGAGATCGCCGCCTCCTGGCGGGCCAGCAGCAGCCAGGCCGTGGCTTCCTCGTAGCGGCCGAGGACGTAGAGCGCGCGCCCGGCGGTGTCGGCGAACCAGGCGAAGCTGGCGTCGTCGGGGTTGATGGTCAGGGCCGGCAGCACGACGCGGGCGGTGGCGGCATAGACGCCGTCGGCCTCGGCCCGCTCCAGCGCCAGCTCGGCCGCCTGGATCTCCTGTTCCGGCTGCGGCTGCTGGCCGATCGACTGGTAGTAGAGCGCCCGCGCCTCGACGCCGGAAAGTCCGTAGCCCTCGTTCAGGGCGCCGGCGATCTGTCCGCTGCTGAAGCCGAAGGCGCCGTAGAGCAGGGCCAGGTCGCCGGCCGGCAGGCGGCGGGTGGCGACGGCCCACTCGGCGGCCTGCGTGCGGTCGTCGAGGTTGGCCGTTTCGTTGTGCACCAGCTGCAGCAGGGCGCGCGGCGAGGCCTCGAGGACCAGGCGCGGCGGCAGCGGCAGGCCCAGGCTGGTGAGCAGCGCGAACTCCAGCGGCATGATGCCGGCCGGGTCGAGGCGGCCGATCTCCGCCGGATTGAGCGGCTGCACGCCGAGCGCGGCGTCGGCCAGGCGCAGGAACACGCGCTCCTCGGGCCGGGCGCTGTCGCGCAGGATGGTGAGCCCCAGCTCGGCGGCCGAGCGCTCGCCGCTGACGATCTGGCAGTAGACCAGCGCCTTCAGCCAGAAGCGGTCGCCGCCGTCGCCGGCGTTGCCGTCGCGCACCTCGGCGCAGGCGGCCGAGGTCTCGCCGCGGGTCAGCAGCAGCTCGATGCCGACCCGGCGCTGTTCGTCGGGCAGCTCGTCGGGCGGCAGCACCTCGAGCAGTGCCTTCAGGCCCTCGATCTCGCCCAGCGCGGCGAGGCGGTCGAGCCGGACCTCAAGGAGATTCGCCTGCGAAACGCCCTTGCCGGACAGCAGGGCGTTCGGCATCACCGCATCGCTCAGCAGCAGGCGGCGCGCCAGATCGAAGAGCGCAGGCGAGGGATTGTTCACCGGCAGTCGCGGCAGCAGCGCCTCCAGCACCCGGCGGTTGGTGCCGGTCCACAGCGCCCGGCCGAAGCCGCCGACGTTCGGCCCAAGAATGCCGAGGCCCTCGGCATCGCCGGTCGGCTGATAGCGGTTGGCGGCGCTCTGACTGTCGATCTGCACCTGCAGGTTGGTCGGCCCGCCCTCCGGTGCGTCGGCGCCCGGCAGGATGCCCTGCGGCGCGGTGATGACCATGCCGGCTCCGGCCTGCTCGCTGCCGGCGCTGCCCGCAACGACGGTGCCGGCGCCAGCGGCGCCGCCGGGCGCGATGCCGCCGACGGAGGCCTCTTCGGTGGCGATTGACTGCGTGGTCGGCGGCAGGGGGATGGCGACCACGCTGGCGCCGTCCTGGGGAGCGACGCCCGGCGTGGTGACGGTCTGCGCCAGCAGGTCCTGGGCGGCGAGCGGGCCGGGACTCGTCAGGGCGAGCAGCAGCAGAACCGCTGCCGCTCCGCGCCTGGCGCCGCGGTCAGCGCGGGAATCGCTCATCGGGGAAGACCTTCTCGACCAGCTTCACGGTCGGCTTTGCGTCCAGCGAAAGGACATAGGCCCCCCCGGCCAGCACCAGCAGCAGCGCGACGAAACCGATCAGAAGGGTGCTTTTGCGCATGATCGAAGAGAATCCAAACCTTTTACGCCAGTCGTTCTCGCCAGGTGCGCCGGCGATGCCCACCGCGTCGGACGCCTTGCCTCAGGCGCCGTCCGCCGGGTCGCCGCCGCGCCGAATGTGCTTGTCCCTGCCGTGCGCCCAGGGCCCCCCGTGTCGCCATCGCACGACGGTCTCCGCCCCCCGGAGGCTCCGTCGCTGGCCGCGGGTCGCTTCGACCGCCGCGGCCGGCCCCGGAAGCGCGCAGGCTTGCCGCCGTGACCAGGCTTTGTGCTAGCTTCCGACTATGGCGACTTTACGGCAGCAACGGCCGCTGGCCTGCCTCCGCTCCGGCGGCGGGACGCCCCGCAGGGCCCGGCAGGTGGCAGGATGAACCGATCGCGTGAGCAGTCTCGCGCGCCGGTCGGCGCGACGGGCGTCGGCCTGCCGCTGCGCAGCCTGGTGCTGGTCGGCCTGATGGGCGCCGGCAAGAGCTGCATCGGCCGCAAGCTGGCGCAACGCCTGGGGCTGCCCTTCCACGATGCCGACAGCGAGATCGAGCGGGCGGCCGGCTGCTCCATCGCCGACATCTTCGCGCAGCATGGCGAGGCCGCCTTCCGCGACGGCGAGCGGCGGGTGATCGCCCGCCTGCTCGACGAGCCGCTGCAGGTCCTGGCGACCGGCGGCGGCGCCTATGTCGACCCGCGCACCCGCGCCGCGATCGCCGCGCGGGCCATCGCCATCTGGCTGCGCGCCGATCTCGATCTGCTGGTGAAGCGGACCGGCCGCAAGACCCACCGCCCGCTGCTGCGCAGCGGCGACCCGCGGGAAATTCTCGGCCGCCTGATGGCCGAGCGCCATCCGCTCTATGCCGAGGCCGACATCGTGGTCGACAGCGACGAGGGACCGCCGGAGGCCACGGTCGAGCGCATCCTGCGGCTGCTGGCCGCGCGCGGCCTGCTGGCGCGGGAGGGCGCGGCGTGAGCGCGACCACCGCTGCCGCGACGACACGCGATGCGCCGCAGCGCCTGCCGGTGGCTCTCGGCGCGCGCAGCTATGACATCCTGGTGGGCGAGGGGCTGCTGGCCACCGCCGACCGCCATCTCGCGCCGCTGCTGAAACGGCCGCGCGTCGTGGTGGTGAGCGACGAGACGGTGGCGGCGCTGCACCTGCCGACCCTCACCGCCACCCTGCGTGCGGCCGGCATCGCGGTGGAGAGCGTGGTGCTGCCGCCCGGCGAGCAGACCAAGGACTTCGCCCACCTGGAGCGCCTCTGCCGCCGCCTGGTCGAGCTGGGGACCGAGCGCAGCGACCTCCTGCTGGCGCTGGGTGGCGGCGTGATCGGCGATCTCACCGGCTTCGCCGCCGCCATCCTGCTGCGCGGCATCGGCTTCGTGCAGCTGCCGACGACGCTGCTGGCGCAGGTCGATTCGGCGGTCGGCGGCAAGACCGCGATCGACCTGCCGGAGGGCAAGAACCTGATCGGCGCCTTCCACCAGCCGCGCCTGGTGCTGGCCGACAGCGGCGTGCTGGCGACCCTGCCGCGCCGCGAGCTGCTGGCCGGCTATGCCGAGGTGGTGAAGTACGGCCTGATCGACCGGCCGGACTTCTTCGCCTGGCTGGAGCAGGCCGGCAGCGCGCTGATCGCCGGCGACGCGGCGGCGCGGCGGCACGCGGTGCTGACCTCCTGCGCCGCGAAGGCCGCCATCGTGGCGCGCGACGAGACCGAAAGCGGCGACCGCGCGCTGCTCAATCTCGGCCATACCTTCGGCCATGCGCTGGAGGCCGAGGTCGGCTTCGGCGACCGCCTGCTGCACGGCGAGGGCGTGGCGATCGGCATGCTGCTGGCCTTCGAGCTTTCCCGCGACCTCGGGCTCTGCCCGGCCGGCGACGTCGAACGACTGCGCGCCCACCTGCGGGCCATCGGCCTGCCGGACGGCGAGGGCCCGGGCCTCGGCGGCCTGCTGCCGCCCGGTCTGGCGCCGCGCCGCCTGCTGCACCATATGGGGCGCGACAAGAAGGTCGAGGCCGGGCGCATCACCTTCATCCTGGCCCGCGGCATCGGCCGTGCCTTCGTAGCGCGCGACGTCGACCCGGCCGCGGTCGAGGCCCTGCTGGCGGCGCGGCTGGCGGCCTGACATCACCCTTCATGCCGGGCCGCTGCCCGGCCGGCCGGGGCCGTGCGCCTTGCGGCCCCCCTCAGTTCCTTGCGGGAGTCCGCTGCGATGGGTAGCGATATCATCTTTCTCGGTGCCATTTTCATCCTGCTGCTGCTGTCGGCCTTCTTCTCCGGCTCGGAGACCGCGCTGACCGGGGCCAGCCGGGCGCGCATCCACATGCTGGAGCAGCAGGGCGACCCGCGGGCGGCACAGATCTCCACCCTCTGGCTGCGGCGCGAGCAGGTGATCGGCTCGCTGCTGGTCGGCAACAACCTGGTCAACATCCTGGCGTCGACGCTTTCCGCCAGCCTCTTCATCACCTGGTTCGGCGACGCCGGGATCGTCTACGCCACCATCGCCATGACCATCCTGGTGGTGCTCTTCTCCGAGGTGCTGCCGAAGACCTACGCGATCCACCACGCCGACCAGATGGCGCTCTTCGTCGCCCGGCCGATCCGCGTGCTGGTGCTGGTGCTGGCGCCGGTGACCAACGCCATCAACTGGTTCGTGAAGGCGATGCTGAAGCCCTTCGGCGTGGACTTCATCCACAGCGACAGCGAGCGCGAGGAGCGCGCCGAGGAGGAACTGCGGGGCGCCATCGACCTGCACGCCGGCCAGGAGGATCCGGAGGAGCGCGCCATGCTGCGCTCGATCCTCGATCTCGCCGAGGTCGAGGTGGCGGAGATCATGACGCACCGGCGCGACGTGGTGGCGATCGACGCCGACCTGCCGGCGCAGGACATCGTGCGCGAAGTGCTCGACAGTCCCTTCACCCGCATCCCGCTGTGGCAGAAGGAGCCCGACAACATCGTCGGCGTGCTGCACGCCAAGCGCCTGCTGCGCGCCCTGCAGGCGGCCGACGGCGACCTGGCCAAGCTCGACGTGCTGGCAGTCTCGCAGAGCCCCTGGTTCATTCCCGACAGCACCGACCTGCTGTCGCAGTTGCAGGCCTTCCAGAAGCGCCACGAGCACTTCGCGCTGGTGGTCGACGAGTACGGCGTCTTCCTCGGCGTGGTGACGCTGGAGGACATCCTCGAGGAGATCGTCGGCGACATCGCCGACGAGCACGACGAGAAGATCGAGGGCGTGAAGCTCGAGCCGGACGGCAGCTTCGTGGTCGACGGGCGGGTCACGCTGCGCGACCTCAACCGCCAGTTCGGCTGGCGCCTGCCCGACGACGAGGCCTCGACCATCGCCGGCCTGGTGCTCTATGAAGCGCGCACCATCCCGGAGGTCGGCCAGACCTTCGTGTTCCACGACTTCCGCTTCGAGATCCTCGGCCGGCAGCGGCACCAGATCACCAAGCTGAAGGTCGTCCCGCCCCGCGGCGACGAGGCCGCGGAGGATTGAGCCGCGGCGACCGCGCCGCCTGCAGATACTAGGAGACCTCCGTCCATGCCGCTGTCCCCGCCCGCCCAGCCGCGCGAAGCGCTGCATCTGCGCACCTACGAGTTCCGCGGCTTCCGGCGCGCAGACGGGCTTTTCGAACTGGAGGGCCGCATCGTCGACACCAAGGGCTACGGCTTCGACAACGAGGAGCGCGGCCACATCGCCCCCGGCACGCCGGTCCACGACATGTCGATCCGCCTCGGCCTCGACGACACCCTGACGGTGACCGAGATCGAGGCCTCGACCGACGCCTCGCCCTTCTCCATCTGCCCCGGGATCCTGCCGAACTTCCAGCGGATGATCGGGGTGCGGGTGGGCTTCGGCTGGCGCAAGGCGATCCGCGAGCGCCTGGGCGGTGCCGAGGGCTGCACCCACCTGGTGGAGATGCTGATCGCCATGGCGACGCCGGCCTACCAGACGATCTACCCGATCCTGGCGCGCGAGCGGAAGGTCGCGCGGCGCGGCAGCGGCGAGGAGGGCACGGTGGAGCGGGCCTGGCCGGGGCTGGTCAACTCCTGCCACGCCTATGCCGCCGACAGCCCGGTGGTGAAGCGGCTCTTTCCCGACCGCGCCGGCGATGGCGACTAGGACGTTCGCCGTCGGCGACTGAGCGCGCCGCTCTAGACCGCGGTCTGCTCGATCCGCTCCATGTCGTCGTCGGAGAAGCCGAAGTGGTGGCCGATCTCGTGGATCATCACGTGGCGCACCAGGCGCGACAGGTCCTCGCCGGTCTCGCACCAGTAGTCGAGCAGCGGGCGGCGGTAGAGATAGATGTGGTCGACGTCCTGCGGCTGGCTGCCGAAGTGGCTCTTCTCGTTCAGCGCCACGCCGCGGTAGAGCCCCATCAGGTCGAAGGGGCCATCGCAGCCCATCTCCTCCATCGTCTCCTCGTCGGGGAACTCCTCGACGTGCAGCACGACTTCCCGCGCGAAGCGCCGCAGCACCTCGGGCAGGGATTGATAGGCCTCATCCGCCAGGACCTCGATTTCGGCCAGCGAGGGGGCGACGGTATGGCGGTCGGAAGTCAGGAGCGTTGCCATGTGGGCGAAACTAGTGAGCCTTGACGCTGTCGCCAAGTCCCCCAAACTGCAGTCATTGCCGCAGGGAGTCACGCATGGTCGAGAACTTGAGCGCCGAGGCGCGGCGGGAGGCCCTGTCCGGCCTTGCCGGCTGGAGCCTGTCCGAGGACCGCGACGCGATCGAAAAATCCTTCAAGTTCAAGTCGTTCAGCCAAGCCTGGGGCTTCATGAACCGGGTCGCGCTGGCGGCGGAGAAGCTCGACCACCACCCCGAATGGTTCAACGTTTACAACCGGGTGGATATCACGCTCTCGACGCACGATTGTGACGGCCTGTCGGAGCGCGACCTGGCCCTGGCGAAGCGGATCGACAGCTATGCAAAAGAGGCAGGGCTATGAGCGCCGCACTTGGAGATCCGGCCGCTGGCTCCGGCCTGCGGCGCCGAGGTCTTCGGGCTGCAGCTCAAGGCGGCCTCGGCCGGCGAGCATGGAGGCGTACAGTCGGCCCTGGCGCAGCATCAGGTGGTCTTCCTGCGCGAGCAGACGATGAGCCCGGAGCAGCAGGTGGCGGCGACCCGCCGCTTCGGCACGCTGCTGCGGGTGCCCTTCGTCGCCCACATGGAGGAGCACCCCGACATCATCGCGGTGCTGAAGGAGGCCGAGGAGCGCAAGATCGGCACCTTCGGCGGCACCTGGCATTCCGACTTCTCCTTCCTCGACGCGCCGCCCTCGCTGACGCTGCTCTATGCGCTGGAGCTGCCGGCGGTCGGCGGCGACACGCTCTGGGCAAGCCAGTACCTGGCCTACGAGGCGCTCTCCGAGGGCATGCGCCGCCTGCTCGACCCGCTGGTGGCGATCCAGACCGGCTGGCCGCACGGCACGCGCGGCCCGGGCTACGACACGCCCGGCCTCAGCAAGTCGATCAAGATGGTGCGGGGCGACCCTTCGGCCGACCGCGAGATCCACCACCCAGTCGTGCGCGTGCACCCCTGGACCGGCCGCCGGGCGCTCTTCGTCAACCCGGTCTACAGCCAGCGCTTCGCCGGCATGACGGAGGAGGAGTCGAAGCCGATCCTGCAGTACCTCTACCAGCACGCGGTGAAGCCGGAGTTCACCTGCCGGCTGCGCTGGGCGCCGGGCACGCTGGCGATCTGGGACAATCGCTGCCTGCTGCACCTGGCGATCAACGACTACGACGGCTCGCGCCGCCTGTTGCATCGCACCACCGTCGCCGGCGAGCGCCCGGCCGGCATCGCCGGCCTGCAGCCGGCGGCGGAGTAGGCGCGGGGGCCTCTAGACGAAGAGCGACAGCACGCCGGTGTAGCCGTAGAGCCGCTCGCCGGAAATCTCGCCGCCGGCGTAGAAGCCGACCAGCGGTATGTCGCCCAGCGCCTTGCTGATCTGCTTCAGTTCGGCGCCCTCCGGGCCGAAGAGATTGGGCCCGCGGGCGACGCAGGACACATAGACCCCGGCCTTGGCGCGGCCCTCCGAGCGCCGCACGACATCGGCCAGCATCCGGTCGAGGTCGTGGCGGGCAGCCTCGGCATCGCGCCGGCAGAAGAGAATCTTCTGCCCCGGCTCGACCAGCTCGCCGACCGCGATCAGGCCGCGCGCCGGGTCGGTGCCGACGATATTGCGCACCAGGTAGTCGTCGCGGTCGCGCCCGGGGAGCGGGAAGGCCGGGTGGATCTGCGGCCAGCCGTCGCCGCTGCGGGCGCCGAACTGCTCCTCCAGCAGGGCGACCAGATAGCTGAGCGCCGGCCGGCCGTCGATCTCGGCGATCACCTGGCCCTCGGCGGCGGTGACGGTGGCGGCCGGCGCCATCGGCTGGCAGCCCTGGCTGAGCCCGCTGACGATGCCGATCGATTCGCCGAGCAGCACGCCGGAAAGCCCCTGTCCGCTCTCCCCGGCGTGGGCCAGCGGCGCGGCCACCACGCGGCCGCGCGAGGCGGTCAGCCCGCCCAGCGTGAAGGCCCGCGCGGCGCTGGCGAAGTCGCCCAGCAGCGCCGGCAGGTCGGGAGTCCGCGGGTCGGCCTGCAGCAGCGCGACGGTGCCGGCCTGGCGGCCGATCCAGTCGGCCTCGCGGGCGGCGAAGGCGGAGGGGTTCACCAGCGGGCCGAAGAGGCGGAAGGAGTCCGCCGGCAGCGCGGCCACCATGATCGCCAGGGCCGGCCGGTCGAAGAGCTCGCCCTCCGGCGTGGCGATGCCGAGCCCGACGGTGCCGCTCCAGTCGGCGATGCCGGTCTCCTCCCGCAGGTGGGAGACGATGGCGTCGAAGTCGGCCGCCAGGTGGTCGCTGGCGAAGAGGAAGCCGAGGTTGGCACCCTCCGGCGGCGGCCAGGCGTCGGCCAGGGCGGCCGCCAGGATCACGCTCCAGTCGCTGCCGGCGGCGAAGCCGGTGGAGAAGCGGCGCGTGGCGATCTCCTCGCTCATGACGCCGCCGCGGCGCGGTCGAGCAGCGCTTCCACCTGCGGCAGCAGCCGCTCGACGATGACCGCGACCCCGGCGGCATTGGGGTGGATGCCGTCCCCCTGGTTCAGCGCCGGATCGAGCGCCACGCCCTCCAGCAGGAAGGGATAGAGCGGCAGGTCGTAGTCGGCCGCCAGGCGCGGGAAGACGGCATCGTACTCCGCGGCATAGTCGGCCCCCCAGTTGCGCGGCGCCAGCATGCCGGCCAGCAGCAGCGGCAGGCCGGCGGCCTGCAGCCGCTCGACGATGGCGCGCAGGTTGGCCTCCATCTCGTCCGGCGGCAGGCCGCGCAGCCCGTCGTTGGCGCCGAGGCAGAGCAGCACGCAGTCGACCGGCTCGCCCAGCGTCCACTCCAGACGCGCGAGGCCGGCGGCCGTGGTGTCGCCGGAGTTGCCGCCGTTGATCACCGCCACGTCGCGCCCCTCGGCGAGCAGGGCCGCCTCGAGCTGGGCCGGCAGCGATTCGTCCGGCGGCAAGCCATAGCCGTGAAACAGCGAATCGCCGTAGGCCAGCAGCCGGAGCGGTGCCGCCTGCGCCGGGCGGGCGGCGCCGGCGAACGCGAGAGCGGCCGCGAAGGCGAGCAGCCCGCGGCGGGAAAGAACCTGGGTCATGGGAATGACATGCGGCCTGCGCGCGAGGGGATCAAGGGCAAGGGCCCCGGCGGCGGTCCGATTCCTGCCGGCGCCCTGCGGCGTCAGCTGCCCAGGAACAGCGCGATCTCCTCGAAGAAGCGCTCGAAGGAGGGGTCGCCCTCGAGCGGAATGTGATTGCGGCCGTCCAGCGCCACGAAGCGGGCGCCTGGGATCGCGGCGGCCAGCTGGCGGCCGACCTCGAAGGGGATGCGCGCGTCGCCGCGCACATGCATGACCAAGGTCGGCACGGTGACGCGGCCGCAGAGCTCGCGCACGTCGATGTCGCCCACCGCCTGCATGAAGCGGGCGGCGCAGTCGGCCGAGGTGGTCCGCCGCTGCAGTTCGTTGAAGCCCTCGTTCTGCTCCGCCGTGGCGTCGGGAATGAACATCGAGGTGAAGAGCTGGCGGAAGGTGGCCTCGGCCCGGCCCCAGCCGTGGCGCATGAGCGTCGCCATCGCGCGGCCCGCCTCGCCCTCCTCGGCCGTCCGCGCGCCGGCGTTCCAGCCGACCGCATAGCCGCCATAGAGAATGAGATGCGACAGCCGCTCCGGATGGCGGACGGCGAAGTCGACCGCCGAGGCACAGCCCTGCGACATGGCGAGCAGGGGAAAGCGCTCGACGCCGATGGCGTCGGCGACGGTCTCCAGGTCCCTCAGCCAGGCGGCCTGCGAGATCTCGGGAACGTCCCAGTCGGACATGCCCTGGCCGCGCGCGTCATAGCGATAGAGCGTATGGCGGCCGGCCAGGCGGTGCAGGAAGTCGCGCCAGATCGGGCTCTCCCACTCGTACTGCAGGTGGCTCAACCAGTTCCCCGTTTTGAGCAGCGGCGGGCCCTCGCCGACGCGGGCATAGGCGAGGCGGATTCCCTCCGGCGTGCGGCAGTAGTTGATGACCTGGTTGAGCGTGGCCTCGTGGCTCTCGGCCAGGCGCTCGGCGAAGTCGAGCGCATAGACCTCGACCGGCCGGGCGATGTGCTTCAGCGCTTGCGGCCCCAGCGGCCGGAAGACGACGTCCAGCTTGCCCTGCACCTGGTCGTGCGCGGCGCGCGACAGGCGAATGCCGCGTGGCGTGGCGATCGATTCCAGGCGCGCGGCGATGTTCACCCCCTCGCCGAAGATGTCGCCCTCCTCGGTCACCACGTCGCCCAGATGCACGCCGATGCGAAACTCGATGCGCCGGCCGCGCTCGACCTCCTCGTTGCGTTCGACCATGGCCCGTTGGAAGGCGACGGCGAGACGCGCTGCGTTGACCACGCTGGCGAACTCCACCAGCAGCCCGTCCCCGGTGGTCTTGACCAGCCGCCCCTCGTGGGCGCGCAGCAGCGGGTCGATCAGCGCGTGCCGGAGATCGCGCAGCGCGGCGAGGGTGCCCTCCTCGTCGTTCCCGACCAGGCGCCCATAGCCGACGACATCCGCGGCCAGGACGGCGGCCAGGTGGCGGACGACCGGTTGGGTGGGCATCGTCTCACTTCCAGCGGTGGCAGAGGGGCAAAGAGAGCGACAAGCCTAGGAGCGGAGCGACAGGCGGTGCAAGGTCCGTGGCTGCGGCCGGGGGGCCTTGCCGTTGATCCGCCGCCGTTCGGGGCCATATCCCCTCTGTTGCCTTCCTCGCCGCGACCGCACGGATACCGCAGACATGACCGACCTCCCGACATGATCGAGCTTTCTGATGTCGAGCTGACCCTGCCGTCGCTGGCCGGGCCGGTGGAGATCCTGCGCGGCGTGGACCTGAGCGTCGCCGGCGGCGAAAGCGTGGCGCTGGTCGGGCCCTCCGGCTCCGGCAAGACCTCCCTGCTGAGGATTGCAGCCGGGCTGGAGCGGGCGACCGCCGGGCGCGTCGCCGTCGCCGGCAGCGACTATGCCGGCAAGAGCGAGGACGCCCTGGCGCGGCTGCGCCGCGATTCCATCGGCATCGTGTTCCAGGACTTCCATCTGGTGCCGACCATGACGGCGCTGGAGAACGTCGCCATGCCGCTCGAACTGGCCGGCCGCCGCGACAGGCCTTCGCGCGGGCCGCCGGAGGCGCTGGAGGCGGTCGGCCTGGGGCACCGCCTGACCACTATCCCGGCCAGCTCTCCGGCGGCGAGCAGCAGCGCACGGCGCTGGCCCGCGCGCTCGTCAACGGCCCAAGCTGCTGCTGGCCGACGAGCCGACCGGCAACCTCGACGGCGCCACTGGCGAGCAGGTGATCGACCTACTGTTCCGCCTGACGGCGGAGAGCGACACCACGCTGCTGCTCATCACCCACGATCCGGTGCTGGCCGGCGCGCTGCGCTCGGCAGCGTGCACATGGCCGACGGCCGCATCGACGACGGCCGAGGCCACGAGCGCTCGCCGGTGCGACGGCCGGCTGAGGCCGCCGGCTTGCGCATCGGCGCTCCCTGGCCCTGGCCTGGCGTCTGGTGCGGCGCGAACTGCGCGGCGGCCTGCGGGGCTTCCGCGTCTTCCTCGCCTGCCTTGCCTGGGCGTCGCCGCGCTTGCCACCGTCGGCACGGTCTCGGCCGACCTGCTGGCCGGCCTCGGCCGCGACGCCCGCGCGCTGCTCGGCGGCGACGTGGAGATCCGGCTGTTCAATCGCCCGCTGGCGGAGGACGAGCGCCTCTGGCTGGCCGAGCACAGCGCCAGCCTGTCGGAGACCGCCGAGATGCGGGCGATGGCGCGCAGCGCCGAGGGGCGAGCGCCGCCTGGTCGAGCTGAAGGCCGTCGATGCCGCCTATCCGCTGCATGGCACGCTGCTGCTGGATCCGCCGATCGGGCCGGCGGCGGCGCTCGGCCTCGAAGGCGGGCGCCGGGGCGCCATCGTCGAGGCCGACCTGCTGGCGCGTCTCGATATCGCCCTGGGCGATGTCCTGGAGATCGGCGAAGCGAGCTTCGAGGTGCGCGCCGTGGTGGTGCGCGAGCCGGACCGCGCGGCACGGGCCTTCACGCTCGGCCCGCGGGTCTTCGTCTCGCTGGATGGCCTGGCCGCCAGCGGGCTGGATGGGCCGGGCAGTCTGGTCTATCGCCACGCCCGGCTCGACCTCGCGGCCGGAGAGGGATTCGCCGCCTTCGAGGCGCGTCTGAACGAGGCCTTCCCCGAGGCTGGCTGGCGGGTGCGCGGCCTCGACCAGGCCGCGCCGGGCGTCGCCAGCTTCGTCGAGCGGGTCCGCCTCTTCATGGCCCTGGTCGGCCTGACCGCGCTGCTGGTGGGCGGCGTCGGGGTGGCCAACGGCGTGGCGGCCCACCTCGAGTCGCGGCGCGACACCATCGCCACGCTGAAGTGCCTCGGCGCGCCGGCCGGGCTGATCACGCGCATCTACCTGCTGCAGGTGCTGGTCCTGGCCGGCGTCGGCACCGCCATCGGGCTGGCGATCGGCGCCGCCGCGCCGAGCCTCGCCGCGCCGCTGCTGGCCGAGCGGCTGAACGTCTCGCTGGGCGGCGGCCCGGCGCTCCTGCCGCTGCTGCTGGCCGGCGCGATGGGTCTCAGGACCGCGCTGCTCTTCGCGCTGGGGCCCCTGGCGCGGGCCCAGGTGCTGCCGGCCGCCGGCCTCTTCCGCGGCCACCTGGAGACCGTGCGCGCCGGGCGCCCGCGCTGGCTGCTGCCGGCGCTGCTGCTGCTGGGGGGCGGGCTGGCGGCGCTGGCGATCCTGGGGAGCGACGATCGCCTCTTCGCCGCCGGCTTCGTCGCCGGAGCGGCGGCCACCCTGCTGATCTTCCGCCTGGCGGCGAGCGGCCTGATGGCCCTGGCCAGGCGCCTGCCGCGGCCGCGCCGCACCGGCCTGCGGCTGGCGCTGGGCAACCTGCACCGGCCGGGTGCGCCGACCGCCAGCGTGGTGGTCTCGCTCGGCCTCGGCCTGACGGTGCTGGCCGCCGTGGCGCTGATCCAGGCGAACCTCGCGCATCAGGTCGAGGAGGAGATTCCGGCGAACGCGCCGACCTTCTACTTCATCGACATCCAGAACGAGCAGGTCGCCGGCTTTCGTCGCCTGGTGGAGGCTCACGCCGGGGTCGAGGACTGGACCGAGGTGCCGATGCTGCGCGGCCGCATCACCGGCGTGAACGGCCAGCGGCCGGATGAGATGAGCCTGCCGCAGGAGGTCGCCTGGGTGTTCCGCTCCGACCGCGGGCTCACCTGGGCGGCGGCGCAGCCCGACGGGGTGGAGCTCTCGGCCGGCGACTGGTGGCCGCTGGACTACGCCGGTCCTCCGCTGGTATCGCTCGACAAGGCGGTGGGCGACGCCCTGGCGCTGCAGCTCGGCGACACCCTCACGGTCAATGTCTATGGCCGCGACGTCACGGCCGAGATCGCCTCCTTCCGTCCGATCGCCTGGGCGGAGCTGAGGATCAACTTCGTGATGATCTTCTCGCCCGGTCTGCTGGAGGCGGCGCCGGCCTCGCACATTGCCACGGTCCGGATCGCCGACGCGGAGGCCGAATCGCTGGAGCGGCAGATCACCGACGCCTTCCCCAATGTCTCGGCGATCCGCGTGAAGGAGGCGCTGGCCAGCTTCTCCGACCTGCTGGGGTCGATCGCCGCGGCGGTCGGCGGCACCGGCAGCATCACCGTCCTGGCCGGCCTCATCGTGCTGGCCGGGGCGATCGCCGCCGGCGAGCGGCGGCGGCGCTACGACGCCGTGGTGCTGAAGGTGCTGGGGGCCACGCGGGCCACGCTGCTGGGCAGCCTGCTGACGGAGTTCGCCCTGCTGGGACTGGCCACCGCGCTGATCGCCGCGCTGGTCGGCACGCTGGCCGCCGCCGTGGTGGTGGAGCTGGTGATGCGGCAGGAGTTCGTCTTCCTCGCTGGGCCGCTGCTCTGGACCCTGCTGGCCGGTCTGCTGGTTACCTCCTTCTTCGGATTGGCCGGCACCTGGCGGGCGCTCGGCGCCAAAGCGGCCCCGCTGTTGCGGAATGAATAGGTTTTGCGGGCCACTTCAGGTAAAATTCGCTGGCAAAAATTTCCACGTTGGAAATGCGGGTATCTATTGAAGCTGGGGCCCGCATCGCCAATATCGCCAAATGACGTGGGCCCCGGCCGTCAGAAGCCGCTACAGGGCCTGGTACAACGAGGGAGATGACGATGGTGGGTCCCAATTCGCAAGTCTATGCCCGCGGTCGCAGCGAAGCCGCTGTCGACGAGGGCCTGCGCAGCTACATGCTGCGCGTCTACAACTACATGTCGCTGGGTGTCGCCTTCACCGGCGCGATCGCCTTCCTGCTGGCCTCGAACATCGAGCTGGTGGTGGCGATCCAGAACATGTTCTGGCTCTTCTTCATCGGCATCATGGCGCTCGGCTTCTTCGCGCCGAAGATCATGATGAGCGGTTCGATGATGGCGGCGCAGATCAGCTACTGGGTCTATGCCGGCCTCTGGGGGGCGCTGCTGGCGCCGATGTTCCTCATCTACGGCCAGATGGATCCGATGCTGATCGTCCGGGCCTTCCTGATCACCGCAGGCGCCTTCGCCGGCGTGTCGATCTACGGCTACACGACCAAGCGCAACCTCTCGGTCTTCGCCACCTTCTTCATGATGGCGACGATCGGACTGCTGATCGCGCTCGTGGTGAACATGCTCTTCGTGCAGGATGCCGGCTTCGGCCTGCTGATCTCCTGCGCCGTGGTGCTGGTCTTCTCCGGTCTCACCGCCTACGAGACGCAGATGATCAAGAACATGTACTCCTCGGCCGATGGCGGCGAGGTGGTGCAGCGCAAGGCGATCTTCGGCGCCTTCATGCTCTACGGCAGCTTCATCACGCTGTTCATCTACATCCTGAGCATCCTGGGCATTATGCGGGACTGACCCTCGGCCCCGCCTGACAAAACCAGGCTGCTGAAACGCCGGAAGGCCCGGACCGCAAGGTCCGGGCCTTCTGCTTGTGCACCCTGCCAAATGGCCCCGTCGCCGGGGCGCGCCGCGCTCAGACGCAGCGGCCGCCGTCGACCTCCATGCAGACCCCGGTGAGGAACTCGGCGTCGCCGGAGGAGAGGAAGAGCGCGGCGTTGGCGATGTCGCGCGGCGTGGAGAAGCGGCCGAGCGGAATGCCGGCCAGGAAGCGCTGGCGGTTCTCCGGCGTATCGGGGGCGCCCATGAAGGTCTCCATCAGCGCCGTCTCGCCGATCACCGGGCAGAGGGCGTTGACGCGGATGCCGTCCGGCGCCAGTTCCACCGCCAGCGACTTGGTCATGGTGTTCACCGCCCCCTTGGTGGCGTTGTAGAAGGTCAGGCCCGGCCGCGGCCGGAGCGCCGCCGTCGAGGAGGTGTTGAGGATCGAGCCGCGGCGCGCGCGCAGCAGCGGCAGGGCTTCCAGGACGGCGAGATAGATCGCCTTCACGTTGACCGAGAAGAGGCGGTCGAAGTCCTCCTCGCTGACCTCCGAGATCGGCTTGTTGCGGTGCGACCAGCCGGCATTGTTGACCAGCACGTCGAGGCCGCCGAAATCGCTCTGCGCGCGCGCCACCATGGCGGCCACCTGCTCCTTGCGGGTGACGTCGGCCCTGACCGGCACCGCCTTGCCGCCGGCCTTGGTCGCCGCCTCGGCGACGCGGTTGGCGGCGGCCTCGTCGATGTCCACCACCAGGACGGCCGCGCCCTCCTCGGCGAAGCGCTTGACGATGCCTTCGCCGAAACCCGATCCGCCGCCGGTCACCAGTGCCACCTTGTCTTTCAATCGCATGGACTTCCTTGGCTCCTTTCGCTGTGCCGCCGACCCCTGGGCGAGGCGGCATCCAAGACTGGTCATATCAACCCTGGAATGATTAACTGTTCGGGCAAGAACAAGAAAAACTACATCCCGGGGGGGATTCCATCATGCCTGTGAAGCTTTGGCAGCCGCCGAGGCCGCGGACGCCGTTCGCTCCGAACTGGACCTTGCCGCTTTATCACGACTCCTTGCCAGACCCTAAGGTGAACCGCGCGCTGGCGCAGATCGCGCTGGAACAGGAAGAGACCCTGAGGGGCGGTATCGAGCCGATCCCGATCGCCGGTGTCGAGGCCGGCACCACCGCGCGCTGGCATGGCTTCAACATCTTCGGTTGGCAGCAGCCGGCGATGCAGGCCTTCCAGGCCTTCGTGCTGCAGGCCTACCGCACCTTCATGCAGCGCCTGCGGATGCCGCGGCCGAAAACCTATGTCCAGGGCTGGGTGAACGTCCTGCGCCAGGGCGAGCAGCTGACGCCGCATTGCCACGACCAGACGCCCCTGGCCTTCCTCTCCGGCAACTACTGCGTGGCGGCCCAGGGGACCTCGACGCTCTACTTCCCGCCCTACGTCTACAAGAGCGACGAGCGCTTCGATCGGAAGGCCGCGTTGTCGGTGACGAACGAGCCCGGCCTGGTGACGCTGTTCCCCAGCGCCGCCTTCCACTGCACCACGCCGCACCAGACGGCGGGGGAGCGGATCACCCTGGCCTTCGACATCCATCTCGAAGATCGCGACGCCATGGGCAAGCGCGGTTGCGCGGGGCTGCACGTTCCCTTCGATGCCGGTTGCGGCTGAGCGGTGCGGCAGGCGTTGTCAGGCCGCGGCGGCGCCGTCATCCTGTCGCCGCCGGCCGGCGCCCGTCGGCCGCCCGAAGACACGAAGGAGACCTCCATGGCTGCCTACCTGCTCGCGCTCGTCGATATCGAGGACCCTGAGACCTACAAGGCCTATGCCGCGAAGACGCCGGGCGTGATCACGCAGTATGGCGGCCGCTTCATCGTGCGCGGCGGCAATCCCCAGGCCCTTGAAGGCGAGCTGCCCTCGGCCCGCGTGGTGCTGCTCGAGTTCGCCGATATCGCCGCGGTGAAGACCTTCTACAACTCGCCGGAGTACCAGGAGATCCTGCCGCTCCGCCTGGCCGCCTCGAAGGGGCGCGTCGCGATGCTGGAGGGCTTTCCGGGAGCCTGAGCCGCCCGGGCTAGCGGCCGCCGCAGCTCGGCAGCCAGGGCTGGTCGAAGCAGCGGTTCAGTGTCAAGGCCGGGGTCTGGTACGTGGGCTGGCAGTTGCTGGCACCGAGCAACAGGAAACTACCGACAAGAAGCGACAGCGCGCGCAGCATCACGGCCTCCGATGATGGATGAGGCGGCGACTATAGCGCCTTTCCGCAGGCTGCGCAGGAAAAGCGGCCACCCCCGGCCGGGGGTGGCCGGGAGGCGTCAAGAATCTTGAATTATTGCAGGTCTTCGGGTCGGATGCGGCGGTCGGAGACCTCCACAGGTGCGGGAGATGCGGATGTTGCGTAGGGTCAGAACCATTGCGGCTTTGTGCCTGGGGCTCCTCGCCCCCCTTGCGGTCGCTGCCTCGGCAGTCGCCGAACCGCTGGGCCTGCAGGACGTCGCGGCGCTGAAGGCCGACGCGAAGGACAACGCCGTGAACTTCAAGGAGAAGTATGGCGGCAAGACCTTCGTCGCGACCCTGCCCTACGTGAGCGCCTCCAGCACCCGTTCGGGGCTCTCGGTCTTCTTCGGCCGCGGCAAGGACTGGCAGGAGGTGAGCTGCCTGCGCATCCTCGATCCCGACGTCTTCGCGCAGATCGAGAGCTGGGAGCGCGGCGCGATCGTCACCATCACCGGCTCGGTCCTCGACTACTGGGTCGGCCTGAACCTGCTCGACTGCACCTTCACGGAGTAGGTGGGGCCTGGCGGCGCCGGCGGGGCGCTGGGCCGTCCTGGAAGGAAGGGTGGTGCCGGCGGAGGGCATCAAATAATACGACTTAACTATATGATATGTAACGATAGATGATCTTCCGCGTTCGGGGCATACCCCCAGAACTACCCCCGCGCTGCCGCTGCTACCCCCACGGCGGCGCCTTGGTGCCTCGGCTGTCCCTGACCGTCACGCCTTCCCGTCGCAACTCGCGCGCCTTCGCTGCGAACGCCTCGGCCGTCTGTCGGTCAGCAAAGCCCCAGGCATTCCCCGGCAGCGGCCAGAACCATGCGTCAGGTCCAAGCGGGCGGCACCACGCTAGCAGGGCATCGAGGGCGTGACCGTGCCCGCCCGGGGCCTCTGAAATTGTGACGTGCCAGGGAAGGCGGCGTGCTGCTTCGAATCGAGAGGCGATGGATCTGCGGGCCATGCCGTCACCCTACGCGACGGCGGAGAGCGGCCGTCAAGGGCGGGGTGGGCGCCCCCCCCCCCCGGTCATCGGCAGGTGGGGGTGGGTGGACCCCTACTCAGGGGACGTATGCCAGCGCGCCTACAAGAAAAGCTCGCATGGTTCCGGAAGCCTCATCCCATGACCGCCTTTAGTAGCGCTCTCGCCACTTAGTCCCGGCTTGGTCTTTGGCTGAGAGCTAGCGGGACTTTTGAGGCTGACGCCACCCAAGTCGATGTTACGCCACAAGAGAATGCTATGAGAGCGAGAGAGTCTTGGTGTTTCCGCATCGGCTTCTTGTCGAAGATTGCTTGGTGATGAGCAATACGGTTCCGCCAACGCCTCACGCTCTCGATAAGGCCGTGAATCTCCTGCACTGTGGTGCTCTTGGGCGCGCAGGGAAAGATATGCTGAACTCCCTTTGCCCAGAGAAAGCGCTCAAAACGCTTCGTAGCTAAGTGCTCCCAGAAGCCGAAGGATAGAGCCGACACGACATGATGATGTGTGAGATTCGATGCGTGCTGCTTCCGCTCCTTTTTCAAGGACGTTTCCAGTTCCGCTTTGAAACGTTCGTCAAGCAGTCCTAGAAATGTGGTGTGCTCAGCCCAATTCTCCCCACACCGGCCAACTAGAGCACGGCCAAACGTGTTGCGGGTGACAACCTCGGCGAAATGGATGCTCAGGTGGAAGCTTTCGCATAGGAGGCAGTTCCAAAGGTAGTAATCAAACGCTGCCTCTGCACCTCCTGCCGCAGGCAGATACCGGGCAAGGCGGATCGGCGCAACTGCGGCCTCTATCGCCTGGAACTCTTCAGGTGTACAAGTGTTTTGAGATTGCATCGTATCCACTCGGTAGGTATGGTGCGCACATGAGCTGCAGACAGGTTGCGCCTAGGCGCCCCTACTGTGGACAAGATCAGAAGGCGGGTCCGGAAGCGGACGCCGCCTTCGCTCTTTTCAGGCCCCTTGTTTTCAGCATAGCCGGGGCCGCCAGAATGTTCATCCTTTTCTGGATCTTTGAGTTGAAGCAGAAGGGGCTAGCCCGCAGGCCAGCCCCTCCCGGTCGGTATGTGCTGCCGCCTATCTACGCGGACGGCTGTAGCAGGGCCTCAAGGTCGGCGTTCAGGTCCTCAACCATCTCCAGGACCTGCCCGGCAAGCCAAGCGGTGCCCGCCGCATGGGCCGACGACGAGCCGCACGCGGCATAGAGGGCGCCGCAGGCGTCGCGAAGGTCGTGGTAGCGGTCGATGGCCTCCAGCGGATCGGGTGTGGCTTTCCTGCTCATGCTTCGGCCCTCCCGGCCGGCGGTGCGGCCAACTGGAAGTCGGCCGATCCCGTCAGGCCCTCCAGATCGGCCTCGATGCTGGCGAGCATGACGGCTACGTCGTGATGGTCGCAGGCGGCCGACAGTTGGATGGCGTCCCGCAGCAGCTCCAGCTTGCCCAGAACCTCCCGCACGTTCTGTGCCCGCAGGAAGGCAGCCCGCTCGAATGCCAGATGGCCCGCGTCGTAGGTGGCTTCCTCGGCCTTCACCACATCGCGGAAGGTGCGGCCGGCACTGCCCGCTCCAAGACAAGCCCCGGAGTAAAGGCCGAGCTGAACGCGCCTGTAGTGCAGCCATTCCCCTAGCTCGCGGCAGTCTCTCGGCGGCGGTGCGGGTGGGGCGGGGATGAAGGCCTCAGTCATTGGAGGCGCCCCCCTTCGCGGTGCAGGCCAGCTTTTCGGACAAGCGGGCGATGAACTGCTGGCAGCCCTCGACAGCGCGGGCGGTCGCCTCGATGCCGGCGGCCAAGCCAACAGGAGCTTCCCCCGGCAGGGCGAAGGCAATGTCCCTCAGCGAGTCCGCTGCCGCCTCGGCCGCAGCGGCGCGCTCACGCGCTTCATCCGACAGGAAGGCGATTGCCTCGGCGGGCGTGGTGTCGAGCATTTCCAGCGCGGCGGACAGGTCGGCATCCATACCCTCGACCAGCGGCAGCCAGTTTCCCCGTTGCGCGTCGCCAGCCTCCAGGTGCCAGCGCAGGACGGCCAGCTTGCAGCGAAGGTCGGAGGCGCTGCGGGACGGCGCACGGCCGACCATCTCCGCCGCCTCGAACACTGCAGTCATGCTCTCGCAGTTAGCGGCCTCGGCAGCCTCGGCCTGCGCGTGGTCGCTGTCGGCAACGTAGCTGGCGATCTCCTGCCGGGCGTCGTGGTAGCGCCACACGGCGTGCCAGTCGGCCACGCTTTCTGGCTTGAAGGCGGGCACGTCGAACGTGCCTGGCGTGGTAAGATTCTCGGTAGCTTCGGACATGGACGCGTCTCCTGTCTGGGGTTAGGGCCGGGTGCGGAAGCTCCAACTTCCCCCTGGCCCGCTACTGTGATATCACGGTAGGCAATGAGTGGTCAAACCGTGAAATCACAGAAACGCCGAGGGCCGGCACCGACTGGTAAGGGCGAGCCAGTACTCGTCCGCATGCAACCTGACATGCTCGACAAGTTGGACGCTTGGCGCGACCGCCAAGAGGATGACCCGAGCCGGCCGGAAGCAGTGCGGCGGATCTTGGCGAAGGCACTGGACTGAGCTGAGAATCTTGAACCAAAGCAGCGCGCGTTGCGTTTTGCTGAACAAGCGACCAGAATCATTGTCCCAGGGGGCCAGGAGGATAAACATGCATCGCGGAAGCTTTGCCTTGGCGACGGTGCTGGAGGCGCGCCGTGAAGGCCTAAAGCTGGATAATGCGGTTACCGGTTGGGACGCAGAACTCGGCGACCTCATGGGCCAGGCCGAATTTGACAGCATCCTCCGGCGTGATGTGAACATCCCGAATCCTCTTCGCCTTCAGAACTCCGTCGGGCAGAGTCGTCCTTTCTCGCAGGATATTTTCAGTGCGCTCATCGTCCGCGAGCGTGGTGTTTAGCGACGCCTGCAAACGTTCTGCGGCCATACCCTCGACAAATGGGCCGATAGTGGTGGGGTGGATCAGAAAAATCCCGTGACGAGAAACCAATCGTCTCACTGCTGAGACGTACACAATTGTCGCTATCGAAGAAACTGAACCAGTATTGTGGATTGTCACAGGGATAGGCAGACCGCGAATATGATTGTAAATATACAGGCCGTCGCCGACGTAACCTCCGTTCGAGTTGAGGCATAAGTAGACTTCATCTGCGCTATTTTCTACTGCCGCATTCAGCGCCTGACAAATTCGAGTGGCGCCACCCGGCTCTATAAGCCCCGTAAACCCGAAGTAGATTGTTTTGGTGCCGCCTAGATCTGGCATTTACCGCATTCCTTTATTGGAATTTTAGCTGTCGTTATCAACTTCAAATGAACTGAGGTGCCAGGAGACACGACCGCCAGCCGACCACCGAATTGCGGTGAACGTCACGCGGCCATCGTAAAGGCGAGCATCGCGCACGTCCCGGGCAGTGACTTTGACCCACCCAACGCCAGCAACGTCGATGTCGCCCGGTTCCGCAGGATCCCCGAGATCTCTCGTCCAATGTAGTCTTCGCTTCATCCTGACATCATCGCCCTGCTAGCCGAGTCGGGTAAGGGCGCTACCGTTGCCTTGCCCGTCCTCAGGGGGGGGCTAACGCCTCTGCCGAGTCCTTGTGACAACTCGAACAGGGCACAACGCACCAACGGTCTTCCTAGAGTCAGTACGCGTCTGCTGGGACCGCCCAGGGGCGCTAAGAATTCGCCACCCAGTCGGCGCACCGCATATCTGCGCTCAGTCGCCTTTTCCTCTTGTGTGGTATCTCAATACCACATACAGTGAGGCACTAGGGGATTGAAGGATGCGGTTTCAGTCGGCGGTTTCCATGATGGCGGCAGGGCTTGGGGTCGATCCCCGGGCGCTGGACCGGCGCGCGCGCTATCTGCGGGAAGCAGGCATCCTGCCGACGCGGAACTCGGCTGAGGCACGAGACGCCAGGCCGGAGGAATGCATCACGCTCCTGCTCTCCGCGCTGGGAGCGTCCGAGGCCAAGGGGGCGGTGGCGGCGGTCGGTCGGCTGTCCGGACTCATCCCCTACGAAATGACCCTTCGCAGGCAGGTGGACGCCTACGCCGAAGAGACGGCGCTGGAGGTCGATAGCGAGATATGGGGCCTGCCGCTTGCGTCGTTCCTCTCCTACGCGCTCACCGCCTTCGCGCTCGGCCAGCACGTCGGCACGCCTTACGCACCGGAGATGGTCATCGCCTCCCGGTCGGCGGCATGGGCATCGGTAAAGCTCCGTCTCGGCAACTACGGCCAATCCGTAATCATCAACTACGCGGAGGCCAGCAAGGTGCGCGACGCGGCCTCCAAGGGGCTGCCACTCGATCTCGACGCGGACGGCCTACAGGAGGCAGCGAGCGCGCCCGGCGGCGTCTTGCAGGAGCTGGGCGAGTGCCTGGACCTCCCGCTTGAAAGCATCACAGGCCGGGCGCTGCCGGTGGAGTGCCCCGCATGGCAGTGAACCTCTACTCAGCCGGCCGGAAGGCCAACTTGCCGCCCTCGCAGACGGCTGAGTCCTGGGACCGACTCGGGCTCGCCTGGGACCTCTTGGTTGATGACTGGTCCGCAAGACGGGGCGGCACAGCGAAGGCAACGGGCACGCGGACTGAGGCCGAAGGGGAGCGGGAATAATGGCTACCCTGTCCGGTCGCAGGCCGAGCAACACCTACGGCAACCTTCTGCAGGTCGATAACAGCAACTCCGGAGTGGACGGCACGCTGCGCACGATTGAGGACGGCGAGGGTACGGCTTCCGCTCTGGAGCTATCGACCTCCGGTGTGCGTGTCGCTTCCGGCAAGACCTTCACGATGGGCGGCACCTTCGTCATCACGGGCACGACCTGGACGGGCAATGTCCCTGTCTCGGCCGGCGGCACGGCTGCGGACACGGCTGCCTCGGCCCGAACGAACCTGGGGCTTGGGACTGCCGCAGTCGCCAACACGGGGGTCTCCAACGGCAACGTGCCTGCAATGGACGGGACAGGCTATCCGGCGGCAAACGGCTCTCAGATTACCGCGCTCAACATGGGCAACGCGGGCTCCGGCCTTCTGGTGGTCGCGCGCGGCGGCACGGCTGCGGGGTCGGCGGCCTCGGCCAGAACCAACCTGGGGCTGGGAACAGCCGCTGTGGTGAACACGGGAGTCTCCAACGGCAACGTTCCAGCAATGGATGGCACAGGATACCCTGCGGCCAACGGTTCGCAGATCACCAGCTTGACGCGCGGCAACATCACCGCCGCCCCTGCAACAGTGCAGGTCTTTACCTCGTCCGGGACCTGGACCAAGCCGGCCGGCTGCCGGTTCATTAAGGTAACGGCAACAGGCGGCGGTGGAGGCGGAGGCGGTGCCAGCGGGGCCTCGTTCAACGTCGGCGCAGGCGGTGGCGCGGGTGCCACGGCAATCGCCTGGCTCGATGCGAGTTCCTACACGACCAAGGCAGTAACCATCGGCGCGGCCGGTGCTGCCGGAAACAGCTCCGGCACGGGCGGCGGCACGGGCGGAACAACCTCTTTCGCAACCCATGCCGTAGCAGCCGGCGGTGTCGGGGGAGGTGGGGCAACCGGCAGCGATACGACGATTAGCGGCGGCCTCGGTGGCGCGGCCTCGGCCGGGGCGCTCCAACTCGGCGGCGGTGCAGGCAGCGGAGGCGTTATCAGCGGCGCGCGCACGACGGCCGGCCCTGGCGGTTCGTCCTATTGGGGTGGCGGTGGCCGGGGCAACAGCGGAGATGGTGTTGCCTACGGAGCGGGCGGTGGCGGCGGAATTGGCAACGGCGATGCAGGTGGCGCAGGAGCTGCCGGCGTCGTGGTGGTAGAGGAGTTCTACTAGGTGCGTCCCTTCGCATACTCGCAGCCGCCCGGCAGCGGCCAAACGGCGATCTCGCCCCTCGCAATTCACCTCGCGCAACAGCCGCCGCAAGGCTGGCTCGATCTGGCCGGCAAGCTGGCGATGGTTGGGGTCGATAACTGGCAGCGGTCCTCCGGCAACAAGGAAAGGGCGCAGTCCCTCGCCGACATGCTGACGGGAGGGGCGCAGGCTCCTGCCCTCAACATGGCCTCGCAGACTGCGGCGGCCGGAGGCGGTGGCTACAGCGGCCCGCGCGGGCTCTCCGGCGGACAGCCTGCCAGCGCATCGAATAGACAGCTTGCGCAGATGCTGACGGGCAACCCTGAGTTGATGGGGGCCTTTCAACAGGTCGCCATGCTAAAGCAATTCCCCGAATTCTTCGGTGGGAATCTCCAGCCGGTATGGGGGAGTGAAGCCCAGCAGGCTTACGTCTGGGGGCAGCCGCAGGCTGATCCCGTCGGCGAACAGCCCGGAGAGGAACATGCCCTGGTGCATCTCGAACCCGGCCGGCCTTGCTCGCGCGCGTCGTCGCTCGCCAGGACATCGGCTGGACCCCGGCGCGTCGATGTCCTGGCAGGCGACGTGACGCGCTCAAACAAAGGCCAGAAAGCCGGGTTCGAGATGCACCAGGGCATGTTCCTCCGGGCTGTTCGCCGACCGGGTGGATCGGCCGGGCACATGTGCCATGCCATGTTGCTGCCGCGCGCGAATCCGCCGGAGCTGGGCGACAGGAGTTCAGCCGCGACGGCAGGCTCGATCTCGGAATAGCCAGGGTCGAACGCCAGCCAGGGCGCCGGTACTGCTGCATTGTCAGCCATCGCGCACCCCGAAGTTCTGAACTCCGAGGACTCTCGACCCAAGCGGCCGCTCGAGATCGGCGCCGACGTCTGGCCCTCATGACCCCAGAGCGAGGTCGCCGTGCTGCGCGGCGACGTGGTTCCCACGGGCAAATATGCCGGCCGTCGGCGTCTACAATTCCGGGCATCAATCTCACGCATCTCTACCACGGCCGCATCCCTTTCCTGTGGTTCCTGGTCCGCGACCTGGGCTTCGTGAACAAGATCATACGCGGCGTGGCGCGTCCCGACGTGGCACCAGACGAAGTCGCCGGCGATTCGATCGAAAAGCTCTGGATTTCGGCGGTCGACACCTTCGCCATCGGCGGCGGCTGCCAGATCCTGCTCGCCACCGACTTCAACATCGCCGCCCGCGATGCCTACATGACCCTGCCGGCACGCAAGGAAGGCATCATCCCGGCAATGGCGAACCTGCGGCTCGCGCGCTTCATCGGCGACCGGATGGCCCGCCAGGCGATCATGTACGAGCGTCGCTTCGAGTGCGATTCGGACGAAGGGCGTCTGATCTGCGACGAGGTCGTGGAGCCGGATGCGATCGACCGCACGATCGATCACGTCGTCGACCGGCTGACCGGCTCAGGCGTCGTGGGTGCCGACGGCAATCGGCGGGCGCTGCGCCTCGCCATGGAGCCGCTCGACATGTTCCGCCGCTATGCCGCGCTCTATGCCCGCGAGCAGGCCTACTGCCACTTCAGTCCGGCACTGATCGCCAACCTCGAGCAATACTGGAACGCCCAGAACTGCCAGGTGGCGTGAGCGGCCTCCTGGCCAACGCTATTTCTTCGGAACGAGCAGAAGCGACGGAGACGGGCTTTTGGCGCTACAGCCCCGCCCTGGCCGTCGGAATCTCGACCCAGCGATTCACGCCTTTGGCGCATTGCTGGACGACCGGAAAATGGAGGGTCGTGCCGGGTTCAAGCGTCTCCGCGAGATAGGCTTTGAAGGTGAATTCGTCAAAATGCGCATCCGCCAGGCTGGAGCCGCTCCATTCGACTTCGACAACGCCGGATCTCAGCACTTGGCCGTGAAGGGTATAGCCGTGTTTGTAGGCCGCTGTTCTGGTAGCGATCTTCCAGCCGGGCTTCGGCATTGGCTTCGCGGCAATCACGCCCTCGGGTAATCGGATCGTCACCTTGACCGTCGGCGACCCTTCGCAACCATGCGAGAGGCCAAAGACCGCCTTGTAATAGGTGCCGACGGCTCCCTGTCGCGTCTCCAGAGTGACATGGGCGGCGGCGCCCGACGCGCCGCAGGTCAGTGCAATCAGGCAAAGTGCAGAGCCAACGATCACGTTGGAATCCATCGGCTTCCCCTTCTCCTTGTAGGCTGGAACTGGTCGATTTTTGGGCTGTGCGCGGGCGTCAGCGATTTCTTGGCGCACGTCGATGAGACGAGACAGACCTTCGCTTTGGTTCCCCCGGCCCAGCCACGGCGACCGAATGGCGTTCCGCCCGAGCAGTGAGAGCAAGCTCAACGGAAACCGGTTAGGCACGATACTCGCGACGAAATGCTGCGTTCTCGCGGACAGGAACACATGCAACCCTGAGCTTGTGATTCAGCCGATCTGCCGGAGCCTGAAGATTGCGATGCTTAAGGGCCTGTAAGGCGCAGATGGCTTTGTCCATCATGGCGGTCTACATCGCGAAGCTGTTCGTTGCCGCCGCCCTGGGCGCGGGACCGGCGAACGCGTTGCCCGCCTCGGTCGGCGCGAGCCTGCCAGGCTTCATTGTCCTGTGCACGCCGACCGGCCTCCGCACCATGGCGTTCGACGACGGCCGTACCGATGACGCATCGGCCCCCCATAACGGTCAGGTCGACTGCCCGATTTGTGCCGCGACCTGCAAGCTCCCCTTGTTGGCAGCACAACCGATCGAGCCAATTGAACGGCCGGTCGTCTATGCGCCGACACCCTGGGCGCCTGCCTCGGAAGCGCCAGCCGAACGCTACGCGGCCGCGCATTTCCATAGTCGCGCGCCGCCCCCGCATGGCCTCTAGGCCCCAGCTCCCACCCACTTTCCAACTAGCCGGGTCGTAATCGGCGGCGCTTCTTGGCGGCCGCCCCTGTCCCACCGGCATACGTCGGCCGGCATCTGTCCGGCCTCTCCAAACATCGGAGTTGCGTTGACATGAAATCCACCAGACGCACGACCCAGATGGTCCTTTGGACCCTGGCCGCCGGGGCCATCCTCGCGGCAATCGCGGTTGTGTCCTATCCCGTTCTCTTTGCGCCCGACCCGCCCAAGACGGTCGGCGCGCGGACAAACGGATCGCCCATGATCACCAGCCGCTTCAGCCTGGTCGACCATACGGGCAAATCCGTCACCAAGTACAGCGACTACCAGGACAAATGGAAGCTGGTCTTCTTCGGCTTCACCGACTGCCCGGACGTCTGTCCGACAGCCCTCAACACTGTGGCCGCCGTCCTGAGTACGCTTGGATCCTCGGCCGATCGGATCACGCCGATCTTCGTGACCGTCGACCCCAAACGCGATACACCGAAGGCGATGGCCGAGTATAAACAGGCCTTCGACAAATCTTACCGCTTCCGGTCTGACTGAACCGAGCAACAGGTTGCCGACGCTGCCAGGGCTTTCCGTGTTTACTACGCCCGTGTCGAACAGAAGTCGGCGCGTGACGGCTACACGATGAGCCACTCCTCCTTCATGTACCTCATGACGCCCGCCGGCCTGTTCGTGACCCACTTCGGGCACGGCGACAAGCCTGCGGACATCGCGTCCAAAATCAGAAAGGTCCATCCAGCAATGAAAATTCTCCTAGTCGCTTTCCTGGCGAGCCTGTCCCTTCGCTGTCACCGCCGCGCCCGCGTCCGCCCACGACAGCAGGGTCTCGATCGAGAAACCCTGGGCACGCGCCTCGATCGGCACATCCCAGCCGACGGCGGCCTTCATGACCGTCAGGAACGCATCCAACCGCGCCGACCGTCTCATCAAGGTGAGCACCCCCGATCGCCGGTGTGGCCGAGATTCATCGAGACTCGGATCGAGGACGGTCAGGCCGTGATGATGAAAGTGGAAGGCCTGACAATTCCCGGCCCAAGGCAGGGTCATGCTCAAACCGGGCAGCTACCACATCATGCTGATGCTCCTTAAGGCGCCTGGTCGTGCAAAGGCACGAGATTGCCACTGACCCTCACGTTCGAACATGGCGGCGCCATCAATGTCGACGCCATGGTCATGTCGCCGGGTCGGGCGGCCACAAGCATCACCACTGAGGCACCCGGCCGGGCCCGCCGCGCTCGTCAGGCGGGCGCGGGCTCGCCTCTTGGCAAGATCGGCGACGGAAGCTCGCCGGGGTAATGGCAGGCGACTTGGCGATCGGGCCCCCGTGCCTGAGCACCGGGCGTTCCACCGCGCAGCGATCGCGGTGACCCGGGCAACGGGGATGGAAGGCGTAACCGATGGCCGGTCGATGGCCACGGCGGGTCCCCCATGAACACACCACGTTTTCCGCCGATATCGGGGCACGGCGTCGCGGCCAGAAGCGAGACGGTATAGGGATGGTCCGGGGCCGAGATCAGGTCGTCGGCCGGACCTTCCTCGACGATCCGCCCGAGATACATGACCGCGATGCGGTCGGAAATCTGGTGAACCAGGGCGAGGTCGTGGGCGATGACGAGATAGGCGATGCCGCGTTCGCGCTGAATGTCGCGCAGAAGGTTGACGATCTGCGCCTGAATGGAGACGTCGAGCGCGGAGACGGGTTCGTCGGCAATCAGCATGTCGGGCTCGAGCGCCAGCGCCCGCGCAATGGCGATACGCTGCCGCTGGCCGCCGGAGAACTGCGTGGATAGCGCGCCCCGGTATCCTCCGGCAGGCCGACGGCCCGCAGCAGGTCGGCCACGCGCGCCGCGATCTCGGCGCGCACAAACCGGTGGCGCTGCAACGGCTCGGCGACGATGGCCCGCAACGCAAGCGCGGGTCAGCAATACGTAACCGAACGGGGCACAA
>CALOEA010000031.1:0-3259 GCA_942492185.1 uncultured Alphaproteobacteria bacterium
GGGTCTATGCCTGGAAGCTGCTGCTGGCGAAGGAGGGCGTGGATCGGCTGGGTGGCGGCCGAGGTCGGCCTTGGCGGAGCGCTGGAGTGGGTGCTGCAGCTCCCGGTGATCGGCGGCAACTCGCTCTCCACCAGCTACATCGGCATCTACCTGGTCTTCCTCTACATCTGGCTGCCCTTCATGATCCTGCCGATCCAGGCGGCGCTGGAGGGCGTGCCGCGCTCGCTGCTCGACGCCTCGGCCGATCTCGGCGCCGCGCCGGGCACGACCTTCCGCAAGGTGATCCTGCCGCTGGCCCTGCCCGGCCTCGCGGCCGGCTCGATCTTCACCTTCTCGCTGACGCTGGGCGACTACATCGTCCCCTACATCTTCGGCCAGTCGAAGTTCTTCATCGGCCAGGTGGTCTACCTGCAGCAGGGCACGGCCGGGAACATCCCGCTGGCCGCCGCCTTCACCCTGGTGCCGATGGTCATCATGGGGCTCTACCTCTGGGGGGCGAAGCGACTGGGGGCCTTCGATGCGCTCTAGCGGCGTGGCCGAGAAGGCGCCCTGGCGCCTCAAGGGGGCGGTGACCTGCGGCCTGCTGTTCCTGCACGTGCCGCTGCTCTTCGTCATCCTCTATGCCTTCACCACCGAGGCCCGGACCTATGCCTTCCCGCCGCCCGGCCTGACGCTGGAGTGGTTCGCCCGCGCCTGGGAGCGGCCCGACATCTGGCAGGCCCTGGGGCTTTCGGTGCGGGTCGCGGCAATCTCCACCCTGCTGTCGCTGCTGCTGGGCTCGCTGGCGGCGGCGGCGCTGGCGCGCACCCGCTTCTTCGGGCGCGAGGCGGTCTCGCTGCTCATCGTGCTGCCGATCGCGCTGCCCGGCATCATCACCGGCATCTCGCTGCGCGCCGCCTTCGGCCTGGCCGACATTCCCTTTTCCTTCTGGACCATCGTGGTCGGCCACGGCACCTTCTGCATCGTCGTGGTCTACAACAACGTGGTGGCGCGGATGCGGCGCAGCGCGCGCTCGCTGACCGAGGCCTCGATGGACCTCGGCGCCAACTCCTTCCAGACGCTGCGCCACGTCCTGCTGCCGCAGATCGCCACCGCCCTGCTGGCCGGCGGCATGCTGGCCTTCGCGCTCTCCTTCGACGAGGTGATCGTCACCACCTTCACCGCCGGGCAGCAGCAGACCCTGCCGATCTGGATGCTGGAGGAACTGATCCGTCCGCGCGAACGCCCCGTCACCAACGTCGTCGCCATCGTGGTGATCGCGGTTACCCTGGTGCCGATCCTGGCGGCGTACTATCTGACCAGGGACACCGACGCCGTGGCGGGGAGCGGCAAGTAGCTGCCCTTCGCGACCGGCAATGGAGGACGGCCGCGTCTCCCGCTATCCTGTGGCCCGCTCCGCAAGCCGATCATCCCCCAAGAAAACAAGGAAAGCGCATGCCCGTCGGACCCCTCCTGCCGCAGCAGCTCTACCGCGTCTGCGACTGCGAAGACTTCGACTTCACCACGACCGACGACCTCGAGCCGCTGGTGAACATACCGGGCCAGGAGCGCGCGCTGGAGGCGCTGCGCTTCGGCGCCGAAATGCCGCACGCCGACTATCACGTCTACCTGCTGGGGGCGCCGGGCACCGGGCGCCACATGAGCAGCGAGAAGGTCTTCGCCGAGGCCGCGCGCACGCGCCCGACGCCGGAGGACTGGGTCTACGTGCACAACTTCAAGACCCCGCATGCGCCGCGCGCCATCTCCATGCCGGCCGGCCGCGGCCCCGCCTTCGCCGCGGCGCTGGAGGACCTCGTGGTCGACGTGCGCAATGCCGTGCCCGCCGCCTTCGAGCGCGAGGAGAACCAGCGCCGCATCGAAGCGATCCAGGCGACCTTCAATCAACGGCAGGAGGAAGCCTTCCGGGCGCTGGCGCAGCAGGCCGAAGCCGAAGGACTGCTGCTGCTGCGCACGCAACAGGGCTTCGCCTTCGCACCGGCGAAGGACGGCGAGGCGCTGCCGCAGGAGGAGTTCGCCAAGCTGCCGGAGGAGGAGCGCAAGGCGATCCAGGAGAAGATCCACGCGCAGCAGGGTGCCCTGCAGGAGGTGCTGCGCGAGCTGCCGAAGTGGGACAAGGAGCGGCGCGTGGCGCTGCAGGAGCTCAATCGCACGCTGATCTCCCAGGCGATCTCCTTTCCCATCGCCGAGGTCCGCGCCGCAGTGGTCGATGTCGCCGAGGCGCTGGAATACCTGGAGGAGCTCCGCGCCGACCTGATCGAGCACTTCCCGCAGCTGCTCGCCGGCGAACAGCAGCAGCAGGGCGAGGGCGCCGCCGGGCCGGCGCCGCTCGGCGCGGTCCAGGGCCTGCGCCGCTACCAGGCCAACGTGCTGGTCAGCCACGTGCCGGAGGCCGGCGCGCCGGTGGTCTACGAGGACAATCCGACGGTGCTCAACCTGATGGGCCGCGCCGAGCACGTGGCGCAGATGGGCACCCTGGTCACCGACTTCTCGCTGCTGAAGGCCGGCGCGCTGCATCGCGCCAACGGCGGCTTCCTGATCCTCGACGCGGAGAAGCTGCTGGTGCAGCCCTTCGCCTGGGACGCACTGAAGCGGAACCTGAAGGCGCAGCACATCACCATCGAGTCGCCGGCGCAGTACGCCAGCATGATCGCCACCGTCTCGCTGACGCCCGAGCCGATCCCGCTGCAGGTTCGCATCGCGCTGGTCGGCAGCCCGACGATCTTCCACCTGCTGCAGCAGAACGACCCCGAGTTCGCCGCGATGTTCAAGATCGCCGCCGACTTCGGCGACACGATGAAGCGCAACACCGAGAGCGACCGCGAGTTCGCCCGCCTCATCGCCGTCATGGTGCGCGACGGCAAGCTGCATCCCTTCGACGTCGCCGGCGTCGCCCGCCTGATCGAGGAGTCCTCGCGCCAGGCGGAGGACTCGAAGAAACTGTCGCTGCACCTGCAGGATCTCTGGGACCTGGTGCGCGAGGCCGACTTCTTCGCCCGCAAGCGCGGCGCGAAGGTCACCACGAAGGAGGACGTCGAGGTGGCGGTCATGGCGCGCGTGCGCCGCGCCGACCGGATCCGCGAGATGAGTCACGAGTCGATCACGCGCGAGATCATGCTGATCGACACCGAGGGCGCGAAGGTCGGCCAGATCAACGGACTGTCGGTACTGCAGCTCGGCCGCTTCGCCTTCGGCAAGCCGACCCGCATCACCGCCTCGGTGCGCATGGGTCAGGGCAGAGATCCTCGACATCGAGCGCGAG
>CALOEA010000032.1:0-40502 GCA_942492185.1 uncultured Alphaproteobacteria bacterium
CCGCGCCGGCGAGATCAAGCAGCCGAAGCGGCGCGAGAACCTGCTGGCCAATGCCGATCTGGCGCGCATCTCCAAGCAGCTGGTCACGCTGCGCGACGACGTCGAACTGGAGGAGTCGCTCGGCGACTTCGGCCTGCGCGAGCCGGACCCGGTGGCGCTGCGGGCCTTCCTGGAGAAGTACGAGTTCCGCTCGGTCATCGCCCGCCTGGCCGACAAGCTGGCGCAGGGCGACCTGATCCCCGACGAGCGCGAGGCCGGCGCGGGCGCGCCCGGCGCACCCGCCGCCGCCGCCGCGCCGGATCGGCCCAGCGCCACCGCCGGCCACGACCCCCGCGAGGCCGCCACCGCGGAGCTGCCCGACAGCGGCGGCCCGGTCTCGCGCGAGGCCTATGTCCTGATCCAGGACGAGGCGACGCTGGCCGCCTGGATCGCCGAGGCGGAGGAGCTCGGCGTCCTGGCGGTCGACACCGAGACCACCGGGCTGGATGCGCTGCGTGTCGAGCTGGTCGGCATCTCGCTGGCCCTGGCGCCGGGGCGGGCCTGCTACATCCCGCTGCGCCACGGCAAGGTGAAGCACCCCAGCGAGGGCCTCGACCTCGCCGGCGCCGAGACGCCGCCGCCGCAGATCGAGCCGGAGCGCGCCATCGCGCTGCTGAAGCCGCTGCTGGAGAACCCCGGCGTGCTGAAGGTCGGGCAGAACATCAAGTACGACCTGCTGGTGCTGGGCCGCGCCGGCATCGCGGTGGCGCCCTTCGACGACACCATGCTGCTCTCCTACTGCCTGGAGGGCGGCAGCCACGGCCACGGCATGGACGAGCTCTCCGAGCTGCACCTCGGCCACAAGCCCATCGCCTTCTCCGAGGTCGCCGGCAGCGGCAAGAGCCAGGTGACCTTCGACCGCGTGCCCCTCGACAAGGCGCTCGACTACGCCGCCGAGGACGCCGACGTGACGCTGCGGCTGCACCTTGCGCTGAAGCCGCTGCTGCCGCGCGCCGCCGTCACCCGCGTCTACGAGACGCTGGAGCGCCCGCTGGTGCCGGTGCTGGCCGAGATGGAGCGCGCCGGCATCAAGGTCGATCCGGCGGTGCTGCGCGCCATGTCGAACGACTTCGCGCAGCGGCTGGAGGCGCTGGAGGGCGAGATCCACCAGCTGGCCGGCCGGCCCTTCGCGATCGCCAGCCCGAAGCAGCTGGGCGAGATCCTCTTCGACGAGATGGGGATGATCACGCTGGCCGGCGGCAAGAAGACCAAGACCGGCGCCTATGCCACCGGCGCCGAGGTGCTGGACGAGCTGGCCGCCCAGGGCCACGCGCTGCCGCAGAAGGTGCTGGACTGGCGCCAGCTGGCCAAGCTGAAGTCGACCTACACCGACGCGCTGCAGGGCCAGATCAATCCCGAGACCGGCCGCGTCCACACCTCCTTCAGCCAGGCGGTGGCCTCGACCGGCCGCCTCTCCTCGACCGACCCGAACCTGCAGAACATCCCGATCCGCACCGAGGAGGGCCGCAAGATCCGCAAGGCCTTCGTCGCCGAGAAGGGCCACCAGCTGCTCTCGGTCGACTACAGCCAGATCGAGCTGCGCCTGACCGCCGCCATCGCCGAGGTGCCGGGCTTGAAGGAGGCCTTCGCCGCCGGCGAGGACATCCACGCCATGACCGCCAGCCAGGTCTTCGGCGTGCCGCTGGCCGAGATGACGCCGGAGACCCGGCGGCGCGCCAAGGCGATCAACTTCGGCATCATCTACGGCATCTCGGCCTTCGGGCTGGCGAACAACCTGCGCATCGGCCGCGACGAGGCGCAGGCCTACATCAAGGCCTACTTCGAGCGCTATCCGGAGATCCGCGCCTACATGGACAAGGCCAAGGCCGAGGGCAAGGCGAAGGGCTACGTCACCACGCTGTTCGGCCGCCGCGTCCACCTGCCGGCGCTCAGCGACAAGAACCCGGCCCGCCGCGCCTTCGGCGAGCGCGCCGCCATCAACGCGCCGATCCAGGGCACCGCCGCCGACATCATCAAGCGCGCGATGATCCGCCTGCCGGCGGCGCTGGCCGCCCGGGGCCTCGGCGCCCGCCTGCTGCTGCAGGTCCACGACGAGCTGATCTTCGAGGTCGCCGACGCCGAGTGCGAGGACACCCGGGCGCTGGTGAAGGAGGTCATGGAGCGCGCGGCGGCACCGGCGGTTGAATTGGCCGTGCCCCTGATCGCCGACGCCGGTCTCGGGCTCTCCTGGGCCGAAGCGCACTAGGAGCACGCGCCTCCGGCCTTGCCCATGCTAGGATCGCGGCGTGAGAACGCGCCTTGCCGCCGCCCTGGCCGCCCTGCTTCTCGCCGCGGCGGCCCGGCCGGCGGTGGCGGCGGACTTCTTTGTGAACGGTGTTCACTTTTCCGATCGCTACGGCGGCTTCACCCTGCTCTCGGCAAACGGCAGCGGCACGCGCGACGACCCCTTCCTGATCGTCGAGGAGGTCGGCGGCGCCGGCAACGCCGTGCTCTCCATCGAGGGCTGGAAGAGCGCCTACTCGACCGGCGAGCACGGCGGCGCCTCGATGGCCTTCCGCAAGGTGGTGATCAACGCCACCGACAAGACCTGGAACTCCTACGAGCTGGAGCTGCGCGAGAGCCTGGAGGAGCCCTCGGGCTATCTCGACGGCCTCTCCTTCGGCCAGCCGCTGCGCGAGAACCGGCCGGCCGCCTCCGACCGCATGCCCTATTCGCTGTTCCGCGACGAGCCCTACGACAGCGTGGTCTTCTCCGGCGGCGAGGTGGCGCCGGGCGAGAAGATCGCCTTCGACTTCATCGTCACCGACATGACGCCGGTCGACCAGATCTTCCTGATCCAGCGCCTCAGGCTCGACATCTCCGGCCTGCCGCAACCGCGCCAGGCAACCCCGGCGGCGGCCCCCGCAGCCGCCCCGGCGGCGGCCCCGCCGGCCGGGCGGCCGGAATAACGCGGACTTCAATCCGCTTGCAACCGGGGGCCGGCCGGTCCATATAGGCCGGGTCAGTTGACGCTCTGGCCGCTTGCCGGAGCTGCGGACCGGGCCGATCGGACCTGATCTGGCTTTGCCGCTTGCTCGCCAAGACTCCCCAAGCCGACGACTGCCGCGATGCCGTGCGACGAGCGCACGGGATCACATCAACTTCGCTGCTGGGGACGACCAACGACCCGACGAGCGAGAAGTGCAAAAGGAGGCCATCCCATGGCCACTGGTACCGTCAAGTTTTTCAACACCACCCGCGGCTACGGTTTCATCCAGCCCGACGACGGCAGCAAGGACGTCTTCGTCCACATCACCGCTGTCGAGCGCGCCGGCATGAACACCCTGCACGAGGGCCAGAAGGTCAGCTTCGAGCTGGTGACCGAGCGCGGCAAGACCGCCGCCGGCGACCTGCAGGCTGCCGACTAAGGCTTCCGACGACCCTTCGAGGTTGTCGCGCGGACGGCGGCCCTTCCGGCAAGGAGGGGCCGCCGTTCGGCGTTTCAGGGGGGCGGCTCGGCCCTTGGCCCATCCTTCGAGACGGCCGCTGCGCGGCCTCCTCAGGATGAGGCCGGTTGGCATGTCGGGAGTTGCTTTGACCTCATCCTGAGGAGCCGCCGCAGGCGGCGTCTCGAAGGATGGACCAAAGCCCGCGACAGACCGCCCCGCCTCTAGCCGTTCGTCTTGTCGAAGGCGGCGAGCGTCGCCGCGAGGCCGCCGGCGGGCGCCTCGCACTCCAGGCCGGCGCGCACGCCCGCGACGTCGGCCGGCGGGCGGTTCTGGCTCAGCTTGCGCTTGCCCTGCACGCGCTCGATGGCGAGCGAGAGGCCGACGATGCCCTTCAGCATGCCGGCGACGAAGTCCTCCGGCGCGTCGCTGACCGCCCAGGGCTCGGCCGCGGCGCCACGCGCGGCGGCGGTCTCGACGCGGCGGCCTTCGTGGCGCTCGGTCAGGCGCGTGACGATCCGCAGCACCTCCGCCGGCGCCTCGGTGACCGTCAGGCGGCCCCAGACCGCGACCAGCTCGTAGTTCCAGGTCGGCACCACCTTGCCGTGTTCCTGCTTCGAGGGGTACCAGCCGGGCGAGACGTAGTGGTCGTGCGCCTGGAACAGCGCCAGGGCGGCGACCCGGCCGCCGACCCGCCGCCACTGCGGATTGGCCCGCGAGACGTGGCCGATCAGGCACCCCTGCGGCCCGCCCTCGGGCTCGAAGAGCAATGGGATCAGGCTGGCGTCGAGCTCGGCCTCGTCGCTCCCCTCGCCGCCCAGCGTCACCAGCGTGGCGAAGCCGACCTCGGCGATGAAGGCGCGCTGCGCCGCCTCGTCCCGGTCGCGGAACTGCGGTGGATCGTAAAGCATCGGCGCCCCTCCTCAGCCCGGCCGCCGGGCCAGCGCCAGCGAGAGCCCCAGACCGCAGTAGGCCAGGCCGGAACCCTGCCGCACCCGGCGATAGAGCCCCGGCCGCCGCCGGAAGAGGCGGCTCAGGCGGTCGGCCCCCAGGATCATCAGCAGGTCGGCGCCGGTATTCATCAGCACCGTCAGCGAGCCCAGCAGCAGGAACTGCAGGAAGACCGGACCGGCGGCGGGATCGACGAACTGCGGCACGAAGGCGAGGAAGAAGGCCGCGGTCTTGGGATTGAGGGTCTCGACCAGGATACCGTCGCGGAAGGCCCGGCGCGGGTTGCCGGCCGGGGCCGCGGCTGCGGCGGCGTCGACCGGCGGCAGGTCGCTGCCGCGGAAGGTCTTGATGCCGAGCCAGACGAGATAGAGGGCGCCCAGGATCTTGAAGAGCGTGAAGGCCTCGGCGCTCGCCACCAGCAGGGCGGAGACGCCGAGCGCCCCGGCCAGCACGTGGACCTGGCCGCCCAGCATGAGGCCGAAGGTCGAGGCCAGCCCCTCGGCGCGCCCGGCGGCCAGCGTGCGGGCGGCGACATAGAGCAGCCCCGGACCCGGCGTCAGCGAGATCGCCAGGGCGGCCAGCAGGAAGAGCAGGAAGTCGGACAGCGCGGGCATGGCCGGGAGCTTGCAAGGCCGCGGCCGGCAGGGCAAGCGGCGCGCCAGACAGAGCCGCCCTGCGAGCGCCATGGCTTGCCCAGCCTGCCCGCTCGCCGCACACTCGACGGCCTGTGAGCCACCCTGTTCGCGACGGACCTCCCATGCCCTCGATGCTGACCAACCTGGCGCCGCACCACTACGTCGAGCCGGCGCTCTACGAGGCCGAGCGCCAGACGATCTTCCGCCGCCGCTGGCAGATGATCGGGCCGGTGGCGCAGGTGGCCGAGCCGGGGCAGTACCTCGCCGTCGAGCTGGCCGGCTGGAAGCTCTTCGTGCTGCGCGGCAAGGACGGCGTGCTGCGCGGCTTCCACAACGTCTGCCGCCACCGCGGCGCGCGCCTGCTGGAAGAGGGCAACGGCCGCTGCCAGGTGCTGCGCTGCCCCTATCACCTCTGGCTCTACGACCAGGAGGGTCGCCTGCGCAAGGCGCCCTGGTTTGGCGAGGATCCCGACTTCAAGCTCGAGGACTGGCCGCTGGAGTCCATCTCGGTCGACACCTGGCGCGGCCTGCTGTTCGTCGCCATCGCACCGCTGCAGAGCCTGGAGCAGCAGCTCGGCGACCTGCCCGAGGAGGTCGCCGACCGGCCGCTGGAGACCTTCACCGCCGTCGCCAGCGAACGCTTCGTGATGAAGTGCAACTGGAAGACCTATACCGACAACTTCATCGAGGGCTACCACATCCCCGGCATTCACCCCTCCTTCAATGCCGTCATCGAGTTCGAGCAGTTCCGCACCGTGACCCGCGACGGCCTGGTGGTCATGACGGCGCCGCAGCGCGGCGGGTCGGTCTATGGCGGCAAGTGGCTCTGGATGTGGCCGAGCTGGACCCTCGCGGCCTTCCCGGGCGGCATGAACACCAGCCGGATCAATCCGATCTCGGTCGACGAGACCGAGCTGGTCTACCACTTCTACTTCGCCGACAGCAGCGCGGCGACGGCCGAGGAGCGCAGGCGCACCATCGAGACCAACTGCGCCATCGTGCGCGAGGACTTCGGCATCTGCGAGCACACGCAGAAGAACTACGCCTCGGGCGCCTATCGCCCCGGCCCGCTCTCGCCGCGCCACGAGGGCTCGGTCGCCTGGTTCCAGGAGCAGGTGCGCAGCGCCCTGGCGAGCGGGCTGCCGAAGGCGGCGGAATAGCGCCGTGAGCGAGACCCGCATCGCCATCGACTGCTACTACTCGGTTCGCGGCTCCTTCGCCTACCTCGGCGCCCGGCGCATTGCCGCGCTGGCGAAGCGGCACCACTGCCGCCTGCGCCACGTGCCGATCAAGCTGTCGGTCACCATGGGGCCGATCGGCGGCCAGCCCTTCGACCAGCGCCCGGCGCAGCGCACCGCCTATTCGCTGCGCGACCAGCAGCGCTGGTCGGCCCATCTCGGCATCCCGATCCTCGACGACCCGATCCATCACGACGGGCCGATGGAGCTGCCGTCCGGCGCCATCATCGCCGCGCAGCACGCGGTGGCGCGCGGCGCGGCCGGCGAGCTGGACGAGCTGGCGGCGCTGATCCTCGAGGCGCTCTGGCGCGACGACCGCGACATCGCCGACGAAGGGGTCATCGCCGAGCTGATGGAGCGCGCCGGCTTCCAGCCGAAGAGCCTGATTCCCGCGGCCCTGGAGGAGAAGACGCAGCTCGAACTGGCGCGCAACTGCCGCGAGGCCATCGTGCGCGGCATCATCGGTTCGCCGAGCTACTGGATCGCCGGCGAGAACTTCTACGGTCAGGATCGCCTGGATTTCGTCGAGCGGCACCTGCAGTCGCTCGGCGCATGACCGCTGCCGGCGAGGAGGATCCGCCGGAGAGCGGACCCGAGGCCTTCGACGCGGCGCAGTTCCTGGCGCTGAAGGGCCTGGCGCCGCCCGGCGTGCGGCTGCTCGCGGCGCCGCTCACCGGCGGCTACTGGAACCAGGTGGTGCGCGTGCAGGGCCGCGGCCTCGACCTGGTGGTGAAGCGCTTCCACGACGGCCGCGGGCCGCTGCGCTTCCCCAACCTCCCCGACGCCGAGGCGGCGGCGCTGCGGCGCTTCGCCGACAGCGGCCTGACCCCGACCTTCCGCGCCTACTTCCCCGATGAGCCCGACGGCCGGCCGATCCTGGTCTACGACTTCGCCGCCGGGCGCCCCTTCGATGGCGACCCGGGCCCGGTCGGCGAGGCCCTGAAGCGGCTGCATGCCCTGAGCCTGCCGGAGGACCCCCATCCCTTTCGCCGCCTGGCCTTCCGCGCCCGCTCGATGGCCCGCGAGGTCGAGCGGATGCTGGAGGAGGCACCGGAGGCCAGGGGCGACCCGCGCCTCGCGGCGCTGCTGGCCCGGCGGCCGGCCGAGGGCGCCCTGCCGCAGCCGCCGGCGCTCTCGGTGATCCACACCGACCCGGGGCCGGGCAACCTCATCGTCGCGCCCGACGGCCGGGTGGTGGTGATCGACTGGCAGTGCTGCGGCGCCGGCGACCCGGCCGAAGACCTCTACGCCTTCCTTTCGCCGGCCTTCCAGATCCTCTCGCAGCGCCTGCCGCTGCATTCCGGCGAGCGGGCGCGCTTCCTGGTGGCCTATGGCGACGAGGCCGCCGAGCAGCGCCTGGCGGCCCTGCGCCCCTGGTACGCCTACCGCATGCTGGCCTACTGCGCGCTGCGCCACCGCGAGCTCGCGGCGCGCGATCCCGAGGCCAGCCAGCGCTATGCCCGCGCCTTCGACGCCGAGTTTCCCGAGGTCTTCCCCGCATGAGCCACGCCGCCGCCACCGACATCGAGCTGGAACTGGCGATCCACAGCTACTCCTTCGTGCAGCACTTCCAGCACGCCCCCGGCTTCGGCGTCTTCGATTTCCTCGGCCGCGCCGCAGCGCTCGGCTTTACCGGCGTGAACCTGAACCTCAACCGGCCGGACTGGCGCCATCTCACCGGGCGCACGCCGGAGCATGTCGCCCGCGTCCGCCGCACGCTGGAGGAGCTGGCGCTTTCGCTGGAGCTCGACACCAGCGGGACCGAGCCGCTGCACCTCAAGGTGATGCTGGCGCTGGCCCGGGCGCTGGGCGCGCGCAACCTGCGCACCTATACCCGCCATCAAGGCAGCCCGGCCGAGGTGGCCGCGCGCACCCTGGCCGACCTGCGCCAGGCCGCGCTCCACGCCGAGGCGGCCGGCGTGCCGCTGGTGCTGGAGAATCACGAGGAGTTCACCGGCCCGGAACTGGCCGAGATCGTCGCCGCCGTGGGCAGCCCCTTCCTGCAGGTGCTCTATGACTACGGCAACTCGCAGATGGTGCTGGAGGACCCGGCCGACTGCCTGGAAGCCCTGCTGCCCCACGTCGCCACCATGCACCTGAAGGACCACCTGATGCTGCGCCCCGAGCAGAGCCCGGACGGAGGCCTCGCGGTGCTGGGCACGGCGGTCGGCGAGGGCGCGCTGCCGGTCGTCGAACTGACCCGCCGGCTGGTCGCCGCCGGCCACCGCCGCCTGGTCTTCGAGAGCGTCTGGGGCTACCGCGCGCCGGTCCATCGGCGGGCCGAGGGCGTGCGCGCCGTGACCCTGGGCGAGGGCAGCTTCCGCTATGCCGAGCCGCCCTTCGACAGGCGGCGCCTCGTGCCGGACATCGAGGCGCTGCAGCCGGCCGAGCGGGTCGCCGGCGAGGCCGACGCCGTGGAGCGCGGGCTGGCCTGGCTGGTGTCGGCCCTGCAGGACGAGGGCTGGCGGCTGCGGCGGCGCTAGGACGAGCGGTGCCGCTCGGCGGGGCTACTCCGGCGGCCGGTTGATGTCGGCGTAGTGGCGGCCGGCGCGGGCGCGGTAGGTCGGCAGCGAGAGGCCGCGGGCGATCGCCAGGGCACGCAGCAGGAAGGCCACCAGAAAGCCGGCCGCCAGGCCCCAGGGCTGGGCCACCTCCAGCGCCGAGAGACCGACATAGACCGACGGCCCGGCCACCGCCGCCGTGGCATAGATCTCCTTGCGCAGGATCAGCGGCGTCTCGCGGCAGAGCAGGTCGCGCGCCAGCCCGCCGAAGGTGGCCGAGAGCAGCCCCATGACAATCGCCGGCCCGGCGCCGACGCCGGCGGCCAGCGCCGCCTCGGCCCCCAGCAGGCAGAAGAAAGCGAGGCCCAGCGCGTCGGCCCAGAGCAGCAGGCGGAAGCGGTACTCGACCAGGTGGGCACCGAGGAAGCCCAGGAGCGCAACGCCGCTGGTCACCGCCAGGTAGAGCGGCTGCTCGACCCAGAAGACCGGCGCCTGGCCGATCAGCAGGTCGCGCAGCGTACCGCCGCCGATCCCCGTCACGGTCGCGATCAACAGGAAGCCGAAGAGGTCCATCTGCTGGCGCGACGCGGTGAGCGCCCCGGACAGCGCGAAGACCGCAACGCCCGCCAGATCGAACCAGAACACCACCGTCTCCATCGCCGCCTCCCCACGCAAGTGCCCCATCGGCGTCAAAATCGGCGGCTCTTCTGTCACCGTGCCGTGCTTGGCAGGCGGTCCGCCGCTGCGCCATAGTGTCCGAAATAGGGGACGGGAGGCAGACGATCATGCCCTGGCTCAGGCTTTTGGCCTTGTTTGCGACGCTCACGCTGTTCGGAGCCGGCACCGCCGGTGCCGCCGCGCCGGTCGATCCGCTCTACCTGCCCGCGATGGTGGTCAGCGAGGCCAATTTCCGGGGCGACCCCTCGACCAGCAAGACGCCGCTCGACACCTTCCAGGCCGGCAAGCAGGTGCTGATCACCGGCGTGACCCAGGACGACCGCGGCCGCGACTGGTTCCAGGTCAAGCTCTACGAGGACGGCACCGACGGCTACATCTACGGCACGCTGCTGCGCCCCCTCCCGGACTTCCCCAATCCGCCCGGCGGCCTCGGCGTCACCACCGTCAAGGACGCAGCCGAGCACGCCCGCCTGGTCGGCCGCCACGGCCTGACGCTGCAGTGGATCGGCGTCGACCCGCAGGGCGAGATCGTCGCCTTCGAGGACCTCGGGCTGCTCTACATGATCGGCTGGCAGGACGGCATGGGCGCCGCCGCCGGCGACACGCTGGACATCAAGGGCTGGGTCACCGAGGTCAGCGCCAATTCCTTCCGCCTCAAGGGCAGCATCGTCTACCGCGTAGCCAGCCTCACCGGCGGCAAGGAGTGCAAGCGCGAAGGCGACTTCGTCTTCTCCCGCAGCAGCGGCAAGACCTACTGGCGCCTGGAGCCGATCGCCAAGCCCTGCGGCGACTGGGATCAGTACATCGATATCTACCTGAGAAAAGAATAAATCAGGATTTATTCTCCTATCTGGTTCTAATCCCAGGAAACGACTGTCACTCGGCCGCCTCTATTCTTGCCTTGCCCCGGATCTGCTCTTAGGCTCGCCGTTCCTGCGGCGGCCTGCGGCCGCCCTCACCCGGCAGCGCCCTGGGGGAAGACATGCTGAGAGGAGCCTTGGCCGCGATCCTGGCCACAGCCTTGGCGGCACCGCTACCGGCGCCGGCCGGGGCGCAGCAGCAGGCGCCGCTGACCCTCGGCGGCGGCGCAAGCGGCGGGGCGGCGCCGCCCGCGGCACCCGTCGGCGTCGTCGAGCCGAACAATGCCGTCAGCTTCCGCGCGGCGGGCGAGATCCCCATGCCGCTCGATACCGTCACCAGCCAGCGGCTGGCGGTGGTCATGGAGTACCTGCGCGCCGACGGCGTGCGCGACACGCTGGGCAGCATCACCGCCTGGGAGGCCAGCGACGGCACCCACTTCAAGATCGTGGTGACCGGCTTCGCCCCCGGCTTCAAGGGCTTCCATCTGCTGAGCCACGGCGACTGCGACCCGGTCGCCCGCAACGGCCGCCTGGAACTCGGCGGCGCCGCCGGCAGCCTCTACAACCCGACCGGCGTCAACCAGCACCAGGGGCCCTTCGGCGGCGGCTACCTCGGCGCGCTGCCGAAGGCGGAGGCCAACGGCAACGGCTGGATCTTCATGACGCTGGTGGCGACGCGGGTGCATCTGGCGGATTTGCGCGGCCGCGCCCTGGTGCTGCGCGAGGACGACGACAACTACAAGGCCAGCCCGCCGCTGGGCGGCTCCGGCGGCGTCGCCGCCTGCGGCCTGGTGCGCTAGACGCTCGTCCGGCGACCGGGGCCTATTCCGCCTTTGCTGTTGCCGCCGCGCGCGGCTCTGCTAGCCTCCCGGGCCATGAGCAAACTCGAGATCCAGCAGATCCCCGTCCTGGAAGACAACTACGTCTATCTGGCGCACGAGCCGGAGAGCGGCGCCACGGCGGTGATCGACCCGGCGGTGGCCGAACCGGTCCTCGCCGCGGCCCGGAAACGCGGCTGGCGCATCAGCCACATCCTCAACACCCACAACCACGGCGACCACGTCGGCGGCAACCGAGCGATCCAGGAGGCCACCGGCTGCCGCATCGTCGGCTTCCGCGACGATGCCCACCGCATTCCCGGCATCACCGACCAGGTCGTCGACGGCGAGACGGTCATGCTGGGCAAGGCCGCGGCCGAGGTCTTCTTCGTGCCCGGCCACACCCGCGGCCACATCGCCTACTGGTTCGCGGAGTCGGACGCGCTCTTCTGCGGCGATACGCTCTTCGCGCTGGGCTGCGGCCGGCTCTTCGAGGGCACGCCGGAGGAGATGTGGCCCTCGCTCTCCAGGCTGCGCGCCCTGCCCGACGAGACCCGCGTCTACTGCGCCCACGAGTACACCGCCGCCAACCTGCGCTTCGCGCTGACCATCGAGCGCGACAATGCCGACCTGCGGCAGCGCGGCGAGACGGTCCTGGCGCTGCGCCACGACGACAAGCCGACGGTCCCCTCGCTGCTCGGCGAGGAGAAGGCCACCAATCCCTTCCTGCGGGCCGACCGGCCCAGCGTCGCCGCGGCCGTGGACCTGGCCGGCGCCGACCCCGTCGCCGTCTTCGCCGAGGTCCGGCGCCGAAAGGATTCCTTCCGATGATGAAGCTGACCTACAACCCCGCCTCGCCCTTCGTCCGCAAGGCCACCGCGCTGATCGCCGAGCGCGGGCTGGACGGGCTGGTCGAGCGGGTGCCGACCGACCCCTGGAGCGACAGCGATCCGCTGCCGAAGACCAATCCCTTGGGCAAGGTGCCGGCCCTGACGCTCGACGACGGCACGGTGCTGGTCGAGTCGGCGCTGATCTGCGAGTACCTCGACAGCCTGGAGGGCGGCCCGCAGCTCTATCCTGCCGCCGGTCCGGCGCGCTGGCAGGCGCTGGAGCTCCACAGCCTGGCCGACGGCATCCTGACGGCCGGCGTCGCCACCGTCATCGAGACGCTGCGCCGGCCGAAGGAACTGCAGTACGACGCCTGGGTCGCGCGGCAGCGCGCCAAGATCGATCGCACGCTGGACGTGCTGGAGCGCGACGCCGCCGCCGGCAAGCTGGCCGAGCCGCTGACCATCGGCAGCCTGACCGTCGCCATCGCGCTCGGCTATCTCGATTTCCGCTTCAACGCCCTGCCCTGGCGCGACGGGCACCCGGCGCTCGCCGCCTGGTACGAGGGCGTTCGCAGCCGGCCCTCGATCGCCTCAACGATGCCGAAGGCGGCCAGTTGAGCCGGCGCCTGGGCTAGGCGGCGCCGTCGCCCGGCGCCGCCGCCAGCGGCACGGCGTCCGCCGGCCGGCGGCGGCGGCGCAGCATCTCCTGCGCCGCGATCACCGCGCCGGCGACGATCAGCAGGCAGGCCAGCGCCACCACCCAGGTCGCCTGCGCCCGCCCGAAGAGGATCAGCAGCAGGGTCGAGAGCAGCGGCGCGCCATAGGAGAGCGCCCCCAGCACCGGCAGGTTGCCGCGCTTGGTGCCGTGGTCCCAGACGAAGAAGGCGAGCCCCACCGGCCCCAGGCCCAGGCCGAGGATGGCCAGCCACTGGGTCGTCGCCTCCGGCACCACGGTCTTCTCGAAGACCAGGTGGAAGAAATAGCCGAGCACCGCGACCACGCCGCAGAAGCCGCCGACCACCTCGCTCGGCACCTGGCCGAATCGCCGGTTGCCGACCGAGTAGCCGGACCAGATGAGCGCGCAGCCGATCGCCGCCAGATAGCCCAGCCAGAACTCCGCCTTGAAGGCCAGCCGGCCGCCGGAGACCAGCAGCGCGGCGCCGAGGAAACCCAGCAGGGCGCCGACGAGGTGGAACCACCGCAGCCTGGCGCCCGGCGCCAGGGCGGACAGCAGGACGATGAGCAGCGGCCAGAGGTAGGCGATCAGCGAGGCCTCGACCGGCGGCGCGTTCTGCAGGGCGACGAAGTAGCAGGCGTGGTAGCCGAAGAGGCCGCCGACGCCGAGCGCCCACACCGGCCAGGGCTGCGCCAGCACCGAGAGACCGGCCAGGCCGCGCCGCAGGATCACCGCCATGGCGGCGGCGAAGGCCACGGAGAAGGTCATGGCCAGGAGCTGGAAGGGCGGAATGGCGCCGGCCTCCACCGTCAGCAGCGCCAGCAGCGCCCATAGCAGGACGGCGATGCCGCCGATCAGGGTGGCCGCGACGCTGGAGGTCTGCTCAGACACCGCCTCTCTCCTCTCCTGCCGCCGCGCACCCCGGGGCGGCGCGTGTGGCGGTTAACATGGCATTCGGATACATTGCGATACTCCGCTCATCCGCTCCGCCAGAGAGGTCTGAGTCCGTGCGCCGCAGGCTTGCCGCGATCCTAGCCGCAGACGTCGTCGACTTCACCCGGCTGATGGGGGAAGACGAACTCGGCACGCTGCAGGACGTCAAGCGGGTCTTCGGACAGCTCGCCGAGCCGAGCATCAGCGCCCGGGGCGGGCGCATTTTCAAGACCATGGGCGACGGCCTGCTGGCGATCTTCGACAGCGCCGTGGAAGCGGTGGCGGCGGCGCACGAGATCCAGCAGGACCTCGCGGCCGAGGCCTCGCTGGCGCTGCGGATCGGCATCCACAGCGGCGACGTGCTGATCGACGGCGACGACACCTTCGGCGAGAGCGTCAACATCGCCGCGCGCCTCCAGGCCTTCGCGGAGCCGCGCGAGATCATCGTCTCGCACGATGTCTGCCGCGCCGTGCGCCGCAAGCTGCCGGTGCATTTCCGCAGCCGCGGCACGCCGACACTGAAGAACATCAGCGAGCCGATGGAGGTCTTCGCCCTGGTGACCGGCGCGGAGCCGGAGGCGCCGCCGGTGGCGGTGCCGGCGCGTCCGGCGGCGGCGGTCGGCGAGGACGGCCCGATGGCCGCCGGGCAGCCCTCCATCATCGTGCTGCCCTTCGCCAACCTCAGCCGCGATCCGGACCAGGAGTTCTTCTGCGACGGCCTCACCCAGGACGTCACCACCGACCTTTCGAAGTTCTCCGAGCTTTTCGTCTTCGCCGCCAACTCCGCCTTCACCTTCAAGGGGCGCGCGGTGCGGCCCAACGAGCTGGCGCGCGACCTGGGCGTGCGCTACCTGCTGGAGGGCAGCGTGCAGAAGGCCGGCAACATGATCCGGCTGAACGCGCAGCTGATCGAGGCGGAGAGCGAGCGGCACCTCTGGGCCGACCGCATCGACCGCAATGTCGACGACCTGCTGGCCGCCCAGGACGAACTGGTCCGCCGCATCGTCGCCACGCTGGCGGTCCGGGTGACCGCGAGCGAGATGGAGCGGGTGAGCCGGCGCGAGACCGGCGACATCAATGCCTACTTCGCCTTCCTGCGCGGCACGCACCTCTACCTGCAGCAGATCGAGCAGAGCCACGAGAGCGAAAGCGGGCTGCTGGCGGCGCGCGACTGGTTCCGCCGCGCCACCGAGATCGACCCCGACTACGCCCGCGCCTGGGGCTGGCTTGGCTACACCGAGATGAACCGCGTGCTGGAAGGCTGGGCGGAGCCGGCGGCGGCGGTGGAGGCCGAGGCCTTCGCCAAGCGCGCGGTGGCGCTGAGCCCCGACGACCACGACACCCATTGGGCGCTGGGCTTCGTCTACTCGGCGACCGGGCGGCCCGGCCGCGGCCTGGCCGAGTTCGAGGAGTCGCGGCGGATCAATCCGAACGACGCCAACATGCTGGTGGAGATGGCCGAGACCCTGACCCAGCTCGGCCGGCACGCGGAGGCGCTGGCGCAGATCCGCAACGCCTTCGCGCTCAACCCCTACGCACCGCCCTGGTACCGCTGGATGCTCGGCTGGGCGCTGCATCACGCGCGCGACTACCAGGGCTCGATCGACGAGCTGGAGCGCATCCTGGCGCCGAACAACGAGGTGCGCCTGATCCTGGCGGCGAACCACGCGCGCCTGGCGGCGACGCAGGACGGGGCGGCCGCGGAGCGCCACCGCACGGCGGCCGAGCAGTACCGGGCGGACTTCATCGCCCGGCGCCCCGACTGGACCGTGGAGAAGGAGCGCCGCACCAATCACTTCGAGGTGCCGGCCGACAGCGAGCACTGGCTCGAGGGGCTGCGGCTGGCAGGGGTGCCGTCATAGGCGCCCCTGGTTCCCGAAACAGAGTCCGAGGGGGGAAGTACCATGGCGAACGATTTCGAGCTGGCCTGCCGGCTGTTTCCGATCAAGTCGCAGGCCGAGATCGACGAGGCCGTGGCGCGCCTCCGCCGCTTCATCGCCAAGCCGCCGGCCAGGACGCCGAAGGACCTGGTGGAGCGCGCGCGGGCCTGGCTCGGCTACACGCTGGTGACCGCGGCGATCGACCTCTGGGACTTCCGCACGCTCGGGGTGCGCAGCGCCAAGGACCGCGACAAGCCGGGCGATGTGGCGGCCATGCTGCATGCCGGCTGGAAGGCGGCGAAGCAGGCGCTCGACCGCCTGCCGCCGAAGTCGCCCTGGCTCTACGACGTGCGCTGGGCGCTGGCCTTCGCCTACCTCTACTGGGAGCCGCCCGCCGGACCGCGCCAGGCCGAACAGCGGGCGATGAAGCACCGTCACGCCAAGGTGCTCTACCATGAGGCCGTCGCCGCCAGCGTCACGGCCGACGACCCGGACCTCGCGCTCTATGCCGAGATCGCCGACGGCCTGGCCTATCTCGGCGAGGTCAGGACGGCGCAGCGCCTGATCAACAAGGCGATCAGGCTGGCCGACGCCAAGGGGCGGACACCGGACTGGTTCTGGTGGGTGAAGGGCTGGGTCCACTTCAATGCCGCGGCGCTGGAGGAGGACGAGGGTCGCTCCGACGCGCACTACGCCAAGGCGGTGCGCGCCATCCGCCGCATGTTCAGGATGGACCGCGACAACCCGGACCAGGAGGTGCTGCCGGAGCATTTCGATGCCCTGGTGATCCTGGCGGTCTCCTCGCTGGAGATCGGCGAGCGGGTCGATGCCGAGCGCTACGCCCACGCCGCGCGCGAGATCGTCCGCGACCAGAAGAAGGTGGACTGGAGCTTCGCCAAGGAGATGGCGCGCCACCCCTTCGACCCCTACGACGAGGACGCCCAGACCCTGGAGCGCCACCTCCGCCGCTCGATCAAGGGGCTGCTGCCCTAGGCAGGGGCGCGGCCAAGGGGTGCTGCCGCTGGACAGCGGCGAGAGCAGGGGCGCATAATCCCTTAGGTGCCGCTGGCCGATGCCTGTTGCCCATCGGTTTCGTTCTGCGCCGGCGGTCCATCCGCCCCGCGACGGGCGGCACGCTGCGAGGGGGGACAGCCATGTCGCGCCTGACCTTCAACCGCGGTTCCTCGATGTTCCCGATCCGCTACCAGATCGAGATCGATCTGGCGGCCTTCGAGTTTCGCCAGGTCGACCCTGGCTCGCCGATCTACAATCGTGCCCGCGCCTGGCTCGCCTATGCGGCGATGACGGCCCTGGTCGACGGCTGGGCCTACGACAATACCGCGGCCTGGGGCAGCTTCGCGCGCTATCGGCCGCAGCGATTGGGCAAGGCCGCGCAACAGCTCGCGCAGGAGGCCTTGAGCGCGGAACTCGCCAGCCCGAAGAAGCAGTTCGAGTATGACGTACGCTGGGCCATGGCGTTCGTCTATCTGCATCGCGGGAAATTCGGCAAAGCCAAGAGCGATCTGGACGCCGCGCTGGATCTGAAGGACGGCGACGGCAACTCCTTCGATGCCGGCCTGCTCGCCGAGGCGGCCGACTTCTACGTCTATCTCGGCATGCCTGGAAACGACACGACACTGAAGAGCTACCGCGGCGCCATCAAGGCCGCCTTCGCCGAGATGTCACGGCTTGGCCGGACTGTGCCGGAGTGGTTCTACTGGGTGCGCGGCTGGACCCGTTTCGCCGATGCGGCTTTGGCCCATGCGGCCAACGATCCGAAGGGCGAATCGCTGGCCCTCGTCGAGGCGCGCCAGGACCTCGAGTTGGTCGTGCCCAACCCCAAGAAGCTGAATCAGCCGCATGACTACGACGCCTGCGCCGCCCTGGCGGCCGTGCTCCAGAAGATGGGCGAGCCAGCGCGGGCGGCGGAGGCCTGGGAAGCGCTGCAGGACGCGATCTGGGACCTGCGGCAGCGCACCTGGACTCCGGCCGACGAATTGAAGCGCTCGCCCTTCCGCGTGAAGCGCCCGACTGCCGGCACCATCCAGGCCTATTGGAAGACCGCGCTCGAGGCGGTGCAGAAATCTCTCGACGACGAGGAAGCGCCTGAGGACTGAGCCGCACTCGATTCCCAAGCGCGATGCTTGGCGAAGCGCCCTTCGCGCCCTAGGGTCGCCCCGGGAAAACTGGAACAGCGCGGCGGTGGAGCGAGATGCAGGACCTCGTCGAGAAATTCGTCACGCTCTGGGTCGTCATCGACCCGATCGGCACGGTACCGGTCTTCGTCGCGGTCACCGCCGGGATGACCGCCGCTGCACGACGCAAGACCGCCCTGCAGGCGGCCCTGGTCAGCGCCGGGGTGCTGATCTTCTTTCTGGTCTTCGGTCAGCTGCTGAACGACGCCCTCGGGATCAGCCTGCACGCCTTCCAGGTCGCCGGCGGCATCGTCCTCTTCCTCTTCGCGCTGACGATGATCTTCGGGGAGCCCAAGGCGGCGGCCGACCAGCGCAGCACGGAGGCCGACAGCGCGGCGGGACAGCCCGCCCCCGCGCCCGGCGTGTTCCCGCTCGCGGTCCCCTCCCTGGCCTCGCCCGGGGCGATGCTCGCCATCGTCGTCCTGACCGACAACGACCACTTCGGTGCCGTCGAGCAGGCCGAGACCGGCGCGGTGATGCTGGTGGTGATCGCCGTCGCCTATCTGCTGATGCGGCTGGCGGATCCCCTGATCCGGCTGATCGGCCATGCCGGCTCCGCCATCGTGAGCCGGGTGATGGGCATGATCCTGGCCGCCGTCGCCGCCAACGTGGTGCTGACGGCCCTGCTTGAGATCATCGAGACCGGGCAGGTCTGAGGGCGCCGCCGCAGCGGGGCGACGCTAGCCCTTCTTCTTCTTCGCCTTGCCGGGCTTTTTCCCCACCTTGCCCTTGCGCTGCTTCGCCGCGACGGCGGCCGGCGGGCCGGTGAAGACCTCGTCCACCGGGACCTGCAGCGTCGTGGCCAGGGCATTGGTCTCGTTGGCCATGCCGACCACGGCGAGCAGCTCGCCCAGCATCTCCTCGCTCATGCCCTTGGCCCGGGCCGCGGCGGTGTGGGAGCGGATGCAGTATTCGCAGCCGTTGGTCGCCGAGACGGCGACATAGAGCAGCTCCTTCACCAGCGGGTCGAGCGCGCCCGGCGCCATCACCTGCTTCAGGCTCCGCCAGGTGCGCTCCAGCGTCGCCGGGTGGTTCGCCAGCGCGCGCCAGAAGTTGTTGATGAAGTCGGTCTTGCGGGTGGCGCGGATGTCGTCGAAGACGGCGCGCACCGCCGGGCCGGCGGCCTCGTCGGTGACGAGATGGACGGTGGACATGGGGAACTCCCGGTAAGGCCCTCTCCCCCGCGGCGGGAGAAGGGAGGCGTCAGTACATGTGCTGGCCGCCGTTGATCGAAAGGGTGGAGCCGGTGACGAAGCCGGCGTCCTCGGCCACCAGGAAGACCACGCCGCGGGCGATCTCCTCGGCCTTGCCGAGGCGCTTCACCGGCACCTTGGCGACGATCTTCTCCAGCACCTCGGGCGGCACGGCGCGCACCATGTCGGTGTCGATATAGCCCGGCGCGATGGCGTTCACCGTGATGCCGACGCCGGCGCCTTCCTGCGCCAGCGCCTTGGTGAAGCCGTGGATGCCGGACTTGGCGGCAGCGTAGTTCACCTGTCCGTACTGCCCGGCCTGGCCGTTGATCGAGCCGATGTTGACGACGCGGCCGTACTTGCGCTGCCGCATGGAATCGATCACCGCGCGGCAGAGGTTGAAGCAGGAGCCGAGGTTGGTGTCGATCACCGCCTGCCAGGCCTCCTGGCTCATGCGGTGCAGCGTGCCGTCGCGGGTGATGCCGGCATTGTTGACCAGGATGTCGATCGGCCCGTGCTCCTCGACGATCTTCGCCACCGCCGCCTGCACCGCCGCGAAGTCGGAGACGTCGAACTTCATGGCCGGAATGCCGGTGCGCGCGGTGAAGGCCTTGGCCGCCTCGTCATTGCCGCCGTAGTTCGCCACCACCCTGTGGCCGGCGTCCTTCAGTGCCACCGAGATGGCTTCGCCGATGCCGCGCGTGCCGCCGGTCACCAATGCCAAACGTGCCATGTGCGCTACTCCCTGCCGCTGCTTTTTTCCCGGACGCCCGCGGGCGCTCTTGCCGTCTATAGAAACAGACGGCGGGAACGAGTCCAAGGGGCGGCGGGGAGACTCCGGGCGGTTCCGCCGGCAATTTCCGCTCGGCACCGCCGCCGCCCGCGCCGCGCGGCGGCCCTGGCCGGCGGCGTCAGTAGCCCTTCGCCCAGCGGGTCACGAGGGACTTTTCCAGCTCCTTGGCGCGCTTCATCCAGGCGCGCGCGCCCGGCACCTCGGCCAGCTCGTCGACGTTCATGGTGGCGTCGAGCTGGCTGCGCTTCTCCTGGTCGCCGATGAAGACCGCGAAGCCCAGGGTGCGGCCGTTAGCCGTCAGGATGTAGCCGACCAGCGCGCGCGAGTACCACAGCGTGCCGGACTTGGCGCGCACCGACAGCTCGGTGTCCTCCACGCCGCGATCCTCGTTCAGGTCGTCGCTCCAGCGCACCGGCGCCAGCAGCGCGTAGAGATCGAAGGACTCGCCGCGCACCCGCCAGGCGTACTGCAGGATCGCCATCGCCTGGCGCGGCGTCATGCGCGAATCGCTGGAGAGGCCGGAGTGGTTGACGGCGCGGAAGCCCGTCCAGTCGACCGTCGGGATCTGCTGCTGCAGCCAGCCGGTCAGCAGCTGGCCGGAGTGCTCCAGGTCGGCCGCGGCGACGCCGAGGCGGCGCGAGGCGGTGAGGCCGACCAGCTCGGCCGAGAGGTTGTTGGAATAGCGCAGCACCAGCTGCGCGATGCGGTCGAGCGCGACCGAGCTGTGCGAGCCCAGCAGCTTCATGCCCGCCGGCGCGGTGGCCGGCAGCGGCAGCGGCAGGGCGATGCCGTTGTCGGCCGCCAGCCGGCGGAAGATCATCGCCGCGTTGAGCCCCGGCGACTTCACCGGCAGGCGGGCCTCGCCCTCCTTCGGCAGGGTCGGCGACAGCAGCCAGCGCTCGCCGACCAGCGTCTCGCCGCCGATGTTGCTCTTGCCCTCGGCGGCGGCGGCGCGGTCGAGCAGGAAGGGGATCTTCTTCGAGAGCGCCTGCGGCATCGGCTGGAAGGAGATCGCCTCGGCGGCGACGTCGAGCGTGTCGGAGCGCGAGAGCGCGAAGCCGGTGAGCTCGCCGGTGCCCGGCGCCCGTGCCCAGGAGACCTCGACGATGTTGAAGTTCACCGTCAAGGCCGAGAGGCCGGGGTTGTAGGAGACCGCCACCGGCTGCAGCGGATTGATCTCGGTGAGCTCCGGCATGGCGGTGTCGTCGTAGTAGAACTGCCCGGCGACCTCGCCCAGCCCCTGGTCCTTCAGCGCCAGCACGAAGTTCAGCACGTCGTCGGTGGTCAGGAAGGGGTCGCCGCCGCCCTTCAGGTAGAGGTCGCCCTCCAGCCGGCCGGCCTTCAGCGCGCCGCTCCCAAGCACCTCGGTCTCGAAGCGGTAGTCCGGCCCCAGCAGCGACAGGCCGGCCAGCATGGTCGGCACCTTCTGCACCGAGGCCGGAATGAAGCCCTGGTCGGGGTTCAGGCTGGCGACGACCGCGCCGTTCGCCGGGTCGAAGACAAGGTAGCCGACCTGGCTGGGCGGAAAGCCGGCGGCGGCGATCAGGTCGCTCTCGCAGGGGCAGGCCGGCGCGGCGAAGCTGGTCGGCAGCAGCGACTGCGGCGTCGCGCCCGGCGGCGCTCCCGCAGCGGCTGCGGGGGCGGGTGCGGGAACGGGTGCCGGGGCGGGCACGGGGGCGATGGCGGGCTGCGGCGCGGTGGCCTGCGGCACCGCCGTCGTCACCACGGAGGCCGGCACCACGATCAGCGGCGGCGGCACCGCCGCAGGCTCGGCTGGCGCTGCCAAGGTGGCGACCGGCTGTGGAGCGACCGGCTGCGGAGCGACCGGCTGGGGGGGCGGCTGGACGGTCGCCAGCGGTGCGGGTGCCAGCGGTGCGGGTGCCGGTTGCGGGCTCGGCGTCGAGGGTACCGCTAGGCCGCCGCCCTGCAGGCCCTGGCTGGAGATGACCACCGGCTCGAAGACCGGCAGGACGACGTCGGTCGGCGGGCTGCCGTAGCCGGGGTCGGCATCGGCTGCGGCCGGCCCGGCGGCGAGCCCTGCCGCCAGCACCGCGGCCAGCAGTCCGGCCGTCAGCCCCGGCACCAGCGCCCTGCGGCAGCTCCGCATCGTCCCCTCCCCGGGCCCGACCATAATCGGGCAGAAAAGCAAAGCGTTGTCAGCGGATTATGCCGAAAGTGGCGGCGTCGTGGAAGGGCCGCGGCACAACCGCGGCGACAAAAAGGATGGGAGCCGCTTGACCAGAGGCTGGCGCGATGCCCCGCGCAGCCGAGGGGGCGCCCCCCTCCCGACCCGGGTCCCGGCGCTCCGGCCGGGCCGACGGACCCCACCATGTCATCCCGGAAGGCGCGGCAGCGCCTGTCCGGGATCTAGGGCTTCTTGTAGGCTCCGCGCCCCTCCCGACCTGGGTCCCGGCTCTCCGGCCGGGACGACAGGACGCGGGCGTCAGGGGGTCAGGTCCTCGTAGAGGTCGCGCCAGTCGGGGTTATCACGCTCGATCAGCGCGAGCTTCCAGGCGCGGCGCCAGCGCTTGATCCGCTTTTCGCGCAGGATCGCCGGCTCGATCTCGTCGTGCGCTTCGAACCAGACGAGACGCGCGACCCCATGACTGGCGGTGAAGCCCGGGACGGCCTTCTGCCGGTGCTGCCAGACCCGGCGGGCCAGGTCATTGGTGACGCCGACGTAGAGCGTGCCGTTCCGCCCGCTGGCGAGCAGGTAGACGCAGTAGAGGCGCCGGGCGAACGGAAAGGTTAGCGCTCCACCGTCAGGGCGATGCCCATGCCGCCGCCGATGCAGAGCGTGGCGAGGCCCTTCTTGGCGTCGCGCTTCTGCATCTCGTGCAGCAGCGTCACGAAGACCCGCGCGCCCGAGGCGCCGATCGGGTGGCCGAGCGCGATGGCGCCGCCGTTCACGTTCACCTTGCCGGTATCCCAGCCGAGGTCCTTGTTCACCGCCAGGGCCTGCGCGGCGAAGGCCTCGTTGGCCTCGATCAGGTCGAGGTCCTCGATCTTCCAGCCGGCCTTCTCCAGCGCCTTGCGCGAGGCCGGGATCGGGCCGGTGCCCATGATCGCCGGATCGACGCCGCAGGTGGCCCAGGAGACGATGCGCGCCAGCGGCGTCAGGCCGCGCTTCTCGGCCTCGGCGGCGCTCATCAGCACCACCGCGGCGGCGCCGTCGTTGAGCCCGGAGGCATTGCCGGCGGTCACGGTGCCGTCCTTCTGGAAGGCGGCGCGCAGCTTCGCCAGGGTCTCGGCCGTGGTGCCGAACTTCGGATACTCGTCGGTGTCGACCACGGTATCGCCCTTGCGGCCCTTCACGGTCACCGGGACGATCTCGTCCTTGAAACGGCCGGAGGTCACCGCCGCCTCAGCCTTCTGCTGGCTGGCGGCGGCGAAGGCGTCCTGCTCCTCGCGGGTCAGCTGCCACTTGGCGGCGACGTTCTCCGCCGTGTTGCCCATGTGATAGCCGTGGAAGGCGTCCCACAGGCCGTCCTTGATCATGGTGTCGACGAAGGAGAGGTCGCCCATCTTCTGGCCGTTGCGCAGGTTGGCGCAGTGCGGCGCCTGGCTCATCGACTCCTGGCCGCCGGCGACCACGATGCCGGCGTCGCCGACCTTGATCGCCTGGAAGCCCATGGCGACGGCGCGCAGGCCGGAGCCGCAGAGCTGGTTGATCTGGATCGCCGTCTTCTCCTGCGGCAGGCCGGCGGCCATCGCCGCCTGGCGGGCCGGATTCTGCCCGGCGCCGGCGGTGAGGATCTGGCCGAGAATCGCCTCGTCGACCTCGCCGCCCTCCAGCTTGGCCCGCTCCAGCGCGCCCATGATGGCGGCGGCGCCGAGGTCGGAGGCGGCGACGCTGGAGAGCGCGCCGAGGAAGGAGCCGACCGGCGTGCGGGCGGCGGAGACGATGACGACGTCGGTGGCGCTGGCGGCCATGGGGACGATCCTCCGGACTTGTTTCAGGACGCCGCTTTTTGCGGCACTGCAGCATGGAGGAAAGATAGGCGCTGAGGGTGGCGGGGGGCAAGGCGGAGGCGGCTGCCATGCGGGGGACGCAGTCTGGGGCGGTTGCTCCCGTGCCCGATCCCCTCGTCCACCTTCCCCCTCCCCCCTTGCGGGGGGAGGGTGGGGGGGGGGGGTGGTTAGGACGTCGCCGCCAGCGCGAACCGCCGCAGCCGCACCGCCCCCACCCAACCCTCCCCCGTGAAGGGGGAGGGCTTTCCCGGCACCCGGCTCATGTCATTCCCCGTCCCTCTCGCCCCCTATCCTCCTGCCCCCTCCCCCCTTGCGGGGGTGGGTTGGGGTGGGGGGCGGTTAGGACGTCGCCGGCAGCGCGAGCCGCCGCAGCCGCACCGCCCCCACCCAACCCTCCCCCGTGAAGGGGGAGGGCTCGCCCCCACTACCGCCCGACCCCGGTCACCAGGCTGCCGCCCTCCGTCATGTTGAGGATCACCATGGTCGAGGTGTCGGCCACTGCCGGGATCGACTGCAGCACGTCGCCGATGAAGTGGCGCAGCGCGTCGATGTCGGTCACCCAGACGCGCAAAAGATAGTCGACGTTGCCGGTGACCAGCAGGCACTCGGTGATCTCCGGGCGCGCCGCGATCGCCTCGAGGAACTGCCGCCCGCCCTCCGGCCCATGCTGCGCCAGGCGCACCGAGACCATGACGCAGATGTTGAGCCCCAGCGCCGCCGGGTTGATCCGCGCCGTATAGCCCTCGATGACGCCGCTCTCCTCCAGCCGCTTCACCCGCCGGCTGCAGGGCGTCGGCGAGAGGCCGACGCTCTCCGCCAGCTCCAGGGTGGAGATACGGCCGTTGGCCTGCAGCGCGGCGACGATGCGGCGGTCGATGGCGTCGAGCTGGTGCATGAGCGCTTTTCTCCAAGGAATGGCGAGACGGGAGGGAATTCTGCCGCCGAACGGCCGCCTGGCAAAGCGCTCTGCACGGACTCGCTCCGCCGCGCGGTGCTATTCTCCTCCGCAATCCCCCGCACACGCGCCGCAAGGAACCGCCATGGCCACCGCGACCCGCCCCGCCTTCGCCCGCTGGCTGGGCGGCACCAACGACATCACCCGCATGTTCCTGGCGGCCGGGCAGATCCCCGGCCTGATCAACCTGGCCGGCGGCCTGCCGGAGGCGGCGACCTACCCGGTCGCCGAGCTGGCGGCACTGGCCGAGCGGGCGGTCTCCGCCCATCCCGGCGACGCGCTGAACTACGCGCCGATCGAGGGCCTGCCGGCGCTGCGCGACCTGATCGCCGCGCGCTACGACGCGCCCGGCCTCAACCTGGCGCGCGCCAACGTGCTGATCGTCAGCGGCGGCATGCAGGCGCTCGACCTCGTCGGCAAGGTGCTGCTCGACGAGGGCGGGCTGGTCGCCGCGCAGACCCCGGCCTATCTCGGCGCGCTCGACGCCTGGCGGCCGCGCGCGCCGCGCTTTCGCCCGATGCGGCCCGAGGCCAACGACTTCGACCCGCGGGCGGCGCTCGCCGGCGCGCAGTTCGCCTACAGCGTGCCGAACTTCTCCAACCCCACCGGCCGGCTGGTCGACACCGCCCGCCGCCTGGCGCTGGTCGAGGCGGCCGAGGCGACCGGCACTTGGCTGGTCGAGGACGACCCCTACGGCACGCTCTACTACGACGGCCCGCCGCTGCCGCGCATGCTGACGCTGGCCGGCGCCCACGCGCCGGCCGCCGCCGGCCAGCCCTACGCCGGCCCGGTGGTCTACATGGGCACGCTCTCCAAGGAGGTGGCGCCGGGCCTGCGCGTCGGCTGGGTGATCGCGGCGCCGGCGATGATCGAGGCCATGACCATCGCCAAGCAGGGCTCCGACATGTGCACCAGCGGCCTCAGCCAGCGCATCGCGCTGGACGCGCTGCAGGGCGGCCTGGCGGAGCGGATCCTGCCGACGGTGCTGGCGACCTATCGCGCCCGCCGCGACGCGCTCTGCGCCGCCCTGGCCGAGCACCTCGCGCCCTGGTTCGACTGGGAGGTGCCGGTCGGCGGCATGTTCGTCTGGGCGGTGGCCAAGGACCCGGCGATGGATACGGACCGGCTGCTGCAGGCGGCGCTGGAGCACAAGGTCTGCGTCTCGCCGAGCAGCGTGTTCGATCCGGAAGGGACCTACCGCCGGGCGATCCGGCTGAACTTCACGCTGAACCCGCCGGAGAAGCTGGCGGAGGGGGTGAGGAGATTGGCGAAGGCGGCGGAACTTCCCCAGAAACCTAGCTCGTGAGCAGCCGAGCATGCGCGTGAAGCTGTAGGTAGTAACCGGAACACGTAGCGTAGAGGATCAAAAGCTAACCTGCCTTCCAGTCTTCGGCTACAGCAGGGCAATGCTCTCGTATCAGCCATCGCCGCCTCCCTAGTGCAGGTTGCAATCGAGGTGGCTCGATTGCACTATGCAAACTCCATAGTGGAGCAGGCTGATGCTGGTGCTATCACAAGGCGGTGTGCAGGTCGTCCACCACTACGCCCCGCTCCACTATCTGCCATTTATCGCTCGATCTAAAAAGCTGAAGTCGAAACCGACTTTGCTGGCGGAAGGGTTCGGTTCGACTCACTTTCGGTCGATGTCCTGTCGCAGCGATACCTCTAGAGGCTTTGGCGATTGCACCTTCCTCACAATCGATCCCACGCCTCGAATTCTCGCCGCAAAGCTCGCGGCCGGTTTCCCTCATATAGGCGTAAGAGTGCCAAGCGATCAGGTCGAGGCCAGGGAGTACTCGCTCTGCCGCTACAATGTAGCAATGACAAGGAAATTGCGCCGAGAGGGCAAGATTGGATTTACCCCTTGCTCGACAAACGGAAGATACTATGGAGATAAACAAATACCTATTGCCCGCACCATTAAAGACAAAAAATCAATGCTCGAACATCACCTCCCAAAAGGGACTATGATAGAGATAATGATAGAGGGGGATCTTGATTTAGACAATCGGACTAGAATTATATGCTTCTCGGCAGCCGACTACACTTTGGTGAGTGCGATTTTGTGTGCCGTGCACTCTTCCTGGGAGGTGCGCTTAGAGACACCGCCGGGCCAATATCCCGAGGTTGCCGAGCACAGAGAAGCTGTGCAGCATTTTGTAGAGAGGGCACTCGCGGAGGAGAACTGGAAAGGTAGCGGACTTGAGTTTGACAGACTTAAGAAAGTTATTAAATGACGGTTGTTCTTCTAAGCGGTCCAATAGCGTGTGGCAAATCAGATCTCAGCGAAGAACTTGTTGTCAACCATGAATTTAAGAGGATATCAAGTGGAAATTACTTGCGAGAAGTTGCGACTTCTAGAGGCTTAGAAGGCACGCGAAGGGATTTACAAGAGCTGGGCGACCTACTCGACCAAGAGACAGATTTCATGTGGCTCATCGAAAATGTAGCCAAGCCACAAATAGATGCTGCAGATCCATCACAACGATGGCTCCTCGACAGCGTTCGAAAGAAGAAGCAGATTGAGCACTTTCGGACGTTTTTTCGAAGACGCGTTGTTCACACGCATATTTCTGCGCATGACATCATTCTTAAGCGCAGATTCTTAGCTAGGACCCGATCTCACGACGAAGGGATCAGCTACGAAGAAGCGATCAATCATCCAAATGAGAGGAACGCTCGAGAATTAGCTAACGAGGCAGATTTGCGACTCGATTCCGGGACCAAAAACTGTCGACAGCTCGCAGAGGACATCCTGGCCATTATTAAGGAGCGGATATGAAGACCGTAGTTCTTATCAGTGGTCGGACCTGCGCGGGAAAATCTGACCTAGCCAAACGGCTGGAAGCTGAATACAACTATCGCCTCCTCAAATCCACAGACTTACTCAAGGATGTCTCGGCGATAAAAGCGAACGTTGATCGGCGAGCGTTACAAGCGATTGGTGATCGGGCTGACGATCAAACAAAGAGTTCGTGGCTGTTTAAGGCAGCGATGCATTGGGTGGAGAATACACAACATTCTCAGTGGGTGATTGACAGTGTCCGAACAAGCGAGCAATTACAGTGGTTTCGTCGGCAGAAAAAAGTGCGCGTCGTACATGTGCATCTTTACGCACCAAGCGAAATACTAGAGAAAAGATTTGAGATAAAACGCATAACAACAAAAGAAGACATCAGTTATACTGCAGCTGACTACATTAAGACGGAGAAGGACATAGATAAATTTAAAGCTGATGCCGATGTGAGAATCAACACCGGCCGTGCAGATAGCGGGGATGTTTTTGTTAGAGTAACAGCTCACCTTGGATTGTATTCTCCTCATAGCCTCCGGTGCGTTGACGTTATTATTGGCGGCCAATACGGCAGCGAGGGTAAAGGGCACATAGCGGCCTATCTGGCCCGCGAGTACGATGTCCTTGTCAGGGTTGGGGGGCCAAACGCAGGGCATACCGTCTCAAGTGAATCTGGTGTCTACACTTATCATCATCTTCCATCCGGCAGCAAAGATACAGATGCTCGGATCTTGCTTGGACCGGGAATGACAATAAATGAAGCTGAGTTGCTTAAGGAAATCGGAGAATGCGCAGTTCCCCCTGAGAGGCTTTTCATCGATCCGCAAGCGATGATCATTGGGGAGGACGATAGAAGACGAGAACTAGGCCTCGTCGCCGGTATAGGCTCGACTGGAAGAGGCGGAGGTGCAGCAGCGGCTCGCCGCATTTTAGAGAGATCTTCCTCCACCCGATTAGCGAGAGATATACCTAGCCTTAAACCATAGGTTGGAGAGACCGCCCCCTACCGGGGAGAGGCTGTCCGAATTCTTGAAGACGCGTACAGTAGGGGCCACTCTGTGTTACTTGAAGGGACACAAGGCAGTGGACTTAGCCTTTTCCATGGGAGATATCCGTATGTCACGTCTCGCGACACTAATGTCGCCGGTTGCTTAGCCGAGGCAGGTATTTCTCCTGGGCGTGTTCGACGGATTATCTTGGTCGTGAGATCCACCCCGATTCGGGTAGGAAACCCTGAGGGAGGCGTAGAGAACGGCACTTCTGGATACTTGAAGCATGAAACGAGTTTTGCAGAGATATCGCGAAGCGCAGGCCTTGATGCGGGAAATGTGTTAAGAAACGAGAAAACATCTACTACAAAGCGCAATCGGCGGGTAGGATTGTTTGATTGGGAGTTGTTGAGAAAATCATGCGTTCTAAACAATCCTACTGATATCGTCCTAACTTTCGCTGATTATATGTCAGCGAAGAATCAAGAAGCTAGAAGATTTGAGCAACTCGAAGAGAATACAATCAAATTTGTCGAAGAGATTGAGAGGGTCGCGCAAGCGCCTGTTTCCCTGATCAATACTAGGTTCCCTCGGAAAGAGGGCGAGATGTGGGATCTGAGAACTGTGATTGACCGCAGGAACTGGTATGGGCGCAGGCACGCTGTGTAGCCGTACTCTCAACTACCCGACTCTCCCCCACACCTTCTCCCTTGCCCCCCCACTCACCATCATGCCGATGTGTCCGAGCGCCGGCACCTCGACCCGCGCGCCCGGGATCGCCCGCGCCAGCGCCAGGGCGCTGGCCGGCGGCACGATGCGGTCGGCGCTGGGCACGATGACCAGGGCGGGCTTGCGGAAGGCGGTCGGATCGACGACGCGGCCGGCGATGCGCCAGGCGCCCCTCGCCGGGCTGTTCTCGCCGTACCAGCCGCCCAGCGCCTCGCGCGCCACCGGGGCGGCCAGGGCGACGCCGTCGTTCAGCCAGTCCTCCAGGGCGACGAAGGCCGCGGCCTTGGCGCTGGCAGGGTCGAGGCGGGCAAAGGACAAGAACTTCTTCACCGCGGTCAGCGGGTCGAGCAGCGAGAAGAGCCCCTGCACCACGTCGGCCGGCAGGGCGCCGTAGCCCTCCAGCAGCGGCGCGAGCGGCAGCAGCAGGGCGGCGAGGCGGCGCGCCCGGGTCTCGGTCGAGAGCCGCGCCGGGTCGGCGGCGGCGGCGGCCCCCTCCGGCGCCTCGGCGTGGAAATCCCAGGGGGTGGCCAGCAGGATGAGGCCGGCGATCTCCTCCTGCCGGCGCAGCGCCAGCGCCAGCGCCAGCAGGCCACCCATGCAGTAGCCCAGCACCAGCGGCGCCTGGCCGGTCTCGGCGCGCACCCGCTCCAGCGCGGTCTCCAGCCGGCCGCAGACGTAGTCGGTCAGGCTGAAGCCGCGTTCGGTCTCGCCGGGGGCGCCCCAGTCGAGCAGGAAGGGCCGCAGGCCGCCGCCGGCCGGCGCGGCCAGCCAGCGGGCGAAGGAGCGGCCGGGCATCAAGTCGAGGATGTAGCCGCGGTTGACCAGCGAGGGGATGAGCAGGATCGGCGGGCCGGCGGCCTCGGCGACCGGTCCGCTCTCGCCGACGCCGCGATAGTCGAGCAGGCGGGTGGTGCCCTCCTGCCAGAGCGCCGGCGGGTCCTTGAGCGCGCGGCGGTAGGGATGCGCCTGATAGGTCTCGATGCCGTCGAGCAGGCGGCGCGCGCGGCCGGCGATCTCAGCCTCGAGTGCGCGCTCCAGGCTTTCCGGCGGCAGGGCGGCGGCGCTTTGCGCCAGCGCCGCGAAGGGCGGATTGTGCAGCAGGCTCAGCAGCGGGTTCGGCGGCAGGCCGGCGCTTGGGTCCGGCTTTGGGTTTGGCCCCGGTCTTGCGCCGGGGCTTGCCGGCCAGCCCTGCCTCAAGAGCGGCCAGGCGAGCTTCGAGCTCCGCCACGCGAGCGTCGCTGCCAGCAGGTGCAGCGGCAGCGGGCGCGGCCCCAGGCGTTTGCCCTGCCGCGGCTGCGCCGCCTCGCCCGCCTGCCGTCGCGTCATCCCGTCCTCCCCCGCTCGCCGGGCCTTGCGGCCGCGCTCCCGGTACCGGCGGTACCGGCGGCATCCGGCCGGCGAAGAGCGCCGCCAGCACCTGCGGCCAGGCGCCCGACGCGGCGGCGAGGCCGCCGCTCAGCAGCCCGTTCGCCATGCCCGGCAGCGCCGCGCTCCAGGGCGCCAGCAGCCGCTGCCAGGACTCCGCCCAGCGCGGGTCCTCGGCCAGGCCGGCGACGCTCTCCTGCCAGAGGTCGAGGAAGCGGCGCGCCAGCTCCGCCGCCTCGGCGTCGTCCGTCTGCTTGCGCCCGTCGCTCATCCTGCCCCCGAAATGCCGCGGCGACTGTCGCATGCGGCGGGCGGCGGTGACAACGGCGCGCGGCACGCGGCGGGCGAGCGGCCGCTGCGCGGGCGTTTGGGGGAGGCCGCCGCCCTGCAATTGACACCCGCTAGTGCGGCGCACAATATCCTGGACGGCCCCGCGGCGAGCGGAACAACCATTAAGGAACAGAGCCCTTGGCGGAGGACACGAAGGCCCAGAAGGGCACGCCGGTCATCATCAAGAAGTACGCCAACCGGCGGCTCTACAACACGGCGACCAGTTCCTACGTGACGCTCGACCATCTCTGCCACATGGTGCAGGAAGACGTCGACTTCACGGTCTACGACGCCAAGACCGGCGAGGACATCACCCGCTCGGTCCTGACCCAGATCATCGTCGAGGAAGAGGGCAAGGGCGGGCAGAACCTGCTGCCGATCAACTTCCTGCGCCAGCTCATCGGCTTCTACGGCGACAACATGAAGTTCCTGGTGCCGCGCTACCTGGAGCACATGATGGAGGCCTTCTCGCAGAACCAGGAACGGCTGCGCAGCACCATGCAGGAGACCATGGGAAACTTCTTCCCCTTCGGGAACCTGGAGGAGATGGGCAAGCAGAACATGGCGCTCTTCGAGCAGGCGGTGAAGATGTGGTCGCCCTTCCCCGGCGGGCTGCCGGGCGCCACGTCCGGCACCGCGCCGGGCGGCAACGCCGCCGGGGCCGCGGGCAAGGCGCCGGCGCCGCCGCAGACGCCGGAGGATCTGGAGCGCCTGCGCGCCCAGGTCGATCAGCTGAAGGCCCAGCTCGACACGCTGGCGCGCGGCCGCAAGGGGGAGTGAGGGCCGGTCCCGCGCGGCTGAACCGCGCCCGCCCGGGACCCCTGCTCTTTCCGCCGGCGCCGATCCGCATCCGGGCCGCGGCTCTCCGGCCGGGACGACACGAGACAGGGTGAGATCCGCAAGCGGCCGCAGAGCCGCCGGAGCGACAAGGGGAGGACCCATGCCCAGGGGCGACAGCCTGCTTTCCACCATCGAGGGCCAGCCGGCCGAGGCGCCGGCGCTGCTGGGCGCCGGGGCGCCGCCGCTGACCTACGGCGCGCTCGCGACGCTCGCCCGGCGCACGCTGGCCGAGCTGAACGAGCTCGGCATCGGGCGGGGCGACCGCGTCGCCATCGTGCTGCCGAACGGCCCGGCGATGGCCGCCGCCTTCCTGGCGGTCGCCAGCGGCGCCACCACCTGCCCGCTGAACCCGGCCTACAAGGCCGAGGAGTTCGCCTTCTATCTCGACGATCTCGGCGCCAAGGCGCTGATCCTGCCGGCCGGCAGCGACACGCCGGCGCGCGGCGAGGCCGAGCGCCTGGGGCTGGCGGTGCTGGAGCTGAGCGAGACCGGCCGGGCCGCCGGCGACTTTGCGCTGGAAGTGGCGCACCCGGCCGGCGCGGAGCTGTCGCTGGACGACGGCGGCCCCGGCACGGCCGCCGACCAGGCGCTGATCCTGCACACCTCCGGCACCACCTCGCGGCCGAAGATCGTGCCGCTGACGCAGCTGAACCTGCTGACCTCGGCCGGCAACATCGGCGCCGCGCTCGGCCTGACGCCGGCCGACCGCTGCCTCAACATCATGCCGCTGTTCCACATCCACGGGCTGGTGGCGGCGACGCTCGCGACCGTCAAGGCCGGCGGCTCGCTCTGGGCCAGCCAGGGCTTCAACGCGCTGCGCTTCATGGCCTGGCTGGCCGAGGCCAAGCCGACCTGGTACACCGCCGTGCCGACCATGCACCAGGCGATCCTGTCGCGCGCCCAGCGGCAGGAGGCCGCCGCCAAGGCGGCCGGGCTGCGCTTCATCCGCTCCTCCTCCGCCTCGCTGCCGCCGCAGGTGATGCGCGGGCTGGAGGCGCTGTTCGACTGCCCGGTGATCGAGTCCTACGGCATGACCGAGGCGGCCACCAGATGGCCAGCAACCGCCTGCCGCCGGCATGCGCAAGCCCGGCTCGGTCGGCATCGCGGCCGGCCCGGAGGTGGCGATCATGCTGACCGCCGGGCGCTGCTGTCACCGAGGCGGCGTCGATCGGCGAGATCGTCATTCGCGGCCCCAACGTGACGCCGGGCTACGAGAACAATCCCAAGGCCAACGCCGAGTCCTTCATCGCGCGTCCCGAGGTGCCCTATCCCTGGTTCCGCACCGGCGACCAGGGCACGCTCGACGCCGAGGGCTACCTCACCATCACCGGCCGGCTGAAGGAGATGATCAACCGCGGCGGCGAGAAGGTGAGCCCGCGCGAGGTCGACGAGGCGATCCTCGACCATCCGGCGGTGGCCGAGGCCCTGACCTTCGCCCTGCCGCACGACAAGCTGGGCGAGGAGGTCGCCTGCGCCGTGGTTCTGCGCGAGGGCGAGGCGCTGGACGAGCGGGCGCTGCGCGACTTCGCCGCCAAGCGCCTCGCCGACTTCAAGGTGCCGCGCAAGGTGGTCTTCCTGGACGAAATCCCGAAAGGTGCGACCGGCAAGCAGCAACGCATCGGCCTGGCGAAGAAGCTGGGGCTGGCGTAGCGGCCGTGAAGAGCCCCCCGGTTAAGCGGGAGGGCGAAGGACGAGGGAGAGCGTTGCACCATGAAGGTCTGCATCTACGGCGCCGGCGCGATCGGCGGCATGCTGGCGGCGCACCTCGCGGAGGGTGGCGCCGAGGTCACGCTGATCGCGCGCGGCCCGCATCTCAAGGCGATGCAGGAAAAGGGCCTGACCTACATCTCCGCCGAGCGCGAGGTGACGCTGCCGGTGCGCGCCGTGGCGACGCCGGCGGAGGCCGGGCCGCAGGACTACGTCGTGCTCACCCTGAAGGCGCCGGCGGTGACCGAGATCGCCGAGGCCATGGCGCCGCTGCTGCAGGAGAGCACCACGGTGGTGACGGCGCAGAACGGCATTCCCTGGTGGTACTTCTACAGGCACGGCGGCCCGCTCGACGGCCGCACGCTGGAGTCGGTCGATCCCGGCGGCCGGCTCTGGCGGCTGATCCCGCCGGAGCGCTGCCTGGGCTGCGTGGTCTATCCCTCGGCCGAGATCGAGGCACCGGGGCGCGTGCGCCACGGCTATGGCAACCGCTTCATGCTGGGCGAACCGGACGGCAGCCGCAGCGCGCGGGCGCAGGCGCTTTCGCAGCTGCTGAACGCCAGCGGCCTGAAGGCGCCGGTGCGCCCCAAGATCCGCGACGACATCTGGGTGAAGCTCTGGGGCAACCTCTCGTTCAACCCGGTCTCGGCGCTGACCGGCGGCACGCTGGCCGAGATCGCCGAGGACCCGGGCACCCACCGGCTGGTGGCCGGCATGATGGGCGAGGCCCAGCGGGTCGGCGAGGCCCTGGGAGTGAAGTTCGGCGTCGACGTCGAGACCCGCATCGGCTGGGCCGCCGACCTCGGCCAGCACAAGACCTCGATGCTGCAGGATCTCGAGCGCGGCCGCCCGATGGAGACCGAGGCGCTGGTCGGCGTGGTCGCCGAGCTGGGCGACCTGGCCGGCCAGGAGACGCCGCTGATCGATGCCGTGCTGGCCCTGCTGCGGCAGCGTGCCCGGCTCGCCGCCGGCGGCGCCTGACCGCGGCCTCCCGGGGCGATGCGAGCGGCCGTTAAACCGACGATTTCCGCTTCGTTCGCCGCTTTACCCACCGAATACGCGCAACAGGAGTAGAGTAACCGAGTATACCCAACTGTCAGGTTCATTAATCCGCTTGAATATTGCTCCGGCAGCGAGCAGAATTAACGCACTATGAGAGCCCTATTCGGGTATTCGGCGTAAAGTATCACTCTCCTGGTCATCATCATCATGGGGTCCAGAGCCTTGGCAAAACGCAGCGAGACGGTGTCGATCGAGCGTCATGTCGGCCAGCGCATCCGCGCCCGCCGCACCATGCTCGGTCTGACGCAGCAGCAACTGGCCGATCTGATCGGCGTGACCTATCAACAGGCCCACAAGTACGAGCGCGGCATCAACCGCGTCTCGGCCGGCCGCCTCTTCGAACTGGCCAAGGCGCTGGGCGTCGAGGTCACCTACTTCTTCGAGGGTCTGGCACCGGAGGCGGAGGGGCATATCCCCTCCGGCGACGTGGTGCCGGGCCGGCAGCGGCTCTGTCTCGACATGGCGCGCAACTTCGCGAAGATCCGCGAGGAGCGTCACCAGGAGGCCCTGAGCCAGCTCTGCCGTGCCCTCGCCGACGACGAGGCGCAGCTCCTCGCCCAGGCGGCGGCGGTCGCTGTCCGGCCGCCGATCGACTGACGGCCGCCGGCCCGCCGCCGTTGCCGCGCCCGCCGCCACGGGCGCGGCACCCGACGGGCTGTCGCGGCAGCGGAGCGGCCATCCCTAGGCCAGCGCCTTCGCCGCCTCCATGGCCGCCAGCAGCGCGCGGGCGATCCCCGGCTCGAAGGGATGGTGACCGGCGCCCGACACCGGCTGGTAGCGGGCGCCCGGCCAGCGCCGCGCCAGGTCGAAGGCATTCTCCAGCGGGCAGACCATGTCGTCGCGGCCGTGCACCAGCCAGCCCGGCAGCGTGCCGAGCGCCGCGGCGCGCTCCAGCAGGGCGCCGTCGGGCAGGAAGATGCTCTGCCGGAAATAGCGCAGCGCGATTCGCGCGCCGGCCAGCAGCACCGCCTCGTCGCCCAGCGGACGCAGGAACTCCGGCGGCACGGCGCGCAGGTTCGCGGTCGCGGTGTTGTGCGCCAGCCACTGCGCCAGCGCCGGGCCGTGCACCGCCGGGTCGGCATCGTCGATGCGGGCCGCATAGGCCGCCAGGATGTCGCCGCGCTCCGCCGCGCTCAGGTGGTCGGCGAGCGCCTGCCAGGCCTCGGGAAAGATCTTGCGGCTGGTGACGTAGTTGAAGTGGTTCTCGCTCTCCAGGCCGAGATAGATGCCCCAGAGCACCAGCGCGATGCAGCGCTCGCGGTGCGCCTGCGCATAGGCCAGGGCCAGGGCCGACCCCCAGGAGCCACCGAGCAGGATCCAGCGCTCGATCCCCAGCGCCTCGCGGATCCGCTCCAGGTCGGCGACCAGGGCCTGCGTGGTATTGCCCCGCCACTCGCCCAGCGGCGCCGAGCGCCAGGCGCCGCGCTGGTCGAAGCCGATGAAGCGGTAGTGCGCCGGGTCGCAGAAGCGCCGGTTGTGCCCCGACCAGGTGAAGCCGGGCCCGCCGTGCAGGAAGACCACCGGCACGCCCTGCGGGTTGCCGGCCTGCTCGAGGTAGAGCTCATGCGGCGGCTCGACGGCGAAGCGGCCGACGGCATAGGGCTCGTAGGGCGGGTAGAGCCCGAGGTCCGGGCCGGCGGCGGCGTGCGTGTCCATAGGCGAGCTTAGGGAGGCCGGCGGCCCGCCGGCAATGGGCAGCCGCCTCTAGCCTGGGATGGCTTGCAGCATGAAGGCGATGGTCGCACCGTCGTCGCGATGGATCTCCATGCGCAGCAGTCGGCCGTCGTCGTCGTACCAGAGCGTGCGATCCTGGTCGCCGACCATCTCCCAGCGCTGCGCCTTCAGGCGCCGGCCGCCGATCACCAGTTCCTCCTCGCCGGCGGGCCGGCTGGCCACCTTGACCGGGGCGCCGCTGTTGGTATCCATCAGCAGCGATTCCTGGACGATCGCCGGATTCCAGGGGTGCGTCGGGAAGGTGCCGAGCGGCAGTTCGTGGCGCCCCTCCGTCCCGACCGCCACCAGCTGCCCGCCCTGTTCCGTCGCCTCCAGCTCGGACAGGTCGCCGTCGTCGGTGTGCCGGCGGTAGCTGACCATGCGTCCCTGGCGCCAGATCTCCTCGGTCTCGGTCTCCTCGCGGAAGACGGTGATCAGCAGGCGCGAGACCTTCAGCCGCCGCTCCACCGTCACCCGGCGCTCGTCGCCGTCGCTCTCGATGGTGATGACATGCGTGCCGAGCGCGCCGTGCTCGCTGTGCTCGATGCGATAGGGATAGACGCCGTCGGGCGGCCGCCCGGCCGTCGAGGCGCGGAGCGCCTTCGGCAGGCTGGCCAGCAGGCCGACGGCCGGCAGCAGCGCGAGCCCGGCCAGCAGCCGGCGACGCGACACCGCCGAGCAGGCCGACAAGCGCCTCATCCGGCGATCCGGCCGCTGAGGTCGTAGTCCCCGGCCCGCGTGATCTCGGCCTCGACGATGTCACCGGGCGAGCGGCCGCGGGCGCCGCTCAGCGCCACGGTGCCGTCGATCTCCGGCGCGTCGGCCATGGTCCGTCCGGTGGCCTTGGTGCCGATCACCTCGTCGAGGATAACCGGCAAGCGGCGGCCGACCTTGGCCGCCAGGCGGCGCGCGCTGATCGCCTGCTGCGCCTGCATGAAGCGGTGCCAGCGCTCCTCCTTCACCGGCTCCGGCACGGCGCCGGGCAGCGCGTTGGCGGCGGCGCCCTCCACCGGCTCGTACTTGAAGCAGCCGACGCGGTCGAGGTCGGCCTCCTCCAGCCAGTCCAGCAGGAACGTGAAGTCGGCCTCGCTTTCGCCGGGGAAGCCGACGATGAAGGTCGAGCGGATCGCCAGGTCCGGCACCTGCCGGCGCCAGTCGGCCAGCCGACCCAGCACCTGCTCCTGGTTCGCCGGCCGGCGCATCGCCTTCAGCACACGCGGGCTGGCGTGCTGGAAGGGAATGTCGAGATAGGGCAGCACCCGCCCCTCGGCCATCAGCGGCAGCACGCGGTCGACGTGCGGATAGGGATAGACGTAGTGCAGCCGCACCCAGACACCGAGTTCGCCCAGCGCTTCGGCCAGGTCGAGGAAACGGGTCTGACGCTCGGCACCGCGCCAGGGATGGGCCGCGTACTTCAGGTCGAGGCCGTAGGCACTGGTGTCCTGCGAGATCACCAGCAGCTCCTTCACGCCGGCGGAGACCAGCCGTTCGGCCTCGTGCAGCACATGGTGGATCGGCCGGCTCGCCAGGTCGCCGCGCAGCGAGGGGATGATGCAGAAGCTGCAGCGGTTGTTGCAGCCTTCGGAAATCTTCAGGTAGGCGTAGTGTCGCGGCGTCAGCTTGATGCCGCCGGCCGGCAGCAGGTCGAACAGCGGATCGTGCGCCGGCGGCACCGCGGCATGCACCGCTTCCACCACCTGCTCGTACTGCTGCGGCCCGGTGATCGCCAGCACGCCGGGATGCTCGGCGCGGATGCGCTCGGCCTCGACGCCGAGACAGCCGGTGACAATCACGCGACCATTTTCCGCCATCGCTTCGCCGATGGCCTCCAGGCTTTCCCGTTTGGCGCTGTCGAGGAAACCGCAGGTGTTCACCAGCACCACCTCGGCGTCGTCGTAGCTGCCGGTGACCTGGTAGCCTTCGGCCTTCAGGCGGGTGAGGATGCGTTCGCTGTCGACCAGCGCCTTCGGGCAGCCGAGCGAGACGATGCCGACGCGCGGCACCTTCGGTGCGCGCACGCCGGGGCGGTCTCGTTGCGTCGCGGTCTGGCCCATCGCGCGTCCTCGGATCACGTCGTTGCTTGGATGCAGCCGCTCAGGACGGCCAAAGGCAGGCCCCCAGCAGGTCCGCCCTGTCAGGTCCGCGCCGCTCATAGCATGCCGCGCCCGGACTTTTCCAGCCCGCCGCCGAAGGAGCGGATGCGCCGACGGGGAGCCTCAGGCCTGCAGGATGCGGTTGCCGGTCAGCGTATCGATGAAGCTCTCGACCAGCTGCCGCCCCTTGTCGGTGGGAAGGATCAGATGCCGCCGCAGGTCGTCGGGGTCCGGTGTGCGTTCCAGCAGTTCCAGCTGTTCCAGGCGATCGACCCGCCGCTGGCCGGTGGCGAGCGCGCAGCCGATGCGCCGGCAGAGCTCCGAGACCGAAAGGCCGCGGCCCTCGCGCTCGGCCAGCCCGGCGCACATCAGCATGGCCCAGGATTCGTCATAGGGAGAGACCTCGGGCAGGAGCTTGCGGCGCACGTCGCCAACCCAGAGAATCTTGCTGAAAGCCTCGGCCAGGGGATCGTCGGGGCGCGTGCGCTGCACCGCGTCGGGCCTGGGTTGCGGTGGCGACTGCGGCCCGAGGGCGTGCTCTTCCTCCGCCTGCAGGTCGATCTCGGGATGCTTCTCCAGCAGGCGCCGGAGAAGGGCCAGAAGGGCCTGGTCGTAGGCATCCGCACGCGGCAGGCGGCGACTCGTCGCCTCCCGCTTCAGGCCGTTGATTTCCTTGGTTTTCTGGTTTCGTGCGGCGGTCGAACGCCAGTACTCCTGCGTGAGCGAGCCTTCGCCCTCCATCACGTCGATGACCCGGTGGAGAAGTTCGGTCCATGACTCGTCACTTGGGCTAGGCGCCGCCGAGCGCCACCCTCTCACACTCATCCTAGGGTCAGGACTCATAACCAGTATGCGATGATGGCTGCGATCTGAACGGCGGCAAGGAAGTTTGCTGCGAGCTTGTCGTATCTTGTGGCGATGCGCCGGAAATCCTTGAGGCGGCAGAACATGCGCTCGATGGCGTTTCGCCCGCGATAGAGGAAGGGGCTGAAGCAGCCCTTCCAGCGACGGTTGGTCTTGTAGGGGATGTTCGGCACGGCGCCACGGCTCTCGATGAAGCGGCGGATGGCATCGGCATCATAGGCTTTGTCGGCCAGCACCATGGCGCCTTCGGGCACGGCCTGGAGCAAGGCGAGAGCCTGCGGCGCGTCGGCTGCGTTGCCGCCCGTCAGCAGGAAGGTCAGCGGCCGCCCGTATCCATCACAGAGCGCATGGACCTTGGTGTTGCGTCCGCCTCGGCTCACGCCGATGGCTTGGCGGCACGCCCCCCTTTTCCGCCTGCGGCCGAGCGATGCGCCTTGACGTGCGTGCTGTCGAGCAGGACCTCGGCGGGTGGGCCGCCAGCCGCGGCCAGGGCGTAGAACGTCGCCTGCCAGATACCCTTTGCGCGCCAGCGCACGAACCGATTGTACAGTGTCTTGTGCGGCCCGTAGTCGCGCGGCGCATCCTTCCATCTGCAACCTGATTTCAGGACATGAACAATACCGCTGATCACGCGGCGATCGTCGACCCGTGGCACACCGCGCGTGTCGGTCGGCAGATACCCCTCAAGCCGCTCGAACTGCTGCTCCGTCAGCCAGAACAGATCCGTCATCTGACAACTCCCATCGTTTGGGAGCTTGAATCAGATCGCGGCCGATTTGAGAACCCACTTAATGGGTCCTGACCCTAACGTCCCTCCCGTAGGGAATTAACCGCCGTCGAAACAGTTAACAGAAATTGCCCAAGTTAGTTTCAACATTCAATCATAATAACAGCTGAATCAGTGTAATTGCACCGAAGCCGGACTGCTTTCACCGCGATCTGAACTCTTTACGCAGAGACACCGGCTTAGACCGGCAATAATGCGCAATCGCCGACTGATCGGGCGCGGAGTTCCACCGGCTGGGGCGGCGGCGACAATAACGGCCCGGCTTTTTGCCCGGCCTGCCGCGGTGATGGCAGGGCCTCTGGTGACGTAGTATCACTCACAAGACTCGAGCAGCGGGCCTGCCACGGGGCCCAGGGAGTGCGTGACCGTCATGGCCGAACCTCGCAATAGCAGCCCCGCCCCCAGCGGGTCCCCGCCGCCTGGCGCCCCTCCTCCGGACAGTCCGCGCGGGCGGCGGATCGTGCCGGGGGTCGCCATCGCCTCGGTCATCGCCGGCCTGATCCTCGTCGTGCTGCTGCTTCCCGAGGTCCTGCTCTATCCGAAACAGCCGGAACCGCCGGCCGAGCCCGACTGGTCGGCCGAACTCGCCACGCTGAAAGCGCACAATGAGGCCCTGGCCGACGAGGTCGGCCGTCTGGAGGGCCTGCTCGGCGCCGGCATCTGCCGCCTTGAGGACGGCACGCTGAACCTGCCCGG
>CALOEA010000033.1:0-39224 GCA_942492185.1 uncultured Alphaproteobacteria bacterium
CACGCGACCATGTCAGCTCCAGCGGCGGTCACATCGTAGTTAACAACTCCAATCGCCGCCGGCACAGTTGGCTCTAGTGCAAATGATGACTTCTCTAGATTGCATAGCTAGATTTTGGTCATGCCGCTTGAGATCATCGCGCTCATCGAAAAGCCTTACCTGCTCGTTGCTGTTCTGGCAGTCGGTGCTTTCCTCGGCGCCGCCGCAGAGCGCTTTGCGGCCCAAATGCGCCGAAAGGCTTGGCGCAAGCGAAACCAGGGCCCTTGGAAGGCGCAGGCACGCGGAAGCGCGAGAGCCAGGGGGCCGTGGTCTGAGACGCGCGATGCGGTGACGCCGAAACAGCCTGACGCCGCGGACCAACTACGGACCGTTATGGCAGCCGACTTTGCAATTCAGCCACTTCTGAACAAGAGCGAAGCGAGAGTGTTCAAGGAGCTGGATCGCATGGTGATCGGGTGCCATCCGGCTTGGCAAGTGATGGCTCAAGTCTCCTTGGGTGAAATCCTCCGCAGCCAGAACACGGAAGCCTATCGGTGCATCAATTCGAAGCGGGTCGACCTGCTTCTCGTCGATGAAGACTGCCTGCCACGGCATGCGATCGAGTATCAGGGCGGCGCACATCATCAAGGCTCCGCCGCCGCACGCGACGCAGTCAAGAAGGAGGCGCTTAGACGCGCGGGCATCGGGTATCATGAGGTGCTTGCAGGCCACACCACTCCAACTGACCTGCGACGTCTCGTCGAAAGACTGGTGGACAAGCCGCTGCCGACGACGCGATAGCTTGGCCATCCGTCCGTCCTGGAGGTTCAGAGCCCACCTCTCTCGCCCCACTGCCCCAACCCCACACGCCAACCTTCGGCCGGCGCAAGCCGCGGCGGCGGCGCGCGACCTCACGAGGTCGATTGCCAGCCTTTCGAATTGCCGATAGGACTCTGCGATCGGCCGTTTTGGGGCCCTCTGCGGGCTCCGGAGAACCGCGATGTCCATCGGGATCGCCAAGCGCCTTGCGGTCGGCTTCCTCGCCGGCTTCGCGTCCGTGTTCGTCTTCTCCAATGGGGCGATCGCCCTCTACGACGCCGCCGGCGTCGCCGTGCCCTTCCCACCCTGGAGCATGACTGCGGTGCCGCCCCTTGGCGTGCCGCTGACGGTGTCGGCTGCCTTCTTCGGCGGGCTCTGGGGGAGTCTCTACTCTTTCGTCGAGCGGCGGCTGACGTCGTGGCTGGGGTGGCTGGGCGGCGGCCTCGTCTTCGGCGTCCTGCCGCTGGTGGTGTTGTGGTTCGTGGTGTTCCCGCTGAAGGGCATCCCGCTCGGCGGCGGCTTCACCGCCCTCGGCGTGCAGCAGGGCGTCGTGCTCCACGCGGCTTTCGGGCTGGGCCTGGCGCTCTTCTTCCGGCTCGCGCGGCGCGGCTGAGAGGCGGCGCGCTCCCGCGCGCCGCCGCACGGCCTCCGGGGCGGGGCGAAGCGCTGCCCGTCGTCAGCTCGGCTTTTCGGTCGTCGGGTCGATCATCTTGCTGACGGCGGTGATCTTGGTGGCCGGGAAGCCGCTGATCTCGGCATGCTTCCGGATCACCGCCTCGTCCTTCGCCAGATAGACGCAGAAGGTCTTGTCGGCCGCCACGAAACTCTCGACCCACTGAATGTCGGGGCCGATCTCCCGCAGGGCGGCGTTCGACTTCGCCGCCGCTTCCGCCAACTGCGTGCGCTCCAGCGTACCGACCTTCGGAATATCGCGCTCGATGATGTACTTGTTCATCGCCATTCTCCTTCGTCGATCACCGACACGACAGCATAGCCAACTGCACGGCAGAAATCCGCAGGTAACGCGCTCAGTTCGCCAAGGCCTCGCAGCTTTCGGCCGCTGCCCCGCTCTCCAGGCAGGCGCGGAAGCTCGCGGTGGCGGCGCGGCGCCCTTCGGCGGCGTCGGCGGTCTCGCGGATGCAGGTGACGTAGTCGCCGAGCTGTGTTTCGTAGCGATCGAGATCCCCCAGACAGAGCGACAGCTGCTGCTCGTCGGCGATCATCCCCGGTTGGGTGGCGCATAGCGGCACCAGGGGCTCGGTGCAGATCAGCTGGGATGCCGCCGGCCGGGCGAGGGCGAAGGCCCCCAGCAGCAGGACGCCGAGCAGCAGCGCCCCGGGTGGGAGCCCCCGGGCGGGGAGGGCCCTGCTGGCGGGCACCCTCCGGCGATGGGTCAGAGGAATCATTGTCATGGTGGAGATCCTTTGCGACGGCCGGCATCGGCCCAGGCGGTTGTCGCCGGCTGCGCCTCTTTGATGAACACAGCCAACGATGTGGGGTTTCATCGCGGGCAGGTCAAAGAGATGTCTCGTGATCGAACGTCACCGCCACCTGCGTTCCCGGCGAGAGGTCGGTGTGCTCAAGCCGGCCGTTCAACTGCCGTGTGCTGGCTTCGACAATCTTGAGCCCTATTCCGCCGCTGCCGGGGCCGGACGCGCGGTCGGCCATCCCGCGGCCGTCATCGGCGACCCGCAGGCAGATGGCCTTGTCCTGGCGCGCCAGGCCGATCTCGATGCGGCCGCGCGCCTCGGCGTCATAGCCATGCTTGACCGCGTTGGTCACCAGTTCGTTGACGATGATGCCGAGCGCGCTGGCCCGCTTGCTGTCGAGTTCGAGCGCTTCCGACTGCAGGGTGAGCCGGATGTTTTCCGGCAGCACCTCCTGCAAGCTCCCGACCAGGCGGGCCAGAAACCGATCCATCTCGACCAGGTCGTAGTTGGCCGAGAGGTGAAGCTGGCTGTGCAGGGCGGCAATGGCGCGCAGCCGGCTGCCAGCAGTCGCCAGGGCCTGCCGCGTTTCCTCTGTCGAGGAGGAAGCCCTTTGAATCTCGATAAGGGACGTCACGGTTTGCAGCGAGTTCTTGACGCGATGATCGATCTCCCGGACGAGCATCGCCTGGGTGCGCATCGCGTCTTCCAGGGCCTCGGCCCGCTGGTCTGCACAGCTCCGCGCCAGGGCTTCCTCCCGTGCCAGTTGCCGGAGCTTGAGCTGCGTCACGACCTGCCGCGCCAGGACGTCGAGCGCGAAGCGTTGCCCGGCGTCGAGGTCGCGCGGCTGATGATCGAGGACGCAGAGGGTGCCGAGCGGCAGCCCCTCGTCAGAGCTCAATAGCGCGCCGGCGTAGAAACGCAGGTGCGGCTCGCCGGCGCAGAGCGGGTTGTCCAGAAGGCGAGGGTCCTCGAGCGTGTCGCGGATCACCGTCAGGCCGGGCTGCAGGATCGCGTGGGCGCAGATCGAGGTTTCCAGCGGCGTCTCGCGGATGCCGAGGCCGATCTCCGCCTTGAACCACTGACGGTGCTCGTCCACCAGGTTGATGACCGCGATCGGCGTCCCGCAGAGGCGGCTGGCCAACTCCGCGATCTCATCGAAGTCCCGCTCCCTGGGCGTGTCGAGGATGGCGAGCCGGCGCAGAGCCGCCAAGCGCTCCGACTGCCGCACTGGGGGATCGGCTTTCACGGGTACTCCTGCTGATGAGCATCGATTTGCGGCCGCAGTGTCGGGCGCGGCTCTCACGCACGTCAACAGCCCGCCGGCGGCATGGCTTGCCCGCCGGCGTCCCGCGGTGCCAACTGGCGCCATGGATTTCTGGCTCTCCAAGCTCTTCTGGGGGCTGGCGCAGCCGGCCAGCCTGCTGCTGCTCGCCCTGGCGCTCGGCACCGCGGCGCTCTGGGCGCCCTGGCCGCGGCTGCGACGCTGCGGACGGCGCCTGCTGACGCTGCTGGCGGCCGGGATGGTGGCGATCTCGCTCTTTCCCCTGGAGCGGCTGGCGCTGGAGCCGCTGGAGGCGCGCTTCCCGCGGCCGCCGCTGCCGGAGAGGGTCGACGGCATCGTCGTGCTGGGCGGCGGCATCTCCTTCATGGTGAACGACGGCGAGGTGCTGCCGCAGCTCAACGAGTCGGGCGGCGACCGCCTGGCGGCGCTGCAGACGCTGGCACGGGCCTATCCGCAGGCCAAGCTGGTCTTCAGCGGCGGCAGCGGCCTGCTGCGCGAGCAGCAGTACCGCGAGGCCGACGGCGCCCGCGCGCTCCTCGCCGCGGTCGGCTTCCCGGTGGAGCGGGTGATCTTCGAGCGCGACTCGCGCAACACCTGGGAGAACGCGCTCTACAGCCAGGCCCTGGCGGCGCCGCAGCCGGGCGAGACCTGGTTGCTCGTCACCTCGGCATTCCACATGCCGCGCGCCGTCGGCTGCTTCCGGCAGATCGGCTGGGAGGTGGTCGCCTGGCCGGTGGACTACCTGACGCGGGAGCGCGACTGGCTGGGCTTCGACGTCGATCCGCTCTATGCGCTGGGGACGCTCACCGTCGCCCTGAAGGAGTGGATCGGCCTGCTGGCCTACCACCTGATGGACCGCTCGCCGGAGCTCTACCCCGGCCCCTAGGCGCCTCGGCGGAGCGCGCGCCCCGCGATTGCCACATTTGCGCTGCATTGCGGCCGGTAGGGGCCTGTGGCAGGAAGCAGACGAGGAGCGCGCCGGACATGACCGAGTCGACCCGCGAAATACGAGAACTGATACCTGGGGCTTTCAGCCTCAAATCGCGCCGCGAGATGCTGCGCGGCAGCGGCCTGGCCGCTCTCGGCGCCCTGCTGACCCTGGCGCTGCCGTTCCCGCTGCTCGCCGCCAACGCCGATTTCGCGGCCTGGCTCGCGGACTTTCGTGCCGAGGCCGCCGCCGCCGGCGTCTCGCAGAAGACGCTGGACCGCACGCTGAACGGCCTGGAGCCGCTCGACCGGGTGATCGAGCTCGACCGCAAGCAGCCGGAGTTCACGCAGACCTTCTGGGGCTACATGGAGCCGCGGATCAACGACACTCGCATCGCCGGCGGCCAGGTGAAGCTCTCCGAGAACGCCAAGGTCCTCAGCAAGGTCGAGGGCGACTATGGGGTCTCGGCCGAGATGCTGATGGCCTTCTGGGGCCTGGAGACCAACTACGGCGGCTACATGGGCGACTTCCCGGTGATCCAGTCGCTGGCCACCCTGGCCTGGGACGAGCGCCGCAGCGCCTTCTTCCGCATCGAACTGCTGAACGCCCTGAAGATCGTCGATGCCGGCCATATCTGGCCGGAGGCCATGGTCGGCTCCTGGGCCGGCGCCATGGGCTATTTCCAGTTCCTGCCCTCGACCTTCCTCAACAACGCCGTGGACTACGACGGCGACCAGCGGGCCGACATCTGGAACAACACCACCGACGCCTTCGCCTCGGCCGCCAACTTCCTGCGCAACAGCGGCTGGACCCCGGGGCAGCCCTGGGGCTTCGAGGTGACGGTCCCGGCGGACTTCCCCTGGGAGCTGAGCGGCGCCGACGACGGCCGCCAGCCGGTCTCGCGCTGGCAGGCACTGGGCGTCAGGCTGGCCGAGGGCGGCGCCGATCTGCCCTACCAGCCGGTGAAGAGCGCGCTGCTGCTGCCGGCCGGCTGGCAGGGGCCGGCCTTCGTGGTGCTGCCGAACTTCTTCACCACGCTGCGCTGGAACAACTCGCACCTCTATGCCATCTCGGTCGGCCATCTCGGCGACCGCATCGCCGGCAAGGGCGGCTTCAAGGCGCAGCGCCCGGCGAAGGAAGAGCGCATGAGCCGCGAGGCGATCAAGGAGATGCAGCAGCTGCTGAACAAGATCGGCTACGACAGCGGCGATCCCGACGGCAAGGTCGGCCCGATGACCCGCGGCGCGCTGAAGAAGTACCAGCTCGCCACGGGCTTCCCCGCCGACGCCTATCCGACGCCCGCGATCCTGGCCTCGCTGCGCCAGGCGGCCGGCTAGGGGAGGGGCGCATGCTGGTCCGGGGGGGCGGCGGCCTGCGGGGACTGCTGATGGTCCTGTCCCTGGCCGTGCTCGCGGCCTGCTCGACCGGGCCCAGCGGCCCGACCAAGCCTTCGGCCGCGGCGATCGGCGAGTTCAAGGTCGGCAAGCCCTATCAGATCAACGGTGTCTGGTACTATCCGAAGGTGGACTGGGAGTACCGCGAGACCGGCATCGCCTCCTGGTATGGCCCCGGCTTCCACGGCAAACACACCGCCAACGGCGAGACCTACAACCAGAACGACCATGACCGCGGCGCATCCGACGCTGCCGATGCCGGTCATGGTGCAGGTCACCAACCTGGAGAACGGGCGCTCCATCAAGGTGCGCATCAACGACCGCGGCCCCTTCGCCAACGGCCGCATCATCGACCTCTCCAAGCGCGCCGCGCAGCTGCTCGACATGGAGCGCAACGGCACCGCCAAGGTGCTGGTGGAAATCCTGCCGGACGAGAGCCAGCAGCTGGTCTCGATCGCCCAGCGGCACACGCCGGTCACCGACGACCAGGACGTGCCGGAGGCCGCGCCGGTCGGCACGGTGGAGGCCACGCCGCTCGGCGCCTCGCCGGGGGGCGGCGGCACGGCGGCACAGCCGACGCCGCCGGTCTCGCCCAGCGTGGCGCCGCCGGCAACCAACGTCGCCACCGCTGCGGTGCCCGTGGCCGACGGAGACGGTGACGCAGAAAAACGTGCAGCCGACGCAGATCTTCATCCAGGCCGGCAGCCTTCGCCAATCCGGGCAATGCCGAGGCCCTGCGGCAGAAACTGGCCGCCTTCGGCCCGGCCTTCGTCGCGGCGGTTCGCATCGACGCCCAGAACTTCTATCGTGTGCGGATCGGGCCGCTGGCCAGCGTCGAGGAAGCCGACCGCGTGCTGACGCAGGTGATCCGCGCCGGCCATACCGAGTCCCGCGTCGTCGTGGAGTAGGGCGCCCTTGCGGCGCCATCTTCCGCCGACAGGCTCTGAGAGAACCGTGAGCGCAAAGGAGCCCACCCGCATGTTGTTGTCCCGGCCGTCCGTCCGCCCCCTGCCGCTGATCCTTGCGCTCCTGGTGCCGCTGCTCGCCTTGCTGGCCGCGCCCGGCCCGGCGGCGGCGCTGGAGACCGAGGCGCGGGCCGCGATCCTGGTCGATGCCGAGACCGGCACCGTGCTCTTCGAGAAGAATGCCGAGGAACTGCTGCCGCCGGCCTAGATGTGGATGATCATGACGGCCTACCTGGTGTTCGAGCGCATCGCCGACGGCCGGCTGGCGATGGACGATCTCATCACCGTCAGCGAGAAGGCCTGGCGCATGGGCGGCTCGAAGATGTGGATCGAGGTCGGCGAGCAGGTGCGGGTCGAGGACATGCTGCGCGGCCTCATCGTCCAATCCGGCAACGACGCCGCCGTGGCCTTTGCCGAGGCGCTCGCCGGCAGCGAGGACGCCTTCGCCGAGGAGATGAACCGCAAGGCCAAGGAACTTGGCCTCGAGCAGTCGCATTTCCGCAACTCCACCGGCTGGCCCGACCCCGAGCACCTGATGACGGCGCGCGACCTGGCGATGTCTGGCGCCAGCCTGATCCTCGATTTCCCGCAGTTCTACCGGACTTCTACGCCGAGCGCGAGTTCACCTAAGGACTACGATCACGCAGTCCAACCGCAACCCGCTGCTCGGCCGCGTATCGGGCGCCGACGGCCTGAAGACCGGCCACACCGAGGAGGCGGGCTACGGCCTGACCGGTTTCGGCCGTGCAGCGACGGCCGCCGCCTGATCCTGGTCGTCAACGGCCTGCCGAGCGAGAAGGCGCGCGGCCGAGGAGTCCGAGCGGCTGCTCGCGTGGGGCTTTCGCGAGTTCAACACCTACGCCTCTTCAGCGCCGGCGAGATGCTGGACGAGGCGCAGGTCTGGCATGGGCGCGGAGACCGCGTGCCGCTGGTCGCTCGAAGAACGACCTGAGGGTGCACCCTGCTGCGCACCGGCAGCGCCCCGAGATGACGGTCACCCTGGTCTATCACGCGCCGGTGCAGGCGCCGATCGCCAAGGGCCAGGGGATCGCAAGGTGCTGACCGTCGAGGCGCCGAACATGAAGGCCATCGACCTGCCGGTGGTGGCCGGCGAGGCGGTCGACGAACTCGGCGTCCTGGGGCGCATCGTCGCTTCGGTGCAGAACCTGATCGGCCTCTAGGCCGGCCGGCCGCCGCCGCGCCCCGGCCGCGTTGACCGGGCCGGGGCCAGGGGCCAAAGTCGCCGCCATGACCACAGGACGATTCATCACGCTGGAGGGCGGCGAGGGCGCCGGCAAGAGCACGCAGCTCCGCCACCTGCAGGCCTTGCTCGAGGCCCGGGGCGAGAGCGTCCTGGCGACCCGCGAGCCCGGCGGCACGCCGGGTGCCGAGGAGATCCGCAGCCTGCTGGTGACCGGCGCGCGCGGCCGCTGGGACGCCTGGAGCGAGGCCCTGCTGGTCACCGCCGCGCGGCGCGACCACGTCGAGCGGGTGATCCGTCCGGCCCTCGATGCCGGGCGCTGGGTGGTCTGCGACCGCTTCCTCGATTCCACCCTGGCCTACCAGGGCTATGCTGGCGGGCTCGGGGCCGCCGCCGTCGAGGCGCTGCATACGCTGGCTATCGGGCGCCTACGTCCCGACCTGACCCTCATCCTCGACCTCTATCCCCAGGTGGGTCTGGCGCGCGCCGCCGCGCGCCGCGGCGGCGAAGGCCGCTTCGAGAGCCAGGACCTGGCCTTCCACCAGCGACTGCGCGGTGCCTTCCGGTCGATCGCCGCCGCCGAGCCGCAGCGCTGCCGCCTGCTCGACGGCAGCCTCGAGGAGCCGGCGCTGGCGACGCGGATCGCAGCCGTGGTGGCTGAACGCTTTGCCTTGGAGCCGGTGCCGTGAGCGAGCCTGACGCCCCGGCGCCGCGGGCCAACGCCCGCCTGCTCGGCCAGCAGGCGGCCGAGGCGGTCCTGCTGAACGCCTACCGCTCCGGCCGGCTGCCGCATGCCTGGCTCCTGACCGGGCCGCGCGGGGTCGGCAAGGCGACGCTGGCCTATCGCTTCGCCCGCTTCCTCTTCGCCGGCGGCGGCGAGGCGGCGGAGGAGGGGCTGTTCGGCGCGCCGCCACCGCCCAGCGATCTGGCGGTCGCCGCCGATCGAGCCGGTCTTCCAGCGCGTCGCCGCCCAGCCGGCCATCCCGACCTGCGTGTCGCTGGAGCGCGGCGTCAACGAGCACACCGGCAAGCTGCGCAGCGAGATCGTCGGTCGACGAGGTGCGCGAGGCGGTCGCATTTCCTGCGCCTCACCGCCGCCGAGGGCGGCTGGCGGGTCATCGTGGTCGACAGCGCCGACGAGATGAACCGCAATGCCGCCAACGCGCTGCTGAAGATCCTCGAGGAGCCGGCGCCCAACTCGCTGATGCTGCTGGTCAGCCACGCCCCCGGTGCGCTGCTGGCGACCATCCGCTCGCGCTGCTGTCACCTGGCGCTGCCGCCGCTGGAGTCGGCGGTCGTGACCGGCCTGCTCGACGACTATGCCCCCGGCCTGGAGGCGGCGGAGAAGGTGGCGTTGCTGCAGCTGTCCGAGGGCTCCATCGGCCGCGCGCTGGCGCTGCTCGAGGCCGGCGGGCTGGATCTCTACCGCGCCCTGCTGGCGCTGCTCTCCGGCCTGCCGCGGCTCGACATCGCCAAGGCGCAGGCCTTTGCCGAGGGTCTGGCGCGCGGCAGCGACGGGCGGGCCTTCGCCACCGCCATGGAGCTGCTCGGCTGGTGGCTCGCGCGCCTGGTGCGCGAAGCCGCCGCCGGGCAGCTGCCGCCGGCGATCGTGCCCGAGGAGACGGGACTCGCCGAGCGCCTGCTGGCGCGCCGGCCGCTTGCGGAATGGCTCGCCCTGTGGGAAAAGCTGACCCGCCTCGTGGCCCGCACTGATCGCGTCAATCTCGACCGCAAGCAGGTGGCCATGGTGGCTTTCCTGGAGTTCGAGGCTCTCACCGCCGCCTGAAGGCGAGGGGAACCCGCCACCCAGCAGACCGCCCGCACCAACGGACCATTCCCGCCATGACCGACGACCGCCAGAGTTTCTACGTCACCACGCCGATCTACTACGTCAACGACGCGCCGCACATCGGCCACGCCTACACGACGCTGGCCTGCGACACGCTCAAGCGCTTCCGGCGCCTGATGGGCGACGAGGCCTATCTTCCTGACCGGCACCGACGAGCACGGCCAGAAGGTCGAGAAGGCGGCGGAACTGGCCGGCATGGCGCCGCAGGCCTTCACCGACAAGGTGAGCCAGAATTTCCGCGACCTCTGCGGCACGATGAACTTCTCCAACGACGACTTCATCCGCACCACCGAGCCGCGGCATGCACGCTCGGTGCAGGCGCTCTGGCGCAAGCTGGCGGCGGCCGGCGAGATCTACCTCGGCAAGTACGCCGGCTGGTACGCCGTCTCCGATGAAGCCTTCTATGGCGAAGACGAGCTGACCGAGCGCGACGGCAAGCGCTATGCGCCCTCCGGCAAGGAGGTCGAGTGGGTGGAGGAGCCCTCCTACTTCTTCCGCCTCTCGGCCTGGCAGGACCGCCTGCTCGCCTTCTACGAGGCCCATCCCGACTTCGTCCTGCCGGAGAGCCGGTTCAACGAGGTGCGCAGCTTCGTGCGCGGCGAGCTGCGCGACCTCTCGGTCAGCCGCACCACCTTCAAGTGGGGCATCCAGGTGCCCGACGATCCAGACCACATCATGTATGTCTGGATCGACGCCCTGACCAACTACATCACCGCCGCCGGCTACCCCGACGAGGAGAGCGAATCCTTCAAGGCCTTCTGGCCGGGGCTGCACATGGTGGGCAAGGACATCCTGCGCTTCCACGCGGTCTACTGGCCGGCCTTCCTGATGGCCGCCGGCCTGGAGGTGCCCGCGCGCGTCTTCGCGCACGGCTGGTGGACCAACGAGGGCCAGAAGATCTCCAAGTCGCTGGGCAACGTCATCGTGCCGGGCGACCTGGTGGAGACCTACGGCCTCGATCCGGTGCGCTACTTCCTGCTGCGCGAGGTTTCCTTCGGGCAGGACGGCGACTTCAGCCACCAGGCGATGGTGCGGCGGATGAACACCGACCTGGCCAACGACCTCGGCAACCTGGCGCAGCGCTCGCTCTCGATGGTGCAGAAGAACTGCGGCGGCCAGGTCCCGGCGCCCGGGCCGTTCGTCGAGGCGGACGAGGCGCTGCTGAGCGAGTCCGCGGCGCTGTTGCCGCTGCTGCGCCGCGAGCTCGACCAGCAGGCCTTCCACCGCGCGCTGGAATCGGTCTGGCGGATCGTCGGCGAGGCCAACCGCTATATCGACGCCCAGGCACCCTGGACGCTGCGCAAGACCGATCCGGAGCGCATGGCCACGGTGCTCTACGTGCTGGTCGAGACGGTGCGGCGCCTGGCGCTGCTGCTGCAGCCCTTCATGCCCGACGCGATGGGCCGCATGCTCGACCAGCTTGCGGTGCCGCCCGGGGGCGCGCGGCTTCGACAGCCTGGAGCAGGCCCTGACCAGCGGCACCCCGCTGCCGGCGCCGCAGGGCATCTTCCCGCGCTATGTCGAGCCGGAGGCGGCCGCCTAGGCCCGCCATGCTGGTCGACAGCCATTGCCACCTGGACTACCTCGAGCGGGAGGGCGAGGACCTCGCCGCCCTGCTCGAGCGCGCCGCCGCCGCCGGGGTCGAGCGCATGGTGACGATCTGCACCAAGCTGTCCGAGGCCGACGTGGTGCTGGCGATCGCCGAGCGCTTCCCGCAGGTCTTCGCGACGGTGGGCGTCCATCCGCACGAGGCCGGCGACGAGGGCGTCGCCGATCCGGCGGTGCTGATCGAGCGCGCCCGCCACCCCAGGGTCGTCGGCATCGGCGAAACGGGTCTCGACTACTTCTACGAACACAGCCCGCGCGCGGCGCAGCAGCGCTCCTTCCGCGCCCACATCGCCGCGGCGCGGGAGACCCGGCTGCCGCTGGTGGTGCACGCCCGCGATGCCGACGACGACACCGTCTCGATTCTCAGGGATGAGATGAAGAACGGCTCATATCCTGCCGTGATCCATTGCTTTACGGCTGGGCCCGACCTGGCCGAAGCGGCGCTGGAGATGGGCTTCTACATCTCGCTGGCGGGCATCGTCACCTTCAAGAACGCCGAGGCCCTGCGCGAGACCGTGAAGCGCGTGCCGCTGGAGCGGCTGCTGGTGGAGACCGATTCCCCCTACCTGGCGCCGGTGCCCCATCGCGGCCGGCGCAACGAGCCGTCCTTCGTGCCGCATGTCGCCGCCAAGCTGGCCGAGGTGCTGCAGGTCAGCAGCGCCGAGCTGGCCGCCGCGACCACGGCCAATTTCGACCGCCTCTTCTGGAAGGCGGCGTGAGCGCCGCGCCGCCATGCGGGTGACCCTGCTCGGCTCCGGCGGCTCCGGCGGCGTGCCGCTGCCGGACGGCTCGCCCGGCGGCCATTGGGGCGCGGCCGATCCCAGCGAGCCGAAGAACCGGCGACGCCGCGTCTCGGTGCTGGTGGAGGAGGGCGATCGCCGGCTGCTGATCGACTGCTCGCCGGATCTGCGCGAGCAGGTGAACGACGCCGGCGTGGGCCATCTCGACGCCGTGCTCTTCACCCACGCGCATGCCGATCACTGCCATGGACTGGACGACCTGCGCGCACTCTCCTATCGCCGCGGCCGGCCGATCCCGGCCTTCATGGACGCCGAGACCCACGCCACGCTGACGATGCGCTTCGACTACGCCTTCACCTCCAGCCACACCGGCCAGCGCCTCTACCCGGCGCTGATGGACGACCACACCCTGCCGCTGGGCAAGCCGTTTACGGCCGCCGGCTTCGAGGTGCTGGCGTTCCGCCAGAACCACGGCAACGTGCATTCCCTGGGATTTCGGATCGGCGACTTCGCCTATTCCACCGACGTGGTCGAACTCGATGCGACCGCGCGCGGATGCCTGGCGGATCTCGATCTCTGGATCGTCGATTGCCTGCGCTACGAGCCGCATCCGACCCACAGCCACTTCGAGCAGACGCTGCAGTGGATCGCCGAGCTGCGGCCCCGGCATGCCGTCTTGACGCACATGAACCAGAGCGTCGACTACGCGACCATCAAGGCCGATTGCCCGCCGGGCGTCGAGCCGGGCTGGGATGGCTTGAGCTTCGAGCTCTGAAGCACACGCTTACCGCCCCGCAGGCCGGGCCGGGTGATCCAGCCGGCCGTCGGGGCGGAAACCGCGGGTCAGTTGTAGGTCATGACCGGCAGGCCAAGGCTCTCGATCGCGGCCTTCATCATGGCCACGGCCTCGTCCTGCTCATCGGACTGGCACTTCACCAGCGCCATCTGCAGCGTCTCGGCCGCCGAGTCGTAGTTCGGGTGCCAGGCGGTCACCAGCTTGAGGTCCTGCCGCAGATCGGTGCTGTAGAGCGAGCACTGGTTCGGCCCGGGATAGGAGATCGCCTGGGCGCCGGAGGCAGCAAGCACGCCGGCGGCGACGAGAGAAGCGAGGAGAGGGGTCTTCATGATGGGCTCCTTTCGAGAGTGAAGTCATTTGCCCGCCCCGTGTCGTAGCCCCCGCGAGGGGAGCTTCGTCGCTGCGGGCGGCCGCGCTTAGCGCCAGACCGGCTCACCGAGGTCGATCTGCTCGCCGTCGGTGAGCGCTCCGACGCCGGCGCCCACGGCACCGCCGACCACGGCACCGGTGACCGGTGCGCCGACCAGCAGTCCGCCGACGGCCCCGACACCGGCGCCGATACCGGCGCCGCTCAGGGCACGATCCGAGGTGCTGCTTCCGCAAGCCGCGAGGGCCGTGAGAGACAGCAGTAGCGCCGCGGTACACGCGAGACGTCTCATCATCGTTCTCCTGAAAGGTAAGTCGTGGCCGCACGTTCATCGTGCCGGCAATGGAAGAACGCCGGCCGGAAGGCGAAGTTCCAAGCATCTTTTCTGCCGCCTCGCCATTTTTGCTCTAGAGGCGCGAAGAATCGGGAAAGTTTGTTTGCTCAGTTATTCAGAGCGCCTTAGTCTCAGGCGATCACTGCCGGGAAATCGCATGCTGAACAAACCGCCGGAGAGGCGTCGCAGGAGCCGTTGGATCGGTGCCAGCCTTCTGACCCTCGTGCTGGCCAGCCCCGCGTTGCCCGCCACGGCCCAGTCGGGCGGCTGGAGCCCGAAGGGCTACCTCGAACACGCGCAGGCCGCTTGGGCCTTGCTGACCCTGCTCTGTGGCCCGGAGATCCCGGATCGCGTCGGCGGGCCGGCAGGCGCGAAGGCCTGCGCGGACAGCTATGAGGTGACGCTGCTGTGGCTGGGGCATGGCGCTGGCCTGGACGCAGTTGCCGTCCGGCACCGGCGGGGCGGGGCAGCTCGCTATCTTTCCGGCCTTCGAGCCGCCGGTGATGCAGGCGCTGTCCGACCGTTTCCAGGCGGCGCACCCCACCTGGGAGATCGTCGCCAATCCTGACATGAGCCGCGCGCCCGAGACCCTGCGTCCGCAGCTTCTCGACGCGACGACGCGGAGCTACGGGATTCAGCTCCGGGTGACGATCGCCGAAGCGGTGCGAAACGATCCCACCCTGTTCTCCCTGGACGAGGGCGAACTGACGGAGGGGCAAGCGCCGGCGACGACCGAGGCAAGCGACGATGCCTCGGCTCCGGCCGACAGCACAGCCTCGCCGGCGGTGCCCAAGAGCGAGTGAGGCCGGCGCAGAGGATGGACGGAGGGGGAGCGAGCAGCGCGGGGCCCGACGCGGCCGGCCGGGCGGTCCCGGTCAGCCGCGCCGCCTCATCGGTCGGTGCTCAATTGGGCATGATCGGCAGGCCGAGACTCTCGATCGCCGCCTTCATCAGCGCCACGCCCTCGGCAGACTCGCCCGCGCCGCAGAGGACCATCCCCTCCTTGAGGGCGGCGGACGCGGAGTCGTAGTTCGGGGCCCAGGCCGTCACCAGCATCAGGTTCTGCCGCAGCTGCGTGCTGGTGAGCTTGCATTCGTTGGGACCTGGGTAGGAGGTCGCCAGGGCGCCAGCCGATAGCATCAAACCGCTGGCGACGAGGGATGCGAACAGAGTGGCTTTCATGAAGCTTTCCTTTCTCTGCAGTGAACCCACCCGGCAATTCTACAATCTGGCGAACTCCTGACCACTCAAAAGCGCCTATCTGGGTCGATCTCCCTCAAAGGCGGCAAAGCCCGGCAGCGGCAGCTCGTGCGTGGCGAAGAGCTTCTCGACGGGCAGGAATCCAAGCCGCCGGTAGAAGGCATCGGCCTCCGGCGAGATGGTCCGCAGCTCGAGCCGGGCGAAGGTCAGGCGCCCAGCCTCCACGACACGCGCGACGAGCGCCCGGCCGACGCCGCCGCGGCGCGACCGGCGATGCACGTAGAGATGCCGCACCCGTCCGACCATCGGCTGCCCGCCATAGGGGTCGCGGTTGAGGCCGCAGAGGCCGACGAGACGCTCCCCCGCCCACGCTCCGAACAGCGCTTCGCCGGGCAGCGCGAAGCGGTTGCCGCCGTTCTTCCACTCCTTCCAGAGCCGGGTCAGCATCGACTGGTTGTCGGCCCGGCAGTCGGCCAGCAACGCCTCGAAGCCGGCGCAGGGGAGGGCGGTCGGGCGAACCTCCGGCAGGTCGCTCATCCCCGCGCGGCGTCGTGCGCCAGGCGCGCCGCGATGGCCGGCATGGCGGCGGCCTCGACGTTGGCGAAGGCGAGGCGCAGGTAGCGCTCCTGGCCGGGGCCGAACCAGCTGCCGGGCAGGGCCAGCAGGTTCTCCTTGTCGGCCAGGCGGCGGGCGACCTGCAGCGCCGGACGCTGGGCGAAGGGATGTTCGAGATAGGCGAAGTAGGCGCCGGCCGAGACCAGGCGATAGCCGAGGTCGTTGCGCGCCGCGGCGGCGGCCAGCAGCGCCGCCAGGCGGTCCTGCATCAGGCGTCGATTGCCCTCGCGCCAGTCGCCCAGCGCGTTCAGGCCGAAGAGTGCCGCCCCCTGGCCGATCGCCGGGGCGCAGATCGCCACGGTATCGACCACCTTGGCGATCTGCTCCGCCAGGCGGCCGCCGCTGAGGATCGAGCCGACGCGATAGCCGGTGATGCAGAAGACCTTGGAGAAGGAATAGAGCTGCACCAGCGTCGCGTCCCAGCCGGCGCGGCGGAAGAGGCCGTGCGGGGCCCCGGCCTCCGGCAGGAAGTCGCGATAGGTTTCGTCCAGCACCAGCGCGATGCCGCGCGCCTGCGCCAGCTCGAAGAAGGTCTCGACGACGGCCGGCGGATAGATCGCGCCGGTCGGGTTGTTCGGCGTGACCAGCACGATGGCGCGGGTCCTGGGGCCGATCAGCGCCGCCGCCTCCGCCGGGTCGGGGACGCCGCCGCGCTCCGGCCGAAAGGTCAGGTGGCGTGCCGTCACGCCGGCCATGTCGAGCCACATCTGGTGATTGAAGTAATAGGGCAGCGGCAGGATCACCTCGTCGCCCGGCGCGGCCAGGGCCTGGAGCGCGAAGCAGAAGGCCTGGTTGCAGCCGGCGGTGATCGTGACCTGCTCGGCGCCGATGGCGCCGCCGTACTGCGCCCGCAGATCCGCGGCCAGGGCCGCGCGCAGGGCCGGCGTTCCCGGCACGTCGGTATAGCGCGCGCTGTCCGGCTCCCGCACCAGGGCCGCCAGATGGTCCAACAGCGCGTCCGGCGGCGGATAGCCGGGCACGGCCTGCGACACGTCGATCAGCGGCTTCTCCGGCGGAAAGACACGGCCGGCGATCCAGCCGCGCGCCTCGGGGATCGGCGGCGCGGCCACCGGGGCGAGGAGGGGGTTCATCGGGTAGGGCATCGCGCTCCCCTGGTGAAGAGGCCCGGACGGAAAGAAGCCCGGCCGCCACGAGCGGGGCGACCGGGCTCTAGCCTTGCCGTCAGCCGGCCCGCCGGGTCAAGGGGACCCGGCGGCGGCCTGCGGCCTTCCGCTTACTCCATCCAGAAGGAGGAAGGCTGGTAGACGCCGAACTGCGCGCCCGGCTCCCAGTTGTAGATCGCCTCCGAAGGAATGTTGTGCAGCTTCGCACTGGCGACGATCGGCTGCGGGATGCCGGCGACCAGTCCGATCGTATAGACCTGCTCGGCGTGGATCTGGAGGATCTCGTGCCAGATCTCGCGCCGCTCAGCCGGAGTCTCGGACGCCCGCCAGGCCTCGTAGAGATCCAGCAGCCGGGTCGCCTCCGGCATGTCGACCGCTTCGCCCGACTGCCCCTTGGTCTCGTAGAACTGACCCCACTTCGGCCAGTGATAGCTCTGCTGGCGCACCGGCGTGAACTCCTCGGGGCTCATGTCGGCGGTCGGCATGCCGTTCTCATAGCCGAACCAGATTGCCATCACCGTGTCGCCGGAGAAGATGCGGTTGCGCAGCACGGTGCGCTCCGAGGGCTTGTTGAAGACCTTCACGCCGATCCGCTTCCAGGAGGAGGCGATCAGCTCCAGCACGTCGGCCTCTTCGGTGTTCTCGCCGGCGGACTCGACGACGATCTCCAACGGCCGTCCATCCGCCATCAGGCGGGTGCCCTCTGAGTTGCGCTTGGTCAGGCCCATCTCGTCGAGCAGGGCATTGGCCTGGTCCGGGTCGAAGGAGGCCCAGGCATCGCGATAGCCCTTCTCGTACAGCGGCCCCCCCGGCAGTACCGTGTGGGCGCCCTCGATGCCGAGGCCGTAGTAGATCACCTGGTTGATCTCGCCGCGGTCGACGCCGAGCGAGAGCGCGCGGCGGAACCGCACGTCGCGCAGCAGGTCGCGCCAGCCGTCGTCGTTGACGTTCAGGTTGGGATAGAGCGCCAGTTCCGAGCCGCGGACCGTCTTCCAGAGGAACACCTGGTATCCGGTGCGCTGCTGCGCCTCGCGCAGGAAGGTGTAGTCGGAGAAGTTGATGCCGCGCGACTGCAGGTCGCTTTCGCCGGCCCCGGTCTTGGTCGGGATCAGGCCGGCCGAGACCACGGAGAGGACGAAGGAGTCGAGATAGGGAAGCTGCTGACCCTTGGCGTCGACGCGGTGGTAGTAGGGGTTGCGCATCGCCACGATCCGCTCCGTCGGCGGCTCGGTCGTGACCTGCCAGGGCTCCAGCGTCGGCAGCGCCGGATTGTCCATCTTGTAGAGATTGTCCATCAGGTTATGCAGCGAGGCCCAGTTGTCCTTGTCCGCAGCCTTCATGAACTCCGCGAGCTTCGCCGGGTCGGCATACTTGCTATGGAAATGCCGCATGTAGTGGGCCGGCGAGTAGATGTAGAGCGGCGTCGCGCCGGCCAAGGCCGGCAGGAAGAAGGGATTGGGCTTGCTCCAGCTGTAGCGCAGGGTGGTCTCGTCGAGGATCTCGACGGTCGGCAGTTCGCCCTCGACCAGGAGCTGGATCGGCGGGCCGCCAGGCGACAGCTCGCTGTTCTCGGCGACGTCCTCCCACCAATAGCGGAAGTCCTCGGTGGTAAAGGGTTCGCCGTCCGACCAGCGATGCCCGGGCCGGAGGTAGAAGGTGAAGGAGCGGTTGTCGATGACCTCCACCTTTTCAAGGATGTCCGGAACGATGTTGAAGTCATCGTCATAGCCCACGAGACGGGCGTAGCCATAGACCGCCAGCAGCCGGCTGTCCTTGGCCCGCGCCACCAGCATGTTCATCGAGCCGCCCGGCTTGCCCGGCGTCCGATAGTCGGTGTCCTGAACCACCAGGGGGGCGGCGGGCAGGCGCTCGGCCACCGGCGGGAGGGTTCCGGCCTTCACGTCGGCCTCCAGGGACGGCGTCTCCAGGTAGCTGGCCGGCGGCGACTGGTTGGCTCGCTCGAGCCAGACCGTCTCTGCCGAGGCGCTTGCCCACGCCAGAGAAAACCCTAACCCTATTAATAGTTTACGCCACATCGCTCGGTTTCCCCCTCATTGAGAAATTCGTACCAGTGTCATGCCGGATCCTGGTGGATGCCGGGTCACCGCGGCCAGCTCGGGTAGGGTCACCTGTGCTTCGATGAGCCCCAGCACCGCCCCGCTGCCATCCGGGCTGTCCGCGGGTTGGTCGCGATAGCGGTAGCGCTTGCCGTTGCGCTGCCATTCGATAGCACCGCCGGATGACAGCGCGGGGTCGGCCAGCATGGCCAGCGTTGGAACCGGCGGCGCCCCGGTGGCATGGAGCTGGTGGGCCGGGAAGTTGTCGTCGAAGAGCGCCAGCCGGAAACCGCGCTCGGCCGCCTCGCGAAGGCGGCGCGCCTGGCTCACGTGGTCGTCGAAGAAGACCAGTCCCTCCAGGCCCCGCGGCAGCGTCAGGCCGCTCTCGCTCCAGTCCTGCAGGCTGTAGGTGACGCTCGGCTCCTCATGGCGTCCGCCGGAGGGCACCTCCAGGTCAAAGGTGGCAATCGTGGCGTCCGGGCAGGCCTGGCGAAAGAGCCAGGCACTATGGCCGCGCCAGGTGCCGCTCTCGACGATCACTTCGGGCGCCAGGCTGCGGGCCAACATCCAGAGCCACAGGCTGTCGTTCAACCCGCTGCCGCCCTTGTTGGTCGGCATCGGCCGATCGGCGTAGAGCGGCAGGAACGCCTCCAGCAGAGGCTCGGGGTCGGGTATCGGCTTGCCGGCGATGGTGCAGGCGGCCACCAGGCCATGCTCCAGCAGCGGCAGCAGGTCGTCGACCAGACGCCGCTGCTCGCGCGCACTGCACGGCCAAGCGGCGTCGGACTCTGCTATGGGACCGGCGACCTCGTAGAGATAGGACATAGCTCAGACGCTAGCCGAGGCCCGGCCTGGCTCCAAGTACCCTGAAATCATATGGGGATATTTTTGCCATAATCACCGCAGATTGGGTCGTGATCGAGACCTCGGCGCGGCCAGCGGGGGGCATGAGCGTCGGAATCCGGGACTGGCGGGCTGCCCGCGGCGCGCTGGGCGGCCCCGGCGAGCCGGTGTCGCGCGGCTGACGGACAGGGCGGCGGACCGTGAAGGATCGGCCTGAAGGCACCGAGGGGGTGCGCCGATCTCTGTCGCTCCGGGCCGCGAAAGACAGGGCTTTAGCCGTGCGGCGCTGCGCAGGATGCCCCCCTCATCCTGGATTGGAATTTATTTACCATAATATACATTATGCGCTTTTCTCACGCATCGCGTCGCCTGTTATTCCGGTTCGTCTCCCTGGGGCGGCCGGCCCCTCTCCAGCGACGAGCCCCGCAAGCGTTCGGCAAAATCGGCCGCGGCAGCCTCCAGCATCGCCAGGCGCCGATCATCGCCCGCACTCCTTCGCGCGCCCCGCAGGATGCGGATCTCCGCCAGTGTGCGCCGATAGGCGTCCAGGTCCCCGATCGGCTGCACTTCCGACGCCATGGCACTGTCCTTGAGAGATTTCCCGAAACGCAATCTATGAAGCGACGATCCAGGCGACGCCGCCGATGGCCAGCACCAAACCGAGGGCCAGGCCGCCGATGAAGATCCATCGCTGGCGCTGCGACTGCAGCACGATCTGCGCCTGCCGCACCTCGTCGGCGCTATAGACCTGCGGTCCGCCGCTGTGGTTCGCCGCGGTCGTGGCGCCCCGGCTCCTATGGTTGGTCCTAGACATTGCCGGACACAACACCGCGACGCCCTTTATCGTTCCCGGGCCTTTGCCGCCAGCCGTGCTATCCTGGATCGCGCGCCGCATCGCTGGGAGCCCGCCTCATGTCACTGCTCGAGCCCTTCGCCCGCGCCGCGCGACTTGGCAGCCTGGGACTGCTCGTTGCCTGGATGAGCGCGCCGCTGCCATCGGCGGCGCAACAGCTTCCTGTGGATACCGCGCTGGTCCTGGCCGTCGATGCCTCCGGGTCGATCAGCGACGGCGAGTTCCGCCTGCAGAAGGAGGGCATCGCCGAGGCCGTGACCCACCCGCGCGTCCTGCAGGCCGTGACCCAGGGGCCGATCCGCCGGGTGGCGCTCGCCTATGTCGAATGGGGTGGCCCAGGCACAGCCGCCCTGGTGGTCGACTGGATGATCGTCGAGGACCTGGCCGGGGCCGAGGCTTTCGCCAACGCTGTCCTGCAGGCGCCGCGGTCGCTGCAGAGCTACAACGCCATTGGCGACGCCCTGGTGCTGGCGACGGCGGCGCTGGCCGCATGCCCCTGCGACCCGCTGCAGCGGATCATCGACGTCTCCGGCGACAATCCGGACAATCGCTCGCTGGTGCCGGCGCCGCGTGCCCGCGACCTGGCGGTGGCGGCCGGCATCACGATCAACGCGCTGGCGATCCTGCAGGACAGCGCGCTCGGTCCCGGCGGCCGGCCCTGGCTCGTCGAGCGCTACGCCGCCGAGGTGATCGGCGGTCCCGGCGCCTTCGTCCAGCCTGCCGCCTCGCGCGCCGACTTCACCGAAGCGCTGCTCGACAAGCTGGTGCTGGAGCTGTCGCTGGACCGCACCGGGCCCCTGCCCCGCGCGGCCGGCCCCCTGCCCTGAACCTCCGACGCCGCGGGCCGTGGCCTTAGGCGTCGTCGTCCCAGGCCTTGGCCGGCAGCGGCAGGCCCTGCAGGTCGCTTTCGCTCAGCGGCCCGTCGACCGCCCGCTCGAGGCTTTCCAGCACGACGATCAGTTGGCGCGTATGCTGAGCCGAATGCCAGGCGGTGCGCTCGAGGACTTCATGCATCGACTGCTCGCCCCAGTAGGTCGGCATCGGCGCGGTGCAGCCGCGGTCGGCACAGGCGGCCCACCAGCGATTGAAGCGCTCCAGCACCGCCTGGCCATAGCTGACGACGTCCTGGCCGGCGACGACCTCGTGCGTCCCGCGCATGGTCGATTCGTAGCTCAGCTCCTCCGGCGTCTCGACGGCGTCGAGAAAGGATTCGACGATCCGGAAGACATGGTGCGCGAGGCCGCGCGGCGGCGCCCAGCTGTTGCGGAACGGCCCGTCGAGCTCCGCATCGGACATCTGGCGCACATAGCGCATCGCCGCCAGCATGACGATATTGACCCGCTGTGCCAGGACCTCCGGAGCCAGCCTCGCCTCCGCCTTCACCTTCATCCCGAGGAAGGCGGAGACGTCGGCCGTGGTCTGCGCGTAGACGAAGCGCCCGTCCTTCGCGACGATCGGGACGCTGCGCGCGCCGAGGGCCTGGAGCTGAGCCATGCCGTCCGGATCTGCGACCACGTTCACCGAGACGAAGGGGATGCCGTGTTTGGTCAGAAACTCCTTGGTGCGGAGGCAGCTCGTACAGCCGGGCGCCCAGAACACCCGCACCGACGATTTCGCCTCGACCCGTTCCATCGTTTCCATAGGAAGCCTCCGCCAGCGTTGGGATTAGCAGTTGAGGCATACTACGCAGTAGGTTTGGCATCAATCGCCTTGCCGCCAAGGCGCCACCCTCGCCGCCTGCGGATGCTGGCGCTCCCCCTCGCGACCGCCCTATCGGAAAGAAGAGCCATTCAACTCGAAGGAAAGCTGCGGCATTCTGGCTCCCGGTCGCCCGGAGAAGCCCGCAGCCGCAAGCGGTCCCGGCAGACGCCGACAGGCAGCGAGGGGATAGCGCGTTGAAGTTCGTTTTGCTGGTCTGGCGCTCGGCAGGGACACGCCGGACCGGTCTACTGCTCGCCTCCCTCGTCTCCATGATGTCCTTCGTCGGCCTGCTCACGGTCGTCAGCCTCGTGGTCAATGGGGGGCAGAACGCCGCGCCGGATATCTCGGGGCTCATCCTCTTCGCCGCCGCCGCCTTCGGCGTCGTGGCCGGAAACGCCGTGGGCCAGAGGTTGTCCGTGGCGGTCGTCGAGGAGATGCTGCACGAGCGGCGCGTCGCGCTGAGCGAAGAGATCCGCCGGTTGGAGTGCAGCGATTTCGAAGCCATCGGCGGCGGCCGCATCTACGATTCGCTGACCCGCAACAGCGCCATCCTCTCCGAGGCGGCGATGATGGCGGTTCCTGCCTTCTCCGCTGCCGGCTCCCTGGTGCTGGCCGGCTTCTTTACGCTGACGCTCTCGCCGCTGATCTTCGCGGCCTTCGCCGTCATCCTGCTTGCCAGCACCGTCGTCTTCCGGCGCAGCCAGCGGCGGACGCGGGAGGCCATGGAGCGCTCCAGCGCCGACGAAACGGCCTTTCTCTCGCTCCTCGGCCACCTGCTGCACGGATTCAAGGAGGTGAAGCTCTTCGAGCCCCGCGCCGACGCCCTGGAGGCCGGCTATCTGGTCCCCGCCTCGGCGACGCTCCAATCCTCGCAGCTCGACAGCGCCGCCAGGATCAACCGCGGGATCTACCTCTCCTATTTCTTCTTCTATCTGATCCTGGGGACCGTCGCCTTCCTCCTGCCGCCGCTCATCAAGGATGCCGGAATCGTCGCGCAAGGCATCTATGTGGGCGTCTTCCTGCTGTCGCTGGTGGAGATCATCCTGCGCTCGGTGCCGCTGCTGACGCGGGCCAACTTCGCCCTCGATTCGCTGCACGACATCGAAGCGGCGCTGCAGGCGGTGGCCGGGCAGGAACCGGCGATGGGGAGCCGGCCCGCCTTTCGTCGCATCGCCCTCGAGGGAGCCACCTTCAGCTACCGCGACCCGGCCGGCCAGCCGACCTACACCGTCGGCCCGGTCAGCCTGGAGATCGAGCGCGGCGAGCTCGTGTTCGTCGCCGGCGGCAACGGCAGCGGCAAGTCGACCTTCCTGAAGCTGCTGTGCCGTCTCTATCCGCAGGACAGCGGCACGCTGCTGCTGGACGGCGAGCCGGTCGTGACCGAAACTGTGAACGACTATCGCAGTCTCTTCTCCGCCGTCTTCGCCGACTTCCACCTCTTCGACCGGCTCTACGGCCTCACCGACAGAACCGACGAGGAGGTCAACGACCTGTTGCGCGAACTCGGAATTGGCGACAAGACCAGCTATGTTGGCGGTCGCTTCAGCAGCACCGATCTCTCGACCGGCCAGCGCAAGCGGCTCGCCCTCGCGGTTGCCTTGCTGGAACGGCGGCCGATCCTCATTCTCGACGAGTTGGCGGCCGACCAGGACCCGGAGTTTCGCCGCCATTTCTATGAGGCAATACTGCCACGCTTGAAGAAGGAAGGCCGGACGTTGATTGTCGTCAGTCACGACGAGCGATACTTCGGGGGAGCGGACCGCGTGCTGACGCTGCGTGACGGCCGCATCGCGCCGAACCGCGAAGAGGGGGACGGGAGGCCATGATCGCGCAACGCAAGGCGCCTCTGTTCTCGACCTGGGAGCGGCGCGTGGCGTGGGCCGTCGGCGTGCTGATGGCCCTGGGCCTCGTCCTGCTGCTGCTCTGGCGGATGGTCTTCGTCATCATCCTGCCGGGCGAGGTCGGCGTCCGCTACAGCCTGCTGGGCGGCGGTACGGTGCTCGACGAGGTCCTGCCGGAGGGCTTCGCGCTGAAGCTTCCCTGGGACAAGGTCTACATCTACGAGACCCGCACGCAGCGCTTTCCGTTTCAGCTCTATGGCCTGTCGCGCGAAGGCATGACGGTGCAGATGGTCGGCACGCTGCTCTATCGGCCCAATCGCGAGCTGGTGCCGATCCTGCAGAAGACGATCGGGCCGGAGTATCGCGACCGCATCGTCGTGCCCGTTGCCATGGCGGCGCTGCGCGAAATCATCGCCCGCTACAATTCGCACGAGCTCTACTCGCTGGACTACGACCGCCTGCGCAGCGAATCGCTGCACGTCATGCGCCGCCACCAGACGGGCGATCTGGTCTATTTCGAGGACCTGCTGATGACCACCGTGGCATTGCCGACCAAGGTCACGGACGCCATCGAGGAAAAGCTGGCGCAGGAGCAGATCGCGGCGTCCTACCAGTTCCGGCTGCTGGCGCAGAAGCAGGAAGCGGAACGGCAGAGGATCGAGGCGATCGGCATCCGGACCTACTACTCCATCGTCAGCGAAGCGCTGACCGACAGTCTGCTGGTCTGGCGCGGTATCGAGGCAACGGTGGAACTGTCGAAATCGACCAACTCGAAGATCGTCGTCGTCGGCGGCAACAAGGACCAGATGCCGCTGATTCTCGGGAGCGACATCGGCCAGCAGTCGAGCGTGCCGCAGCCGGTTCCCTCCATCGACCCCGACGCCGACCCCCTGCCCGACTGGTCGACCCTCAAGGATCTCTTTCCCGGCGTCGATGTCAGCGGACCGCTGCTGACCGACGACAGCAACCGGAGCGACGACTACAGCGACCAGAGCCCCGAGGACAGCAATTCGAGCGACCCGGGCAACGACCCCAAGGTGAAATAGGAGGAGGCCGGACCATGCTTCCCTATATCCTCGTCGTCATCTACCTGATCTGCGTCCTGGGCGTGGCCTGGCTCGGACGGAACACCATTGCCGGCGCTTTCGGCACCGGCGTCTTCGCGCTCCTGCTGACACCGGCGGTGGCCCTGATCGCCCTGCTGATCTTCGTGCGCCGCTCGGAGACGCGGATCATCATCCCTCCGCCCGCGGCGCCATGACCGCCTAGGCCGGCGTCTCCGGCGGGCCGCTGATGGCAAAGGTGCCGACGGCGCTTTCCTCGTAGGGATGCAGTTGCGTCAGACGTGCGAAAAGGGCGCATTGGCGAAGCCCAGGGCACAGGGCGACAGTCCGAGGTCCGTCGCCGCGAGATCGAGCGCCTCATGGGCGACGCCGACGTTCAGCAGTGCGGCTCGGTCCCCGTCCAGCCGAGGGAATAGCGCTCCACCGCCTCCGCGAGGCAGCTCGCCTTGGCCTGTGCGGCCGTCAGTCGCTACTGGCGCTGCCCGGCTTGCCTGCCCGGCGGTTCGCGCGGTGGTCGACGCTGCCGCGGTAGGCCTGCACCGCATTGAAGATATGCAGCGCGTCGCCCGCCGCGATAGCGGAGACGATGCCGGTGATCGGACTGACCAGCGGCTCCAGCGTCGCGGCCACCAATCGGGCTTGTCACCGCGCTGCCGATTACTCAGTCTGTTGGCCGGATCGAACTGTGCCAGGGAGACGCAGCGATGGCAGCCGATGCTCAAGTGGACGACGACACTATGGAGACCGAGGAACTCCCCTCGCTCGACACCGCCGTCAACAAGGTCATCCACCGCCACACGCTCTACGCGGCCGGCTGCGGCATCATTCCGGTGCCGTTCCTGGAGATCGTCGCCGCCGGCAGCGTCCAGCTGCGGATGATCACCAAGCTCTGTGAGATTTATGGCCTGCGGTTCTCGGAGAACTCGGTCAAGGCGTCGATCGGCACTCTTGTCGCCGCCGCCCTGCCGCAGAGCACCCTGGGCTACACCACCTATTCCTTCGTGCGCACCGTGCCGCTGATCGGCCCGCTCTTCGGCCTGGTCACCATGCCGGCCCTCTCGGCGGCCACCACCTGGGCACTGGGCCGGGTCTTCGCCTGGCATTTCGCCCGCGGCGGCAAGGTCGAGACCTTCGACGCCGCGGCGATGAAAGAGCGCTTCAAGGAAGAGTTCGAGGAGGGCAAGCGGAAGGTCGCCGAGTTCGTCGGCGGCGACGACAAGACGAACGGCACCGGAGCCAAGGCCAAGGCCTGAGGCGCCTCTCGCGCCAAGAGGCTGAGCGCCGAGGACGGCGGCAATCTTGCCCCAGGCGGGAAGAGACTGCACACTTCTCATCGGATCTGGGGTTTGGAGGACGGCATGGCAGCCAGCGAAACGACGATCGAGGTCGCACCGGACGGGACCCTGGTTCCCAGCCTGCAACAGGCGGCCAACAAGATCGTTCGCCGCCACATGGTCTTCGCCGGCATCGGCGGCGTGCTTCCCGTGCCGCTGCTGGAGGTCGCGGCGATCAGCAGCCTGCAGCTGCGCATGGTCTCCCAGCTCTGCGATATCTACGGTCTGCAGTTCTCCCGCAACGCCGTGAAGGCGGCGATCGGCACGCTGCTCGCCACCGCCCTGCCCACCAATGCCGTCAGCGTCACCACCATGACCGTCGTCCGGGCGGTCCCGGGCATCGGCCAGATCCTGGGTCTGGCGACCGTACCGCTGCTGGCGGGCGCATCGACCTGGGCGCTGGGCCGGGTCTTCACCTGGCACTTCGCCCGCGGTGGCACGATCGATACCTTCGACAGCGCCCATGTGCGCGAACGCTTCCGGGCGGAGTTCGAGGAGGGCAAGCGGATGGCCAGCGAAGTCATCTCCGGCGGGAAGAGCAAGGCAACCGCGCGGCCGACGGCAGCGAAAGCCCCATAGGCAACGGCTATCCCGGCCGACTAATGGATTGCTCTCGTCTGGCGCATGCCACAGAGCGACGCGTCGGCTTGACCAAGGCCTTGATGGTCAGGCCCCGGCACCTCCGAAGCAACCAACTCAAAACAGGGAGAGAACTTCGTGCCGTCATTCGGCGCGCGACGCGCCATGGACAGTGACGACGACCTGGACCCGACTGCGAGCGCGGCCTCGATCAGTTGCCGCCTCCGCATCCTCTGTCATGTTCCTCCGACGGAGGTCCGCGGTTTCGGTGCCGCCGACAGCATGCGGGCCGACGCGTTCGATGCCGCTGGCGCGACCGACGAGGCTCTCGACGGCCGCTGAAGGAAGGCCTTCATGGCCGGCCGGGCGAGGGTCGCAGCACCACGGCGCAGCGATAGGCCGGGTCGCCGTACCAGGCCATGGCATCGAGTGCGCTGCGGGGGATCGCCAACGCCGAGGCATCGACCCAGCTCTCGCCCAGATGGTCGTCGATCCAGGGGTCGCTTGCCAGGACCGCGTCGCCGCAAAAGCCATGCAGCAGGATCCAATGCGGCGCACCCTCCGCATGCATGTGGACCTCGTCGATCAGCAGGATGACCAGGGCGCCATCGGCGACCTCGGCCAGGAGTTCCTCCAGCGCGAAGGCGCGGTTCTCCGTCGCCAGCCCCAGGGCCTCGGCCTCGCGGCGGAAGCCGGCCTGCACGAAGCGGATGAGGTCGCGCTGCTCTTCCGTCTTCGCGCGGTTCTGCAGGATGGCCTCGAAGGAGGACGAGAAGATTCTCGGCGCCAGCCCGCGGCGCGCCGCGGCCAGCGCCAGTCCGAAGGGGTCGCAGCCCCCGGGTCCCGCCGGCGCGTGCACCGTCGTGGCCTCGCGCCAGATCTGGATCTCCTCCGCCCGGCTCAGCGGTGGCGTCAGGCCGAAGCCGGCCAAAGCCATGCCGAGACACACCGGACCGCAGGTGAAGGCGGTCGTCTGGCTGTAGTAGGCCGGCGGCGCAGCCCAGGGCGCCGCGTTTCCGCTCAGCGCCTTGCAATAGCCCACGCCGGCGCCGGCGTGGCGCTCCTGCGGCGAAGGCGGCAGCGGCGCATAGCCTGCCTGGCGCAGCTCCAGGGGCGAAAGCCCGAGGGCGGGGCCACCCTGCAGCTTCAGCAGCACCGCCCCCTCCGCCGCGGCCTGGCGTTCCGCCTCTGCCAGCAGCAGATCGCGCAGCGGCGCGTCGTCCGGTGCCCAGAGCAGATCCAGCTTGGCCTGGGCCGTTGCCGGGCGCGATGCCAGGTGCGCCAAGCCGATCGCCCGTCCGTCGCTGCCGGCCGCGACCAGCACGCGCCGCCGCTGCAGGCCGCCGTGGGCAGAGAGAACCGCGGCGAGGCCCTCGGGCAGGCCGGCCAGCAGCCGGTCCCAGGCCTCGGGGTCGTCCGGAGTCAGCAGGTCGAGGTGCAGCGTGGCGGCGCCGGGGCTGTGGGGCGACATGGCAGGATCACTCCGGTTGTCTCGCAGCATTCTGCCAGAGGCGGTGGTGCCCCGCCATCGCCGCCACCCTCCCCTTGCACCGACGCCCTGATGGCTTAAGGTCCCGCCTGCATGAGCCACACACCCGACAACGACCTCCCCGCCCTGCCGCCCCTGACCCGCCTGCGAGCCATCATGGAGCGGCTGCGCGACCCCGAAGCCGGCTGCCCCTGGGACGTCAAGCAGACCTTCGCCACCATCGTCCCCTACACCATCGAGGAGGCCTACGAGGTCGCCGAGGCGGTACAGCAGCAGGACATGGACGGCCTGAAGGACGAGCTGGGCGACCTGCTGCTGCAGGTCGTCTTCCACGCCCGCATGGCGGAGGAGGCCGGGAGCTTCGACCTCGACGCCGTGGCCGAGGCGATCTGCGACAAGATGATCCGCCGCCACCCGCACGTCTTCGGCACCGGCCAGGCCAGCGACGCCGCCGCCGTGAGCGCGAGCTGGGAGGCGATCAAGGCGGCCGAGCGGGCGGAGAAGGGTCAGGCGGCGGGGCAGCTCGACGGCATTACGCTGGGCCTGCCGGCCCTGACCCGCGCGGTCAAGCTGCAGAAGCGCGCCGCCGAGGTCGGCTTCGACTGGCCGTCGCACCGCGAGGTGCTCGACAAGCTGGACGAGGAGATGGGCGAGCTGGCGGTCGAGATGGCCGCTCCGCCGTCGCAGGAGAGCCAGACGCGCATGACCGAGGAGCTCGGCGACGTGCTCTTCGTCTTCGCCAACCTGGCGCGCCACCTGAAGGTCGATCCCGAGGCCGCGCTGCGCGCCTGCAATGCGAAGTTCGAGCGGCGGTTCCGCGCCGTCGAGCAGGGCCTCGCGGCCGCCGGCCGGCAGCCGGCCGAGGCCAGCCTGGAAGAGATGGAAGCGCACTGGACGGCCGCCAAGCGGGCCGAGAAGACCGCCGGCGGATAGCGCGGCGCGCGCCATCCGCCCACCACGACCGCAAGCAATAGGAGACCGAGACTTGACCAAGACCATGACCGCCCTCGTCACCGGTGCGACCTCCGGCTTCGGTGCCGCCACCGCGCGTCTCTTCGCCAAGGAAGGCCACAAGGTGGTCATCACCGGCCGCCGGCAGGACCGCCTGGACGCCCTGGTGGCCGAGCTCGGCGCCGAGCGGTGCCACGCGCTCTGCTTCGACGTCGCCGACCGCGCCGCCGGGCAGCAGGCGGTCGAGAGCCTGCCGAAGGCCTTCGCCGACCTCGACGTGCTGGTGAACAATGCCGGCGGCGCCCTCGGTCTCGATCCGGCGCAGACCTCGAATCTCGACGACTGGGAGCAGATGGTCGACGTCAACTGCAAGGGCGTCATGTACATGGCGCGCGCGGTGCTGCCGGGCATGATGGCCCGCCACAACGGCGTGATCATCAACGTCGGCTCGGTCGCCGGCAGCTATCCCTATCCCGGCGGCAACGTCTATGGCGCGACCAAGGCCTTCGTGCACCAGTTCTCGCTGAACCTGCGCGCCGACGTGGTCGGCAGCGGCGTGCGCGTCACCTCCTTCGAGCCGGGCCTGGCCGAGACCGAGTTCTCCCTGGTCCGCTTCAAGGGCGACAGCGAGAAGGCCAGCCAGGTCTATGGCAAGACCCAGCCGCTGCAGCCCGAGGACATCGCGGCGATGCTCTACTGGATCGCCACGCAGCCGCCGCACGTCAACGTCAACCTGATCGAGGTGATGGCCGAGAAGCAGGCCTTCGGACCCTTCGTCGTCAAGCGCGACGCCTGAGGGCCCCTGGCCGCGAAGCCCAGCGAGGAGACCGCATGGCGACGGATGAAGAGCAGCTCTCCCGCCGCGCGCTCGCGCTGTGGGCGACCGGAAACACCGACACGCCGGACGCGATCTTCACGGCGGACTACGTCAATCATCAGCAGCCCTTCGTCGGTGACGGCGACCCGGCGCTCGGGCTGGCCCGCTACGGCCGGGTGCTGGCCGGCCACCACGCCGCCTTCGCCTCCTCGCAGCTGGAGATCCTGCGGCAGCTTGGCGACGGCGACCGGGTCGCGACGCACTGGCGCCTGACCGTGCAGCAGACGGGCGAATATCTGGGGGAGCCCGCCCAGCGGCAAGCGCGCCAGCTGGACCGGCGTGCAGATCGACCGCCACAGCGGCGGCAAGATCGCGGAAAGCTGGGTGGTGTGGGATCACCACACGCAGCTCAAGGAGCTCGGACTGCTGCAGAGCGCCTGAGGCGGGCCGGCTCCGCCCTCAGGCGGCCTGAAGGATGCCCAGCGCCTGGGCGTGCAGCTCGGCGTCGCCGGCGGCCAGCACCGAACCCTTCCAGTCGAGATCGATCGGCTTGCCGGTCCAGTCGGTCACCTTGCCGCCGGCCCCCTCGATGATCGGCGCCAGCGGCAGGATGTCGTAGACGTCCATCGCGCAGTCGACGCCGATGTCGATCCGCCCCGAAGCGATCTGCGCATAGGCGTAGCAGCTGCCGCCATAGACCGCCCAGCTGACCTCGCGGCGCAGAGCCCGGAAGCGCGCCCACTGCGCGGCGTCGTAGAAGTCGGGGCTGCTGGTGCTCAGCATGGCCGCCGCGAAGCTGCTCCCCTGGCGGCTCTTCACCGGCCGGCCGTTCAGGCGGCTGGGCTCGCCCGCCGCCCCCACCCAGCGCTCCCGGGTCACGGCATGATCGGCGATGCCGAGCAGCGGTTGGCCGGCCCGCGCCAGCCCGATCAGCGTGCCAAAGACCGGGATTCCGGCGACGAAGGGCCCGGTACCGTCGATCGGGTCGAGGACCCAGACGTGGGCTGCGCCGCGGTCCTTGCTGCCGAACTCCTCGCCCTGGATGCCGTGCCGCGGATAGCGCCCCTCGATCATCTCCCGCAGGCGTGCTTCGACGGCCTTGTCGAGGTTGGTGACCAGGCTGCGGTCCGCCTTGATCTCCACCGTCGGCGCGGCGGCGAGCGCCGCCTCGACGATGGCGCGCGCCGCGTCGGCCAGTTCTTCCGCGAAGCGGACCAGCGCCGCGACCTGCTCGTTGCTCATGAGAGGGAGGCCTCCTAGTGCGAGAGAATCTGGCTGAGAAAAAGACGCGTGCGCTCGTGCGTCGGGTTCTTGAAGAAAGCCTCCGGGGCCTCCGCCTCGACGATGCGGCCCTGGTCCATGAAGACCACGCGGTCGGCCACCTGGCGGGCGAAGCCCATCTCGTGCGTGACGCAGATCATCGTCATGCCCTCGCGGGCCAACTCGACCATGACGTCGAGCACTTCCTTGATCATTTCCGGATCGAGGGCCGAGGTCGGTTCGTCGAACAGCATGATCTGCGGATTGACGCAGAGCGCGCGCGCGATGGCGACGCGCTGCTGCTGGCCGCCGGAGAGCTGGGCCGGGTACTTCTCCGCCTGCTCCGGAATCCGCACGCGCTCCAGCAGGCCCATGGCCAGGGCGCGGGCCTCCGCCTTCGACTTCTTCTGCACCAGGCGCGGCGCCAGCATCAGGTTCTGCAGCACCGTCAAATGCGGGAAGAGATTGAACTGCTGGAAGACCATGCCGACGTTGTCGCGGATGATCGCCTGGTCGCCCTTGCCACCGCTCAGCTCGGCACCGTTCACCACGATCCGGCCGCTGTCGTGCTTCTCCAGCCGGTTGACGCAGCGGATCATCGTCGACTTGCCCGATCCGGAAGGACCGCAGACCACGATGCGCTCGCCACGTGCGACGCTCAGCGACACCTCGGCGAGAGCCTGGAAGCTGCCGAAGCTCTTGCTCACCCGCTCGATCTCGATTGCCGGACCTTCGTCCATCGTCTCCCCTCTCAGCTCTTGCGCAGCGGCCGGTTCAGCCGCCATTCAGCCGCCGCGATCAGCTGCTGGATGACCCAGGTCATGACGAGGTAGACCACCGCCGCCGAGATGAAGATCTCATAGGGCGCGAAGGTCTTGGCGACGATGTTGCGGGCAACGCCGGTGATGTCGAGCAGCGTGATGGTGCTGGCCAGCGCCGTGCCCTTCAGCAGGCTGATCATGTCATTGCCGTAGGCCGGCAGCGAGAGGCGCAGGGCGATCGGCGCCACGATGTGCCGCAAGCGCTGCCAGCGCGTCAGGCCGAGCGCCCAGCCCGCCTCGCCGAGGCCGCGGTCGACTCCCAGCACGCCGCCGCGGAAGATCTCGCCGACGTAGGCGCCGGTGTTGAGGGCGAAGGCGAGGATCGCGCACCAGTAGGGTTCGCGCAGGAAATGCCAGAGGAAGCTCTCCCGCACGAACGCGAACTGCGACACGCCGTAGTAGACGATGAAGATCTGCACCAGCAGCGGCGTGCCGCGGAACAGCGTGATGTAGAGCCGCGCCGGCCAGGTGAAGTACCACAGCCGGCTCAGGCGGGCGGCGGCCGTCAGCACGCCCAGCAGCGTGCCGGCGAAGGCCGAGATCAGCAGCAGCTGCAGCGTCAGCCCGACGCCCTCCATGAGCTTCGGCAGGCTGTCCAGGATGAGCGCGAAATCGAAGCTCACGACCGCTCCCCCGTGTAGCGTCCGGCCCGGCGCTCCAGCTCGGAGACGAGCAGCGACAGCAGGCTGGTGAAGAGCAGGTAGATGACGCCGACCATGGCGTACATCACGAAGGGCTCGCTGGTGACCGAGGTGGCGATCTTCGCCGTGTACATGATCTCTTCCAGGCCGATGATCGAGACCAGCGCGGTGTCCTTCATCAGCGAGAGCATGTTGTTGCCAAAGGTCGGCAGCGCCAGGCGCCACATCTGCGGCAGGCGGACGTAGCGGAAGATCTGCCAGGCGCCGAGCCCCAGCGCCCGCCCCGCCTCGATCTGGCCGGCACTGACCCCCTGGAAGGCGCCGCGAAAGGTCTCGGTCGCATAGGCGCCGACGATCAGCCCCAGCGCCAGCGAGCCGGCCCAGAACGGCGGGATGTCGACGAACTTGATGCTCGGATCGAAAAGCTGCGCCACCGCCGTCAGGCTGAGCGCGGAGCCGAAGTAGACGATCAGCAGGATCAGCAGTTCGGGGGTGCCGCGAAAGACCGTGGTGTAGAGGTAGGCCAGCCGCCGCAGCACGCGGCTGTTCGACAGCTTGGCCGAAGCCCCGAGCAGCCCGATCAGGACGGTGAGCAGCAGGGCAACGAGGAAGATCTCCAGGACCACCACCGCGCCGGCGGCGAAGGCCTCGATCCACTCAAACGCCAGCTCCATCGTCGCGCCTGCCCCCTCGCCCCTGCTCGCGCCGCCTGGCCGGCGGACGGCCGGATGACCCGGCCGCCCGCGGCCAATGCGGTCAGTTCGTGCCGGACCAGTCCGACGGGTTGATGTCGAAGGGGAAGTAGCGGTGCGAGAAGGTGCTGAGCGAGCCGTCCTTGATCATCCCGACCAGCGCCTCGTCGACGCGGGCCAGCAGCTCGGCATTGTCCTTGCGCACGCCGATGCCGACGCCGATGCCGAAGAAGGCCTCTTCGTTGATCTGCGGGCCGACCGTCTCGAAGCCCTCGCCGTCCGGCTTCGACAGGAACACCAGGTAGGCCTTCATCGGGTTGGTCATGATGGCATCGACCCGCCCGGCCTTCAGGTCGAGGTACATGGCCTCGTTGGTGTCGTAGCGCACGATGTCGGCATCCGGCATCTTGGCCTCGATCCAGGTGTCGTAGGTGCTCGACCGCTCGATGCCGACCCGCACGCCCTCGAAGCCGGCCGCGTTCACCGAGCCGTCCTCGTTGAAGAACTCGAGGTTCTTGCTGGTGGCGCCGATGAACTGCCCGATCGAGACGCGATAGGGCACCGAGAAGTCGATCTTCTCGCGCCGCTGCTCGGTGATCGACATGGAGGCGACGATCAGGTCGAACTTGTTGGCCAGCAGCGCCGGGATCATGCCGTCCCACTCCTGGCAGACGAACTCGATCTCGGCGCCGATGCGCTGGCCGACCTCGGTGGCGACATCCACGTCGTAGCCCTTCAGGGAGCCGTCGGAATCGCGGTAGTTGAAGGGGAAATAGGTGCACTCGGTACCGACCCGCAGGGTCTCCGCGGCGGCGGCCTGCAGCGGAAGGGCGGCCGCCAGGCCAGCCGCGACGGCGAACGGTACGATGAAACGTCTGAGCATGAGCGTCTCCCTTCGAAGGACGGTCTGGGCGAATGCGCCCCCTGCGACAAGGCTACGCGCCGGACATTCCGACCCACTATCCTCCCAAAGGAGGAGGAGGCGTCTGGCCTGGCGCGCCGCGACAGCACCTAGGCTTGGCATCATGGCGGCGACGGCGGGACGGTGCGTGGCGGACGGGGGCGTGGCGGAGGGGGCGAGCAAGATGACGGCGGTCGATGGTGGCGAAGCGGCCCCGCTGCCGGCCGACTGGCTGCGGGCGAGCACGGCGGTGGTCCAGGCGCTCGGCCACGACGGCCTGCCGCAGCAGCTCCTCGACGCCCTGGCCACCGTCGCGCCCTTCGAGATGGCCTGCATGTTCGTCTACCGCGACAAGGGCGTCCCGGTGCACGTGCACGACACCTTCGCCAATCCGGCGCAAGGTCGAGCTGATCAACTTCACCGACAACACCTACGTCCTGAACCCCTTCTATGCCGCCTACCGGCGCGGCCAGGCGACCGGTGCCTACCAGATGCGCGACCTGGCCCCGGACGGCTGCTGCCAAGGGCGACCTGGTGGACCCCTACAAGGCGAAGGCCGCGAGCAGCGAGGAGATCGGCTACCTGACGGCCGTGGCTGGCCGCCGGGCATGGAGGTGCTCTGCCTGGCGATGCACATCTCGACGGACGAGGCCGCGGAGATCTCAGCTCTCCCGCCGCAGTGCCGACGGCGGCTTCAGCGACCGCGACGTCGCCGCCTTCGGCAGCGTCGTCCTTCGATCGAGGCGGCCTTCGCCCACTACCAGCACCGCACCCGGGCGGCGCATGTCGCCTCTTCGCGCGACAGCGGCGCGGACATGGCCTATGCCCGCTTCGGCGGCGCACTCCTCAGCCGCCGCGAGCGCGAGATCGCCCAGTTGCTGCTGCGCGGCCACTCCAGCCTGTCCATCGCCGCGCAGCTCGGCATCTCCGGCACCACCGTCAAGACCCACCGCAAGAACCTCTATGGCAAGCTCGGCATCGCGGTGCGCGCTTCGAGCTCTTCTCGCTGTTCCTGGAATCGTTGAAGAACGAGCGTCCGGGCTGATGCACGGCCCCTCCTCCTCCGGGAGGATGGAGCCCCGACCGCCGCCGCGCTAAACCCTGGTCACGCCCGTTCGGAACAGCAGGAGAGCAGGCATGAGCGCCCTTTGCGTCGATCTCGTCCGCCCAGCAGTTTCCCGCCCTCGCCGCACCGAGCCTTTCTCGACAACCCCGCCGGGACCCAGGTACCCGCGACCGGTGATCGAGGCGGTGGCGGCGGCGCTCGGCGGTGCGGCGAACAATCTCGGCGGCAATTTCGCCGCCTCGCGCCGCGCCGGCGCGATCTACGACAGGGCCCACGACGCGGTGGCCGATCTCCTCGGCGCCGCGTCGGGCCGCGAGATCGTCATCGGCCAGTCGATGACCATGCTGACCTTCCAGCTCTCGCGCTCGCTGGGACGCGGCGCGGAAGGCCGGCGACGAGATCATCGTCACGCGCATGGACCACGAGGGCAACATCTCGCCATTGGCTGCGCCTCGCCGAGGAACGCGGATTGACGGATCCGCTGGCTGCCCTTCAATCGCGAGACCTGGCGCATCGAGCCGGAGGACCTTCAGCCGCTGCTCAATGACCGCACGCGCCTCCTGGCCCTGAACTACGCCAGCAACCTGACCGGCTCGATCAACGAGGTGGCGGCCCTGACCGCGATGGCAAAGGCCGCCGGTGCGCTGGTCTATGTCGATGCCGTCCAGTTCGCGCCGCAGAGCGAGGTCGACGTGCAGGCCCTGGGCTGCGATTTCCTCCTTTTCTCGGCCTACAAGTTCTTCGGGCCGCATCTCGGCGTCCTGTGGGGCCGCGAGTCGATCCTGGCCGAGCTCTATGCCTTCGCGGTGCGCTGCGCGCCGCAGGACCTGCCGGGCCGGCACGAGATCAACGCACCGCAGACCGAACTCTTCGCCGGGCTCACCGCCGCCGTCGACTACCTGGCCTGGCTGGGCGGCCAGTGCGGCGGCCAGGGCGGCCGGCGCGCCTTGCTCGCCGGCGCCTATGCCGCGGCCACGGCCTACGAGATGCCACTGGCGCAGCGCCTGATCGACGGACTGGGCGCGATCCCGATCAAGATCAAGGCATCGCCAACTCCAACCGCCTGCATGAGCGGGTGCCCACGGTCTCGGTCACGCACGCCATGCTCGGCGCGACCCAGCCTTGCCCGGGCGCTGGGCGACCAGGGCGTCAACGTCTGGTCGGGCCACAACTATGCCCTCGAGGTGGCCCGCCACCTCGAGCTGGGTCAACGCGAGGGCGTCCTGCGCATCGGCCTCGCCACCCTGGCCGCGGCCGGGTCGACCCGCCCCTCCTCAGCGCGCTGACGAGCCTGACCGCCTAGAACCCCCTCTCAGGGCTGCCGCGAAGGGGCCGTCTCCGCGCCCAAGAGCTGCGGAGACGTTCCTGTCTTTGTGAATTATCTGACCATCCGACAGGTTTATAGTTCAGAAAATTATTAATAATCAACGGGGGCAGGGTAATCGGAGTCGATTCAGATGGGCGCAAGTAAAAAAAATCTTACTTTTTGTAACAACGACACCCGTCTTTCTCATTTGAAAGTTGTATTGGTGGACATGGTATAGAGCCATAGGAACAAAAAATGCAGCATTCAGCTTGTAACGGTTGCAAGAGCATGTGACATCTTGCACATTCATATCGCCACAGATAAAACTCAGTGGGCATTGTTTCCACTTTCCGATAACCACACTCAGGACATTTTATTTCTGATTTCAGAACTACATCTTGGTTCATAGTTATCTCGCTCCTAAATACTGGTTGTAATAAATCTAGCTTAAAATTAAAAATACAGTACATGGGTCGGGCCGCTGACCAGCGGGGGGGGGGTGAGGGTATGGCCCAAACGGCCATGTGCCCAACCCCGAATGAGAAAAATCTTTAAACTAGACTACACCATTCTAAAAGCGAAATAAACCCTTTTAAATTATTTGCATATATTAATTAGGAGGTTATATTTTGAACAGAGTCAAAATGTTACTGGCAAATGAATTTGATTATGTGGGTTGGCAACTTATTTTAATGCACTTTTTTATCATTAATAAAAGAGCTACAGCTTAAATTTCAAGTTAACAAACAGCACATGAGTCGCACTACCGACCGATGCGAGGGTATGCCCGAACCTAACCGAAATTAACCCTTAAACCTGATTACACCTTTCTAAAGCCAAATACCCTCCATTTCTACTTACGTTAGTTACAAGAGAGTATCACGTTGTCGATTATTCTGACAGTAGGGTTTTTGTATGAATAAACAATCACTTGCAATCAATAATTTAATTATTTGGCATAAAACTTGCTTATGCTATTTTCGATGACTCTATTTAATAGCTCAGTCATTTTTTTACATTAGTTGCTCATTAAATAAGTTAATTAATATGTAAATATCGTTTGGGGCGCGTTATGACTAGTTTAGTTTATGGAAAAACATATCGTATTGAAAATGGGTTCAATGACTGGAAAGGTGGATTTTTAGATGCTTGCGGCATCACATCTTGCTGTAAAGAAAATCTCTATGATGTATCAACTTGCAAATCTTTTAATTGCGAACAGGTTAGCAGTAGTACCTGGGAGATACAGTCAGTAAATGGAAAAGCTAACGGAACTCCTGTGCTAACTAGTGATTCGGTATATCTTATTAACCAATATGGAGAAAAATCGTATTTAGATGTCTGCGGAGGCGGCATACATATGAAAGACGTATCAACAACTGCCATTAGAAAAAAGGAAGAAACTATGATATGGATAATATTGGCTCACTCCTCTGGTGAAATACATGAAGGTGATGCTGTTTCCCTCCTTAATGCTTCGTTCGACTTGAAAGATGCTTATTTAAATATTGATAAATATCCACCTGTTTGCAATGAAAATCTATTTAATGTAATCGCTGGTTACAATCCAGACTACAACCATGGGAGCGTACAGTGGCGTTTTCTAGGATAAACATGGGCAGGCCGGAAAATCTACGAATGGCCGGAATACTGCCGCAACCCCGCAGCACAATCCAACAAAAACGCCGCAATCACATTCAACTACAAACTGCCCAAACAATCCTTCAACCTTTACCACTCGGCAACGCAACACATCAAACCTGAAAAACGTATACCAATGGCTTTTTATGTCTTCGTCACATTCCTGATACTGACCGGAATATTTGTGTATTTCAGCGTTGACCGAATATTGAGCAAAACCGACAAAACTAAGGAGGAAACACCGCATGAATTTCTATCGGATAATGAAAATACTCAGGAGAACATACAGACAGTATCAGTCAGTCAGGAAAATAACCCGATACCACAGATCGAATGCGTGAGATTCTTTTTAACCCGAAGTTTTTTTGTTTAGTGCTTTATTCCTCGAGATAAAACTCAATTTCATCAGTCAAGTTGATGAAATTTGTCCAAAAAGCAGAAAATGATTTATTTCCATCTGGACTAGCTAAGTTGGTAAATACATTAGCAAGAAAAGAAGCGCTTCTAAGTTTGAAAACCTGCCTTGATGGTTCGTAATCAAAAACAAGAGTAAATGCTCTCGGAAAACTAATATCTTCAAATAAAGGCGGATTATCTAACGCTGTGCCCGGATTACGTGCAAGCGTTCCGTATGAAACAACCAGAACATCACCATTAAAAAATGCAAATGCTTGAATTGGTGCAACCTGGGATTGTAATTTTTCCACTTCAGTTAAAAAAGTATTTAGTGGCTTTA
>CALOEA010000034.1:0-35437 GCA_942492185.1 uncultured Alphaproteobacteria bacterium
ATCCTTCTCCCGCCTTTCGGTAGCCGCTAACACCTCCTTGATCGGCTCCAGCATGGGGGTAGGATATCCACTTCGTGGATGTTACCGGAAAGGCGCGCACCTTGACCGAAAACGGTGACGACCATCGGCTCGCCGGCGCTGGCCAGATGGGCGGATTCAAGGCTTGGATTCCCGATCCGGCGCTGAATGAGTGCGACCTTGTGCACGACAAACCAGGCTTCTTCCAGCCCGGCCAGGGCCTCGGCTTCTTAGAGATTTTTCATCATGCGCTGCTCGATCAGCGTGAATTCCCGGATGCGCTATGAGCGGGTTTGCCGTCGCCACCGAACATGCAGTCGATCAGGGGAAGAGACCGGCTGCGGTTCGACGGCCATCAAAAGGCGTCGCCGATCAGGGGTTCCCATACAGAAAATGGTCAAATTGGTCAGGGTAGAAGAGGAGCTGAATGGTCTCTGCGTATTTTACCATTTCGGTGAAACGGGCGCGACCTCGATAGGCTGCTGAAGCGTCGTCGAAGGGTAGAGAGTGAGTCGGGTTATAGGCCAGTAGCCGACCTCTTCCAGGGCATGGAACTGACTGCGGAGCGTAGTTACCTTGCGGGAGGTCAGATTGTATTCCTGAACGACCGGCTCGTTTCTTTGCGTCCTAGCTTGAGTCGGCCTCCCATGGCATCCATGGCGGACAAGATTTTGCGCATCGATTTCTTCGCAGGAATAGGATTTGATCGGCCATCGTAAATCTTCTTTTACTGAACCACAAAAATTCGAATGAAATAGAGATTGGCAACTGCGCTATCCCGACTAAAGCTGTTCAACTTTGCCGCCAACTCATCCCGCAAGGGCATCTTTTCCCTCGACCGTCGCTATGTCGGCGTACTTCTTAGCCGGAAGGACCATCAGGATGCCATTGCGGACCAATGGCAACCGCTCCTGGACCAAAGCGAGGTAATCCTTGTCCTTAGAGGTTCAGGAGGTTCATCGTCACGCACAGGCGGCGGGCGCCGCCTTCATCGGCGAGGTTGACGATGAAGGTGTCGAAGTCGTTTGATCTGGCCCGATCTTGGACCAGTTCCTCCGCTGAAGGGTTCCTGTTTCTGGCATCCGCCAGGTGGGCGATAGCGGCATTCATCACGTTATACATGAAAAAGCGGCCCGTCATGCCCAGGGCGGCGAAGACAAGCTTGACGATAATCAATGCCTTGTTCGGCGAGTGCCTCATGCTGCTCCATCAAGATGACATCTTCTTCTATAGACTTTAAGATAAAGGTTTTGGGCTGCGTTATCGGTCGCCGGCGTATTACGATAAAGCCATCTCCCTCTGGCCTTGCCAAAACCATTATCGTAAAGCCTATATATCGGTGTTTGAACGCACTGTCCGGCAGCCTAAAACACCGCCTGTTATGGGCCAGGACACCGACTATTCCAGCCGTAATATAATGAGATTATGCCACTGGTGAAGGCAGTTGAAGGGGGTTGAGAGAGTCGAAAAGGGAAGCGGAAGGATAAAGGGCGTGCCGTTCCCGGCCACCGGAGAACGCCGCGCACCTGGTCAAGGGCCGTCAATAATTTTAAGACTTGTCGATCTTTGACGTCACCGGTCGCGGCTACAGCGCCGGGGTGTTCAACGAAACAGGGCCGCAGGGTGTGTGCCGGCGAGCTGGAGGAATCGCCCTCAACCTGCCGGTCGGCATCTGTTCGAGGGCCACCTCGAGGAGGACCCTGTTGATGTCGCTTGGAGCGTATAGCGAGGCCGATTCGAGTCTTAGAGATCTCTGCTAATGGTTCGCTCAGTGCTAGCCGTTAATCTCATTGGTAAAATAAGATTAGTCGTATCTTGAAGCTATGCAATGACTTCCTAAAAAATCTCATCAAACTTTTGCCGTTAGCAAATAGCTGATTGAGCGCTGCCGCTCTGCGTGCCATCTTGAGTCGCAACTTGTCTTCACTCGTTACAGCATTTTCCAATCCCCCAACTTAAAACTCAGTAATATGAGCTTTGGCGATTTTTCCCAATTGCCTCTTTCGAAACACCCGCCTCACTAGCGGCCTTTCACTGCGCTGCCGCTTACCTCATCGATAATCTCAGCCACTCTGGATTTTTCCATGGCGGCGGTGGCGGCTTTGCTGCTAACGAAGTCATCCAAGGTGAACCCTTCGCGCTTGCCGTTTAAAACTCATTTGATGGATGCCCAGTCCAAATACCGGCGGGGTTGTAGCTGTAGGTCATGTCGTACGCGGGCGAGAGTGACCACTTGCCGGCTTTGTCCGTAAGAATGAAATGTTCTTCACGTGATCGTCTTCGGTTCTGAACGTCACGATGGCTTTATAACCGGTAAAGCTCTTCGATGCTGTCATGGGCATGTTTAAATCTCGCACGGTAAGCGGCGGCATGTCATAGAGTATAGCGCCGGGCTGGCGGTAATCGAAATGCCGCATGGCGCCGAAGGACTGCATATGCGCTTTCTCGCCGCTGGGTTTTTTCCAGTCAAAGCTATGAGCCATAAAATGGCTGCTAGTTTTCTTTTAGCAGGCAGCACTGGTGGCAATACCTGCGGTATTGCCTTAATGGGCGTATTCAATTAGACCGTACCCTCCTGGTCATTCAGCTCTTTGTCTTTATTGCAACACCCCGTCAAACTTTAACAGCCAAACCGTGAAGCCCTGCCTGCCGCAATTTGGCCGGAGCGCACCCTCGCCTGTGTCTGGAGTTCACGCCACAATGGCTGGCCCATGCGCCGCCAGCGGAGGTACCTACCTGAAAATTTCATTCAGTGAACTTTCACGCTGGGGAGTATTAAACGAGCCTTACCCAAGTTTGCTGCGCTGTTTAAATATCTCGCTGGCAGTACCTGCAATTCGTTTATGTCTACTGCGGCGGCTTTTGGTGGCGCTACGGTGTTGAAGGCGCAAACTCCAGCATGGCTACCTGATGCCGCTTGCATGAGCAGAGTCGCTCAGCTGGGTTGTTCTTTTGGGTCGCGGCCTTGGCTGGTTAGCCAAAGTCGATCACCGCATTACCAAAATCGTCAGGCAGCGAATCCGCAGGCATGCCTGGCAGGCCGTGAGTGTGCCGAGAGAGTGAATTGAACGAATAGATTGTGTCAGACTGGCAACGGCATCGCTGTCAGTGCCAGTTCACTATTGCTACCGCGAAAAGCGAATTGCGTGTTCAAATTGGCCAGCCCGCGTTCTTTTGCTCCAACTAACGCGGCAATGGTTCTGCCCCACAGTTTTGCTTCGGCAATGCTCATTTAGGTTGAGCCTCTTCACTATCTTATCGGCTTTACTTAGCGCCAACGGGCTGCTGTTCCTCATCGTCTTCCCGATTAAGTTCATCCGGTTCCTGCTGTTCGGTTTCGATGGAAAACCATCGCTGTTTGCCCTGCAGCTTTAATTGTTGCAGCGGGCTGGTGGAGTGGCTGAGGACTAAGGCGTCTGGGTTTTCAAGCAGCTTAAGAATACGTGGCAACCTGACAATATTGGTGAACATGGGTAGCCCTGCTCTATTGCGCAAGGTGCGCAGCGACATACCGGCCTGCTCTTTTGGCGAGAGCCTCTTTCAGGTGATTTTATTGAGGCGATGCTGGGCAATGCGCTGGCCCAGTTCTTCCGGGACCACGCTGTCGGAGTTCTTCTCAAAGCTCATAATATGCCATAAATTACGTTTAGTGATTTAGGCTGACAATATGCCACTTGTTACATGGTATATGAAATACTATAATAGGTAATATATGGCGCTGACTTAAAGCCATTATATGTAATATATTACATGTTGAACTCTACATGACGAATGACACCATCGCGAAGCCATCTGCAACAGATATCCCTCCAAAAATGTGTAAAGAACCACCGGACTTAAATCTCAGCGCTTTGCGGACCAAACAGCCCACCGACACTGAAGTGAACCCGCTCAACAGCTCAAGCACGCCCTTGACGAAGCGCTTCACCTCCGCAAACATATGTTACATATCCATTTGATGATAACTAAAATGACACGAGACCCAGCCTTAGACGTGCTACTGAACCTGATGGGGCCGGAATTTTACGATGAAAGTGGCTACTGGACTAAGTTTAATTGCCGAGTCGCACCGGAAGCCCTGCCATACCCCATGGGATTAGATACGCTTAACACTACGACGAACAAATCGGCGCGTGCTTGGGTTTGATAAGCGCGCGTAACGCAAAACCCTCAAAGGCAAAGGCAGCGGCGCAGAAAATCGTTGCCTACCCTCACGTCCATTACAGCGAAAAGACCGAGGTAGTCCCTACCGATTCAAAGATACGCAGGCTTTGCTAATTGATTTTTTCGCTGAGATAGACAAACGCATACAACCAGATTGATTGAGGTTAAAGAACCAATGAAAAATCAGCATGAGCGACATGTTGCCTGGCAAGCAGTTCCGTAGCGCACACTGGATATTGCCGCCAGCAATCCTGAGCCAAGGCCAGCAAATTTAGGGTATGGTTTGGTTCGATGAAATCTCTTAGCGAAGTGTTAAGCGACAAGAACATGAATCTGCTGCTTAATAGCTGAAAAACAGCCAAGCAGCATTAAAAGAGCTCGCCCTTATTAGTGGCGTTGGTATTCAGACCGAACGCTGGCGTTCGAGTCTTATGGTTTTGTGAAAGGCGTGGAAGAGCGGGCATTAGGTCGGTCAAAGGCCAGTGCGTTGCAAACAGTTGTTTGTATTCGAGCGGCGCGTATGTAAAACTTATGAAAAGATGGGCTTTGGTCTTGTTGCAGCTCGCAAAGCAGCAGTCCTGCGTCGGCATTGTCTCTGCAAACAATTTGGTTTCTCGCTGCTGAGTACAGGCGCTTGGCCCGGTAGCGACAGCATAATTTAGAAACAGTTTTGTTCGCCGCATTCTTAAGACTCGGCAGGAAAATGCAGCTCACCGTGGACGATGCTGGCCGCTGGAATCGACATCGATGACCAGATCGTCGCTGGTGGAACTACCTGCTGGCCTTGAGGAGGGAACGCCGCCGCCGCCGCTGACCGTGCAGGTCCGCGACCTCGCTGAGCCTGCGCGAGATGCAGGGGGCGAAGGTTTCACTGGAGCGCCTGCTGGCCCTGGCAGGCGAAGGCGTGCTGCGTCGTGCAGGCACCCTGCTGGCGGGCTCTGCGACCGGGCGCCGGCGGCCGAGATCGGCCACAACTACACCGGCCCGGTGACCGCCGAGAGCGTGCAGGCCGCCATCGCCGCGGACCACACGCACCCCGAGGCGCCGGCCTTCAGGGACTTCGCGACCTATCGCGCCGAGGGTGGCTATCGCCTGCTGGAGGACTGCCTCGCCGGCAAGGTGGAGAAGGAAACGCTCTTCAAGACGCTGGAGGAGGCCGGCCTGCGCGGCCTCGGCGGCGCCGGCTTCCCGGCCGGGCGCAAGTGGCGCATCGTCAGCCAGACTCCCGCCCCCCGCCTGCTGACCGTCAACGGCGACGAGGGCGAGCCCGGCACCTTCAAGGACCGCTTCTACCTCGGCGAGGACCCGCACCGCTTCCTCGAGGGCACGCTGATCGCCGCCTGGGCCGCCGGCTGCGAGCGCGGCTACATCTACATGCGCGACGAGTACCCGGCGATCATCGCCCTGCTGGAGACGGAGATCGCCAAGCTGCAGGCGGCGGGGCTGGCCGAGCACTGCCCGCTGGAACTGCGCCGCGGCGCCGGCGCCTACATCTGCGGCGAGGAATCGGCGATGCTGGAATCGATCGAGGGCAAGCGCGGCCTGCCGCGCCACCGGCCGCCCTTCATCGCCCAGGTCGGCCTCTTCGGCCGCCCGACGCTGAACCACAATGTCGAGACGCTCTTCTGGGTGCGCGAGATCGTCGAGAAGGGCGCCGCGTGGTTCGCCGCCCAGGGCCGCAACGGCCGCAAGGGCCTCCGCTCCTTCTCGGTCTCCGGCCGGGTGAAGAGCCCCGGCGTGAAGCTGGCCCCGGCCGGCATCACCGTGACGGAGCTGATCGAGGAATATTGCGGCGGCATGGCCGAGGGCCACAGCTTCAAGGCCTACCTGCCGGGCGGCGCCTCGGGCGGCATCCTGCCGGCGGCCAAGGGCGACATCCCGCTCGACTTCGACACGCTGCAGCCCGAGGGCTGCTTCATCGGCTCGGCCGCCGTGGTGATCCTCTCCGACCGGGACGACATGAAGGCCGTAGCGCTGAACCTGATGCGCTTCTTCGAGGACGAGTCCTGCGGCCAGTGCACCCCCTGCCGCAACGGAACCGAGAAGGCCGTGGCGCTGATGCGCCAGCCCAAGTGGGACGCGCCGCTGCTGAAGGAGCTCTCGGCGGTGATGATGGACGCCTCGATCTGCGGCCTCGGCCAGGCAGCGCCCAACCCGCTGCTCTCGGTCATGAAGCACTTTCCCGAGGAGGTGTAGGCCGTCATCCGGGCAAAGCTGGACCCCGGCTCTCCCGCCGGGTGATGGCGCGAGGCCCGTGCCGGCGCAGTCCTCCTCGCTCTTCGCCGGCGGAAGTGGCCGGCAAGGCCCCAAAAATCGCGTCTTACACGCAAGATGCCGGGCCTCTGTTCGCCCCTCACGTGAAAGCGAGCCGCCGTCCGCAGTCGGCGCTTGACGCTACAACCTATGCGTGGCTCTGTGAGACGTCACTCTCATAGGTTTGGGCGCCCATGGCAGTCGACCTCTATGTCGGGAGCATCAGCCGGTACCTGGCCGGCGACTGGCAGACGGAAAGTCAGCAACTCCTCGCCGAGGCCGGCGCCACCGGCGCCGTGCAGCCATGGCACGCGGACGGATGGCAGCCGCTGGGCCGGGACGAGGCCCTGGCGAGCGCGGTCGCTTGGCGCGACCAGGCGATCGCGGAGGCCGAGCGCGCCGAATCGGACCTGCCGACCACCGTCACACCCTGGCACGAGGATCCCGACAGCCCCTATGCCGTGAAGCGGCTGTCACCGGATGCGATCAGCGCACTCACGCTCATCTTGTTCTACGAGGACCTGAGGGACTTGCCGGATCGCGTGCCCAATCCCTTGGGGAGCGACCCCCGCGTCGCAGCGAAGCAGCATGACCTCGAGCACTTAGTGGCCGCGTCTTCACTCGCCTGCGATATCTGGATTCCGGGAGACTTCCTCGTGTCGCACGGCATCGCCTGGCCCCGGTACACCGACAGCAGCAAGGCCAGAGTGGGTTCCCTGGCATTGCTGAAAATTGTTCTCAACCAGATCGAAAGCGCCTCCTGGCCCGACCTGCCCGAGGCGCTGCACCAATTCGCGTCACTCACCACCACCCTGGTCTCGACGCAGACCCGAGGAGTCTGGCCTTTCCGTCGCAAGGTCGAGGAACGGCAGGAGTCGCTCTACCTGTTGGCGGTCCAGACCCTGGATCGGATGAAGGCCATGGCGGCGATCGCGATCGAGCGCAACCTCCCCATGATCAGGGACCGCTGACGGCGGGCGGAGGCAGCCGGGCGGGACGCCAACTTTCCCCTGGCGGCAAGATCGGCTACATTGCACCGCAACATGCCGAGCGACCGCACCCCCTCCCTGACCGCCGCGCACGTCGAGAGCGTGCGGCGCGACATGCCGGACCTGGGCCCGCCGCCCGGCACCCTCCTCTTCGAGGACGAAGACTATCGGGCGCAGCGCGACCGGCTGCTGCAGGACTGGACACCAGGCGAGGACCTGCTGGTCTTCGCCTACGGCTCGCTGATCTGGAAGCCGGGCTGTCCCATCGTCTCGCAGGAACCGGCGACGCTGACCGGCTGGCACCGCAAGTTCTGCTTCCGCATCGTGCGCTTCCGCGGCTGCGAGGATCGCCCCGGCCTGATGATGACGGTCGACCGCGGCGGCACCTGCAAGGGCGTGGTGCAGCGCCTCGCCGCCGCCGACGTGCCCGAGCGGCTGGAGCAGGTGCTGCGCCGCGAGCAGCTCTACAAGCCCTCGTCGCACAAGCCGATCTGGGTGACGGTGAAGCAGGGTGCCAGGCGCGTGCCGGCGATCACCTTCGTCATCGACCGCCAGGCCAAGGCCTACGTGCCTGACCTGACACCCGAGCAGCAGGCCGACATGATCGCCTTCGCCTGCGGCCAGCGGGGACCCTGCGCCGAGTACCTGCTGAACACGGTGGAGCACCTGGAGGCGCTCGGCATCCACGACCGCTACCTCTGGCAGCTTACGCAGGAGCTGGTGGGCGGAGCGGATCGGCCGGCGATGGGCTGGGCTCTATCGCGACCGGGAAGGGACCGCGCCGGCGGGGGGGGCTCGCCCGGGAACCGGGTCGCCCGCATAGCGGGAGGCGGGGGGGCGCGAGCCGCTGGGCACGAGCGACCGCGTAGCGCTACGGGCCTTCGCTGCCTCCAACCCCCACGCATGACGCCCCCGCGCCAGCAGAGGGCCGGAGCGCGGTCGCTATCGAGGGCTGTGTCGGGCGGAACGGGATCGATTCTGGGGGGAGAGGGCGGGGGATGCAGTGGGACCGGGTCTGGGGATGTAGGTGGGGATGGTCCGACCGGGAGGGAGGCCGTCCCGCCCGCGTAGATCTGATCAGTCCCATGGGGCCCCTCGGCGCCGCGAGCAGGGCCTCGGGCGGAGGATCCCCAGAGGGGCCCGCCACCCGCTGCGAGAACGCTCATCACGCCAGCATGGACGCGCCAGGAAGAGGGCTCGAGGCCCAGGTCGAACATCCAGGGCCGGGGAGGGGTAGTACAGCCCGCGCAAGAGGCGGTCGTAGGCCCGACGGCCGTCGGCTGCCCGCCGCCCGAGACCGGGACTCCCCTTGCCGACCAGAGGCCGGGGGGGGGGGGGAGGGAAATCCATCCAGCGTGAGTCGGCCCGGGGGGGGGGGAGAGGGGGGGATGGGTGAGGGGGAGACGGGGAGGGGTGGACGGTCGGCGGGAGGTGGAGCGGGCGACACCGCGCCGCTGAATGGCCGCGAGGTGCGAGGCCGAGCAGCCGGGCGAGAGGATCCTGCAGCAGGCGGCCACCAGATGGTGGCCGATCGAGGCGATCGCGGCCACCTCTGCTCCGTTCGACCCGGAGCCCGGCCCGACCGGCGCGCCGACGGCCAACCGCCGGCGGGAGGGGAGGGGGGGGGGGGGGCCTGACGAGGAGTGGTGGAGCCGGATCGAGGGCGATCCGCGCCGCCACGTTGACGCCGTCGCCCAGCAGGTCGCCCTCGCTCACCACGTCGGCCAGATGCACGCCGATGCGTAACTGCAGGAAGCCGGGTTCGGTCTCCCGCGCCTCCAGATCGAGCTGGACCGCGTAGGCGCTCTGCGCACGGCATCGGCAGGATTGGCGAACTCCAAGGAACCCGTCCCCGGCCAGCGCGAAGATCCTACCGCCCCGCTTGCCGGCGACCTCGTCGATGATCGAATGGATTGCCGAACGCCAGCCCAGCGTCGCCGCCTCGTCCAGCGCCATGGCCGCCGAATAGCCAACGATATCGGCGGCGACAATGGCCGCCGGCACCGCTCGCTCTTGGGTCTGCTCGTCATGGGTCTCGTCCTCCGGTGCCATTCGACCGAATGACCGCGCTCTGACGCGGGCGAGGGACGCCAGGGGTCGGCGGCGGGCTGACGGGCCGCGGGCGATCCGTTACCCTCCGCCACCGCTGAAACTCATCACCCGACCGCAGAAGAGGCCCGAGGCCCATGTCAGCACCGTCCCAGTCGCCCGAGACCATCCGCTTCTCGCTGAACGGCCGCGAGGTCGAGGCGCAGCCGGGCGAGACGATCTGGCAGGCGGCCACCAGGCTGGGCGAGGAGATCCCGCACCTCTGCTATTCGCCGGAGCCGGGCTACCGCGCCGACGGCAACTGCCGCGCCTGCATGGTGGAGATCGAGGGCGAGCGGGTGCTGGCCGCCTCCTGCATCCGCATGCCGGCGGCGGGCATGAAGGTGAACAGCGCCTCGGAGCGGGCCAAGAGTTCCCGCGCCATGGTCTTCGAGCTGCTGCTGGCCGACCAGCCGGCGCGCGCCACCAGCCACGACCCCGACAGCAAGTTCTGGCAGTGGGCCGACAAGATCGAGCTCGAGGCCTCCCGCTTCCCGGCCGGCGAGCGTCCCGCCTTGGACGACAGCCACGCCGCCATGCGGGTCAACCTCGACGCCTGCATCAACTGCGGGCTCTGCGTGCGCGCCTGCCGCGAGGTGCAGGTCAACGACGTCATCGGCATGGCCTACCGCGGCCACGGCGCCAAGATCGTCTTCGACTTCGACGACCCGATGGGCGAGTCGACCTGCGTCGCCTGCGGCGAGTGCGTGCAGGCCTGCCCGACCGGCGCGCTGATGGAGGCCTCGCTGCTGAACGAGGCGCAGGAGCGCACGGTCTACGCCGACCGCGCGGTCGATACGCTCTGCCCCTACTGCGGCGTCGGCTGCCAGACCAAGGTCTACGTCAAGGACGAGAAGATCGTGCAGGTCGACGGCCGCGACGGCCCGGCCAATGCCAATCGCCTCTGCGTCAAGGGCCGCTTCGGCTACGACTACATCCACCACCCGCACCGCCTGACCCAGCCGCTGATCCGCCGCGACGACGCGGCCAAGGATGCCCACCTGCAGATCAAGGACGGCGACTGGTCGAAGGTCTTCCGCGAGGCGACCTGGGAGGAGGCGCTGGAGCGCGCCGCCGGCGGCCTGGTCAAGGTGCGCGACCGCGACGGGCCGCAGGCCCTGGCCGGCTTCGGTTCCGCCAAGGGCTCGAACGAGGAGGCCTACCTCTTCCAGAAGCTGGTGCGGACCGGCTTCGGCACCAACAACGTCGACCACTGCACCCGCCTCTGCCACGCCTCCTCGGTCGCCGCGCTGATGGAGGGCATCGGCTCGGGCGCCGTGACCGCGCCCTTCAGCGCCGCCAAGGACGCCGAGGTCATCATGGTGATCGGCGCCCGGCCGGGACAGAACCACCCGGTCGCCTCCACCTTCCTGAAGCAGGCGGCGAAGCGCGGCGCCAAGCTGATCATCGCCGATCCGCGCCGCCAGGACATGAGCCGCCACGCCACCTGGCACCTGCAGTTCAAGCCCGGCACCGACGTGCCGATGCTGAACGCCATGCTGCACACCATCATCGAGGAGGGGCTGGTCGACGTGCAGTACGTCCAGGCCCACGTCGAGGGCTTCGAGGAGCTGAAGGCGCGGGTGAAGGACTACAGCCCGGAGAAGATGGCGGAGCTCTGCGGCATCAAGGCGGAGACACTGCGCGAGGTGGCCCGCGCCTGGGCCACGGCGAAGTCCTCGATCGTCTTCTGGGGCATGGGCATCTCGCAGCACGTCCACGGCACCGACAACGCGCGCTGCCTGATCGCGCTCTGCATGATCACCGGCCAGATCGGCCGGCCCGGCACCGGCCTGCATCCGCTGCGCGGCCAGAACAACGTGCAGGGCGCCTCCGACGCCGGCCTCATCCCGATGGTCTTCCCCGACTACCGCTCGGTGGAGAACGAGGAGATCCGCGCGCAGATGGAGCAGTTCTGGGGGGCCAAGCTGGACCCCAAGCGCGGCCTCACCGTGGTCGAGATCATGAACGCGGTCATCGCCGACGAGATCAAGGCCATGTTCGTCGAGGGCGAGAACCCGGCCATGTCCGACCCCGACCAGAACCACGCCCGCCAGGCGCTGGCGAAGCTCGAGCACCTGGTGGTGCAGGACATCTTCCTGACCGAGACCGCCTGGCATGCCGACGTGGTGCTGCCGGCCTCGGCCCATGCCGAGAAGCTCGGCTCCTTCACCAACACCAACCGCCAGGTGCAGATCGGCCGCCCGGTGGTGGCGCCGCCGGGCGCGGCGCGGCAGGACTGGGAGCTGCTGCAGGAGATCGGCCGGCGGATGGGGCTCGACTGGAACTACCAGGGCCCCGGCGAGGTCTTCGACGAGATGGCGCAGGTCATGCCCTCGCTGAAGAACATCACCTGGGAGCGGCTGAACCGCGAGGACTGCGTCACCTACCCCTGCGACGCGCCGGACCAGCCGGGCAACGAGATCATCTTCGCCAGCGGCTTCCCCACCGCCTCGGGCCGCGCCAAGCTGGTGCCGACCGAGCTGCTGCCGCCGGACGAGCTGCCGGATGCGGCCTACCCGATGGTGCTGACCACCGGGCGCATGCTGGAGCATTGGCACACCGGCGCCATGACGCGGCGCGCCACGGTGCTCGACGCCATCGAGCCGGAGGCCGTCGCGCTGCTGAATCGCTGGGACCTCAAGCGGATGAACCTGAAGGCCGGCGACCCGGTCCGCGTCTCCACCCGGCGCGGCGTCATCGAGCTGAAGGCGCGGCAGGACAAGGACGTGCCCGAGGGCATGGTCTTCATCCCCTTCTGCTTCGCCGAGGCGCCGGCCAACTTCCTCACCAACCCGCAGCTCGACCCCTTCGGCAAGATCCCGGAGTTCAAGTTCTGCGCCGCCAAGGTCGAGCCGGCAGAGGCGACGGTCGCGGCGGAGTAGGCCTTGGCAGTCTCGCTGCCGGAGACGGACCCGGACACCGGCGACGGCGGGGCAATCGAGCCCTGGCCGACCCTGCCCGCCGCTGCCTATCTCGATCCGGATGTGCTGGAGCGCGAGCAGGCGCAGATCCTGCGCCGGACTTGGCAGCTCGCCGGACATGAGAGCGATCTGCCCGATCCCGGCGACTTCCTGGTCTTCGACCTCCTCGGCGAGAGCGCCATCGTCATCCGCGGCAATGATGGCGTCGTACGCGCCTTCCACAACGTCTGCCGCCATCGCGGCACGCGCCTGCTCGAGGGCTGCGGCCGCTCGCCGGCCCGCATTCGCTGCCGCTATCATGGCTTCTCCTACGCCCTGGACGGCCACCTCGCCGCGGTGCCTGGCGAGGCGGACTTCGTCGGCCTGGAGAAGACCGCGATGCCGCTTCGCCCGGTCGCCCTGGACTGCTGGCAGGGCTTCGTCTTCCTGCGCTTCGACGAGAGTGCGTCCGGCCCGACCATCGCCGAGCAGCTGGCTCCGCTGGCGACCGTGCTGGCCGCCTATCACTTGGAGGACCTGCGGCCGCTCGGCGGCGAGGGGCTGACGGCTTTCTCATGCAACTGGAAGATCGCAGTCGAAAACAATATCGAGGGCTATCACATCCCGGTTGGTCATCCGGGGCTGCAACGGCTCTATGGGGAGCGCTACGACTTCGCCACGCTGCCGCTGGGTGTCAGCCACGCCGGCGCCGGGCTTCCCGACAATGACGAGGGGCTCAGCTGGAGTGAGCGCACCTATCTGCGACTGCTGCCCGAGACGGGCTGGCTACCGCCGGGACGGCGCCGCGCCTGGCACTACCTGAGCCTGTTCCCCAATCTCGCTTTCGATCTCTATCCCGACCAGGTCGATTTCTTCCAGATCCTGCCGCTGGCTCCGAACCGCTGCGTGACCCGCTCACGGGCCTATGGATTGCCGGACGACCGCAGGGAGATGCAGGCGGCACGCTATCTCAACCAGCGCATCAACCGGCTGGTCGCCGCCGAGGACCGCCATCTGGTCGAGGGAGTGCAACGCGGCCTGGCGTCGTCGGGCTATCGCCAGGGTCTGCTGTCGCGCCGAGAGGCCCGCGTGCGGCAGTTTCAGCTGCGCTGGCGCGAAGCCATGGGCTGGACGGAATCGCAGATGCAGGGCAGCGGCCTACTGCGCTGAAGGGGCGCAGGCTTCGTCCGACTGCGCGACCGGTCCCTCGCGCCGGTCGATGGCGCGCACGCTGAGCGCCGCGGTCAGCCCGGCCAGCGAGCAGAAGAGCATCATGCCGAGCAGGGCGTAGGCGCCGGTCGACTCGTCGACCAGGGCGGCCGTCGTCGAGGACAGCAGCGCGCCGCCGCCGACCGTCAGCGCGCCGGAGAGCCCCGAGGCGCTGCCGGCCAGGGCCGGGCGCACCGACATTGCCCCGACGCTGCTGCTCGGGATGGTCAGGCCGTTGCCGAAGCCGACGAAGACCGTGGCACCGAAGAGTGCGAACTCGTGCACCACGCCCACGGCGAAGAGCAGCAGCCCGGCGATCAGGCCGGCGGCGGCGGCCAGCCGGCCGGCGATCATCATGGTGGTCAGGGCATGGCGCCGGGCGTAGCGCCCGGAGAGGAAGCTGCCGAGGAAGAAGCCGACGGTGATGGTGCCCATGTAGAAGCCGAGCATGCCGGGCGAGAGCGCGAAGAGCGTGGTGGCGACCAGCGGCACGCCGGCGACGAAGGAGTAGAAGGCGCCGGTCGAAGACGCCATGCAGAGCGAGTAGCCCCAGAAGCGGCGCGAGCGGAAGAGCTCCGGATAGCTGCGGAACTGCTGCGAGAAGGTCGTCGAGCGGTGGCGGTTGGTCTCGCCGAGATCGGCCCAGCAGAGCAGGAAGGTGGCCAGGCCGAAGCCGGCGAAGGCGACGAAGCTGGCGCGCCAGCCGAAGAACTCGTCGAGCACACCGCCGAACAGCGGGCCCAGCATCGGCGCGATCGACATCGCCATGGAGACGTAGCCCATCAGGCTCGCCGCCTCCCGTGGGCCGGCAATGTCGCGAATGACGGCGCGCGACAGTGCCCAGCCGGCGATGACCGCACCCTGCAGCAGCCGGAAGGCGAGGAAGACCCAGATGTCGGTGGCCAGCACGCAGCCGACCGACGCCAGGGCGAAGATGCCCATGGCGGTCAGAAGCACGGGGCGACGCCCGAAGCGATCCGACAGCGGCCCCATGACGAGCTGCAGCACGGCGGTAACCGCGAGGTAGCCGGCGATCGACAGGCTCACCAGGGCATAGTCGGCCTGGAAGTCGACCGCCATGTTGGAGAGCGACGGCATGAACATGTTGAGCGACAGGACCGACAGGCCGGTCAGAAGCACCAGCGTGATCAACCTCGGCGGCGTGGTGGCGGCGTGCAGCATGGTGTCCTTCGGGCGCCCGGGCGAACCGGTGGCGCTGGAGGTGAAGACATAAAAAAAGCCCCCGTTCGCGGCGGGGGCACAGGGGACCCATGAAGGGCGTCCGGCTTAGCGGCCCTTGTGCCTGATCCCAACGATGACGTGGACGACGGACATGGCGGAGCGTTCCCCTGTCTTGCGCGAAGGCGCAGGCTAGGATCGCCGCCGCGCAGGGTCAACTACAACAGGGCGCAGGGCAGCCGGCACATCGGCTCCAGCCCCCCGCCCTGCCCGCGCTCTTGCCCTGGGCGCCGCGCGGCGCTAGCCATAGTCGCTGCGCCGATCTGCCCTCTGGCCCCCATCGCAGGATCGCCTCATGACCGTTGCCGCCGGCCGCCAGTTCCTTGCCATCCCGGGGCCCACCACCGTGCCCGACGAGGTGCTGCGGGCGATGCACCGTCCGGCGGTGGACATCTACGCCGGGCCGCTGGTCGATCTCACCGATCGCTGCCTGGCCGATCTGAAGCGGATCTTCCGCACTGTCGGCAGCACCTACATCTATGCCGCCAACGGCCACGGGGCCTGGGAGGCGGCGCTGACCAACTGCCTGTCACGCGGCGACAAGGTGCTGATCGTCGAGAGCCGCTTCGCGCTTGGCTGGGGCGAGATGGCGGCAAAGCTCGGCATCGAGGTCGAGGTGCTGCCGGTCGACTTTCGCCGCGCCGCCGACCCGGCCGCGCTGGAAGCCCGCCTTGCCGCCGACCGCGAGCATCGCATCAAGGCGGTGCTGGCGGTGCAGGTGGATACCGCCTCCTCCACCTGGAACGACATCGAGGCCCTGGGCCGCGCGATCCGCGGCAGCGGCCATCCCGCGCTCTTCCTGGTCGACACCATCGCCTCGCTCGCCACCATGCCCTTCGAAATGGATGCCTGGGGCGTCGACGTCGCGGTGACCGGCTCGCAGAAGGGCCTGATGACACCGCCGGGCCTCGGCTTCGTCGCCGCCAACGCGCGGGCCCGCCAGGCGCACGAGACCGCCGACCTGCGCACCGCCTATTGGGACTGGACCGCGCGCGAGGGCGCCGAGCACTACCAGAAATACTGCGGAACGCCGCCCGAGCATCTCCTCTTCGGCCTCAGGCAGGCGATGGACCTGCTGTTCGAGGAGGGACTGGAGGCGGTCTTCCGCCGTCACGCGCTGCTGGCCGAGGCGACGCGGCGCGCCGTCGAGGTCTGGTCGGAGAACGGCGTCATCGCCTTCAACGCCACCGAGCCCTCCGAGCGCGCCGACTCCGTGACCACGCTGCGACTGCTGCGGGAGGGCACCGCCGACCCGCTGCGCGCCTACTGCCGCGACCACTGCGGCGTGGTGCTGGGCCACGGCATCGGCCCGCTCAGCGGCCAGGGCTTCCGTATTGCCCACATGGGCCACGTGAACGCGCCGATGCTGTTCGGCACCCTGGGCGCCGTCGAGATGGCGCTGACGGCGCTGAAGCTGCCGCACCGCAAGGGCGGCCTGCAGGCGGCCTGCGACTATCTGGCCGCCGAGGTCGCCGCCTGACCCCTGGAGGGACTGCGATGCCCGCCCGCAACCTGCTGATCCTGATGGGCGACGAGCACAATCGCGATTTCCTCGGCACCGCTGGCCATCCGGTGGTGCGCACGCCGCATCTCGACCGCCTGGCCGAGCGCGGCATCCGCTTCACCAATGCCTACACCCCCTCGCCGATCTGCGTGCCGGCCCGCGCCAGCCTGCAGACCGGCCGCGAGGTCCACGAGATCGGCGCCTGGGACAGCGCCACGCCCTATCGCGGGCGCGAGCGCAGCTGGGGCCACCGGCTGCGCGGCGCCGGGCGCCGCTGCCTCTCCTTCGGCAAGCTGCACTTCGGCAGCACCGCGGACGACAACGGCTTCGCGCCCGAGGTCCAGCCGATGCACGTCTTCAAGGGCCAGGGCTGGACGCAGGCACTGCTGCGCGACGAGCCGCTGGTCTCGCCGGCCTGCGCCGACTACGCGGCCGAACTCGGCCCCGGCCGCTGCTCCTACACCGACTACGACGAGGCGGTCGCCGCCGCCGCGGCCGCCTGGATCGAGGGCGAGGCCGCGAAGGAGGAGAGCGGCTGGACCGCCTTCGTCTCGCTGACCGCGCCGCACTTCCCGTTGCTGGTGCCGGACCCCTTCTGGGCGCCCTACGCCGAGGCCACGCTGCCGCCGCCGGTCTGCTACCGCACCGGCGAGGCGCGGCACCCCGTGCTCGACCGCCTGTCGCAGGCGCTGAACTACGACGACCACTTCGATGGCGAGCGGCTGGTGATGGCGCAGCGCTCCTACTGCGGGCTGGTGAGCTTCCTCGACCACCAGGTGGGCCGGGTGCTCGACGCCCTGGCGCGCAGCGGCCAGGGCGAGCAGACCGACGTGATCTACACCAGCGACCACGGCGAGAGCCTGGGCAACCATGCCTTCTGGGCCAAGTCGACGATGTTCGAGCACTCCGCCGGCATCCCGCTGATCCTGGCCGGACCGGGCCTGCCGCAGGGCACGACCGAGGGGACACCGGTCTCGCTGGTCGACATCTATCCGACCGCCCTGCAGTCCGCCGGACTCGCCCTCGACGAGGAGGACGCCACCCTGCCGGGCCGCTCCCTGCTGGAGCTGGCGACCGCGCCGGACCCCGGCCGCAGCGTGGTCAGCGAGTATCACGACGGCGGCTCCATCACCGGCATCACCCTGCTGCGCCAGGGCCGCTGGAAGTACGTGCACTACGTCGGCCATCGCCCGCAGCTCTTCGACCTTGAGAGCGATCCACAGGAGCGCCGCGACCTGGGCCAGGACCCGGGGCACGCGGCAACCCGGGCGATGCTGCTGGCCGCGCTGCGGCGCCATCTCGATCCGGAGGCGGTGAACGCCCGCGCCTTCGCCGATCAGGCCGCGGCGATCGAGCGCCTGGGCGGACGCGCGGCGGTGGTCGCCATGGGTGAATTCGGCTACACGCCCCTCAGTGAGGAGTCAGCAGCTTGAGCTACCGTTCGACCTCGCCTCGCGCCGATAACGGCTACACCGGCCTCACCGAGGTCACTGCCTCGCTGCCGGCCGAGGCCTACTTCGACCCGGCCTGGCACGCGCGCGAACTGCGCGGCATCTGGTACCGGAGCTGGATCTACCTCTGCCGCGCCGAGAGCCTGCCGGAGAGCGGTTCGTTCCGCACCTTCACGCTGGGTGACCAGAACCTGCTGCTGCTGCGCGATGGCGAGGGCGAGATCCGCGCCTTCCACAATACCTGCCGTCACCGTGGCTCGCGCCTGGTGCGCGAGAGCGAGGGGCGGCTGAAGGCCAAGGCGCTGGCCTGCCCCTATCACCTCTGGCTCTACAACCTCGCCGGAGAGTTGATCCGCACGCCGAAGTCGCAGCGCGCCCCCGGCTTCGACGAGAAGGACTTCCCGCTCTATTCCGTCCATCTCCGAAACTGGCGCGGCTTCCTCTTCGTGTGCCTCGGAGAGACGCCGCCCCCCTTCGAGGAGGTCTTCGACCCCAGCGCCGAAGCGCTGGCCAACTGGCCGCTCGATGAACTCTCCGTCGGCCATCGCGAGGAGATGAACCTCGCCTGCAACTGGAAGATCTTCTGGGAGAACTTCAACGAGTGCTACCACTGCCCACACATCCATCCGGAGCTCTCCGCCCTGGTGCCGATCTACGGACGCGGCATCTCCTCGCAGAAGGATGATGCCGCCTGGGAAGAGCATGCCGGCAGCGACGATCCGAAGTGGCGCGGCGGCGTGCGTCCGGGAGCGACCTCCTGGTCAACCGACGGCCTGGCGCAGGGTGCCGGATTCCCCGATCTCACCGAAGCGCAGCGGCGGCACGGACAGCTCTTCCAGGTCGGCCTGCCGAACCTCTATCTGGTCGGCCACGCCGACTATGTCCGCGTCGTCTCGATGATGCCGCTGGGACCGGAGCAGACGCGCCTCACCGTCGAGTGGTTCTTCGCGCCGGCCAGCCTCGCCGACCCCGGTTTCGACAAGCAGAGGATCGTCGACTTCGGCCTCACCGTGATCGGGCAGGACGGCGACGTCTCGGAGCTGAATCAGCAGGGGTTGAAGGCTCTGCCGCACCGCCACGGCGTGCTGATGCCGCAGGAATACGCGCTGAAGGCCTTCCACGACTGGATCGCCGACCGCATGGCCGGGCAGCCGTGAGCGTCCAGCCGGGCCAACGCGCCATCCGCCCGCGCCGCAGCTTCATCTTCACCCCCGGCCTGAAGCCGGCGATGTTCCCCAAGGCCCTGGCCAGCGGCGCGGACATCGTCTGCGTCGAGCTGGAGGACGGCATCGCGCCGAAGGACAAGGCGACGGCCCGCGCGCTGGCGCTGGCGCTGTTCGAGACGCCGGGGGAGACGGCGGGCGTCGAGCTGATCGTGCGGATCAACTGCCTACGCGAAGCCTTCGGGCTGGCCGACGTGCAGGCGGTGCTGGCCAGCGAGAGGCCGCCGCCGGCACTGATGCTGCCGAAGGTGCGCACGCCGCAGGAGGTGATCTGGCTCGACGAGCTGCTGAGCGAGCGCGGCCACGCCTGCCGGCTGCACGTCATCATCGAGACCAACGAGGGGCTGGAGGCGGCCTTCGAGATCGCCCGCTGCAGCCCGCGGATCGACGCGCTGTTCTTCGGCGGCGTCGACATGGCGGCCGAGCTGCGGTGCCAGAACGCCTGGGAGCCGCTGCTCTACGCCCGGTCGCGGGTGGTCCACGCGGCCGCGGCGGCGGGACTGGATGTCATCGACGTGCCCTTCCTCGACCTGGAGGATGCCGCCGGCATGGAGCGGGCCGCCCGGCAGGCCCGCGAACTGGGCTTCGGCGGCAAGGGCGCCATCCATCCCAAGCAGATCCCGGCGCTGAACGCCGTCTTCACCCCGGACGCCACCGCCATCGCGCGCGCGCGGCGGATCATCGCCACCTTCGAGGAGGCCGATACCGGCCTGGTGGTGATCGACGGGAAGCTGATCGAAAAACCGGTGCTGCGCGAAATGCACCGCATCGTGGCGATTGCGGAGCGCGTCGCCGGGAGCTGCTAGCCGGCCGGCGACCGCTCATTGCAAGGCTGACGCCGCCTCGTCATTGGCCGCCGGGATGGAGAAGCGGCGGGGCCTTCTTCCAGTCGTAGCCCTGGCGCCCGAGCTGATAGCCGTAGTCGAAGAGCGCCACCATGTAGGGCTGGTCGAAGTCGGCCACATGCGGCTCGGAGAAGTCGCTGCCGATGTAGGCCAGGTTGTAGTCCACGCCGTCGCGCTGGGAGATGAAGTAGATTCGCGCGATGTCGTTGGTGCCGCTGGAGTGGATCATGGTGGAGATCGCGCGGCCGGCGATGCTCAAGGTCCGCGGCTCGACCTCCGCCCAGTTCGGATCCTGCCGCGCATTGCGGATCAGGTAGGCCGATCGCTCGCGCTTGGCCTGCTGGCGAAGATCGACGCTGGCCGGATAGACGAACATCTGCGCGATCGCGCCGCCGTCGACGTGAAGCTCCTGGTAGCTCTTGCCGTCCATCTCGACGTCGATCAGCACCGGCTGGAAGATGCCGGGAACCGCCGAGGAGGCCCGCAGGATCTTGCGGATCAGCTCGAGGGAGCCGGGCTTGCCGCTGGCGGCGATGGCGCCGATGTTCCAGATCACCGGGACCTGGGCATCGAGGTTGGTGGTGCCGATCAGCAGGAGTCGGCCACCCTCGTAGGCCTTGGCCAGGTCGGCCAGCATCTCCTCGTCGACATGCTTTGAGATCAACTCGAAGAGCGGCGTGGTGTCGGCGAAGGAGTCGCCGTAGATGGCGCCGAGCAGGCTGCGCTCCACGAAGATCTTGTCGGGCGTGATGCCGGTATAGACCTCGCGCAGCTCCTGGTCGTAGTCGGGCCCGAGGTAGGCGAAGGGCGCGATCAGGGCGCCCGTGCTGACGCCGGTCACGATCTGGAAGGACGGCCGGTCACCATGTTCGCTCCAGCCGACCAGCAGGCCGGCACCGAAGGCGCCGTCGTCGCCGCCGCCCGACACCGCGAGGAACTGGACCGGTGGCAGCTCCTTGGGCGGCGGGCCGCCGGGGGCCATCAGCCCCTCGGCCACCAGGCGCCGCATCGCCGCCGCAGTGCCCTCCGCGATGACGTGGGTCGGGTCCTCGAAGAGGAAGAAGCGGGCATTGGGAATGCCCAGCGGCAGCGCCCGCGTCAGGTCCGCCGCAGGTTCCGGCGCAAGCCGTTGCGGCGTGGAACAGGCGGTCAGGACAACTGACAACAACGCCGCAGCGACGGCGACGCGCGGACCGGACAGGCAACCCATGGCGACGATCCCCCGAAGTAACTCTTTCCGGCGCAGTAACGCACGACGCGGGGATGTTTCACAATCCGAATGGTGGAACTCGTGCCAAGGCTGCTAGTCCAGGAACGGCGCCCCGCCCTCGGCCGTGCGCCGCGCGGCATAGTCCTTCATCGCCGCCAGCCCCGCCGGATCGTGGATCGGCGCCTCGTAGTCGGCCAGGAGTTGCTTCCAGATTTCGCTGGCGCGGGTGGTCGCGTCCTTGGCGCCATCCGCTTGCCATTGCTCGTAGTTTCGCCAATCGGACAGCATCGGCTGGTAGAAGGCGGTCTCGTAGTGGCGCAGCGTGTGCTGGGCGCCGAAGAAGTGACCGCCCGGCCCGACCTCGCGGATGGCGTCGAGCGCCAGGGTCTCGGCGTCCACCACGTCGGGCTCCAGGAAAGCCGCCATGATCTGCAGCATCTCGGCGTCGATGATGTACTTCTCGTAGGAGGCCGTGAGCCCACCCTCCAGCCAGCCGAAGCCATGCATCATCATGTTGACGCCGCCCATGGTGGCCGCCCAGATCGACATGGCGCCCTCGTAGGTCGCCTGCGCATCGGGCCAGTTGGAGGCGTTGGTGTTGGATGAGCGATAGGGCAGCCCATAGCGGCGGGCGAGCTGGCCGCCGCCCAGCGCCGCCTTGATGTACTCCGGCGTGCCGAAGGCCGGCGCCCCGGAGCGCATGTCGACGTTGGAGGTGAAGCCGCCATAGACCATCGGACAGCCCGGCCGGACCAGCTGCACCAGCGCAAGGCCGGCCAGCGCCTCGGCATTCTGCAGCGTCAGGGCGCCGGGGATCGTCACCGGCGCCATCGCGCCGGCGAGCGTGAAGGGCGTGATGATCACCGCCTGTCCGAGGCGCGCGCTCTCCAGGATGCCGGCCGCCATGCGGGCATCGATCTGCAGCGGCGAGTTGGTGTTCACCACGGTGTAGAAATGCGCCTCGGCCTGCATCGCCTCGTGGCTCAGCCCCTTGTAGAGCCGCACCATCTCATAGACGTCGTAGACCCGCTCGGCGGAGTGGGCGAAGGTGAAGAAGGCCTTGTCGGAATAGGTCAGCATGGTCTCGGTGGTGACCAGATGGCGGACCGCGACCTCGACGTCGATCGGCTCCGGCGCGTAGCCGGCGTGCAGGTGCAGCGCGTTCAGGCTCTGCGCCAGCTTCACCAGCTGCGTGTAGTCCTGGAGATTTCCGGGCCGCTTGCCGCGCGCGATATCGGTGACGTTCGGCGCACCGCCGACGTTGGCGAAGTTGACGTAGCCGTCGCCGATGATCAGGTCGCGCGCCGGGTTGGGCGCGCACAGGCGGAAGCTGGAGGGAGCCTTGGCGACCTCGGCCAATACCAGCTCGCGCGGCAGGCGGACCATCTCGCCCTCCACCTCCGCACCGGCAGCGCGCAGCAGGTCGCGGGCCGCCGGGAGCAGGACCTTGATGCCCTGGGTCTCCAGCACCGTCAGCGAGGCCTCGTGGATCGCCTCGATCTGGTCTGCGCTGTAGGGCTCGATCGGACGATAGCCGTTGCGCACCAGCGCCCAGGGACGCTGCTGCACGCTGCTGCGCCGCCCGGACAGGTCGCGCCGGCTTCGCCGCGACCGCCGCTCGACGAGCGGCGCCGAGGGCGCGGGGACCTCTTCGTTGCTCATGGAATCCTCCCAGTGGCGGCCGGCAACAGAGGCACCAGACACATCTGTATGGACTCTCCGCCGCTCGCTCTCCCCTGTCAATACAGCCCTGTCTGGACCGCACCGCCCGCCAGGGCGATACTCGCGCCATGCCCGACAGCAGCTCCGCCCCCGAACCAGAGACCGCAGGCAGCAGCTTCCTGACGCCGCGCCATTGGCTCGATGCCGCGGTCACCCTGCTGATCGAGGAGGGCATCGACCAGGTCAAGGTCCAGCGGCTGGCGCGCAGCCTGGGGGCCAGCCGCGGCTCGTTCTACTGGCACTTCCGCAACCGCGAAGACCTGCTCGACGGCATCCTCAGGCTCTGGCAGGAGAGCAATACCGACGCGCTGATCGACGCGCTGGGGCCACCCGAGCGGCCGCTCGAAGAGCGCATCCTGGGGCTTTTCTCGCTGTGGATGGAACAGCACCCCTTCTATCCGCGTTTCGACAACGCCATTCGTGCGTGGGCGGCCAAGTCGCCGAAGGCGCGGAAGGTGCAGCGGCGGGCGGATCGGCAGCGCATGCAACACTTCGAGCGGATGTTCGTGGATGCCGGCTATCAAGCGGCAGAGGCCCAGGTGCGCGGCGATGTCTTCTATTTCACGCAGGTCGGCTACTACCTGCTCGACCTGGGAGAGACCAAGAGGCAGCGCCTGGCGAAGATCGAGCACTACTTCCACGCCTTCACCGGCCGGCAGTTGCCGCAGAGCGTGGCGCGCTCCTTCCGCGCGGCGGAAGGCGAGGACGGACGGGAAGCCTAGGCAGCGAAGTCGCGGGCCGGCGGAAGGCGGAGGGAGAGCGGCGTGGACTGGGAAGGTACCGGCATCTGGCACGTTGCCCTGGCTCTCGGCGCGGTCGCCTGGGCCTGGGCGATCCTGCATATCCTCACCACCCGCTACAGCGCCGCCGGCACCAGCGCCTGGCTCCTGGCCATCGTCCTTCTGCCCTACGTCTCCGTCCCGCTCTACGCTCTCTTCGGCGGCCGCAAGCTGCGGCGGGTGATGCGGCGCAAGGCGCACATCAGACTGCAGCACGAGAACGAGGTCGACGTCTCGGTCACCGGCGAGATCGACCGTCTGCTGCGCGGCCTCGGACTGCCCGGCGCCACCTGCGGCAATCACCTTCAGATGTACAGCGACGGCGTCAGCAGTTGGCAGGCCCTGATCGACCTGATCGAGGACGCCGAGCGGACGATCGACCTCATCACCTACGTCATCAAGGACGATCCGACGGGACGCGGTCTGATCGAGCGGCTGGCGGCGAAGTCCCGCCAGGGCGTCGCCGTGCGGCTGCTCTACGACTCCTTCGGCTCCTTCTCCACCAAGCGCTCGCTGTTCGACCCGCTGGTCGAGGCCGGCGGCAAGGTCTGCGAGTTCATGCCGGCGGGCTGGTGGCCCTTCCGCTCGCGCACCAACCTGCGCAACCACCGCAAGCTGATGGTGGTCGACGGCAAGGTCGCCTGGGCCGGCGGCATGAACATCGCCGACGAGTACCTCGGGCCGACGCCGCGCGCGCTCTCCGGCGAGAAGCGCTGGCTGGACATCTCCTTCACGCTGGAGGGACCGGCGGTCCAGGCGATGGCCAAGCTGTTCCGCTCCGACTGGGCCTTCGCCTCCGGCGCGGATCTGGCGGACAGCGAGGAACCGGGGCCGGTCGCGCCGGTTTTCTACGGCGACGAGGGCGTGGTGCAGATCGCCCCCTCGGGACCCGACGTCGACTACGACCCGCTCTATGCCACCCTCATCACCGCGACCTTCGAGGCGCGCGAGCGCCTGTGGATCGCCACCCCCTACTACGTCCCGAACGAGCCGCTGAGCGAAGCCATCTGCCTGGCCGCGCTGCGCGGGATCGACGTGCGCATCATCGTGCCGAAGCGCTCCAACCACGCGATCGCCGACCTGGCGCGCGGGCCCTACCTGCGCGACCTGCAGCGCGCCGGCGGCAAGGTCTATCTGCTGCCGATGATGATGCACGCCAAGCTGGTCGTGCTCGACGACCGCCTGGCGATCCACGGCTCTGCCAACGTCGATGCCCGCTCGCTCTTCCTCAATTTCGAGGTGGCGACAATCTGCTACAGCCGCAGCGACGTCGATGCGGCGCGGCGCTGGTTGGAGTCGCTCTTCGCCCAGGCGCTCCTGCGGCCTCTTGCCACGACCCAGCTGCAACGCGTGAAAGAGGGCGCCATGCGCCTCATCACGCCGCTACTCTAGGCGCTCGCCCATGCGCCAGCCAGACCAGCTCTCGCTCCTCACCTGGAACGTCCACTCCTGCATCGGGACCGACCGGCGCTTCGACGCCGAGCGGGTGGCGCGCTTCCTGCTGCGCGTCGATGCCGACATCGTGGCGCTGCAGGAACTCGGCTGGCATCACCGCGGCCGCGTCGGTTTCGACCAGTTCGCCTTCCTGGCGGAGAAGACCGGCTATCAGGTGCACGAGGGGCTGACGAAGAACCACGAGCGGGCGCACTACGGCAACGCCATCCTCTCCCGCCTGCCGCTGGTCGCGCTGGCACACCACGACCTCTGCCGGCCGATGCGCATCCCGCGCGGCGCCATCGAGGCGACCTTCCAGCTGCCGCGGGCCTTTCGCGACCTGACGCTGCGCGTGCTGAACGTCCACCTCGGCCTCGACCCCTGGGAGCGGCGGCAGCAGGTCGATGCCCTGCTGCCGGCTCTCGATGCCGAGCCGGACCAGCCGACCGTGCTGATGGGCGACACCAACGAGTGGCGCGCCGAGAGCGCCACCTTCCGCAGGCTGGAGCGCCGCCTGCCGAACGTCGCCGCGCCGCCCTCCTTCCACACCCGCCTGCCCCGCCTGCGCTACGACCGGATCTACCTCTCCGAAGCGCTGGCGCTGGAGGATTTCGGGGCGGTCTCCACGCACGAGGCGCGCGTCGCCTCCGACCACCTGCCGGTGCTGGCGCGCGTGAGGCTGGCCGCGGCGTCGACAGCCTCGCCCGCTACTGACCCGTCTTGAAGCGGGTCCAGAGGCGGGTGCGGGCGCGCTCGGCCGCCTCGGGGATCGGGCGGACGACGAAGAGCCGCTCCTTCACCGTCTGATCGGGATAGATCGCCGCGTTGCCGGTGAGCTCGGCAGGCAGCAGCGCCGTGGCGGCGGCATTGGCGGTGGCGATCTTCAGCTCCTCGGCGATCGCAGCCATCACCTCCGGACGCAGCAGGTAGGCGAGGAAGGCCTGCGCCGCCTCGGGATGCGGCGCATCGGCGGGGATGAAGAAGGCATCGAACCAGATCGGCGCGCCGGTGGCGGGGATGCCATAGGCCAGCTCGACCGGGCGCCCGGCGGCGGCGGCGGCGGCGGTGGCGCGGGCATAGTCGCCCGACCAGGTGGTGGCGACGCATAGCTCGCCGGCGGCCAGCCGCGCCTCGTACTGCTGGTTGTCGAAATGGCGGACGTAGGGACGCACCGCGGCCAGCTTCGCCGCGATCGCCTCGTAGTCGGCCGGGTCCTCGCTGGAGGGCGGCAAACCCCAATAGGCCAGCGCCAGCGGCAGGATATCGGTCGGCGAATCGAACAGGCTGATGCCGCAATCGGCCAGCTTCGCCGCGGTCGCGGGGTCGAAGATTAGGTCGGCCGGGTTGGCCGGCAGAGCGCCCAATCGCTCGGTCACCAGGGGAACGCTGTAGGTGATGCCGGTGGTCGACCAGAGGTAGGGCACGCCGTGCGCATTGCCGGGATCGCTCTCGGCGAAGATCGGCAAGATCGCCGGGTCCAGATTCTCCCAGCCCGGCAGCGCTGCGCGGTCGAGCGGGCGGAAGAGCCCGATCTCGATCAGCCGCGGCGCATAGGGGCCGACGTAGACCACGAGGTCGTAGCCGCTGTTGCCCGCCAGCAGCTTGGCCTCCAGCGTCTCCAGCGTGTCGAAGGTGTCGTAGGTCACCTCCAGGCCGCTCTCGGCCTCGAAGGCGGCAACGGTGTCGCTGCCGATGTAGCCGGCCCAGTTGTAGATGTTGAGATCGCCGGCGGCGGCCGGTCCGGCGGCCAGGGCGACGCCCAGCAGCAGTGAGGGAGCAAGAGAGCGCATCGGCGCTGTCCTTTCTGAGAGGGGGTTGGGGAAACTCAGTCGACCAGCGGCAGCAGGCGCTCGGCCTCGGCCAGTTCGTCCGGTCGATTGGCATTGAAGAAGCGGTCGTAGGGCCTGTCCGGCCAGTCGACCGTCGCGAGGCGATAGCGCGCGGTCCAGATGTCGACCTTGCGCAAGCCCTCCTCGACCAGGGCCCGGCGCAGGCTGCCGGCCAGCGCCACCGGCCAGAGCCCGACGACGGGATTGGCCCGCCCGCCGCTGGCGACGCAGGCGAGGTCTGCACCTTGCCCCTCGACCGCCGCCAGCAGGCGGGCGACGAGATCGCGCGGCAGGAAGGGGCCGTCGCCCGGCACGCTCATCACCCAGCGGCAGTCGGGCGCGTTCTCGGCCGCCCACTCCAGGCCGGTCAAGACGCCCGCCAGCGGTCCGGGAAAGCCCTCGAGGCGGTCAGGCACCACCGGCAGGTCGAAGGCGGCGAAGCGCGCCGCCTCGCCGTTGGCGTTCAGCAGGAGACGCCGCACCTGCGGCGCGAGGCGCGCGACGATGTGCGCCAGCAGCGGCCGCCCGGCCAGCGGCAGGAGGCACTTGTCGCCGCCGCCCATGCGCCGCGCCTGGCCGCCGGCCAGCACGAGGCCGAGCACGGGCGGTGACGAAGATTCAACGGATCGGTCGCTCATGGTCCCTTCCCTCCGCCGGCATGATCCGGATCAGGTTCGACGGGTTCCCACGCAGGATGCGTGGATCTCAGCTCTCGTGGAGAGCACCCCTGGAACGACAGTGAAGGTGAGTGCGGCGGCGGCGGCTGTCAAGCGCGAGACGCAGCGGCGGCGCTGGCGCCTAGGACTCTTCGCCCTTGCGGCCGTGGCGGCGGTCTTCCTCGCCGCCGTCGCCGGGGGCGGCGTCGTAGACGATGCGGTCCAGGCCGGCGAGCGCCACGAAGCGGCGGCCCTTGGCGCGGCCGATCAGCGTCAGGTTCGCCTGGCGCGCCAGCTCGACCCCCCAGGCGGTGAAGCCGGAGCGCGAGATCAGGATGGGAATGCCCATCTGCACCGTCTTGATCACCATCTCCGAGGTCAGGCGGCCGGTGGTGTAGAAGGACTTGCCCACTGCGGAGAGCCCCTTCAGGAACATGTAGCCGGCGATCTTGTCCACGGCATTGTGCCGGCCGACGTCCTCGACGTAGAGCAGCGGGCGGTCCCGCTCGCAGAGGACGCAGCCGTGGATCGCGCCGGCCTCGAGATAGAGGCTCGGCACGCCATTGATCCGCCGTGTCAGGGCATAGAGCTCGGAGGTCCGGAGCCGCGCCGCGGGATCGAGCCGCACCGTTTCGAACTTCTCCATGAGATCGCCGAAGACCGTGCCCTGGGCGCAGCCCGAGGTGCGGGTCTTCTTCTTCAGCTTGGCCTCGTAGTCGGTGGCGCGGCGCGTGCGCACGACGACGACGCCGAGCTCTTCGTCGTGCTCGACGCTGGTGACCTCGTCGTCGGGCCGGAGCATGTTCTGGTTCAGCAGGTAGCCGACGGCGAGATAGTCCGGATGGTCGCCGATCGTCATCATGGTGACGATCTCCTGGCCGTTCAGGTAGAGCGTCAGCGGCCGCTCGGTCACCACCTGGGTGGCCACCGGCCGGCCGTCCTCGTCCAGCCCCTCGACGCGCTGCGTCAGACGCGGGTCGGCGAGGTCCGGCCGCAGGGCGAGCCCCTCGACCAGGCCCTCCTCCCGCAGCTTCACCTGCCCCTTGCGCAGCAGCCGGACTTCGTCGCTCATGGCATCCCCTTCCTGGCGTCGATATGGCCCGCCCCACCGCCCCTCGGCAAGGGAATGGCGCGACGAGAACTGCAGTTGCCGCTCCTGACTGGCAATTATAGACTGATCCTGCTCTAAATTGCCGCTAACTGCTCATGGACAGCATCCTCGACGCCCTCGCCTCGGCCGGCCATCTCATCGTCTCCGGAGACCCTGCGCTCCTGGAGATCGTCGGGCTATCGCTGACCGTCTCCCTGAGCGCGGCGGCGCTGGCCGCCTGCCTGGCCTTTCCGCTCGGCGCCTGGCTGGCGCTCTTTCGCTTTCCCGGCCGCGGCCTCGTGGTCGCCCTGCTGAATGCCTTCATGGGCCTGCCGCCGGTGGTGGTCGGGCTGGTGGTCTACCTGCTGCTCTCGCGCTCCGGACCGCTCGGCGCGCTCGGCCTGCTCTTCACGCCGGAGGCCATGATCATCGCGCAGGTGATCCTGGTGACGCCCATCGTCGCCGCCGTCGCGCGCCAGAGCCTCGCCGACCTGGAGGTGGAGTACCGCGAGCTGCTGGCCTCGCTCGGCGCCGGCGCCTGGCGGGCCCTGCCGACGCTGCTGTGGGACGCCCGCCTGTCGCTGGCCACCGCCCTGCTCGCCGGTTTCGGCCGCGCGCTGGGCGAGGTCGGCGCGGTCATGATCGTCGGCGGCAACATCGACCACGTCACCCGCACCATGACGACCGCCATCGCGCTGGAAACCAGCAAGGGGCACCTGTCCCTGGCGCTGGGCCTCGGCCTCGTGCTGATCGCCATCGCCCTGGCCGTCTCGGTGTCGGTCGAGGGACTGCGCCTCCTGGCCGGCCGACACGCCAGGGGTGCGCGCGCATGAGCGGCGTGCTGCCGCTGCAGCTGTCCGGACTCGGCTTCTCCGTCGCCGGCCGCCGGTTGCTCGGCCCGATCGATGCCGTGCTGCAGCAGCCCGGCATCACCGTGGTCCTCGGCGCCAACGGTGCCGGCAAGTCGCTGCTGCTGCGCCTGCTGCATGGCCTGCTGCCCCCCAGCGAGGGCAGCGTGCGCTGGAATGGCGAGCGGCCCGAGATCGCACGGCGCCGGCAGGCCTTCGTCTTCCAGCGCCCGGTGCTGCTACGCCGAACGGCCCTGGCGAACGTCACCTACGCCTTGGCGCTGCGCGGCCTCGATCGCGGGATGCGGCGCCAGCGGGCCGAGGCCGCGCTGCGGCTGGTCGGACTGGAGGCGGTGGCGCAGCGGCCGGCACGCGTGCTCTCGGGCGGCGAGCAGCAGCGCCTGGCCCTCGCCCGGGCTGCCGCGGTCGAGCCCGAGGTCCTGCTGCTCGACGAAGCCACCGCCAACCTCGATCCGGCCGCGACCCGTGCGATCGAGCAGGTGGTGCGCAGCCTCGCCGCCACCGGCGTGAAGATCCTGCTGACGACCCATGACCTCGGCCAGGCCCGGCGCCTGGCGGAGGAGATCGTCTTTCTCGATCGCGGGTGCCTGAAAGTGCAGGCGCCGGCGGCCGAGTTCTTCGCCGATCCGCGAGAGCCGGCAGCCGCCGCCTTCCTCGCTGGCGAACTCATCGTAGAACCGGGAGGAACCAGATGACGACCCTCACTCGCATTGCCCAGACGCTGTCCGGCGCTCTCCTCGCAGTGGGCCTGATGGCCGGCGCCAGCCACGCCGATGACCGCTTCATAACCGTCGCCTCGACGACCTCAACGCAGGATTCCGGTCTCTTCGATCACATTCTGCCGCTGTTCCAGGCGGAGACCGGCATCGAGGTTCGCGTGGTCGCGGTCGGCACCGGCCAGGCGATCAAGCTGGCGGAGAACGGCGATGCCGACGTTCTCTTCGTCCACGCCAAGGCGGCCGAGGAGAAGTTCGTCGAGGCCAGCTATGGCGTGGAGCGCTTCGACGTGATGTACAACGACTTCGTCATCGTCGGCCCGGGCGACGACCCGGCCGGCATCAAGGGCGGCAGCGACGCCGTCGCCGCGCTGACGACGATCGCCGAGGCACAGGCGCCCTTCCTCTCGCGCGGCGACGACAGCGGCACCAACAAGGCGGAGCTGCGGCTCTGGAAGGAGGCCGGCATCGACGTGAAGGCGGCCTCCGGCACCTGGTACCGCGAGACCGGCAGCGGCATGGGCGCGACGCTCAACACCGCCTCCGCCCTCCCCGGCTACACCATGACCGATCGCGCCACCTGGCTGGCCTTCGACAACAAGGCCGACCTGGAGATCGTGGTGGAGGGCGACCAGCGGCTCTTCAACCAGTACGGCATCACCCTGGTGAACCCGGAGAGGTTCGCGCACGTGAAGGCCGAGGACGGCCAAGCCTTCATCGACTGGGTGCTCTCGGCAGAGGGCCAGGGCGCCATCGCCGGCTACCAGGTGAACGGCCAGCAGCTCTTCTTCGCCAACGCCGCGCCGGGCACCTGAGACGGCGCGGCCGGCACTACGCCAACCGGCCGAACCAGACCTTGGTATCGTAGTCCAGGCTCACCCAACCGTCGCTCCCCTGGGCGGCGACCAGCGCCTCGAGCGCCGCCAGCATGGGCCGATGGTTGGGATGGCCCTCTTCCGGCGTGTAGGACGAGGAAAGCAGTCGGCCGCGGATGCCGTCCAGGTCCACCCGCTGCGCATGCGCGAACTGTGCCAGCCGGACCTGGCCGGGGGCGAAGAAGGCGGCCAGGCGATCGCGGTCAACGTTGCGATGGTTGTTTGCGGCGTAGTCCGGTGCGAAGCGGCGAATGAGCGCTTCGTAGCCGGTGAGGAAGTCGGACCCCGCGGTCCGCCGCTCGTTCCAAACCAGCGCCACCCAGCCGTCCGGCTTCAGCACCCGGGCGAACTCACGGCGGGTCGCCGCCGGCTCGAACCAGTGGAATGCCTGGCCGGCGACCAGGAACTCGACGCTGCCCGACGGCGGCGTTGTCGCTTCCGGCCGCGCCATGAGAAATGGCAACCGCGGCGAAGCGGAGGGTAGGCCGCCAGCAGGGCGATGACCGGCCTCGCGCATTGCCCGGTTCGGCTCGACGCCCAGCACGCGATTGCCATTCTGCAGGAAGCGCTCGGCCAGCAGCCCGGTGCCGCAGCCGATGTCGGCGACCAGCGAGGCCGGGGTCAGGCCGCAGTCGGCGGCGAGCAGCGCGACGACGGCCGGCGGATAGTCCGGCCGATAGCGCACGTAGTTCGCCACGCGACTGGAGAAGCGCTCGGTCGGCGCAAGGGCAGCCCGCGACGTGCCTAGGCCGCGTTCCAACGCACCTGGCCGAGTTCGGAAACATCGTAGCCGCCGAGATCCGCCGCCTTGGCGGCGAAGGCCGGGCTGCCGGCGAAGGCAAAGAGGTTCTGGATCGGCGCCTCGAAGAAATCGCGCCGCGTCACCAGCAGGTCGAAGCGCTCCTCGGCCAGCGGCAGGAAATCCAGCTTCAGCGCTTTGGCGGCCGCCTCGGCCGCCAGGCCGGCCTCGGCCTTGCCCTCCAGCACCATGAGCCCGAGTTCGATCTGCGTGCGGGCGATGCCGGGGGCGAAGCGCGGGCCCTCCGCCGGCAGTGACGCCGCCGTCCAGAGCTGCAGCAGCAGCTCCTGGCTGCCCGCCCCCGCCTGGCGGCTGGCCATCGGGCGGCCCACCAGGTCGGCCAGTCCCCGCACCCGCCGGGGATTGCCGCTCGGCAACACCAGGCCCTGGCGCCGCCGCGCCCAGGCCAGCAGCACGCAGCCGGCACTCTCGCTGCGGGCCTCGATCGCCGCCACGTTGCCGCGCTCGGCCGGCGGCAGGTGGGTACCGGCCGCCATCGCCTCGCCGGCGAAGAAGCGCTCCAGGCCGGCGGCACTGCCCTCGGCCATGATCGCCAGGCCGCAGCCGGACTCGCGCAGCGCCCACTCCAGCAGCGGATCCTGGCTGCCGGCGACGATCGGCGGACGCGGCAAAGCCGCGGCGATCCGCGCGCCGGTCGTGTTGCCGCTGAGCCACCGTTCCAGCTCCAGCCGCGGAAACAGCCAGCGCCCCGAGGCGCGGGTGGCCGGAATGGCGCCCTGGCGCGCGAGGTCGTAGAGCCGCCGCTCCTTCAGGCGCAGCAGCTCGCAGGCCTCTTCCGTGGTGAGGTATTCGTCTGGCATGCGCGCTAGGCTGCTCTACGCAGCCCCCTTCTGCAAGGCGAGCAATGCCAGGAACTCGACCCCCAACGTCGCACCCGCCAGGGCCGTGATGGCCGCGTGGTCATAGGGAGGCGAGACCTCGACGATGTCCATGCCGATCAGGTTCATGCCGGTCAGGCCGCGCAGGATCGCCAGCGCCTGCCAGGAACTGAGGCCGCCGGCGACTGGCGTGCCGGTGCCCGGGGCGAAAGCCGGGTCCAGGCAGTCGATATCGAAGGTTAGGTAGGCCTTGCGGTCGCCGACGATGCGCTTGACCTCGGCCACCACCGCCTCCGGCCCCTTCTGGTGGACCCAGGTGGCATCGAGGATGTTGAAGCCGTGCGTCTTGTCGTTGTGCGTGCGCAGGCCGATCTGCACCGAGCGCTCCGGCACCACCAGCCCTTCCTTGGCGGCGTGGTAGAACATGGTGCCGTGGTTGACCCCCTTGGTCTCCTCCTCCCAGGTGTCGGAGTGGGCGTCGAAGTGGATCAGCGACAGCGGCCCATGCACGGCGTGGTGTGCCTGCAGCAGCGGATAGGAAACGAAGTGGTCGCCACCCAGCGCCAGCAGGGTGACGCCCTGCGCCACGATCTCCTGCGCCTGGCGGGCGATCTCGCCGGGCACGGTCTCGGAGGCCAATGGAATAGATACATGTAAATATTTTCATGCGGCTGAAGAATTTGCTTATCGATTGGGCTGCTTGTCTAAAGAATTGGATGAGACCGGCGATTCTTTTGCTATTTGTTCCGGTGGTGGTCCTGGCATTATGGAAGCTGCCAATAAAGGCGCAAACGTTCCGGGGCTCTGGAGTATCGGTCTGAATATTTCGATCCCTTCCGAACAAAATCCCAACAACTTTATTACTCCTGAAATGAACTTTGAGTTTCATTACTTTTTTATGAGAAAATTGTGGTTTCTTTACCATGTCGTAGCTTTAGTCGTTTTCCCCGGCGGTTTCGGCACCCTGGATGAACTATCTGGAAACCCTTACCCCGATTCAACCTCATAAGCTGTCGAAACAAGATATGACTATCCTGCTTTATGATAAATCTTTCTGGCAGGAGTTGATTGATTCTGAAAAGCTGGTCAATTTGGGTTTGATCTCAGCAGATGATTCCAAATGATTCCACTATTTCAATTCTCCTGAATGCGTGCAGACGAAGAGTTAAGGGGCGACTATACGATGAGCATGTCGTTAACCGCTTTCCGCTACGTGAATGGGGATGGGGAGTCACAGACGTGCTGCAATATCTCGCCCATAAGGGGGTGACAATCCCAGAACGCACCGACTGCGCCATGTGTTATTACCAGCGTCTGATTGATTGGCAACGTCTCTGGAAGAATTACCCAGACCGTTACGGTCACGCAGAATGGCTAGAAAAAGAGATCGGGCATACGTTCCGAAGCGAAACGAAGGACAACCATCCGGCTTCCCTGAAAGACTTGCGTAAACTCTTTGAAAACGGCTGGATACCTAAGTTCCGTAAACAATCCTCAACGGACGTACGCGGTGGTTGCCGCGGCGTAGCATGTAAAAGGAGACGAAACCATGCCGATGACGCACTTTTTATGCCCAGATGGGCGCCAGTTCCCATGCGTATCCTGCCTAATGCAGTGTCGTATGCCCGAACGCTGCATGACGAAGCCAACGCTCAGGCTTATGGCACAGCAACGGGACTGGACGGGGAAACCCTCCACAACTCAGTGTATTAACGGTACGCGGCTCGAATACCTCAAGCTCACGCACGCCACACTCTGCGACCCGCAGAAGATGGCGTTCATGGTTCTTGGCACCATGAGCCACGGGCCCGAGGCCCAGGTCTACCCGGAGAACTCAGCGAGGAACGCTACATCGGAACGGACGTGACTGGAATGCCAGATTATTACGACGAGGTAGAGCAGGTGCTCTGGGATTACAAGACGAGCGGGAGCTACAAAGTCGCTTCAGCCGTCGGAATCGTCAAGGAAATGATCGAGGATCCGACCGGAGCCGTTTACCAGCGGTCCGGTAAGGGATACTCGAAAGGCGACCCGAAGATGGTGCCCATCTTCACAGTCGATCCGACCAAGCAGGACTGCGGCGACTGGACACTCCAGTTAAACAGATACTGCTTATTCGCCGAGGCCGCAGGCCATCCGGTGAAGAAAATCAAGATCGAAGCAATTGTCCGCGACGGCGGAACACATATCGCAAAAGCCCGAGGCATCGACAAGAACGTGTATGTCATTGATATCCCTATACTTCCTGACGAGCAAGTGCGCCAATATTTCGACGCAAAAAAGCCGTGCGCTGGTCGAGGCGATGGAGACCAGAAAGCGTCCCGATTATTGTTCAAGTGAACGATGGGACGATAGGCGCTGTGCTAATTTCTGCGACGTGGCCCATATATGTCAGCCGCCGTGGTTAGACGAGGAGAAGAAATGAAACTTCTTAACATAAAAGAGGCGGGGCGTTTCTGAGAGTGAGCCCTCATACAGTCCGCGCGGATTACTCAGGAGAAACTCCCCACAGTACGCCTTGGGCGAAGAGTCCCGTTCTGCAAGAAGATCTTGAACGACATATCCTTATAAGCAGAACACACAAAAAAACAACAAAGGAGAAATAACCATGAACACGTATCGAGGAACGCTGCAAACAGTCGAGGCCCTGTCCAGGGAATTTCAAAAGCAGGCAAGCCGTACACAAAAAGTTTGTCGTTGCAATCGACGGGAAAAAGTATAGCTATTTCAACA
>CALOEA010000035.1:0-29794 GCA_942492185.1 uncultured Alphaproteobacteria bacterium
CCGCCGCCACGCAGGCTGACGGTGTCGATGCCATAGCCCTCCGTGCTGCCGTCGTCGCCCCGGCTGATGTGGCCGCCATTGACCCGGCCCCAGCCGCAGCTCTCTTCATCCATCAGCGTGCCGCTGCCGACGAAAACGGGACAGCTCAGCATCGTATTCATGGCCGCGCGGGAGGCCACCACCTGGTCGCTGGCGCGGGCGACGATCTTCTGCGGCGACAGCGACTCGAGCGCCGCCTGATAGTCGCCGCCGCCAACCTGCGACAGGCTGCCGAAGAGCGGCGCCAGCTGCTCCGAGCCACCGCGGTTCCAGGCGTCCTGCAGGTGCGCGGCCAGCGCCGCCTCGTTGGCCGAGAGCGTGACGCCGTCGGGCGTGAAGTCGGCCTCCGGCGACAACGCCAGCGAGGTTGCGGTGGTCAGCAGCTGCCACTCGATCAGCATCGAAGACTCGGCTGTCGCCGTTGAGGCGAGGCTATCCGCGGTCAGGATCGTGTAGGTCCCCGGCAGCAGCGACAGGGCCGTCGGCGTCACGCTGCCGGCCAGCGTGGCGCTGCCGCCGACCGTCAAGAGGTCGGCCTGCAGGGGCTGCAGGACGTCGATGTCCACCACCAGCGTGCCGGCGGTCTGGCTATAGGTGCCGCTGAGCGCGGTGGTGGCGACCTTGCCGCTGCCGCCCACGGCCAGCGTCCCGCTGTTGGCGAGATTGGCGGCATTCACCGTGGCACCGCTGTTGAAGGTGCCGCTGTTCGTCACCGTGCCGACCACGGCCGCGCTGTCGAAGGCTCCCGTGCCGAGGTCGATGCTGCCGGTCAGCGTGCCGGCGTTCTCCACCGCCGTGATGCCGTCGGCGGCGAGGATCGCCATGCCGGCGATACCGTCGGCGGTGCCGACGCTGCCGCCCGCCGCGATCGTGACCTGGTTGGTCGCCCCCTCGCCGGCCTGCTGGCTACCGAGTGAAATGCCGCCGGCGAGCTGGATGCCGGCCGCGCCGGCACCGCTGCCGCCGCTCACCTGCCCGGAGATATCGATCTGGATCGCACCCTGGTTGTCGTTGTTGCCGCTGCTCTGGGCGAAGATGGCGACCGATCCGGCGCCGTTCGTCACGACCGAGCCGCCCTGCTGCGTCACGGTCACCGCCCCACCGCTGCCGGCAACGAGATTGCCGCCGTCCGGCGGCGCGGCGTTGCCGGCCACCAGGGTACCGCCGATCCCCGTCAGCCCGCCGCCGCCGCCGATCGACTGGGCGAAGATGCCATGGGCGTTGGCGCCGTAAGTCGTCAGGGTGCCGTTCACCGTCACGCTGACCGCGCCGCCGTCATCGTCGCCGTTGCCGTCCCAGGAGAGCGCGTTCGAGGTGAGGTTGGCGAGAGCCAGCGACAGGTCGCCCGCGATGCCGCCACCGCCGCCGACCGATTGCGCCAGAATGCCGTAGGCACCGGCGCCGAAGGTCGTCAGGGCCGCGTCGGAGGCCGCTCCCGAGGCGCTGCCCAGCGTCACCGCCACCGCCCCGCCCGCGCCGCCGTTCTGGCCGCTGTCGATCTCGATCTCGGCGAGGTTGGCGTCGGCCGCCGCGCCCAGGCCGCCACCGCCGCCGATGGACTGCGCCAGGATGCCGACGGCGCGCGCGCCCGTCGTGATCAGGCCGCCGGCGCTCTTCGTCACCGTCACCGCGCCGCCGGTGCCCGAGGCACCGGCCTCGCCGCCCATGTGCATGGTGAAGTCCGAGGAATCGTTCCAGTCCGAGGTCGAGACGGTCGCGCCGACCTGGCTGTTGCCCAGGCAGAGCGTGGCCGCGACGTTGAGCGGGCCGGCCTGGGCCGAGTTGGAGCAGCCGACGCCGGCGGCACCGCCGCCGCCGCCCACCGACTGCGCCACTATGCCGTAGGCGTCGTCGCCGGCCGTCCAGAGGGTGCCGCTATCGTCTACCTCGACCTTGTCGCCGTTGCCGGCGGCGCCGCCGCTGCCGGAGCCGCCCGCGCCGAGCCCGATCGTGGTCGTGTTGTCGACCGTGCCCTCGGCGCCGACACCGCCGCCGCCGCCGACGCTCTGGGCTAAGATGGCGTGGGCACCGTAGCCGGCGGTGATGAGACTGCCGCTGTTGCTCACCGTCACCTCGCCGCCGCTGCCGGCAGCGCCGCCGCCACCGCCGATCGACAGGTCGGCGTCATAGGTGCCGGACTTGTCGTCGTCCTCGGGACCGCCCAGCACGGAGTTCGAGGTCGAGCTGGCCGCGCCACCGCTGCCGCCGCCGCCGCCGATCGACTGCGCCAGCACGCCGTAGGCGCGGATGCCGAGCGTCACGACGCTGCCGCTGTTGCCGACCTGGACCTCTCCACCGTCACCCGAGGCACCGCCGGTCCCGCCGATGCCGACATTGGCGCTGTAGCTGTCCGAAGGCGCATTCAGGGCGTCAAGCACCTGGCCGCGGGTGTCGATGGTGGCCGCGGCGTCGGAGCTGCCGCCGCTGCCGCCGCCGCCGCCGATCGACTGCGCCATGATGCCGACGGCGTCGCCGCCGGTCACGATCGCAAGGTTTGCCTCGTTTATGTAGATGCCGCCGGTGGCAATGCTGCCGGCGTTCAGCACCGTCACGGCGGCGCCGTCATTGCCGCTGCCGCCGCTGCCGCCGACGCTGAGGTTGAGCTGGTAGCTGTCGCCACTGGAGGCGGCCGACCCGCCGCCGGCCGTGCCACCGCCGCCGCCGATCGACTGCGCCAGGATGCCCTGCGCGCCGGAGCCGAAGGTCGTGATGCTGCTGCCGGCGTCGTTCGTGACCTGCACCGTGCCGCCGTGACCGGCGGTGCCGCCAGACCCGCCGACCCCGAGGGTGACGTCCCAGGAGGTGCCGGTGTCGTCGCCGAGGTTCGGGCTGGACGCGCTGGCATTGCCGCTGTTGCCGGTACCGCCGCCGCCGCCGACCGACTGCGCCAGGATACCGCTCGCGTACTGCCCGAAGGTGAAGATCTGACCGTTGCAGCCCTGGCAGCTGCTCGACTGGCCGTTGCTGACGATGACGGTGGCGCCGTCGCCGCCGGTACCGCCGCTGCCACCGACCGCGATCGCCAGCTTGATCGAGGGGATCTTCTCGCCCTCGATGGCATAGGCCGCAGCCGTGGAGTCGCCGCCGGTACCGCCGCCGCCGCCGATCGACTGGACCAGGATGCCATAGGCGCCATCGCCGCCGGTGAAGACCTGGCCGGCATTGGCGACGGTGACGTTGTCGGCGCCGCCGCCGGAGCCGCCGGAACCGCCGATGGCGACGTCGAAGGAGAGCGTGAGCGGCACCTCGTCGTCCGGCAGCGACAGCGAACTCGCGGTCGCCGCACCGCCATGGCCGCCGCCGCCGCCGATCGACTGCGCCAGGATGCCGACGGCATCGGCGCCGCTGCTGCTGCTGGTACCGCTGTTGATGTAGTTGCAGCCGGCGGAAGGATCGGCACAGGCGGTGAAGATATGGTAGTCGTTGGTCACGGTGACAGGCCCGCCGGCCCCGCCACCGCCACCCGCGCCGCCGGCGGCGATGGCGATAGTGAGCAGACCGACGTCGAAGCTCTGCGCCGCGCCGCCATGGCCGCCGCCGCCGCCCACCGACTGCGCCAGGATGCCGAGCGACTGGTTGCCCGCCGTGGCGATGGTGGAGTCGTTGGTGACGATCACCGTGCCGCCCGTGCCGCCATTGCCGCCAGCGCCGCCGATCGAGACGCTCAGGAGCTCGCCGACCGTCGTCGCCTGGCCGCCGTGCCCGCCGCCGCCGCCCACCGACTGGGCGATGAGGCCGGCGGCGAAGTGCCCAGCGGTGACGATGCCACCGGAGCCCTGGTTGGCAAGGTCGACAGTGACCGCGCCGCCGTCGCCGCCGTTGCCGCCGACACCGCCGACGGCGGCGAAGAGGCCCGCCGCGTTGGCGCCGTTGCCGCCGCCGCCGCCCACCGACTGCGCCAGGATGCCGAGGGCACCGAGGTCGAAGGTCTTCACGCTGCTGCCCGACGAGGTGTTGACCATGACAGTGCCGCCATCGCCGCCGCCGCTGCCCGCCGTGTCGTTACCGCCGACGAAGAAGGCCGGGGCATTGGAGCTGCCGCCGCCGCCGCCGATCGACTGGGCGACGATGCCCATGGCGACGATGCCGCCGCCGCTGCCGTCGCCGGTCACGATGCTGCCGTTGTTGGTCACGGAGGCTTCCGCGCCGTTGCCCCCCGAACTGCCGGTGGTGACGCTGCCGAGGAAAGCCACCTGCTCGTCCTCGGCGAAGCTGAGCAGGCCGCCGCCGCCGCCCGCGCTCAGCGCGACCACGCCGTGGGCACCGCTGCCCATCGTGACGATGGAGCCGCTGTTGGTCACGCTCGCCGACTGGGCATCGAACCGGCCGTAGCCATCGGCGACGTTGCCCAGCGTGCTGCTCGACCCGGCCGCGGCATTGGTGACGATCGAGGCGCCGCCGATGCTCAGGGCGGCGACGCCGATCGCCAAGCTGCCGTTGGTGGTGATCGAGCCGTTGTTGACCACGCTGGCGTCGCCCGGCGTACCGGGATAGGCGGCATTCACCTGGGCGGTTTCGAACGGCAGTACGGCACCGACCGAGCCGGCGCTGATCGCCAGCACGCCGACGGAGAGCGAGCCGCCTCCGGTGGTGTTGAGCGTCGCTCCGTCTTCGATGGTCACGGTCACGCCACCGCCGGAGCCCTGCCAGAGGTTGTCGGCGTCGCCGCCGGCGCTGATCGCCAGGATGCCGATGCCCACCGATCCGGACATGGTGAGACTGGAGCCGGTCTCCAGCGTCACCTGGACGCTGCCGCCGTCACCGGCGCCCGAGGCGTCATCGCCGTCGTTCTTGTCGTCGAAGTCGGAGGCGCCGCCAAAGGAGGCGGCGAAGATGCCGATGCCGTTGTCCGCAGAGTTAACGATGCTGCCGTAGTTGCTGACCGACACACTGCCGCCATCGCCGCCGACTCCGGCGGCGTAGTTCTTCTCGTTGCCGCCGACGCCTCCCTGCGAGAGGGCAAAGAGCGCATAGGTCGATACGCCGGCGCTGTTGCTGATCGAGACCGAGCCGTTGTTGACGATGGAGACGGAGCCGCCATCGCCGCCGCTCCCGGCATAGTCGGTGTTTCCGGTCTTGTCGGCGGCGCCGTCGCCGCCGATGGAGAAGGCCGCCATGGCGTTCAGCGAGACGGGGACGAAGGAGTCGGGGTAGGAGACGAAGGTGCCGTTGCCGGTCACCGTGACGCTGCCGTCGTTGGTCAGCGAGACCGTCCCTCCCTGGGCGCCATTGAAGTTTCCGGAGTCCGGGCTCCGCACGCTGTCGGCGAAACCAGGGCCGCCGAGCGAGAGCGCAACCAGCGCACCGCCGCCGGTGGGGATGTTGTACTGCGAGTCCCCGCCGTTGGTGCTTGCGGTCTCGATCAGCACATTGCTGCCGATCGCATTCGTGAGGGTCAGGTCGGCCGAGTTCGTGAGCGTCACCGGCCCGCCCTGCACGTAAGCGAGAGAGGGATAGTCGTCGTTCGGCTGCTGACCGAAGGAACCGTATATGAAGATGGCGATCGAAGCGTCCAACCCACCCGCACCGGTGATCGTGCCGATCACCGGATAGGTCTGCGCCAGGCTCGGGTCCGCGTTCTGGCCGTTGGTCACGGCGACGAGGACCGGCAGGGGCGTGTCGGCCGACACCTCGGTGGTGCAGGTAACCTCCGAGCCTGTGTCGCAGGCGACGTTGCCGTTGGTGAGGACCTGGGGCGCCGTCTGGCCCGAGGCCTGGGCCGAAACGCCGAGTGCCGCCAGCAAGGCCGCACCGCACCCAGCCGAACGCCTCACGGCACGACGGCCGGCGTTCGATATCACGATGGACATCGATTTTCCCCTCAGATCGCGCGCTCGCTCGTCACGCCGCGACCCGACCCGGTCCACCGCGCAGCAAAGGACGCCTTACCCCGTAGCCACCTAACCCATTAGTAGAAATTTCAGGGCGTGGCTATACGGATTCTCGAGGGTTGCCCATGCAAGCATGATTCCGGGCCTTCCGCGCGGGAAGGCCCGGAACCGCGCCGTCAGGCGGCCGCGAACTGCTTGCCGCCGATCGTCAGGCCGAGGCTGGAGGCGGTGACGTGTACCGTTTCGCCGCCGTGGATCTTGCCTGACAGAATGAGTTGCGACAGGGGGTTCTGCAACTCTCGCTGGATCACCCGCTTCAGCGGCCGCGCGCCGTAGACCGGGTCGTAGCCACGCTCGGCCAACCAGCGCTTTGCCGCCTCGTCCAGGTCGAGCGCGATCTTGCGCTCGGCCAGCAGGGCCTCCAGCCGCTGCAGCTGGATGGCAACGATGCCGGTCATCTCCTCCCGGCTCAGGCGGTGGAAGAGCAGCACCTCGTCGAGGCGGTTCAGGAACTCCGGCCGGAAGGCGCTGCGCACCACCGCCATCACCTGCTCGCGCACCGCCTCGATCGACTGGCCCTGCGGCTGGCTGGCCAGCACCTCGGAGCCGAGGTTGGAGGTCAGGATGATCACGGTGTTGCGGAAGTCCACCGTGCGGCCCTGACCATCGGTCAGCCGCCCGTCGTCGAGCACCTGCAGCAGCACGTTGAAGACGTCGGGATGGGCCTTCTCGACCTCGTCGAACAGGATCACCTGATAGGGCCGGCGCCGCACCGCCTCGGTCAGCGCACCGCCCTCCTCGTAGCCGACGTAGCCCGGCGGCGCGCCGATCATGCGGGCCACCGAGTGCTTCTCCATGTACTCCGACATGTCGATGCGGACCATCGCCTGGTCGTCGTCGAACAGGAACTCGGCCAAGGCCTTGGTCAGCTCGGTCTTGCCGACGCCGGTCGGGCCGAGGAAGAGGAAGGAACCCATCGGCCGCTTCGGATCCTTCAGGCCGGCGCGCGCACGGCGCACGGCTTCGCGACCGCCTTGATCGCCTCGTCCTGGCCGATGACGCGCTTGCCGATCTCCTCCTCCATGCGCAGCAGCTTCTCGCGCTCGCCCTCCAGCATCTTGTCGACCGGGATGCCGGTCCAGCGCGAGACCACGCCGGCGATGTCCTGGTCGGTCACCTCCTCCTTCAGCATCTGCGCCTTGTCGTGGCCCTCGGCGTCGAGCAGCTTGCGCTCGAGGTCGGGAATGACGCCGTAGGCCAGTTCGCCGGCACGCTCCAGCTTGCCCTGGCGCTGCGCGATCTCCAGCTGCGGAGCGCGCCTGGTCGAGCTCCTCCTTCAGCTTCTGCGACGAGGCGAGCTTGCTCCTTCTCGCGCTGCCACTCGGCGGTCATCGCGGAAGACTTCTCCTCCAGCCCGGCCAGCTCCTTCTCCAGGGCCTGCAGGCGATCCTGCGAGGCGGCGTCGCTCTCCTTCTTCAGGGCCGACTGCTCGATCTTCAGCTGGATGATGCGGCGATCGAGCTCGTCGATCTCCTCCGGCTTGCTGTCGACCTCCATGCGCAGGCGGCTGGCCGCCTCGTCCATCAGGTCGATGGCCTTGTCGGGCAGGAAGCGGTCGGTGATGTAGCGGTTGGAGAGCGTGGCCGCGGCCACGATGGCGCCGTCGGTGATCCGGACGCCGTGGTGCAGCTCGTACTTCTCCTTCAGGCCGCGCAGGATCGAGACCGTGTCGGCCACCGTCGGCTCGCCGACGAAGACCGGCTGGAAGCGCCGCGCCAGGGCGGCGTCCTTCTCGATGTGCTTGCGGTACTCGTCGAGCGTGGTGGCGCCGACGCAGTGCAGCTCGCCGCGCGCCAGGGCCGGCTTCAGCATGTTGGAGGCGTCCATCGCGCCGTCGGCCTTGCCGGCGCCGACCAGCGTGTGCATCTCGTCGATGAACAGGATGATCTCGCCGTCGGCGGCGGCGATCTCCTGCAGCACGGCCTTCAGCCGCTCCTCGAACTCGCCGCGGAACTTGGCGCCGGCCACCATCGCGCCGAGGTCGAGCGCCATCAGGCGCTTGTCCTTCAGGCTCTCCGGCACGTCGCCACGCACGATGCGCTGCGCCAGGCCCTCGACGATGGCGGTCTTGCCGACGCCCGGCTCGCCGATCAGCACCGGGTTGTTCTTGGTGCGCCGCTGCAGCACCTGGATGGTGCGGCGGATCTCCTCGTCGCGGCCGATCACCGGGTCGAGCTTGCCCTCGCGCGCCACCGCGGTCAGGTCGCGCGCGTACTTCTTCAGCGCGTCATAGCCGGCCTCGGCGGAGGCGCTGTCGGCGGTGCGGCCCTGGCGCAGCGCCTCGATGGCGCCGTTCAGGCCCTGCGGCGTGACGCCGGCATCGGCCAGCGCCTTGCCGGCGCCGGTGGTCTGATCCATGGCGATGGCGAGCAGCAGGCGCTCGACCGTCACGTAGCTGTCGCCGGCCTTCTCGGCCAGCTTCTCCGCCTGGGTGAAGACCCGGGCCAGGCCGGGGTCCATGTGCAGCTGGCCCTGTCCGCCGCTGATCTTCGGCAGCTTCGCCAGCTCCTCCTCGACGCGCTGCTTGGCACGCGCCGGATCGCCGCCGCCGCTGCGGATCAGGTTGGCCGCCAGGCCCTCGCGGTCGTCGATGATGACTTTCAGAAGATGCTCGGCCGTGAGGCGCTGATGCCCCTCGCCCATCGCCTTGGTCTGCGCCGACTGCAGGAATCCGCGCGCACGCTCGCTGAACTTTTCGAAGTCCATGTCCATCTGCCCTCATGCCAGGCGCGCCCGAAACGGCACGCGCCGATGATGCCAAATCGCTCCGGAGGCCGCCCGAAGCTTGGCACGACCCCCACGGCCACGGCTTGATCGGGATCAAGCGCGCCGTCTTTCCCTAGATAGGCTGTGGCATAGAAGACACAAGAGGGGCCAGTCGTGCGTCTGGCGCGGCGGCGGTCGCGCCCCGGCCGCCGCAGCAGGCCGCGCCCGGCAGGCCAAGGCGGTCAGATGCCGCCGCCGCCCCGGTTCTGCTGACGGAAGGGGGAGGCCGGGTAGACACCGAGGATCTTCACTTCGCGCGAGAAGAAGGAGAGCTCCTCCAGCGCCAGGCGCACCAGGCGTTCGTCGGGATGGCCCTCGATGTCGGCGTAGAACTGGGCCACCGTGAAGCCATCGTCGATGATGTAGCTCTCGAGCTTGGTGATGTTGACGCCGTTGGTGGCGAAGCCGCCCAGCGCCTTGTAGAGCGCCGCCGGCACCGAGCGGACACGGAACACGAAGGAGGTGATGATGAGCCCGCCCTCGCTGGGCTCCGGATGCACCGGCTCCTTCGCCAGCACGACGAAGCGGGTGGTGTTGTCGTCGCTGTCCTGGATGTCGGCGGCCAGCATCTCCAGCCCATAGAGTCTCGGCGGCCAGCGCCGAGGCCAGCGCGGCGCGCGTCGGGATCGCCCAGCCTGGCGACTTCGGCGGCGGAGCCGGCGGTATCGGCGTGCGACCACCGGCTTCAGGCCGTGGCGCGGAGAAAGGCGCGGCACTGCGACAGCGCCTGCACGTGGCTGTACACGCGCTTCACCGAGGACAGGTCCGTGCCGCGCGGCGCCAGCAGCTGGTGGCGCACCGGCTGGAAATGCTCGCCGACGATGTGCAGGCCGGAGCCCGGCATCAGGTGATGGACGTCGGCGACGCGGCCGGCCGAGGAGTTGTCGATCGGGATCATCGCCAGGCGGGCCTCGCCCGACTCCACCGCCTGGAAAGCGTCCTCGAAAGCGGCGCTGGGCAGCGTTTCCAGGCCGGGGAACCGTGCCCGGCAGGCCATGTCGGAATAGGCGCCCGGCAGGCCCTGGAAGGCGATGCGATCGGCAGTGGCGTTCATGGGATCAGGACCGTTCGGCAGAGAGCGACGCGCGGGCCCGCGCGAGGTCGGCGGGAGTATCGACACCGAGCGGAACCGTGTCAACGAGGGCCACGTCGATGCGCATGCCGGCCTCCAGCGCGCGCAGCTGCTCCAGGCGCTCGCGCTTCTCCAGCGGCGAGGGCGGCAGGGTGACGAAGCGCTCCAGCGCCGCACGGCGATAGGCATAGAGCCCGATGTGGTGGAACAGCGGCAGGGCATCGGCCTCGCCGCTCCAGGGCACCGGCGCGCGGCTGAAATAGAGCGCGCGCGCGACCGGCTGCTCGGCCGAGAGCGCCGCCGCCACCTTCACCACGTTGGGGTCGCCCCGCTCCTCCTCGCGGCGGATCGCCGCCGCCAGGGTCGCAATCGCCACCTCCGGCAGCGCCAGCGGCACCAGGGCGCGGCGAATGTCGCCCGGCGGAATGGTCGGCAGATCGCCCTGGACGTTGACGACGACCTCGTGCCGCCCATCGGGATCGACCAGCGCCAGCGCCTCCCAGATGCGGTCGGAGCCGGAGGGATGGTCGGGCCGGGTGCGCACGGCACGGCCGCCGGCCGCCTCGACCGCGGCAACGATCTCGGCCTCGGCCGCCGCCACCACGACCGGCCCGAGATCGGCCTCCTCGGCGCGGCGCAGGACCTGTACGATCATCGGCAGGCCGCAGATGTCGGCCAGCGGCTTGCCCGGCAGGCGGGTCGAGGCCATGCGGGCCGGGATCAGGACGATAGGGCGCATCGCGGGGCGCTTTCGGGTAGCCAGGAGGCGCTGCCGCGGGCCTTGCGACCTTTGGCCGCGAGCCTTGGCGGAGCAGAAGGCCCGTTCCCTAGAACCTCTGCGCCCTTTTGTCGAGTTGAACCCGCGGCGCCGTATCGCTATTTTGCCGGCCCGGACCAAGGAGTCCGGGCCAGCCAGTCGGTCCGGAACAAGCAGTCGGGGCATCACTCCATGTCGTTCGAGTTCAACAAGATCGCCGCGGCGGTCCTCCTGGCCGGGATCGTGGCCATGTTCAGCGGCTTCATCGCGCGGGAGCTGTTCCACATCGAGCGCCCGGAGGAGATGGCCTACACCATCGCCACCGCCGAGGGCGGCGGCCACGAGGCCGTCGAGCCGGAGGCCGTGGTCATCGAGTCGGTGCTGCCGCTGCTGGCATCGGCCGACGTCGCCAAGGGCGAGGCGCTCTTCAAGACCTGCTCCACCTGCCACACCAACGACAAGGGCGGCGCCAACAAGGTCGGCCCCAATCTCTGGGATATCGTCGGGCGCGAGCATGCCGCGCACGAGGGCTTCAATTACTCCGATGCGCTGAAGGCCTTCGCCGGCCAGCCCTGGTCCTATGAGGAGCTGAACCACTTTCTCTTCAAGCCGAAGGACTACGCGCCGGGCACCAAGATGTCCTTCGCCGGCATGAAGAAGGTCGGCGACCGCGCCGACATCATCGCCTATCTGCGCACGCTGGCCGACGACCCCGCGCCGCTGCCGACGCAGGAGGAGATCGACGCCGTGCAGAAGGCCGCGATGGAGCCGGCCGAGGGCGCCGCGGCCGACACGGCGCACGCCGACGCCGCGACCACCGAAGGCGCGACCACCGAAGGCGAGACGACCGAGGGCACGACGAGCGAGGGCACGACGAGCGAGGGCGGCGCGGCGGAGGCCGCGAGCGGCGACGGCGGCAACAGCGAGCTGCTGACCGCCATCGCCGATGCCGACCCGGCCAGGGGCGAGAAGGTGGCGAAGCAGTGCGCCGCCTGCCACACCTTCGACCAGGGTGGCCCGAACAAGGTCGGTCCCAATCTCTACGGCGTCATCGGCGGCCCGATGGGCCACCTCGAGGGCTACAACTACTCCAAGGCCTTCGAGGAGGCGCACGCCGCCGGGCGCACCTGGGACTACAGCGAGCTGGACGCCTACCTCGCCAAGCCGCGCGACTTCCTGCCCGGCAACAAGATGACCTTCGCCGGATTGAAGAAGGCTGAGGACCGCGCCGCGGTCATCGCCTACATGCGCCAGCAGAGCGACAACCCGCCGCCCCTGGAATAGCGGCGGACCGCGCCGTGGCGCTGCCCTGTCCCGACGAGTTCCTGGCGCTCGCCGAACGCCTCGCCGAGGCCGCGGCCGGGGTCGCGCTGACGCACTTCCGGCGTGGCGTGGCAGTCGAGAACAAGGCCGACCAGAGCCCGGTCACGCTGGCCGACCGGGGGGCCGAGGCGGCGATGCGGGCCCTGGTGGCCGAGACCTACCCGCAGCACGGCATCGTCGGCGAAGAGTATGGCGCCGAGCGCGCCGAGGCCGAGTATGTCTGGGTCTTCGACCCCATCGACGGCACCAAGGCCTTCATCACCGGCAATCCGCAGTTCGGCAATCTGATCGCCCTGATGCGCGACGGCGTGCCGATCCTCGGCATCATCAACATGCCGGCGCAGAACGAGCGCTGGATCGGCGCCATGGGACACCCGACCCGCTTCCGCGACGCCCGCGGCGAGGAGGTCTGCCGCGTGCGCCCCTGCGCAAGCCTCGCCGAGGCGACCTTCCGCACCATCTCCCCGGCCCTCTTCGACGGCGGCAACGAACACCTGCACGGCGCGATCAAGAGCGGCGTGCGCCTGGCGCTCTACGGCGGCGACTGCTTCTCCTACGGCCAGGTGGCCAGCGGCTGGATCGACCTCGTGGTCGAGGCCGGCCTCGGGGTCTACGACTATCTGGCCCTGGTGCCGGTGGTCGAGGGGGCCGGCGGCATCATGAGCGACTGGCAGGGCAAGGCGCTGTCGCTCCAGTCGGACGGCCGCGTCGTCGCCTGCGGCGACCGGCGCTGCCACGCCGAGACCCTGGCGCTGCTCGCCACCTGATCGACACAATGAGACGTGAGAAATTGTCGCCCTGCCCCCTTTACAGGCGGGCGGAAACACCCTTGGCTTGAGTGCGATGCGACTGACCCGACGCCCCTTCCTCCTTGGCCTCGCCGGCCTGCCCCTGCTCGCCCGTCCCGGCTTCGCCCAGGACGCCGCGACGGCGGGCCAATCCGCCGTGCCGCAGCCGCGCCACGGGATCGCCATGCACGGCGAGCCGCTCTACCCGCCTGACTTCACGCACTACGATTCGGTGGTGCCCGACGCGCCGAAGGGCGGCCGGATGGTGCAGTCGGCCGTCGGCGCCTACGACTCCTTCAACGGCTTCATCGCCAAGGGGTCGGCAGCGCCGGGCATCGGCCTGCTCTACGACATGCTGATGAACCACAGCCCGGACGAGGCCTTCACGCTCTACGGCCAGGCTGCGCAGACGATCGAGACGCCGGAAGACCGCTCGTGGGCGATCTTCCGTCTCGATCCGCGGGCCCGCTGGCACGACGGCGAGCCGATGACCGCCGACGACGTGATCTGGACCTTCGAGAGCCTGATCGAGAAGGGCGCGCCACTCTATCGCTTCTATTACGCCAGCGTGTCGGAGACGACGAAGCTGGACGAGCGGAGCGTGCGCTTCGATTTCCATCCCGGCGACAACCGCGAACTGCCGTTGATCCTCGGCGAACTGCCGGTCCTGCCGCAGCACTGGTGGACGGCCGAGGGACGCGAGTTCGGCGACACCACCCTGGAGCCGCCGCTGGGCTCCGGGCCCTATCGCATCGCCGCCTTCGAGCCGGGGCGCTATGTGGAGTACGAGCGCGTGGCGGACTGGTGGGGCGCCGACCTGCCGGTGAACGTCGGCTACTACAACTTCGACCGCCTGAACTATCTCGTCTACCGCGACCAGCTGGTCGCCCGCCAGGCGCTGAAGGCCGGCGTCGTCGACGTCTTCGTCGAGAGCCAGGCGAAGGCCTGGGCCAAGGAGTACGAGATCGGCGCGGTGTTCGATGGCCGCCTCCTCAAAGAGGAGTTCGAGGACCTCAGCTCCGGCGGCATGCAGAACTTCACCTTCAACACGCGCCGGCAGATCTTCGCGGACCGCAAGGTGCGCCAGGCCCTCGGCCTCGCCTTCGACTTCGAGTGGACCAACCGGTTTCTCTTCAACGGTCTCTACGTCAGGCCGGACAGCTACTTCTTCCCCACCGAGCTGGCCGCCGAGGGGCTGCCTACGCCGGCGGAGCTGGAGATCCTGGAGCCCTATCGCGGGCGTGTGCCCGACGAGGTCTTCACCAGGGTCTACGAACCGCCCGTGACCGACGGCAGCGGCTGGCCGCGCGACAACCTCGCCGAGGCCTTCGCCCTCCTGGAAGAGGCCGGCTGGGTGGTGCGCGACCTCAAGCTGGTGAATGCCGAGACCGGCCAGCCCTTCCGCTTCGAGATCCTGCTCTACAATGTGCTCTTCGAGCGGCTGGCGCTTCCCTTCAAGCGCAACCTGGAGCGTCTCGGCATCGAGGTCTCGGTGCGCACGGTCGACCGCTCGCAGTACATCAACCGCCTGCGTTCCTTCGATTTCGACATGATCGTCGGCGGCGTCGGCCAGTCGCTCTCGCCGGGCAACGAGCAGCGCTCCTACTGGGGATCGGAGTCGGCGGACCAGGAGGGCGGCTACAACTACGCCGGCATCAAGGACCCGGTGATCGACGAGCTGATCGACCTGGTGATCTCCGCGCCCGACCGCGAGAGCCTGGTCGTCCGCACCCGCGCCCTCGACCGCGTGCTGCTGTGGGGCTACTACGGGATCCCGCAGTGGGCCTCGCCGGTGACCCGCCTGCTGTCGTGGAACAAGTTCGGCCGGCCGCCGGTCGTCCCGCTGCAGGGGATCACGCTCTATACCTGGTGGTACGATCCGGCCAAAGCGGCCCTGCTGGAGAACCGCGGCGGCCAGAAGGGCGAAGAGCCGGCGCCGGAAGCCGGCGTGCCGGCGGAGGGAGAGGACTGATGGAGCGGCGGAACAGCTTGGAAGGACTGCGCTGAGATGGCCGCCTATCTGGTGCGCCGCCTGTTCCTGATCGTGCCGACGCTGTTCGGCATCATGCTGATCAATTTCCTCATCGTGCAGGCCGCCCCGGGCGGACCGATCGAGCAGCTGATCGCCGACCTGACGCAACCCGGCGGCCAGGTGACCGATACCATCACCCGCACCGGCGACGACATCCAGACCGGCGGCGGCGAGGGCTATCGCGGGCGCCAGGGCCTGCTGCCGGAGTACATCGCCGAGCTTGAAGCGCAGTACGGCTTCGACAAACCGCTGTTCGAGCGCTTCTTCAAGATGCTGGGCGACTATGTGGTCTTCGACTTCGGCGACTCCTTCTTCCGCGACGAGAGGGTGATCGACCTGGTGCTGGAGAAGATGCCGGTCTCGATCTCGCTCGGCGTCTGGACCACGCTGCTGGTCTATCTGATCTCGATCCCACTCGGCATCCGCAAGGCGATCCGCGACGGCAGCCGCTTCGACATCTGGACCTCGGCAGCCCTGGCGGTGGGGACCGCGATCCCCAGCTACCTTTTCGCCGTGTTCCTGCTCGTGCTCTTCGCCGGCGGCGGCTTCGTGCAGTGGTTCCCGCTGGGCGGCCTGGTGTCGGAGAACTGGAGCTCGATGGGGACCTTCGAGGGCATCGGCGACTATCTCTGGCACATGGTGCTGCCGGTGACCGCGATGGTGATCGGCGGCTTCGCCGGCCTGGCGATGCTGACCAAGAACTCCTTTCTCGACCAGTTGCGGCAGCAGTACGTGATCACCGCGCGCGCCAAGGGGCTGCAGGAGCGCCGCGTCCTCTACGGCCACGTCTTCCGCAACGCCATGCTGATCGTCATAGCCGGCTTCCCCACCGCTTTCGTCTCGATCCTCTTCACCGGCTCGGTGCTGATCGAGATCATCTTCTCGCTCGACGGGCTCGGCCTGCTCGGCTACGAGGCGGTCCTGCGGCGCGACTATCCGGTGATGTTCGGCACGCTCTTCTTCTTTTCCCTGCTCGGTCTCATCCTCAACATCGTCGGCGACCTGACCTACACGCTGGTCGACCCGCGCATCGACTTCGAGCGGCGCGCATGAGCAGCGCCGAGGTCACACTCGATCCCTCGACCATGCGCCGACGGCGCTGGGTCTCGCCGCTGATGCAGCGGCGCTGGGCCAACTTCAAGGCCAACCGCCGCGGCTACTGGGCCTTCTGGATCTTCGCCGTCCTCTTCGTCCTGACTCTCTTTGCCGAGCTGCTGGCCAACGACCAGCCGATCCTCATCTGGTACGACGGCGGCCTCTATTTCCCGATCTTCAACACCTATCCCGAGACCGCCTTCGGCGGCGTCTTCGAGACCGCGGCCGACTACACCGATCCCTACGTGCGCGCGCTGATCGACGCCAAGGGCTTCATGGTCGAGCCGCTGGTGCCCTTCGACCACCAGACCGTCGCCTGGGACCTGCCCGAGGCGGCACCCTCGCCGCCCGACGGCGTGCACTGGCTGGGCACCGACGACCAGGCCCGCGACGTGCTGGCCCGGCTGATCTACGGCTTCCGCATCTCCGTCCTCTTCGGCTTCGCGCTGACCGCGATCTCGGCGGCGATCGGCGTCGGCATCGGCGCCGTGCAGGGCTATTTCGGCGGCCTCGTCGACCTGCTCGGGCAACGCTTCATCGAGATCTGGTCCGGCCTGCCGGTGCTCTTCCTGCTGATCATCCTGGCCTCGCTGGTGGAGCCGAACTTCTGGTGGCTGCTGGGCGTCACCGTGCTGTTCGGCTGGATGACCTACGTCGGCGTGGTGCGCGCCGAGTTCCTGCGCGCGCGCAACTTCGACTATGTCCGCGCCGCCCGCGCGCTCGGCGCCCGCGACCTGGCGATCATCTATCGCCATGTGCTGCCGAACGCCATCGTCGCCACCATGACCTTCCTGCCCTTCACGCTGGCCGGCTCGGTCACCATCCTGACCTCGCTGGATTTCCTCGGCGTCGGCCTGCCGCCCGGCTCGGCCTCGCTCGGCGAGCTGCTGGCGCAGGGCCGGGCCAACCTCGAGGCCTACTGGCTCGGCCTCACCGGCTTCTTTACCATCGCCATCATGCTGACCCTGCTGATCTTCATCGGCGAGGCGGTACGGGACGCCTTCGATCCACGCAAGGCACCGGGAGGGGAGCAGGGATGAACCAGGCGACGGACGAGCGGCTGCTGGAGGTCGCAGACCTCTCGGTCACCTTCGGCAGGGGACCTGGCGCCGTCACCGCCGTGAAGGGCGTCTCCTTCGCCCTGGCCAAGGGCGAGACCCTGGCGCTGGTCGGCGAGTCGGGATCCGGCAAGTCGGTCACCGCGCTCTCGCTACTGCAGCTCCTGCCCTATCCGCTGGCGCACCACGGCGCCGGCGCCTCGGTCAAGTTCCGCGGCCAGGAGCTGATGGGGGCCGGCGAGTCGGCGCTGCGCCGCATCCGCGGCAATGAGATCGCGATGATCTTCCAGGAGCCGATGACCTCGCTGAACCCGCTGCACAGCATCCTGAAGCAGGTGAGCGAGGCGCTGATCATCCACAAGGGGATGGGCCGCATCGAGGCGCGCCGCCGCGTCCTGGAGCTCCTGCACCTGGTCGGCATCCGCGACCCGGAAAAGCGGCTCGACGCCTATCCGCACCAGCTCTCCGGCGGCCAGCGGCAGCGCGTGATGATCGCCATGGCGCTGGCCAACGAGCCCGACATCCTGGTCGCCGACGAGCCGACCACGGCGCTCGACGTCACCATCCAGGCGCAGGTGCTGGGGCTGTTGAAGCGGCTGCAGCGCGAGCTCGGCATGGCGCTGCTGCTGATCACCCACGACCTCGCCATCGTGCGCCGCATGGCCGACCGCGTCGCCGTCATGACCGACGGCGAGATCGTCGAGACCGGTGCCACCCGGCAGATCTTCGAGGCGCCGCAGCATGCCTACACACGCAAGCTGCTGGCGGCCGAGCCGAAGGGCAAGGTCGAGTCGGTGCCCGGCGGCGCCGAGGTCGTGATGGCGGCCGAGGACCTGAAGGTCCACTTCCCGATCAAGCGCGGCGTGCTGAAGCGCACGGTCGACTACGTGCGCGCCGTCGACGGGGTCTCGCTGCAGGTGCGCGCCGGCGAGACGCTGGGCGTGGTTGGCGAGTCGGGCTCCGGCAAGACCACGCTGGGCTTCGCCCTGCTGCAGCTGATCGCCGAGGCCAAGGGGCCGGTCTCCTACAAGGGCGGCCGTATCGACGGCCTGTCGCAGCGGCAGCTTCGTCCGCTGCGCAGCGACCTGCAGGTGGTCTTCCAGGACCCCTACGGCTCGCTCTCGCCGCGCCTGACGGTCGGCGACATCGTCACCGAAGGCCTGGCGATCCACGAGCCGCAGCTCAGCGAGAGCGGCCGGCGCGACCGCATCGCCGAGGCGCTGCAGGAGGTGGGACTCGAGCCCGCCATGGCGGCGCGCTATCCGCACGAGTTCTCCGGCGGCCAGCGCCAGCGCATCGCCATCGCCCGCGCGATGATCCTCAAGCCCGACTTCGTGGTGCTGGACGAGCCGACCTCGGCCCTCGACATGTCGGTGCAGGCGCAGATCGTCGAGCTCTTGCGCGAGCTGCAGAGCAAGCACGACCTCGCCTACCTCTTCATCAGCCACGACCTGCGCGTGGTGCGCGCGATGTCGCACCGCATGCTGGTGATGAAGGACGGCAAGGTGGTGGAGAGCGGCGCGGCCGAGGAGCTCTTCGAGCGGCCGCAGCACCCCTACACCGAACGACTGCTGAAGGCCGCCCTCGAGGTGGTGATCGAAGACACCGACGCGGCCGCCTGAGAGGCGCGACCGCGCGCGAGCGCTGGCGAGGAGGCAAGTACCCCATGGCGATCCTGGTGAAGTCCGATGCCGGACGCGTTTCCTATTGGGTCGATGCCCTGCGGCAACAGCTGCCCGGGCAGGAGGTGCGGGTCTTCCCGGAGGTCGGCAAGGCGGAAGAGATCGACTACGCCCTTGTCTGGCGCCCCCCGGCAGGCTTGATGGCCAGCCTGCCGAAGCTGAAGGCCATCTTCTCGGTCGGTGCCGGCGTCGACCACCTCTCCAGCGATCCTGATCTGCCGCAGGGCGTCCCCCTGGTGCGCATGGTCGAGCCGGGCCTGACCGCCGGTATGACCGAGTTCGTGGTGATGAACGTGCTGATGCACCATCGCTTCGTGCTCGACTACCTGGCGCAGCAACGGGCGCAACGCTGGGAGGAGATCCAGCAGCTTCCCGCCGCCACCCGCGGTGTCGCCTTCCTCGGTCTCGGCGCACTCGCCAGCGACGCCCTCGAGAAGCTGCAGCCGTTCGGCTTCCGGCTGATGGGCTGGAGCCGCAGCGAGAAGATCATGCAAGGCGTCGACTGCTACCACGGAGCCGAGGGCCTGGCGGCCATGCTGCCGCAGGCCGACATCCTGGTCTGTCTGCTGCCACTGACCAAGGAAACCGAGGGCCTGCTGGACGCCGCGCTCTTCGCCCAGTTGCCGAGAGGCGCGGCGCTGATCAGCGTCGGACGCGGCCAGCAGGTGGTCGAAGCCGACCTCCTGGCGGCGCTGGAGAGCGGCCAGGTCGGCGGCGCCTCGCTCGACGTCTTCCACCAGGAACCGCTGCCGGCCTCGTCGCCCTTCTGGCGGCATCCGCGCGTCCTGCTCACGCCGCACACCGCCGCCATGACAATGGCGGAGACCGCGGTCGCCGAGGTGGTGGCGAACATCCACCGCATCGAGGCCGGCCAGCCCCCGCTGAACGTGGTGGATCGCCAGCGCGGCTATTGAGTTGAAGGCCGTCAGGCGGCCGCGGCGCTCACCATGCGGGAGAGATCGGCGAGGAAGCCGTGGCCGGACTCGGTCACCTCGATCAACACCGAGCGGCGGTCGCGCGGATCGCGCTTGCGCACGACATGGCCGAGGCGGGACAGGCGGTCCAGGGCCCGTGTCACCGCCGGCTTGGAGAAGGCGAGCGTCTCGGCCAGGCCGCGCACCGTGTGGGGTCCGGGCTCCAGCGAGACATGCAGCAGCAGGGCAAGCTGGCGCGTGGTGAGATCCGGCAAGCGCCGGTCCAGCGCGCCACGCAAAACTCGGTACCACCACTGCAAGGCCGCATCGCTCGTCACGCCGGCCGTCTCCCGTCGGTGTTTCCAGGAGAGGAACCCTAGGGAACTCCGGGGAGAGTCTCGTTACCGATCCGTTACGATTTCGTTACGCCAGCGGCCGGATCGTCAAATCAGTATAGCCGACCGCCCAGCGGGACCTCCTTGCTGGGCGCGAGCAGGACGACCTCGCCCTCCTCGTCCGGCACGCCGAGCACCAGGACCTCCGACATGAACTTGCCGATCTGCTTGCGCGGAAAGTTCACCACGGCGAGCACCTGGCGGCCGACCAGTTCGTCCAGCGCGTAGTGCTTGGTGATCTGCGCCGAACTGCGCTTCTGGCCGATCTCGGCGCCGAAGTCGACGGTCAGCTTGTAGGCCGGGCGGCGCGCCTCGGGAAAGGGCTCGGCCGCGACGATCCGGCCGACGCGGATATCGACCTTGAGGAAATCCGGAAAGGTGATCTCGGCGGCGGGGGCCACGGTGACTCTCCTGTCGTTCGTCGGCGGCTGCGGACGCTAGCAGACGAGGAGGAGATGGCAAGAGCGGGCGCCGGCCCCGAGGCTCAAGCAGCCGCGCTCAGGCCGCCCCTGCTCAGGCCGCCGCGTCGCCGGCAGCAGCGGGCGCGCCGCGGCGAAATGGCAGGCGTCGCAACAGGCTCTCGAGGCGCCGCAGGCGGGCGTCCAGCGCGGCCATGGTCGGCGAGAGGTCTTCGCTCTCGTCCTTCAGGAAGTCGCGCAGGGTCGCCAGCCAGACAGCCGACAGCGTCTTCACCTGCACGAGACCCTTGAATCCCCGCGGCTCCAGCCCGGCCGCCAGCAACATCGCGCGCATCGAGCGGCCGAGGGACTGGGCGCCGCAGAGCAGCGTGCCGGGATCGCGCCCCGAGGACTGCACCACCGAGGCCAGCCCGGCCCGCCAGGGTCGCAGCGCATCGAAGCGGCGCATCAGGACGTCGAACAGGCGGTCGCGCGCCGTGCCCTCCTCCAGCGCCGCCGGCTCGCTCAGCACGGCGCGGTCTGCCTGGCGCGCCATGGCCTCCAGGATGGCTGACTTGTTCGGCGCCAGGCCGTAGGCCTGGTCGAGCCTCAATCCAGCGGCGGCCACGATCTCGCGATAGCCGATCTCGTGCCAGGGGCGGCCTGCCGCCTGCTCCATCGCGGCGGCGACCAGTTTCTCCAGCGGGTCCTGTTTGCGTGCCATGGAAAGAGTCTGGTGGCTCGGGCGGAAAATTAAAAGGTCAGACAGGCTGACTCATCCGCCCAGGTAGCGTGTCTCCAGATGGGTCAGGAAGACCTCCGGGTCCAGCGGCTTGCCGCTGGCGGCCTGCAGGATCTCCTCGCTGGACGCGCTGGAGGCCTTGGCATGGACGTTCGGCCGCAGCCAGGCGAGCAGCGGCGCGAAGTCGCCGCGGCCGAGCGCTCCGGGAATCCCGGGGTCGGCGGCCTTGGCGGCGGCGAAGAGCTGGGCAGCCGACAGCGCGCCCAGCGTGTAGGTGGGGAAATAGCCGATGGCACCGTCGTACCAGTGGATGTCCTGCAGGCAGCCGAGCCGGTCGTCCGGCGGCGCGACACCCAGCAGCTCGCGCATGGCGGCGCGCCAGGCGCCCGGCAGATCGGCCGGGTCCAGCGAGGCGTCGAGCATGGCGCGCTCCAGGCGGGTCCGCAGGATGATGTGCAGCGGATAGGTTACCTCGTCGGCATCGACGCGGATCAGGCTCGGTTCGACGCGGTGATAGTGCCGCAGCAGGTTCTCCGGCGCCCAGTCGGCACCGGAACGGCCGAAGGCCGCCGCCGCCAGCGGTGCCAGGAAAGCGACGAACTCCGGGCTGCGCGCGGCCTGCATCTCGACCAGCAGCGACTGGCTCTCGTGCAGCGCCATGCCACGCGCCTCGCCGACCGGCTGGTGCCGCCAGGCGACCGGCAGTCCGAACTCGTAGAGCGCGTGGCCGGTCTCGTGCAGCACCCCCATCAGGGAGCGGGTGAAGTCGCCGCTGTCGTAGCGGGTCGTCACCCTGACATCGTCCGAGGTGCCGCCGCAGAAGGGGTGCAGCGAGACGTCGAGGCGGCCGCGCTCGAAATCGAAGCCCGCCAGCGCCATCAGGCGGCGGCCGAGCGCCTCCTGCGCGGCGATCGGAAAGGGGCCGGCCAGCGGGCGCGCCGGCGGCGCCGCGCGCTGCCGCTCCAGAATGCGCTGCAGCAGCGGCGGCAGAGCCTCGGCCAGGCGGCCGAAGAGGGCGTCGATCCGCGTCTCGCCAAGGCCGGGCTCATAGGCATCGACCAGGGCCTCGTAGGGGGTGACGCCGAAGGCCTCAGCCTTCGCCGCGGCCGCCTCCCGGGTCAGGCGCAGGATCTCGCGGAAGCTCGGCAGCACCGCTCGGAAGTCGTCTTCGGCCCGGGCCCGCCGCCAGGCGGCCTCGCCGACCTGGCTGGCCTTGGCCCGGGCCTCGACCAGCTCGACCGGCACGGCCGTGGCATGGCGATAGGCCCGGCGCATCTCCACCAGGTTGGCGCGCTGCCAGGGATCGAGGCGCGCAGAGGTCTCCTCGGCCGCCGCCAGGCGATCGGCGATCTCTCCGGCGACCAGCATCTCGTGGGCGGTGACCGCCAGCGCCGCGAGCTGTTCGCCGCGGGCCGTGCCGCTGCCTTCCGGCATCATCACCGCCTGGTCCCAGTGCAGCATCTCGCCGGCCTCGTTCAGGCAGTCGAGCCGCTCGAAGCGGCGCTCCAGCCAGCGATAGTCGGCCGGCTGGTCCGGCTGGGTCTTCCGCAGGGGCAGCGGGCTGTCGGGCATCGGGTCTGTTCCTCTCGTTGCTGCTTGCCATCTTGGGACGCGGCGGCGGCTTTGCCAGGGGGCCTGGCGGCGACGGCTGGCAGCAACAGCCGGCAGCGCGGGCGCGCCGGCATGGCCTTCACACCGCCGCGAGCGGCGCGCCGACGCTCCTCAGCTCTCTCGCTCGGCCGGTCCACGGCCGGCCGGCGGCGACCGCCGGCTCTGCGAGAGCAGATAGATCGCCGCCAGCGCCAGGGCCAGGGCAAACCAGGTGATGGCGTACTGCAGGTGGTCGTTGGGCAATCTCACCTGGAGCTCCAGGCCGATCGGCAGCAGGCCGGTCGCCTCGGAGCCCAGCGCCTCGACATAGAACTCCTGGACCGGGCGCTCCAGGCCAGCCGCGGCCGCCATGGCCTGGAGGTCGAAGTAGTACCAGTGGTTCCGCTCCGGCGCGTTGTCCGGGCGCATCGAGGCCCAGCCGGACCAGCCGGGCCGCCGCAGGATCCCCGATCGTCGTCTCGCCCCTGGATCCGTGGCCGCTCAATCCGATGGGTCACGACGCGAAAGACTCGAAGTACCGCTTCCAGTGGACGTACCCCATCGTGCACTCGCCGCACAACCCGAACGTCATTTACGTCGGGTCGAATGTCGTGTTCCGCAGCACGAACGGTGGAGATACGTGGACGCCCATCTCACGCGACCTCACGCGCAACGATCCCAGCACACTGGGTGTCGGGCGGTCCGATCACGAAGGTTGAACCAGACGAGTGTCGAGTACTACGGCACCGTGTTCACGATCGCCGAGTCGAAGTTGGTGAAGGGGGTGATCTGGACGGGCTCGGATGACGGGTTGATCCACGTCTCGCGCGACAACGGCGTGACGTGGAAGAACGTGACGCCGAAGGGTCTGCCCGGACTGGTCGCGCTGGTCGATCATCGAGGCCGGGCAGCATCGCCGGGAACGGCGTGGGCCGCCGGCAACCGTTACCAGATGGATGACTTCACGCCGTATCTGTACCGCACGACCGACTACGGTGTGACGTGGAAGAAGATCACCAACGGCATCACGGCCGATCATTTCACACGCGCCATTCGTGAAGACCTGCATCGTCCGGGCATGGTGTACGCCGCGACGGAGCGCGGGGTGTGGGTGTCGTACGACTCGGGCGACAACTGGCAGAGCCTGCAGAAAAACCTGCCGCCGGTGCCGGTGAGCGACATGCTGCTGCGAGACGACGACCTCGCCATCAGCACACACGGTCGCGCGTTCTGGGTGATGGAGAACCTGACGCCGTTGCGCTGGGCGCCGGAGCAGGAGAAGGCGGCCAACGCGCCGTATCTGTACAAGCCGGCGCCGGTCTTGCGCCTGAACGGACAGGCATCGCCGACGTTCGTGTATCGTCTGCCGGCCGATTCGATGGTCGTGACGTTCCAGTTTTACGACAAGGCCGGGAAGTTGCTGGCGACGGTGGCTTCTACCGACTCGACACCCGCACCGGCTGGTGGCCGCGGCGGTGGTGGTGGTTTCGGGTTTGGCGGTCCGGCCGCAGCGGCAGAAGCCGTCCAACACCTGGGCATCAACCGGTTCACGTGGAACATGCGGCACGAAAGTGCGACGGTGTTTCGCGGCATGATCAACTGGGCTGGACGTGGCGGCGCGCCGTCGATGGCACCGGGGACGTACACCGTGAAGATGACCGCCGGCAGCAACGCGCCCATTTCGTACGCGTTTGAGGTCAAGCCGGATCCGCGCAGTCCGGCGACGGTGGCCGATCTCACGGAGCAGACGCGATTCGCGTTGCAGATTCGCGACCGGTTCACGCAGGCGAATCAGGGCGTGATCGAGATTCGCAATCTCAAGGAGGACATGGACGACCGGGCGCCGAAGATGACGGCGAACGCGTCGTTCGGTCCGCTGGTCAAGAAGTTCGCCGACTCGCTGAGTGCGGTGGAAGATTCGCTGTACCAGACGAAAAACCAGAGTGGGCAGGATCCGCTCAACTATCCCATCCGGTTGAACGATCAGATGGGTGGCCTGATGAGTTTCGTGATGAGTGGCGAGCGTCGTCCGCCGAAGCAGGCGTACGATGTGTACAACGTGCTGGGACCGAAGCTGGATGCGCAGATCGCCCGCATGGAGCGCATCATCAACGCCGACTTGCCGAAGGTGAACGCGGCGCTCAAGGCGGCGGGGTTGCCGGAGATCAAGCGGAGCAAGGTCGAGGTTGGCGGGTCTGGAGCCGCAGCTGCGGCGTTCGTGCCCTGACTTTGTTTTGTGCCGGTGGGGGGGCGGCGGCGGGGCGGGGGGTCGCCGCGCCCCGCCGCCCCGGTCCACTCCCGTCGATAGACGTGCAGACGGCTGTCCAGCGTGATCGTGAGCGCGCCGTTGGCGAGGGAGCCCGTGCCAAAGGGAAACGTCACCACACTGTTGGTGACCGAAAAGGATCCAAGCTCGGCGACCACAAAGCTCGACGTTCCCGCTGCCGTGGATTCCCGAGTGCTCCGATTGCGTCGCACCGAGCCGGCGGCAGTGAGGATCAGTTCTTCGGACAGCAACGTTCGCGTGGTACCGTTGCTCACGGAAAGCACGATGGGCAGCGGCGCGCCGTCCACGGTACGGAGTGTCCAGGTGCCGGTCGTGCCGTCGGCCGGAGACGCGGGTCCTTCAGAGCCGCAGCCGAGTGCGGCCAGAATCAGTCCACTCGTGAGTCCGCGCAACAACATTCGGCGCATCAAGGGCTCCTCCCCCGCGGGGGCGTGGAGACGTGGGACTTAGTCTTCGTGCGGCGGTGAACATAACGGAGTCGACCCTTCTCACAATGACCAAGCCGGCACCCGCCTCAGGTCCACAGCTCCTTGCGGTCCGCTACACCCGGCCCACCTGGGCCGTGAGCCCGATGCCGTTTCCGTTCTCGGTGCCGACGATCGCCAGTCTCGACACGCTCAATCTGGATGCGCCGGTTACCTGTTTCGTCGGCGAGAATGGTTCGGGCAAGTCGACGCTGCTGGAGGCACTGGCCATCGCGGCGAACTTGCCCTCGGCGGGTTCGGCCGACCGCGCCGCGGATGACCCGACGCTGGAACAGCAGCGGCGACTGGCCCGCGCGCTGGAAGCTGACATGGAGCGCGCGCAGCTTCCGCGGATTTTTCCTGCGGGCCGAGGACTTTTTCGGATTTCAGTTGCAGCTCATTCGAGAGCGCAGCGGCCTGGAGCAGGAGCTCGAGCGTATTGAACACGAGTACGAGGATCGTTCGGCCTTCGCGCAAAATCTCGCGAGGGGTCCCATGCGCGCCAGCATTGCGGATATGGAGCGACGGTACGGCGCCGACCCGGACGCGCGGTCGCACGGTGAAGCCTTCCTGAACTTTTTTCAGCAGCGACTGGTCACGCGCGGGCTGTACCTGATGGATGAGCCCGAGGCGGCGCTGTCGCCGCAACGGCAGCTGGCCCTGCTGGCCATGATGTTCGATCTGGTCGCCGACGGCGCGCAGTTCATCGTGGCCACACACTCGCCGATCCTGCTCGCCTATCCCGGCGCGCGCATCTACACGTTTGACGGCGACGCGATAGAGTCGATTGCCTGGGAAGACACGGAACACGTGCGGCTGACCCGCGATTTTCTGGCCGAGCCGGAACGCTACCTGAAACATCTGCGCGGCGACCTCTCGTAGCGGTCGCTTCGTGGCCGCGCTGTCACTGTGGTCGCGTCATGTCTGCGCCGTTGTCCCGGTTAATACGGGAGTCGTGAACCGTTTGGGCGCGGCCGATGTCGAATGTGCGTCCGCCTGACGTTCCCTCCCGACGCACCAGCCATGTCGATCATCCTGCAGGAATTCCGCGTCGCTATCCGGTCGTTGCGCCGGAACATGGTCTTCACCAGCGCCGCCGTGTTGTCCCTCGCGCTCGGCATCGGCGCCAACACCGCCATTTTCAGTGTCGTGAACGGCGTGTTGCTGCGGCCGGCACCATTCGCCGCGCTCGATCGCATCGCCATGGTCTGGGCAACCGACCGCAACAGTGGCACCCAGCGCGAACCGCTGTCGATTCCCGACTTCTTCGATCTGCAGCAGCGTGGAAGACAGTTTGCCAGTCTGGCCGCGTTCTCTCCGATCGAAGTCAATGCGATGCAGGGGAACGGCGACCCGGAACGTCTCGCAGGGCTGGCAGTGAGCCATGAATACTTCGAGACCTTGGGACTCGCCGCGCGCGCGGGACGCACCTTCACGGAGGCCGAAGACCGCGCCGGTGGTCCGCGGGCGGTGGTTATCAGCGACGCGCTTTGGGATCGCCTCTTTCAGCGTGACCCGGGTGCGGTCGGACGCACCCTGCGACTGAACGAGGTCGAAAGCGAAATCGTCGGCGTGCTGCCACCGGGTGCGGATTTCGGTGTCCTGCAGGTTCTGGGGGCGGCGGCCTATCAGCGCGGCTTTGCGGATCGTGGTGGTCGGCCACGTGTGGATGTGTGGACGCCGCTCCGGCCAAGCCCCGAAGCTCCGCGCTCCAATCACCCGATCTTTGCGGTCGGACGCCTGACGCCGTCGGCCACGTTCGATGCTGCACAACTTGAAATGGCCGCGATCACGGCCGATCTCGAACGCGAATACCCGCAGGCGAATGTGGCGCGTGGTGCGTTCATCGAGCCCATGGACGTCGCTGTGTTCGGCGCCGTGCGACCCGCCCTGATGGTGCTGATCGGTGCCGTGGCGTTGGTGCTGCTTGTGGCCTGTACCAATGTGGCCAACCTGATGCTGGCGCGGTCGGCATCACGCGTGCACGAGGTCACGGTCCGCGCGGCGCTCGGCGCGAGCACCGCGCGTCTGGTGCGACAGTTCGTGGTAGAGGGATGTGTGCTGGTGGTCGCGGGTGCGACCGTGGGCATTCTGTTCGGCTATGCGGCCCTTGGCGCGCTGCGTTCGCTGGCGCCGTCGACGATTCCGCGCGTCGACGAGATCGGACTCGATATGGGGGCGCTGGCGGTCACGGCCGGCATCTCGGTGATCATCGCACTCATCCTCGGCCTCCTGCCGGCGCTGCACACACGGCGCATGGATCTCAATTCAGCCATGCAGAGTGCCGGCGCCCGCGGCGCAATTGGCGGTCGCCGCGCGCGCACCTTGCGTTCATCTCTGGTGGTGGCGGAACTGGCCATGGCCACCACGCTCATGGTGGGAGCCGGGCTGCTGATTCGCAGTCTCTGGACGCTCCAGCAGGTTGATCCCGGTTTCGATGCCAGCGGAGTGCTGAAGGCCGAGTTCCAGCTGCCCGCCAGTCGCTATCCGCAGAACTTTGCGGTGTTTCCCAACTGGCCGGAGCGTCAGCGGTTCAACGCCGAGGTTGAATCACGGCTGGCGCAGATTCCCGGTGTCGAAGCGGTGACGCTGGCCACGGCCAATCCGATGGATGCGGGCTTCACGAGCTCCATCCGTGTGGTCGGCCGCGAAGATGAGGCTGCCAACTGGCCGGAGCCGTCGATCCGGACGGTCAGTGCGAGCTACTTCGCGACGATGCGGATTCCCCAGCGTGGCGGCCGGACCTTTGGCAGCGGTGATCACGCCGAATCGGCGCCGGTGGTGGTGATCAACGAGAGTGCACGGAAGCGCTACTTCGATGGACACGACCCGCTGGGTGCGCAGATCAACCTGTGGGGTGCCTCACGCACGGTGATCGGCGTCGTCGGTGACGAGCGATTCAAGGGTCTCGCGGCCGATGCACCTCCGGCTGTGTATCTGCCACTGCCGCAGGCACCGACGGCCAGCGCGGTGCTGGTGCGCATGCGCGGTGGGGCCGAGCTGGCGGCGCCTCTGGTGCGTCGGGTGGTTCACGATATCGATCCGCAACTGGCGTTGTTTGGTGTGGAGCCGCTCGAAGACACGATTCGCGGCACCCTGTCACAGCGCCGCTTTACGATGCTGGTGCTGGGCGTCTTTGCCCTAGCCGCGCTGGCGCTGGCGATCATCGGCGTGCACGGGGTGCTGAGTTACGCTGTGGCGCAGCGGCGGCGCGAGATCGGCATCCGGGTGGCGCTTGGCGCGGATCTGGCGCGTGTGCGGCGACTCATCCTGACGGACGGATTTCGGCTAGCCGGCATCGGCCTCACGGTCGGATTGCTGGGCGCGTTTGCGTTAGCGCGTGTGATGGGTGCCCTGTTGTACGGCATCGCACCTACGATCCGGCGACCTTTGCCGGGGTCGCGCTGCTGTTGGGATCGGTGGCGGTGCTGGCGTGCTGGCTGCCGGCGCAGACAGGCGGCGCGGGTGGATCCCATGGACGCGCTGCGCGCCGAATAGGCTGTTCGGCCGGGGGTGGGCGAGGCGTCGTCGGACACCGGCGCCATCAGGGTGGTATCATTGACGTCGACGACACCACGGTGTGGTGCCTGCCGACCTCCCACCTTCGCGACTCGATCCATGCCTGTCATTCCCCGCGCCATCGCGGCGCGCACCCGACCGCCGCTGTTCGCGGCCGCGACGCTCCTCGGCTGCCTGATGCTGTCGGCCTGTGCGCGGACGACCAGCGGACCGGCCACCGCGCCCGCTGCCGCCTTTCTGAGTGCGGCGGATGTGCGTGACGGTTGGCGTTCGATGGTGTCGCTGGACAATTGGCGCGGGTATCAGTCGCAGGATGTGCCGGCCGGCTGGAGTGCCAACGACAGCATCATGTCGAAGACCGGCGTGGGCAATGACATCGTTTCGCGCGCGACGTTCACCGACTTCGAGCTGGCGTTCGACTGGATGCTCAATCCCGGTGGCAACTCGGGGGTGTTCTATCGCGCCACCGAGGAGTACGAAAAGATCTACTGGAGTGCGCCGGAATACGCGTTGCTGGACGATGCACGTCATCCGGACGGACGCAATCCGCTTACGTCCGCCGGATCGGCGCATTCGTTGTACGCGCCACCGAAGGGTGTCGTACACGAAGCCGGCACGTGGAACAGCACGCTGATCCGGGTACGTGGCACACACGTGGAGCATTGGCTCAACGGGCAGAAGGTCGCGGAATACGACTACGGATCACCCGATTTCACGGCGCGTGTGGCCAAGAGCAAGTTCGCGCGCTGGCCGAACTTCGCGAAGGCGGCGTCCGGAGTGATCGGGATTCAGGGTGATCATCGCGGACAACTGTCGCCGGTGACAATTCCTGCGCCTGCGCGAGTTGCGCTGACGTTGAGGCCGTTTCGTCAGCGGACCCGGAGGGCGGGGCTGCGTGTTCACTCCTAGTGTCGGCGCATCGGCCGACTCGCCACCGACCCGCGCACTGAGGTCGTCACATGGACATCATCGGACTGCGCTT
>CALOEA010000036.1:0-134616 GCA_942492185.1 uncultured Alphaproteobacteria bacterium
TCGTAATCCTGTTTTCACGCAGGACACGAAGCACACTGAGGCCGTCTCGCCCCGGCAGCATGATGTCGAGGACAATCGCGTCGAAGGGTTCCGACAGCGCCCGCTCGCAGGCGACGTCGCCGTTCTCCTCGACGTCTACATCGAAACCCTGCTCGACCAGGCTCTTGCTGATGAGCGACGCGACGCTTTTTTCATCCTCTACGACCAGAACACGCATCCTATTCGAGCCCCCAGTCGAGATGACGCGAGTCTAGCATTAGACGCGAAATCTACTGGTAGGCGAGCTCGAAGGTAATCGCCTCGAGTGCCGCACCATCGGCAACGGTGAGCAGCCCGTCACCCTCCTCGAGCCGAGATCCGTCAGCGGTTCCACCTCGCGAAGAAGGCGGGTGCGGGCGATGATCAGCGGCCGGAAGCTGAAATTTCTACTCCGGCCCGCGACGGACTATTTCCTCCTTGATGCCTGCTACCTGCTCCACCCCCAGGACGAAGACGACGCCGGTTCCGTGCTCGTGGAGTCTGCCGGCCGTGTGGATTGCAGTCATCACGGGTTGAATCAGATGGTCTTCGGCTAGAAAGATGACGACATCCGTCTGCATCTCAAGGGTGAGGCCGAGAAAGGTCTTGGCGTCATGCATACCGGTCCCGCGGCCCGGCACGATCGTCGCGCCGGAGATGCCGCAGGCCTTTGCTGCTTCGACGACGCCGTCGGTGACGTCCGGTTTGAGAGCGGCGATGATTACCTTGAAGTCCATTTCATCCCTCCTGGAGGTATTTCAAGCGCACACGGCCCCAAAACCCGGCAAGCTGAGCGTAGCCCATGACGGCGATCATCGGGAACAGACTTGCGAACGCAATCAGCCCAAATCCGTCGAGTGCGGGGTTTCGGCCCGGAATCGTTCCACTGAGACCGAGCCCGAGGGCCGTGACCAGTGGCACCGTCACGGTCGAGGTCGTGACCCCTCCCGAGTCGTAGGCCAGCGGGATGATCGGTTTCGGTGCGAAAAATCGTCTGCACGAGCACGACGAAATACCCGGCCGCGAGGTACCAGACCAACGGGGTTCCGGTGACGATTCTGAAGGTGCCGAGCGAGATGCCGACGGCGACGCCGACGGCCACGACAAGACGAAGCCCCCACGGCCGGATCGCACCTCGGGACGCTTCGCTGGCCTTGAAGGCGACGGCGATCAGGGCGGGCTCGGCCAGGGTGGTGGAAAAACCGATGATCGCGGCAAACAGATAGACCCAAGCGTATTCCCACCATGGCGGTGAATCGGGCGCCAGATCGGTCCCGAAAACGAACTCCGGCGATGACAACTCGGTGGCCATGTGTTGGCCGAGCGGAAACAACGCCATTTCGAGGCCTATCAGGAACATCGCCAGTCCGACCACGACGAAGGCAACACCGACCAACATCCGTTTCACGTGCGGGATCGGCTTGCGCAGAACGAAATACTGGAAGCTCAGAAGTAGGGCGGTCACGGCAAACACGTCCCGGGCCGTGGCCAGCAGCGCGCCGGTGAGGCTGTTGATCACGTTCGCATCCTCTCTCGACGGTTCATCCGACACCCGGGATCTGTAGCCCGAACCTGACAATGCCCAGAAGCATCACGAATATCATCGGCATGAGCGACGCCAGAGCGATCAGACCAAAACCGTCGATGAGCGGGTTCCTCCCCCGGATCGAAGTGGCCAGACCGACGCCGAGGGCCGTTACCAGCGGCACCGTCACGGTCGAGGTCGTGACGCCACCCGAGTCGAATGCGATACCGACGATCATGTCGGGCGCGAAGAAGGTCATGAAGGTAGCGATGGCGTAGCCACCGATGATCAGTATCTGGACCGGCCACCCGCGCAGGATGCGGAAGATCCCGAGAACGATTGCCAGGCCGACGGAAAACGCCACTGTCATCCGCAGCTGAAATGCGTAGGAGGAACGGACCGCAGAATCCGAACTGATGAAGTTCGCGTCAGCCGCCACCTGAGCCGCCTCGGCGGCGATCGCGATCAAAGCAGGTTCGGCGATTGTCGTCGAAAAACCGAGGAGAAAGCCGAACGCCAGGAGCCACGCCAGGCTTCCCTTGCGTGCAAACGCGTGGGCCATCGCTTCGCCGATGGGAAAGAGCCCCATTTCCAGCCCCTGAACGAAGAACATCAGGCCGACCACCACGAACAGGGCCCCGACCAGCACCTCCGCCACGTGCGGAAAGGGCTGGCGCAGGACGACCGCCTGGAAAACGACGATGACGATGAAGATGGGGAGCAGATCCCGCACTGCAGCCCACAGGCTGCCGAGGAACTTTCGGATCAATGGGTGCCCGAAAGAAATGCCGTGGGCGGACGATTCTGGCATCGACCCGTACTATAGCGGAGTTTCCGACGATGCCAGGTGTGCCAGGTGCCACCTTGGGTGCCCCGTATGGAAGCACCTGTCGGGCCCGTCCCGTACGCAGCTCCAGAAGTGCTTGAACTGCAGGCCGCCGAGCCTGGCGGAAATCACGTGGTCGAAGACGACGTCAGCCAACCCGAGGCTTCGGCAAGCGGCTTTGAACAGTCCGTGCCACCGACCGCAGCGGCCGAAATTCGGGGTCCACCTCTAAATGACTGATTCTAAATGGTGCCGGAGGTGGGGTCGATCACGGCGAGAAGCAGCGGTTCATGGCTCTTTCCGCGGGGGGGATCGGTGGGTTCAATTCTAATAATCGATAATACATGTTATCGATCCAGAAGAACTGGTGCCGGAGCCGGGACTCGTACCCGGACCGCCATACGGCGAGAGGATTTTAAGTCAGTCAATTTCCTCTATCGACTACACCTCTGGACATGTCCCACCACGCTGGACAACTGTTAAATAATTTGGAAACAGTCACTTAATGTACCGATGTTTCATGGCGGTCGATGTTGACAATGTGGATTGTTGAGAACAAATGTCCCATGAGTGTCCCAAGAAAACGTAATTGGTGATTCGCCGTTTGAACGGAAACGCTTTTGATCTCCTCACTCCGGGTAATAGCAGAATCGGGAGTACGTCAGCCTTCACAGGAGCAATACGGACCGTGTCACTTTCACATATCACGGTCAGAGCACATACCACCACGGAGCGGCCAAAACATCTGGAGCGATCCATTGCAGCGTCTTCCCGGTGTGGAGCAGGAGCCCCGCCCTGGCCTTCCTGCCGTACTCGGCACGGAAGGTCAACAGATGCCTGGCATCGCTGAGGCGCGGTTGCGCTGAGGCCTTGACTTCGATCGGCAGAAGACGGCCCCCGGTCTCGATCACGAAATCCACCTCCTCGCCGATCGTCGATCGCCAATAGAAGAGTTCACAGCTCTCGAGTCGCGAGTCGCGCCATGCCAAGAGATCCGCCAGAATCAGGTTCTCGAGATGTGGGCCACCAGGTTCTGCGCCTTCGGCCAGATGAAGCGCGATGCCGGTGTCTCCCCAATAGAGCTTGGGCGTCTTGATGAGCCGCTTGGTGCGGTTGACAGCGTAGGCGGGCAGCCGCACCAGCTGGTACGACGTCTCCAGCAGATTGAGGTAGCGCCGGACGGTTGGCTGAGGCAGTGCGATGTCGCGACCGAGCTCTGTCTGGTTGAGCATCTGTCCGAGCCGGAAGCAGGCGGCCCGCATCAGACGACGAAAGTCGGGCAACGCCGCCACGGCGGACAGCTCCTGCAGATCACGTTCGAGATACGTGCGGACATAGCCGTCAAACCAGATTACCCGCTCATCGGCCTTGCGCATGTGCACGGCGGGGGTCGGGTAACCACCTCGACGCGCCAACTTGCGCCAATCCTCGGGCTCGCCGGACCGGGACGCGAGCATGTCCAGCCAGTCTTCGTCAGGGGTCTCGATCAGCTCGTTCCACAAACCGCAGCGCCCCAGGCCCCGCTGCTCGCGCCGCGTCATCGGCCAGAGGGTGAGATAGCTCGCACGACCGGCCAGCGACTCGGAGACCCGGCGCATGAGCAGGAGATTGGCCGAACCGGTGAGCAGAAAGCGGCCGGATTTTCGTCGCTTGTCGATCGCTCGTTTCACGGCATGCAACAGATCTGGCTCCCGCTGCACCTCGTCCAGGGTCACCGGAAGGGAACCGCCCACCAGCGAGTCAGGATCTCGCCGGGCGGCGTCCACGACATCCAAATCGTCCAACGAGAAGTACGATCGATTGCCGGGAGCGAGCTTCTGCACAAGAGTGCTCTTACCCGTTTGGCGCGCCCCTGTAACGACAACCGCGGGCATGACGCGAAGGCGGTCAGTGAGGCTATCGGCAACCAGACGAGGCAGAATCTCTTTATTCATATCGTGAATGATTATCATGCACGCCGTAGATGGTCAACCATTGAGATGTGCGAGTCGCCGGATCCCTATTCATTCCTGGCATCTCGTTGTGGTGGCGGAGTCGAGGGTTCACGGCTTGCCAGGGCGTAGCTCTCGACCAACTTCTGACTTCGATGGGTGGCCCGGCTTCGCTATGAGCTACGCCGTGGCAGGCTTCGTCCTCTCGCGTTGGTCGAGAACGAAGCCTGGTGCCGGAGGCGGGATTCGAACCCGCACGCCTTTACAGGCAAGGGATTTTAAGTCCCCAGCGTCTGCCATTCCGCCACTCCGGCAGCAGATACCAGCATCATAGCGGGGAACCGAGGTTGACAATTTCGGATTTCGGATTTCGGATTTCGGATTTTCCGGCCAATCGTCCCAGAGCAATGGTCTGGGGGGCGGATGGAGAAACGCTACATAATTCCGGATTTCCCTTTTCCGGAAATATGATATTATGAATACATGGAAACAGCGAAACTCGGAAAGAAGGGCCAGGTGTCGATTCCGAAGGCGGTGCTCGAGCAGCTTGGAATCGAGGCGGAGGCAATACTTCTGGTTGAGGCGACACCGGATGGGGCAATACTCTTACGTCCTGCGGGGGTCTATCCAATCGAGATATACAGCGACGCGCGGGTCGCTGAGTTCATGGAAGAAGACCGCATGACTCCGAAAGAACGCGAGAGGCTCGAGAAAAAGCTCAAGGGTTCGTGAGTGCGCGTTTTTCTCGACGCAAACGTTCTTTTCTCTGGGGCACACTCGCCCGGCGGAAGGGCACGTGGGCTATTTTCGCTTGCGGAGAGCGGATTCTGTGAACTTGTTACATCGGAACACGCGATCGGAGAAGCGAAACGAAACCTCGCGATGAAACACCCCACGGCCGTGGAGGACCTCAAGGATTTGATGAAACAGGTAACAAGAGCAGCGGAAGGAGGCCCAAGCCTGGTCGCTTGGGCTGCCGGATTGGGCCTCCCAGAAAACGACGCGCCAATTCTCGCAGCGGCAGCAGCGGCCGCCGCAGATCTGCTGGTAACCGGTGATCGGCGGCACTTCGGCCACCTCTACGGAAAAACCGCTGGAAGGGTCCGAATCGTAACCCTTCGCGAAGCGCTCAAAGCGTTATCGAAGCCTTGAGATCGGCATTGCGGAAATCGGAGCGAGCTCGCCGGATGTGCAATAGGCTATGGGTATGCAAACAGCCGAAGTCGTGATCTGTGGTGCCGGGATTGCGGGGATTTCGACCGCCTGGCAATTGGCGGTGAAGCACGGCATGCGGAACGTGGTCCTAGCGGACCCTTGGCCGCCGATGACGTTGACCTCCGATAAATCGACCGAAGCCTATCGCAATTGGTGGCCGGGGCCCGACGACGCGATGGTTCGGTTGATGAATCGCTCGATCGACCTCCTCGAGGGTATGGCGGAGGTGAGTGACAACCGCTTCCGGATGAACCGCCGCGGCTATGTCTACGCGACCGCTAATCCGGAGCGCGCGGAATCGATGCGAACCTCAGGAGTACTCGCCTCGAGCTATGGTGCCGGTCCGCTTCGTGTTCACGCAGGTGGGGCAGGCGGGCCCGATTACCTGCCGGCCCCGGCTGACGGCTGGAAGGGTCAACCCAACGGGGCGGATCTGATCCTCGATGGAAACTTGCTTCGAGAGAACTTTCCATATTTGTCACCGGCCACGGTTGCCGTACTCCACGCTCGCCGCTGCGGGTGGTTCTCGGGCCAGCAGCTCGGCATGCTCATGCTCGAAGAAGCACGTGCGGCGGGTGTCGAGGTCATCGAGGGTCGCGTCGAATGGATCGAAACGAGCGGTGGCAAAGTGTCATCAATCCAGATCGGATCCCGATCCGACGTCATTTCAGTCTCTTCGCCACGCTTCGTTGTGACGGCGGGCCCGATGTTGAAGGGGGTTGGGGCACTTCTCGGCGTTGAGCTGCCGGTCTTCTCCGAGCTGCACCTCAAAATCTCGATTGAAGATCACCTCGGAGTTGTTCCTCGCGACGCGCCGTTCATGATCTGGGAGGACCCGCAGCACCTCGATTGGAGCAATGAAGAACGCGAATTCGTGGCCGGGCTTGCCGATGGAGGGCTGCTGCTCGGTGAGATGCCGCCCGGGGTCCACACCCGGATCGAGGGTGGCGGGGGAAGCCGCTATCTGCTCATCCTCTGGCCCTACCACCTGGACCCGGTCGCGGAGAATTTTCCGCTGCCTATTCCTGAGCACTACGCCGAGATCTGCATGCGAGGCCTCTCGACCATGATCCCGAGCCTCAGCGAATATGTCGAACGGATGCCAAAACCGTGGATCGACGGAGGCTACTACACCAAAACGCAGGACAACCGTCCTCTCGTCGGGCCGTTGCCAATTGAGGGAGCGTTCGTTCACGGTGCGTTGTCGGGCTATGGGTTGATGGCCTCGGCGGCGACGTCGGAGTTGGCAGCGCTGCACATCATGGGTGAAAAGCTCCCGGAGTATGCGGGTGCGTTCCATCCGAACCGCTTCGAGGACGAAGAGTATTTGGCGAAGATCGCGGATTGGGATGACTCGACGCAGTTGTGAATTCGGAATTCGGAATTCGGAATTCGGAATTCGGCCATCCGATTCATAGGTCCGTTCTGTGTGATATTCAAAGGTGTCATTCCGAGCGAGGTCGAAGGCCGAGTCGAGGAATCTGTGGAGCGGTCAGTAGCGCGGTCACACCCGCGCCCACAGGTTCCTCCGCTTGGTCGCAATGCTCCCTCGGTCGGAATGACACAGTTCTCCTGTCATCCCGAGCGAAGGCGGAACAAAGCGACGCCGTAGTCGAGGGATCCCCCGACGTCTGAGAATGATCCGCGCTAGGCACTCTCCGGCTTCGGGGGGTCCTTCGACTCGGCCCTCGGAGGGCCTCGCTCAGGATGACAGGGAACGGACTCGGCGCCCGGGGCGTCTCGCTTCCAATGACATCACCACCAACCTGGCAGCCGGGACGGCTGCCCCACAAGGCCGGAATATTGTAGGCGCGTCCCTAAGGGCGCGGGAAAAGGGCGTTGACGCTATCGTTGGCGGGCCCTGAAGGATCCGCCTACACGAGGCAGGACAAGAAAAAACCACCCTCCGTTTTCTGGAGGGCGGCTCGAAATTCTTAATTCAGAATTCCTAATTCCTCATTCTATTCGTCGTCTTCCTCTTCGTCTTTCGCGGCCGCAGCGATGATCTTCTCCTGCATCTGTTTCGGCACCTCAGTGTACTTGGCAAACTCCATGTGGAAGTCGCCGCGATCCTGAGTGATCGAGCGCAAGGTCGGCGCGTAGGTCAGCATCTCTGCCAGGGGCACCGCTGCCTTGACGGTCGTGGTGCCGGCATCCGAATCCATGCCCTGGACCCGGCCGCGACGTGAATTGAGGTCGCCCATGACGTCGCCGAGATTGTCCTCGGGAACGTAAACTTCAACCTGCATGATCGGCTCGAGCAGAGTCGCCTTGCATTTGGCGGCGGCCTCCCTGAAGGCCTTGCGACCGGCCAACTTGAACGCCATTTCCGACGAATCGACCGCGTGCTCTTTACCATCGACGAGAGTGATCTTGAAGTCGACCATCGGGTAGCCGGCAACAACGCCGCGCTCCGCAGCTTCCTGGATGCCCTTGTCCACCGCCGGACGGTAGGTCTGCGAAATCGAACCACCGAAGATCTTGTCGATGAACTCGTAGCCCTTGCCGTGGTTGGGTTCCATGATGATCGAGCACTGAGCAAACTGGCCCGAGCCACCCGTCTGCTTTTTGTGCCGGGTGGTTATCTCCGTGCCCGTCTTGATGGTCTCGCGATAAGGCACCTTGGGCTGGTGGAGAACCACGTTGACGTTGTAGCGTTTTTTAAGCCGGCCGACCACGACCTCGACATGCAGCTGTCCGGCGCCGGAGATCAACATTTCCTTGGTCTGTGGATCGCGGCCGACAGTGATGGTGGGGTCCTCATCGCGGATCTTGACCAACGCCGTCGCAAGCTTGTTCTCATCGCCTTTGGACTCGGCCTCGAGCGCAAAGCTGATCGCGGGTTCTGGAATCGGCACCGGGGTCAGCTTGATGTTCTGTTTGGCTGCGCACAGGGTGTCGCCGGTGTGGGTACCCTTGAGTTTGGGTAGGGCGCCGATGTCACCGGCGGCGAGCTCGGAGACGTGCTGAAGGTCCTTGCCCTGGGCGATCGACATCGAACTCAGACGTTCCGCTGTATCACGGGTCGAGTTGGCCACGGTGGCGTCGGTGGCGATTCCCCCGGAAAACACGCGCATCAGGGTGATGTGGCCGGCAAAGGGATCAGAGTGGAACTCTGGCTCGACGGCGAGAAACACCTGCTGGGGGCCGGCGACAGCTTCAGCTTCGACAGCCGTACGCCGCACCGCTATCGCAATCCCGGCCCGACCATGACCTGCATCCACTGGGTCATCACGCCGCCGATCTACTAGGCGGCGCCGCTACTTCGGACGGCGGGCCCTGTCGTCGGGCAGGAAGAGATTGCGCAGGAACTCGCGGTCGCCCCCGACCTTCGCCAGGAAGGCGTTCCGCTGGCCCTGGTCGAGCTGCTGCAGGAAGTCGTGCAGCCGCCCCAGCATGACGATGATGTATTCGCGAAAGGGCTGGCTGCGCTCGATCATCACCCAGCGCACCGCCTCCGGGTCGTAGTGGGGCTGCGAGAGGACCTGCAGCGTGAAGTCGCTGAGGTTGCCGTTCTCCGCCTCCAGCTTGGCGCGGGCGGCCTGGACATCGCCACGCAGCGTCACCAGGCCGGCGTGCTGCTCGGCCGTGAGTTTCAGCTCGTCGCTCAGCCGCTCGACGATGCGCTCGCCGCCCGGCGGACCGAACACGCGGTGGTGGCCCACCCAGAGCACGCCGACCACGACGGAGACATTGAGCGCAAAGGAAACGAAGAAGAGGATCCAGGGCAGGCGTGCGCGCATGTGCCGTCCCGCCTAGAAGCCGGCTTGGCTGGCGACGGAGAAGCCGTCGCCCTCGGCGAAGTAGGTCTCCGCCGCCACCGCATAGCCGAAGCGTCCGAGCTCGAAGCCCACCGCCGAGATCACCAGCACCGCCGCCAGGGTCGCCACCAGCGTCAAGGGCCGCAGGCGGCTGCCGCGGCCGATCGCCACCGCGCCGCCGCCGCCGATCTCGAGATCGCCGCCGCCGCCAAGGAGCCGGGCCCAGAAGCCGCCGCCGCGTCGGCCGGCCGGTGCCAGCGCTTCGCCCGGGACCAGGGCCGCGGCGCGGCGCAGCAGGGCATCGGGCACCGCCTGGGTCGCGCCCAGAGCCGTGTCGGCCGCCAGGAACAACTCCAGGGCTGCGGGCGAGGTGGCCAGATGGGCCTCGTAAGCCTCCAACTCGGCCCCGGCCAGGCGGCCATCGAGATAGGCGGCCAGAAGCCCCGCTTCGTCCGCCTCGTTCGCCTCGCCCGGACCGGAGGGGTCCCGCTCGGCGGCCGCGGCCTCGCGCAGGGCCAGCCAGAGACGCCGCCCTTCCGGGCCGGGCATCTCGAGCGGGCCCTCCGGGGCCGGCATGGTGTCGTCGTTGCGCATGTTCATCGTCCCATTTCCCCTAGTATACGGCACCCTGGCGTCACCTATCCCTCGCGGCGACATGCCCGCCACCGGAGGTCCCGTCGACTTCGGCCGAAAGTGCGCCCCGCAGGCTTGGTCAGGGCCTTGTGATGCATCGATCGCACGGTCTGCGGATCGACGCCGAGATGTGCGCGCCATCGGCGACTTCCAGGTCGCGGTCGTAGAGCAGCTGCAGCACCAGGGCCTGGCGCGGCGACAGCAGCCCCGGCGGGATCTTGATCCAGGCGTACTCCTTGCCCGGCACCGAGAGCTGCGCCTCCGGCACGTCGTCGACCGGCGTCGTCGGCTTGGCGTTTCGTCGCAGGTGGTCGATCGTCGTCGAGGTCGCCACCACCGTCAGCCAGGTGGTGAAGCGCGCCTTCGCGGGATCGAAATTCTTCAGCAGCCGATAGTCGCGGGCGCAGAGCTTGACGAAGATGTCCTGCGCCACGTCATCGGCGTCGCCCTGCCGGCCGGCCGGCGCCAGCCGCTTTTGCACCGCGGCATAGATCACCGGGGCGTAGCGCTTCACGAAGTCCTGCCAGGCGCCGCGCTCATTGGCGATCAGGCGCCTGATTTCATCGTCTTCCGCCAAAGCCTGCGGGTCCTTCCTGCCGCCCCCGGCACCTCGAGGCCTTCATACCTACCGGCCTTGAGGTCGGAGCGGAAGGCCCGGCGGCTTGACCGGCACGCCTGCGCCTCGCAGGCTGCCTCCGGCCGCCGAGCCCGCCCTCTCCCGCGTCCCACAGCTCCCCAACCGAAGGCATGACCGCGCTGCAATGACCCCTCTCGCCCTTCCCGTTCTGGTGCTGACACCCCGCGGCACGCTGTGGCTCGACCCCGAGGGGGAAATCACCGAGCCCGAGGCGGACGAGGTCCTGCTGCGCGCCCGCGCCACGCCGCCGCTGGTCTGCCACCGCCCCAGCCTGCAGCGCCGCCTCGCCATCCCGGCCTTGCCGGCGCTCGACCTGCTGGAGCTCTTCGCCTTCGTCCGCCCGGCGCAGCCGCTGGTGCCGACGGTGAACGGGCTGGCCGCGGCGCTGGGCGCGCCGCGCCCGGCCGATCCTGCGGCGGCAGGCCCTGCGGCTCGCCGCCGCTGCCGGCCGGCTGCTGGCCGAGGCCGGCACGACCCATCCGCGCCAGGCCCTGGCCCTGGCCTTCACGCTGGCCCGCGGCGGCTGGCCCTGGGGACCGCCGCTGCTGGCGGCGCTCGGCTTCGATCAGGCGCGGGCGCCGGCAACCCGCGGCCTGGTGGTCTGGGAACGCCTGCCGCGCTGGGAGGACGAGGCGCCGCCGCCGCCGCCCGGGCAACAGCCGCTGGAGGAAGCCGAGGTGCGCCATCGCCTGGCCGAGCTGCTGGGCAAGCGCGCCGAGGACCGGCCGCAGCAGGCCGACTACGCCGCCGCGCTGGCCCAGGCCTTCGCCCCGCGCGAAGCGCCGGACCAGCCGCAGATGGTGCTGGCCGAGGCCGGCACCGGCGTCGGCAAGACCCTGGGCTACCTGGCGCCGGCCCAGCTCTGGGCGGAGAAGAACCAGGGGTCGGTCTTCCTTTCGACCTTCACCCGCAACCTGCAGCTCCAGCTCGACCAGGAGCTCGACCGGCTCTACCCGGACCCCGCCGAGAAGCAGGCGAAGGTCGCGATCCGCAAGGGCCGGGAGAACTACCTCTGCCTGCTGAATTACGCCGAGGCGGTGCAGGGCCTGGCCCTGGGACAGGCCGACCTGCTGGCGCTCGGCCTGATGGCGCGCTGGCTGCTGGCGACCCGCGACGGCGACATGGTCGGTGGCGACTTCCCCGGCTGGCTGCCCGACCTCGTCGGCCGCGCCCGCACCCTGGGTCTCACCGACCGCCGCGGCGAGTGCATCTACGCCGCCTGTCAGCACTACGGCCGCTGCTTCATCGAGCGCTCGCAGCGCCGCGCCAAGCACGCCCGCCTGGTGGTCGCCAATCATGCCCTGGTGCTGGCGACCGCCGCCGGCGCGGGCGACGACAGCCTGCCGACCACCCGCCTGGTCTTCGACGAGGGACATCACCTCTTCGAAGCCGCCGACAGCGCCTTCGCACAACACCTCTCCGGCCGCGAGACCATGGAGCTGAAGCGCTGGCTGCTCGGCGCCGAGGGCGGCCGCAGCGCGCAGCGCCTGAAAGGCCTGAAACGCCGGCTGGAAGACCTGGTGCTGGACGATCGCGACGCCATGGCGGCGCTGGAGGAGCTGCTGCACGCCACCCGCCTGCTGCCCGGCGACGGCTGGCGCCAGCGGGTCGAGGAGAGCCAGCCGTCCGGCCCCACCGAGCGCTTCCTCGCCGCCGTGCGGCTGCAGGTGCTGGCTCGCAGCGGCCGGCCGGAGGAGAGCTATGACATCGAGTGCGAGACCCAGCCGGCGAGCAACGAGGTGCTGGCGGCGGCGGAGCGGCTGGACGCCGCGCTGGGCGGGCTGCAGCAGCCGCTGGCCCGCCTGCTGTCGCGTCTGCTGACGACGCTGGACGACCAGGCCGAGGCGCTCGACAGCGACCAGCGCCGGCGCATCGAGGCTGCGGCCAAGAGCCTGGAGCGGCGCGCGCTGGGCCCGGTGCTGGCCTGGCGGGCGATGCTCGACTCGCTCGCCGGCGACACCCCGGGCGAGTACGTCGACTGGATGGCGATCCAGCGCTTCGAGGGCCGCACGCTGGACGTCGGGCTCTATCGCCACTGGCTCGACCCGCTGCGTCCCTTCGCCGAGGTCGTCCTGAAGCCGGCGCACGGTGTCGCCGTCACCTCGGCAACGCTGACCGACAGCAGCGGCGACGCAGGGCGCGACTGGCTGGCGGCCGAGCGGCGCAGCGGCGCGCTGCAGGCCGGCGTGGCGGCGCTGCGGGTGCGCGTGCCCTCGCCCTTCGATTACGGCCGGCAGACCCGTCTCTTCATCGTCAACGACCTGGCGAAGGGCCGCATCGAGGGCCTGGCGGCGGCCTATCGCGAGCTCTTCCTGGCCGCCGGCGGCGGCGCGCTCGGCCTCTTCACCTCGATCATGCGGCTGCGCGCGGTGCACCGCCACCTGGCGCCGGCGCTGGGCGCCGAGGGCCTGCAGCTCTATGCCCAGCATGTCGATCCCTTCGACACCGCGACGCTGGTGGAGATCTTCCGGGCGGAGGAGGACGCCTGCCTGATCGGCACCGACGCGGTGCGCGACGGCATCGACGTGCCCGGCCGCTCGCTGCGCCTCGTCGTCTTCGACCGCGTGCCCTGGCCGCGCCCCGACATCCGCCACAAGGCGCGGCGCGAGGCCTTCGGCGGGCGTGGCTACGACGAGGAGATCGTGCGCCGGCGGCTGCGCCAGGCCTTCGGCCGGCTGATCCGCCGGGCCGACGACGTCGGCGTCTTCGTCATGCTCGACGGGCAGTTGCCCAGCCGCCTGCTGACCGCCTTCCCGGAGGGCGTGCCGATCCGCCGCCTGGGCCTCGCCGAGGCGGTCGCGGAAACGCGCAGGTTCCTCGCCGGACGAGTGCCTGCTACTCCACCCCTATGAGCAGGAAGAGCACCGTCAGGCTCGCCACCGAAAGCACCGTGGAGACCAGGATCACCGAGGTCGAGCGCTGGATGTAGACCTCGTAGCGCTGCGCCAGGACGAAAGCGAGCGCGCCGGTCGGCAGGGCCGCCATCATCACCGCCGAGGCGGCAAAGACCGGCGAGAGATGCAGCAGGTCGTAGGCCAGCCACCAGGTCACCAGCGGCTGGGCCACCAGCTTCAGCAACGACACCCAGAGCACCTCGCCCAGACCGTGGCGCAGCTTCTTGCCGACCATGAAGAGGCCGATGGCGAAGAGCGCGCAGGGGCCGGCGGTCACGCCCAGCAGGTCGCAGAAGGTCCCCAAGGCCTGCGGCGGCTCGAAACCGACGGCCGAAGCGCCGAGCCCGGCGGCAGCGGAGAGCAGCAGCGGCGACTTGAACACCACCCCGGCGACCTTGCGCGAGGCCACCGCGCAGGGGGCCGCCGTTGCCGGCATGGGCATCGATCTCCAGGATCACCGTCACCACCCCCATCATCAGGACGCCGTTGATCATGGTCGTGATGATCGCCGGCAGGCGCGCCGCGTCGCCGTAGGCGATCAGCAGCAGCGGCACGCCCATGTAGCCGGTGTTGGCGAAGGTCGCCGACATCGCGTGCAGCCCCAGTGCGCCCAGGCGGTTGGGAAAGACGAAGGTGGCGATGGCGATGGCGAGCCCGAAGACGCCGAGGATGCCGCCGCCATAGGCCGCCAGGAACGGCAGGTCGATGGCCTCCGCCACCGGCACCCGCGCCAGCGAGATGAAGAAGAGCGCCGGCAGGGCGACGTAGTAGACGAATCCGTTCAACGCCTGACTCGAGCCCTCGCCGAGCACGCCGAGGCGCCCGCAGAGATAGCCGGCCAGCATGATGCCGAAGACCGGCAGGACGACGTTGATGACGGCGAGCATGTCTGCGGCGACCTTGGCCTGCCGCCCGGGCGCCGTCGAGCCCCCTTTTCGCCATGGCGCCCCGCCGGCTTTCGCTCAGCCGGCCAGCCTGCGGCCAAGCGGCGCTTGACCTCGCGCGCGGCTTTCTCCCTCCTAGCGGGCCGTAGCAGCCCGCACCGACCGCGACCGACAGAATCGGAGAGCCCCATGCTGAGCCCCCACGCCGCCCTGATCCATGCCCTGGTCATCGTCTCCGCCAGCGACCGCGACATGGCGGATGCGGAGCTGGCGGCCATCGGCGACATGGTGCGCCGCCTGCCGGTGTTTCGCGACTACGACGAGGAGCAGCTGACCGGCGACGCCCGCGCCTGCGCCCGGCTGCTGCGCCAGGAGGATGGCTTCCGCCACACCCTGGAGCTGATCGCCAGCTCGCTGCCGGGCCACCTGCGCGAGACCTGCTACGCGCTCTGCTGCGACATTGCCGGCGCCGCCGGCAGGGTGACACAGGAGGAAGCGCGGGTGCTGCAGCTGCTGCGTCAGGAGCTGAAGCTCGACCGCCTGACCACCGCCGCCATCGAGCGCGCGGCCCGCGCCCGCTTCATGACGCTGTAGGGCGCCCGCTGCCCTGCGGCCCCGGGCCGCGCTTGGCCTGGAGCCGCCGCCGGCCTAGCTTCGCGGCATCATGAGCTCGCTCTCCGCCACCGCCCGCGACGACGCCCGGCCCAGGGGCCGGCGCAGCGTGCTGATCTGGCTGCTCGGCATCGCCGCGATGATCTTCGCCATGGCGGTGATCGGCGCCATCACCCGCCTGACCGAGAGCGGGCTTTCGATCATGGAATGGGCACCGCTCTCCGGGGCCCTGCCGCCGCTCTCCGAGACCGAGTGGCAGCGCCTCTTCGCGCTCTACCAGCAGATTCCCGAGTACCGCCTGCAGAACGCCGGCATGACACTGGCGGAGTTCCAGACGATCTTCTGGTGGGAATGGATTCATCGCCTCTGGGGCCGCCTGATCGGCCTGGTCTTCCTGCTACCCTTCCTCTGGTTCCTCTGGCGCCGCCGCCTGCCGGCCTGGTTGAAGCCGCACGGCTGGGCGCTGCTGGCCCTGGGCGGGCTGCAGGGCGCGCTTGGCTGGTTCATGGTGGCCAGTGGCTTCGCCGAGCGCACCGACGTCAGCCAGTACCGGCTGGTCGCCCACCTCGGCCTGGCGCTGGCGCTCTACGGCTACGTGCTCTGGCTGGCCTTCCGTCTGGCCTGGCCGGGCGCGCGCGGCCCCGCCGGCCGGCTGTCGCGCGCTACCCTGGCGCTGCTGCTGCTGCTGGTCGTCACGCTGGCCTCCGGCGGGCTGGTCGCCGGGCTCGACGCCGGGCTGATCTACAACAGCTATCCCCTGATGGACGGCGACCTGCTGCCGAAGGGCTATGGCCAGCTCGAGCCTTGGCTGCTGAACCTCTTCGAGAACGTCACGGCGGTGCAGTTCAATCACCGCCTGCTGACCTTGGCGGCGGCCCTGCTGGCCCTTGGACTGTGGCCGGCGTCCCGCCGCCTGCGCACCCGGCGGGCGCGCCGGGCCTACGATCTTCTGGCACTGGCGGTCGTCGCCCAGTTCGCCCTCGGCATCGCCACGCTGCTGGCCGCGGTGCCGGTTCTGCTGGGTGCGTTGCACCAGGCCGGAGCGATCCTCGTCTTGACCGCGACCTTGGCGGCGCTCTACCTCGTGCGCCATGAACGACATCCCGACGACTGACCCGACCGCCGATCCCGCCCTCGCCGACCCCGGCGAGGTCGAGGAGTTGCTGCCGGTCACGGTGCTGACCGGCTTCCTCGGCAGCGGCAAGACCACGCTGCTGAACCGCCTGCTGGACCGGCCGGAGCTGCAGCGCACGGCGGTGGTGATCAACGAGTTCGGCGAGATCGGCCTCGACCACCAGCTGGTGCGCCGCGTCGACGAGACCACGGTGCTGCTGAACAGCGGCTGCCTCTGCTGCACGGTGCGCGACGACCTGGTCTCGACGCTGCGGGAGCTCTTCTGGAAGCGGCGCAACGGCCAGGTGCCGCGCTTCGAGCGGCTGGTGGTCGAGACCACCGGGCTGGCCGACCCGGCGCCGATCATCCATACGCTGATGCGCGATGCGATGCTGGCCAGCTGCTATCGCCTCGATGGCGTGGTGGTGACGGTCGACGCCGCGACCGCCGAGGGCACGCTCGACCGCCAGATGGAATCGGTGAAGCAGGCGGCGATGGCCGATCGGCTGGTGGTGACCAAGTCCGACCTGGTGCCAGCCGCGGCGCTCACCGCCCTGGAGACCCGCCTGCGCCGTCTGAATCCGGCGGCGCCGATCCTGCGCGCGCAATGGGGCGAGATCGACCCGGCGGCGCTGTTCAATGCCGGTCTCTACGATCCCGAGAGCAAGAGCCTGGAGGTGCGCCGGTGGCTGAAGGCCGAGGCCTTCGAAGAGGAGCCCGCCGGCCATAGTCATAGTCATGACCATGGGCATGACCACGGTCATCACCATGGGCATGACCACGATCACGGCGCCCTCGACCGCAATCGACACGACGCGCACATCCGCGCCTTCTGCATCACCTACGGCCAGCCCCTGGCTTGGGACCGCTTCGCCGACTGGGTGGAGATGCTGATCATGGCGCACGGCGAGCGCCTGCTGCGCATCAAGGGTATCCTGAACGTCGCCGGCGAGAGCGCGCCGGTGGTGGTGCACGGCGTGCAGCATCTCTTCCACCCGCCGGTGCAGATGGCGGCCTGGCCGGACGACGACCGGCGCTCGCGCCTGGTCTTCATCGTGCGGGATATCGACAAGACCTTCTTCGAGCGTACGCTCGCCAGCTTCAACGAAGGGGCGGCACCGATCGCCCCGATGAACGAGGAGACTAGCCAGAGATGATCCTGATCGGTCGCGACCTTTCGCCCTTCGTGCGCCGCTGCGCCATTTCCCTCTCGGTCCTCGAGCTGCCGCACGAGCGCCGCCAGCTCTCCACCGCCGATCATGCCGAGGAGATCCTCTCCTTCAATCCGCTGGGTCGCGTGCCCTCGCTGGTGCTGGGCGAGGGGCAGCCGGCGCTGGTCGATTCCTGGGCGATCCTCGACTACCTCGACCAGCAGGTGGCGCCGGAGCGCGCCCTGGTGCCGCGCGAAGGCGAGGCGCGGACCGAGGTGATGCGCCTGACCGCCATCGGCGCCGGCACGATGGACAAGACCGTCGCCTCCTTCTACGAGCGCAAGCGGCGTCCGAAGGAGACGGTGCACCAGCCCTGGGCCGACCACCTCGATGGCCAGGTGGCGGGCGGGCTGGCGGCACTGGACGAGGCTGCCGATGGCCGCGAGTGGCTGGTCGGCGGCGCCATGACCCAGGCCGACATCAGCGCCGCGGTGCTGTGGGACTTCGCCGCCTACGTCGCGCGTCACGTCGCGACGCCCGACCGCTTCCCCCACCTCGAGGCGCACGCCGGCCGCCTGGCCAAGCACCCCGCCTTCCAGGCCACGTCGCTGGAACAGTATCGCAGCTAGGGGCCGGGCCGGGGCCTCGACCGGGAGACCGTCATGACGCTGACCCTCGACCTTGCCCTGGAGATCCTTGCCGTGGCCCGCGCCGGTGCGCGGGCCCGCGATGCCAAGCCGCTGGCCTATGCCGTGGTCGATGCCGGTGGCCACGTGCTGGCGGTGCAGCGCGAGACCGATGCCGGCCACCTGCGCAGCGAGATCGCCACCAACAAGGCCTGGGGCTGCATCGCCCTGATGATCTCCTCCGGCCGCCTGGCCCGCCACATCGAAGGCCATGCGAACTGGTGGGTCGGCCTCTCCGGCACCGCCGGCGGCCGCCTCATTCCCTCGCCGGGCGGCGTCTTCATCCGCTCCGCCGACGGCGACATCCTCGGTGCGCTCGGCATCTCCGGCGAGGCCTCGGCGATCGACGAGGAGATCGCGGTCGAGGCGATCGAGACCGCCGGCCTGGTCGCCGACACCGAGGGCGACTGATAGGGGCGGCCGACGGTGCCCACCCGCCCCGCTAGCGTCGGCGCAGGGCGACCAGGGTCACCGCGCCGACGATCAGCAGGCCGCCGACGGCGGTCTCGCCGGCCGGTACCTCGCCGACGCCGACCCAGGCCCACAGCGGGTTCAGCACCACGTCGAGGAGCGCGAAGAGCGCGAGTTGCGTCGCCGGCAGGTAGCGTGCGCCACGGGCATAGAGCGCGATCGGCAAGGCCAGCTGCACGACGCCCATCAGGAAGATCAGCAGCAGGTCGTGGCGGCTCGGCAGGGTCTGTGCCGCCAGGCCGAGCATCACGACGGCGACCAGCAGGCCGCCGAACACGAAGGCCGGCAGCATCTCGACCCCGCGGAACCGCCGCAGCGCCACGGTCTGCGCCGCGAAGGCCGCGGCCACGACGATCGCCACCAGCTGGCCGAGCCAGGCATCGGAGGCCAGGGCCAGCTTGTCCGCCACCATCAGGCCGACGCCGAGCAGCGCGACCAGCGCCGCGCCGAGGACCGCGCGCGGGGTCGTCTCGCGCAACGCCAGCCAGGCAAAGAGCGCCGCGAAGAGCGGTGCCGTCGCGCCCAGTGCCGCCACGTCGGCCACCGGCGCCAGGCTGAAGGCCACGAGATAGAGCGAGGAGCCGACGGCGAAGAAGCCGCCGCCCAGCAGGATCGCCGAGGGCGGCGTCGCCCGCAGCAGCGCCGGCAGGCCGCGGCCATAGCGCAGCAGCAGGTAGCCGGTCATCGCCAGCGCCATGGAGAGGCCGCGATAGCCATTGGAGCGCCAGGGGTCGGGCTCCTCCAGCAGCCGCATGAAGAGGCCGCTCAGCGACCAGCCCAGCGTCGCCCCCATGACCAGGAGGAACCCCAGCAGCCGTTCGCGTGCGGCGGCGACGGGCGGCGCGGCACTGCCGTCGACGACCGCAGCGGCGGCGGCCGTGACAGGTCCGGCAACCAGGTCCGGAACACCGGCCGCCGGCGGGTCCGCCGCAGGGCTTGCCGCCGACAGCGGTGCGCCGGCGAGCGCCGGGCGTCCAGGCAGGGAACCGGGAGAGGCTTCGTCGGTCATTCCAGGAGGCGCTGGCGGCGCCGGCAAGACGTGGCGGGGGCCGCGATGGCCGCTGGAGCGGGTGAGGGGAATCGAACCCCCGTCTTAAGCTTGGGAAGCTTCTGCTCTACCATTGAGCTACACCCGCGCGCGGCAGCCGGCGCAGCGGCAGATATACGGCAAGCGCCGACCCGGCGGCAAGCGGCCTCGGAGGGGCGCCCGGCGCGCGCGGCCACGCGGCCGTGGGCGCTCGCCTGCATCCCTTTGGCTTCTCCTGACGTAGCTTTCCGTTAGACTGGGCGCGGTCCTGCAGGTCGCAGCGAAGGAGACCGGCCGCCTTGTCGCAGATAGATCGCGCTTCGCTCGAGCGCTTGATGGCCGGTATCGCCGAGGGCGAGCGCAAGTCCTTTCGCGCGCTCTATGCCGCCACCTCGCCGAAGCTCCTGGGCGTGATCCTGCGTCTTCTGGGCAATCGCGCCCTGGCGGAGGAATGTTTGCAGGACGTCTACGTCAAAGTCTGGCACTCCGCCGGCCGCTTCGAGAGCGGCAAGGGGACCGTCATGACCTGGCTCCTGACGATCGCACGCAACTCGGCGCTGGATCGCCGCCGCCGGGAGCGGCCGGCGGCGCGGCTCGACGATCTGCCAGAGCGCGACAGTCTGCGCGACGAGTCGCCGGACCAGTTCGCCCTCGCCAGCCGGAGCCAGGAGGCCCTGCGTCTCAAAGCCTGCCTCGAGACGCTCGAGGAGCAGCCGCGCCACTGCATCCTGATGGCCTATTGGCACGGTCTGACTCACGAAGAACTGGCGGCACGCCTCGACCACCCCCTGGGCACGGTCAAGTCGTGGATAAGGCGCAGCCTGATGCGACTCAAGGAGTGCCTGGCGCCATGAGCGAGCAGCCGCAGATTCCCCGGGAGGCCTGGGCGGGGCTGGCCGCGGAGTTCGCCCTCGGCACCCTGCCGCCGGTCGAGCGCGCGCTGGCCGAGACGCTGGCCCGCCGCGAGGGCGCCTTCGCTCAGATGGTGGCCGACTGGCACGCGCGCCTGGCCCCGCTCGCCGACAGCATTCCCGAGGTTACCCCGTCTCCCGCGGTGCTGCCGCGTATCGAGGCGGAGATCGAAGGCGGCCAGCGCGCAGCCACCGCCGCCGCGGGACCGCCGGGCCTGCAGGTCGCCCAGCTGTACCGCCGGCTGCGGCTTTGGCGCTTCGCCGCCGGCGCGCTGGCATTGGCCACCGCCATTCTGGCGCTGCTGGTTGCCGTGCCCGGCCTGCTGCGCACCCCGCCCGCCGAACGCTTTGTCGCGATTCTCGGCGAGGGCGAACAGCAGCCGCGATTCCTCGTCACCGTCGACCTGCGCGGCGAACGCGTCTCGGTCGTAGCGGTCGGCGGCCTGGCGGAGCACAGCGGCGACTTCGAACTCTGGCTGGTGAGCGACCAGGCGGCCCAGCCGCGCTCGCTCGGCCTGCTGCCGACCAATGGTAACGAGCATCTGGCGCTGCAGGGTCTGGCCTCGCCGGCTCTGCTGCAAGACGGGCTGCTGGCCGTCAGCCTGGAACCGCCCGGCGGTTCGCCCACCGGACTGCCGTCCGGCCCGGTGGTCTACAGCGGGCCGCTGCTGGCGCAGCCAGACTGAAGCAGCCGGCAAACCTGCCACCGGCAAATCCGCACCCTGTCGTCGGCAATTCCCGGATCGCGCTGCATCCGCCTCCGGCATTCCGGCGTAGCTCCCCCTGTGACCGCGACGGAGCGGTCTCCGGCGCCGCGGTCTCTTCGCACTCCGCGCGGGTCGAACGCCGCCCGCTGACCGGCTTTCTATTAGGTGTCTCGCTTCTGTCGGCGGTGGGAGCGGCCTGGCCTGCTGCCGCGGAGGCCGCCCTTGCCGGCGCCCCGCAGCGCGGCCAGGCCGTCTTCCAGGAGCGATGCCACCGCTGTCCCTCCCTGGCCGCGAACCGCGCCGGGCCGCGACTCGGCGGCGCGCTTCGCCTGGACCGCGGCCCTGATCGATCCTTGGCTGAGCGATCGCCAGGCCTTCGTGCCAGGGCAGACAATGGGCCTGCGCTTGCCGACCCGCAGCAACGGGCAGAGGTGATCGCGTGCCTGCAAGGGGTCGATTCGGCGGGGCGAAACTGGCTTCCGGCCGTGCAACGGGGTACCTCTGGACAGCCTTTTCCGGTCCAGGAGGGACCGCCGTCGCCGTCGACCCTCGGAAGCCTTCTCGATTGCTCCGGGCAGCCGCTTGGAAAGATTGGGCTTTCTAATCGACACGCCTGTGGCAAAAACACCACAGAGGGAACAATTACGGCATTTCGTGCGTTGAGACCTCAGCCGCATTTTGACAGGAGAGACAGGGGTTTCTACACTGCCGGTGCGGGTGTTCGAAGGGGGGCAACGGGATGACCGGCTGCCTTGACCAACCGCTGAGTATTTTGGTTGAACCCTTCTGGATAGAGATTTTGAGGCGTAGGAGGGACGGATCAATGGCCCGTTTGAATGTGATTGGAGCAGTCGCGGCGCTCGCCTTCTTGGGCGGCTGCGCGGTCTCCGACATCGAAGCGATGCGCACTGTTGAGGCAACGGGATCTCCGTTCTCTCAGGCGCTGACTGAAGAGTACCGACAGATCGTCGCCTTCGAGGCGGATGAGATGTACGACTGGATCGATGCTGGCTACTTCGCCCAAAAGGGCCTCCGGGCCGCTGCCGGTGAAGAAGTCCCGCCCGAGCTGGTCGAGGATTGGGCGGTGAGCGGCGCTCCGGCAGAGGAGCTGGCTTCGGCCCGCGCTCGTCTGGTCGAGCTGCTCGATGCCGGCGGCCGTACGCAGGAGCCGGCGATTGCCGCTCACGCGCAGGGCCGTTTCGACTGCTGGATCGAGCAGCAGGAAGAAGGCTGGCAGACCGATGACATCGCGGCCTGCCGCGATGCCTTCTATGCCGCCTTGGCCGACCTTGAGGCCGCTCTGGGTGGCATGGGTGCCGAGCCTTACACCGTCTTCTTTGCCTTCGACAGCTCGGCTCTGACCGCTGCTGCCCAGGCCGAGATCGACAAGGCTGTGGCAGCTGCCTCCAAGATGGGCCTGAACGAGTTCTCCGTGACGGGTTACACCGACACCTCGGGCTCCGCCGAGTACAACCTCGCGCTCTCCCTGCGCCGCGCCAATGCGGTCAAGGATGCGCTGGTGGCTCGCGGCATCGCCGATGTGAATATCTCGGTGGCCGGCCGCGGTGAGAGCGAACTGGCGGTTCCGACCGGTGATGGCGTGCGCGAGCAGGCCAACCGCCGTGCGGTTATCGTGATCCAGTAATCGCGATCATCTGAACTGAGGCGACGGCGCCGCGCTCTGCGCGGCGCCGTTTCCTTTTCTACCTGCCCGGTTCGGGGCCGGCCCAGCGATGGCCCCGCCCCGCGCTTCAGAGACAGCGGACCCGCTTCAAGCGGGCAGCCTGCGGCGCAACGGCTCTGGAGCCGCCCGCTGCAAAGGCTCTAGACTGCCCCGCACGCAGCCGCACGCGGCCGCACGCGGCCGTGCCCATCCCGGTTCCAGCAGCGAAAGCCAACAGCGTGTCCGACGGCCTCTACAGCGCAACGACGCACGACATCCGCATTACGGTCCACCCGGTGTTTCTCGAGGAACAGTCGGCGCCATCGGAAAGCCGCTACGTCTGGGCCTACCACGTCGTCATCGAGAATCAGGGGCAGGAGACCGTGCAGCTGCTCAATCGCACCTGGCGGATCACCGACGCGCTCGGCCAGCTCAAAGAGGTCCAGGGCCCCGGCGTGGTCGGCGAGCAGCCGGTTCTGGCGCCGGGCGAACGCTTTGAATACACCTCCGGCACGCCGCTGCCGACGCCCTCCGGCATCATGGTCGGCAGCTATGAGATGCAGCGCCCCAACGGCAGCCTGTTCGATGCGGCGATCCCCGCCTTCTCGCTCGACAGCCCCTACGAGACCAAGCGCATCAACTAGCGACCGCCGCCGGGCTGCGCGGCGCTGGGTCCTCGCCGTCGGCACCCTTTCTCGAAAGCAGGAGTTCTGCCATGGCCGATAGCCCCGCCCGCCGACCGCGCAAAGTCGCCAAGCGCCCGGACCGCGCCGCCGCGCTGGCGGCCGTGGAGACCCTGATCCGCTATGCCGGCGACGACCCGGCGCGCGAGGGTCTTCTCGGCACGCCGGATCGCGTGGTGCGCGCCTACGATGAGCATTTCGCCGGCTATGCCATCGACCCCCTGGACCTGCTGTCGCGCACCTTCGAGGAGGTCGAGGGCTACGACGAGATGGTGCTGCTGCGCGACATCCGCTTCGAGTCGCACTGCGAGCACCACATGCTGCCGATCATCGGCCGCGTTCACATCGGCTATCTGCCGCGCCAGCGCGTCGTCGGCATCTCCAAGCTGGCGCGCGTGGTCGATGCCTTCGCCCGCCGGCTGCAGATCCAGGAAAAGATGACCGCGCAGATCGCCAACGCCATCGCCGAGGTGCTGGACCCCAAGGGCGTCGGCGTGGTGGTCGAGGCGGCGCACCAGTGCATGACGACCCGCGGCGTTCACAAGCCGGGCGTCACCATGGTGACCAGCCGCATGCTCGGCCTCTTCCGTTCGTCCCCCACGACCCGCCGGGAGTTCCTGGCGCTGGTCGGCCAATCGAACCACGCACTGGAGAATGCCTAGGTCTTGCTCGACGTCCGGCCGGTCCTGAACATCGCAGGTTCGCTGCTCGCGATCCTCTCGGTCGCGATGCTGGTGCCGGCTGCCTTCGATCTGGCGGTCGGCAATCGGGACTGGCAGGCCTTCGCCGCCGCCGCCGCCGTCACCGCCTTCGTCGGCATCGCGCTGATGCTGGCGACCCACGACAGCGGCTGGCGCGGATTCGGCATCCGCCAGGGCTTCCTCGTCGCCAACCTGGCCTGGGTGCTGCTGGCGCTGTTCGGCGCCCTGCCCTTCGTCTTCTGCGAGCTGCAGCTCAGCCTGACCGACGCGGTCTTCGAATCGATGTCCGGCATCACCACCACCGGTGCCACCGTCATCCGCGAGCTCGACGCCATGCCCCCCGGCCTGCTGCTCTGGCGCGCCATCCTCAACTGGCTCGGCGGCATCGGCATCATCGTCATGGCGCTCGCCGTGCTGCCGATCCTCCAGGTCGGCGGCATGCAGCTCTTCCGCGTCGAGACCTTCGCCGCCGACCAGGTCCTGCCGCGCGCCGCCGAAATCGGCGTCGGCGTCGCCACGGTCTACTTCGGCCTGACGCTCTTCGGCTGCGTGCTCTTCTGGCTGCTCGGCATGGATCTCTTCGACGCGATCACGCACGCCATGACCACGATCTCGACCGGCGGCTTCTCCACGCGCGACCACTCGGCCGCCGCCTTCGACAGCCTGGCGCTCGAGATGGCGATGGCTTTCATGATGCTGATGGGGGCACTGCCCTTCGTGCTGCTGCTACGCGCCGCGCGCGGCACCGTCCGCCCGCTGCTGCGCGACAGTCAGGTGCACTGGCTGCTGGCCATCGTGGGACTCTCCACGATGCTGCTGGCGCTCTGGCTCGACGCCGAAGGCGAGATGACCGGGGGCACCGCCCTGCGGGTCGGCTTTTTCGCCACCGTCTCGATGATGACCGGCACGGGGCTGAGCAACGCCCCGGGGATCGAGTGGGCCGGTTTCCCGACCGCCGTGCTGTTGCTGGTCATGTTCGTCGGCGGCGCCGCCGGCTCCACCACCAGCGGCGTGAAGATCTTCCGCGTGCGCATCTTCGTCTCGGCCGCGATGGCGCAGCTCCGCCGGCTGACACAGCCGCATGGCATCTTCATCATCTACTTCAACCGCCGGCCGGTCCCCGGCGAGGTGGTCGACCAGGTGATGGGCTTCTTCTTCCTCTTCGGCATGACCTACGCGGTGCTGGCCGCCGGGCTGGGGTTGATGGGGCTCGAGCTGACGACGGCGCTGTCCGCCGCCGCCAGCGCCATCGCCAACGTCGGCCCCGGCCTGGGCAGCCATGAGCTGGCCTTCGGCAACTACGCCAGCCTCCCCGCCATGGCGAAGTGGTGGCTCTGCGTCGGCATGCTGCTGGGTCGGCTGGAACTGCTGACCCTGCTGGTCCTCTTCTCGCGCGCCTTCTGGCGCTCCTAGCAACCCATCGATCCCTCGGGAGGCCCCATGTCCAAGCCGCACTACAGCCCGCGCGAGATGCTGGCCCGCCTGGTGTCCTACGACACCACCTCCGCCTTCTCCAACATCGCGCTGATCGAGTTCGTCGAGGACTATCTCGCGGCCTACGGCATCGCCTCGAAGCGGGTGCCGAACGAGGACGGCAAGAAGGCCAACCTCTTCGCCACGATCGGCGGCGAGGAACCCGGCGGGGTGGTGCTCTCCGGCCACAGCGACGTGGTGCCGGTGGTCGGCCAGCCCTGGACCAGCGACCCCTTCGAACTGGTGGAGCGCGACGGCAGGCTCTATGCCCGCGGTACCTGCGACATGAAGGCCTTCCTCGCCATTGCCCTCGCGCTGGTACCGGAGATGGTGGCCAAGCCGCTGCTGCACCCGCTGCACCTGGCGATCTCCTACGACGAGGAGGTCGGCTGCACCGGCGTCGGCTCGATGATCCGCCGCATGGCCGAGGAACTGCCGCCCGTCCGCGCCGTGGTGATCGGCGAGCCGAGCGACATGCGGATCATCAATGCGCACAAGGGCATCACCTCGCACTACGTGCGCATCCGCGGTCGCGAGGCCCACTCCAGCCAGCCGCACCGCGGGGCCAACGCCAACTTCGCGGCCGGCCTGCTGGTCGCCAAGCTGCAGCAGATGGCGGCGGCCCGCGAAGCGGCACCGCACAGCGACAGCGAGTTCCAGCCGCCCTACACCACGTTCAACGTCGGACAGCTGCAGGGCGGCACCGCGCTCAACATCATCCCGCTCGACGCCTGGTTCTCCTTCGAGTACCGCATCCATCCCGGCGACGAGCCGGCGGCGATCCTGGCGGAGTTCGAGAGCTACGCGCGCGAGACGGTGGAACCCTGGCTGCGGCGCCATGCGCCGGAGGCCTCCATCGCCATCGAGCCGCGCGCCTCGGTGCCGGGGCTGCTGCCGGAAAAGGACGGCTCGGCGGAGGCGCTGGTGCGCCACCTCACCGGCTCCAACACCACCGGGGTCGTCTCCTACGCCACCGAGGGCGGGCTGTTCCAGGCCGCCGGCTACTCCACCGTGATCTGCGGCCCCGGCTCGATCGACCAGGCCCATCAGCCCGACGAGTTCATCACGCTTGCGCAGTTCGAGGCCGGCACCGCCTTCCAGCGGCGGCTGATCGCCTGGGCTCAGAGCGGCGCCTGAGCGCCGCCGGCCTTCAGGTCTTGCCGGCGTCGAGCGCCGCCAGGTCTGCCTCGTCGAAGTCATAGCGGCGGCTGCAGAACTGGCAGGTCACCTCGATCGTGCCCTCGACGGTCATCTCGTCCCGCTCGCCGGCGCTGAGCGCGATCAGGACGCTCTCGACCTTCTCGCGCGAGCAGCGGCAGGAGGCGACCACCGGGCGCAGGCCGTGCGGGGCGATCTCCTCCTCGTTGAACAGCCGCCACACCAGCGACTCGGCGGCGAGGGCCGGATCCAGCAGCTCGCCGTCGCTCAGGGTCGACATCAGCACCGTGGCGCGACGCCAGCCTTCCTGGCGCGCTTCGATCAGCAGCGGATCGCCGGGATGTTCCTCTGCCGGCAGCCGCTGGAGTATCAGGCCGCCGGCACGCCAGCGGCCATCGACGCGCTGCGCGGCGACGTGGATCGCGGTCGGCAGCTGCTCGCTCTGGCGGAAATAGTGCAGGAAGCAGTCGGCGAGCCGCTCCCCCTCCAGCGCGACGATGCCCTGGTAGCGGTTCTCGCGCTCCTGCGGGTCGACGGTGAAGGCAAGATAGCCGGCACCGGTCAGGCGCGGCAGCGAAGGCCGCGGCTCCTGCGCCAGGACGGCAGCCACCGCCGCGCGATCGGTCTCGGCATAGGCCCGCAGCCCGCCCTCGGAGGTCACGTCCGCCACCATCAGGCGCACCGCGCCGTCGCCCTTGGTCTGCAGCGTGAAGACGCCCTCGAACTTGAGGAAGGTGCCGAGACCGGCGGCCAGCACCATCAGTTCGGCCAGCAGGCGCGCCACCGCGTCCGGATAGTCGTGGCGGTTCAGGATCTCGTCCGCGACCGCGCCAAGCCGCACCAACCGTCCGCGCACCCCGGCCGTCGGCAGCAAAAAGGGATAGACCAGATCGTCGGCCGCGGGCGCCGCCGGGTCCGTCTGTTGCAACTCACCCATCGTGTGACCGTGAAATCCTGATCAGTCCTCGAGGCACCAGGCAAGGATACCCTTCTGCGCGTGCAGGCGATTCTCCGCCTCGTCCCAGACCGCCGACTGCGGGCCGTCCATCACCTCGGCCGACACCTCCTTGCCGCGATAGGCCGGCAGGCAGTGCAGGAAGACGGCGTCGGGCTTGGCTTTCGCCATGACGTCGCGGTTCACCTGGTAGGGGTAGAGCAGCTTGGCCCGCCGCTCGCTGTCGCCGACGTCGTCGCCCATCGAGACCCAGGTATCGGTGACCACGCAATCGGCCCCGGCCAGCGCCTCGCCGGTGTCGTGGGTGACGACGATCCGACCACCCTCGGCCTGGGCCCAGCCGATCACCTGGCCGCTCGGCGTGAGTTCGCGCGGGCAGGCGAGACGCAGCTCGAAACCGAAGCGCACCGCGGCGTGGACCCAGGAGGCGGCCATGTTGTTGCCGTCGCCGCACCAGACCACCACCTTGCCGGCGATCGGCCCCAGATGCTCCTCCACCGTCATCACGTCGGCCATCAGTTGACAGGGGTGGGTCCGGTCGGTGAGGCCGTTGATCACCGGCACGGTGGCGTAGTCGGCCAGTTCCAGCAGCTTCTCCTCACGCGTCGTGCGCACCATGATGGCGTCGACGTAGCGCGACAGCACGCGCGCGGTGTCGGCCACGGTCTCGCCGCGGCCGATCTGCGTGCCCGAGGGCTCCAGCACGATGGCCTGGCCGCCGAGCTGGTGGATGCCGACCTCGAAGGAGACCCGCGTGCGGGTTGAAGGCTTCTCGAAGATCAGCGCAATCGACTTGCCGGCCAGCGGGCGCGCCTTCTCCTCCGGCACCGTGCCGGCCTTGAAGGCCTTGCCGCGCTCCAGGATCGCCCGCAGCGTGTCGCGGTCGAGCCGGTCGAGATCGAGGAAGTGCTTCGGCAGCTTGCGGTCTGCCGCCATCAGGCCGCCCCTTGCAGGCGCGACTCGGCGGCGGCGGCGACCTGCTCCAGCAGCCCGGACGCGACGGCGATCTCCTCGGGGCCGAGGACCAGCGGCGGCACGATGCGCAGGACGTTCTCGCCGGCCGTGACGGTCAGCAGCCCGGCCTCGCGCAGCGCCACCTGGATGTCGCCGGCCGGCACCTCGCACTTGATGCCGAGGATCAGGCCCTCGCCGCGCACCTCGCCGAAGATCCTCGGGTGCCGCTTCACCAGGCCCTCGAGCTCGCCCTGCAGGGCCTTGCCCTGCCGCACCACCCGCTCCAGGAAGCCTTCGGCCAGCAGCACGTCCAGCACCGCATTGCCGACCGCCATCGCCAGCGGATTGCCGCCGTAGGTGGAGCCGTGGGTACCCGCCGTCATGCCGGCACAGGCCTTGTCGGTCGCCAGGCAGGCGCCGAGGGGGAAGCCGGCTCCGATGCCCTTGGCGGTGGCCAGGACGTCGGGAACGATCCCGGCCCACTCGTGGGCAAAGAGCTTGCCGGTGCGGCCCATGCCGCACTGCACCTCGTCGAAGAAGAGCAGCAGTCCGAACTCGTCGCAGATCTCGCGCAGCGCCTTGAGATAGTCGAGCGAACCGGCGCGGATGCCGCCCTCGCCCTGGATCGGCTCGACCAGGATCGCCGCCGTCTCGTCGGTGATGGCGGCGCGCAGCTCGTTCAGGTTGTTGAAGGCGACGTGGTCGAAGCCGGGCACCTCGGGCTGGAAGCCGGCGAGGTACTTCGGATTGCCGGCGGCCGCCAGGGTGGTCAGGGTCCGACCGTGGAACGCTCCGTTTGCGGTGATGATGCGCCAGCGCTGCGGGTTGCCGGTGTCGTCGTGGTACTTGCGCACCACCTTGATGCCGCATTCCATCGCCTCGGCGCCGGAGTTGCCGAAGAAGACCTTGTCGGCGAAGGAGGCGGCGCAGAGGCGCTCGGCCAGGCGCTCGCCCTCGGGAATGCGGTAGAGGTTGGAGACGTGCCAGAGCTTGCGGCCCTGGCTCTCCAGCGTCGCGACGAGATGCGGATGGCTGTGCCCGACGCTGTTGACCGCGATGCCGGCGGCGAAGTCCAGGTAACGTCGCCCGTCGCTGCTGTAGAGCCAACAGCCCTCGCCGCGCTCGAAGGCGATATCCGCGCGGTTGTAGGTCGGCATCAGCGCGCTCATGACGCAATTTCCTTCCGCATCAGGGAACAGATAGACGGCCGGCCGGAAGCGCTTCCGGTCGGCCCGCGATCAAAGGGGCAAAGGCGCCAGGTGTCAACGGCGGCCCCGTCACGGCTGGCCTGTAGCGGCCGCCTAGCGGCCAGGGCAGCGCCCGGGCCAGCACTCTGGACAGCGCTCAGGGCAGCGGCACGATGCGGTAGCCGGCTTCCTGCAGCAGGACGAAGAGCCCCTCCGGCCCCGGCAGATGCAGCGCCCCGACGGCGACGAAGGCGCCGCCCTCGGCCAGGATCGGCGCCAGGCGCTCCGCCATGCGATGGTTGCGGGCACGGATCGCTACCGCCTCGAAATGGCTAAAGAAGGCGCTGTCGAAGTCCTCGCTCATGTCCTGATAGAAACGCCAGAGGCCGACGTGATCGCCGGCGAGGTAGAGCTCCTTCAGCGTCCCGTCCCCGAAGCCCATCAGCTCGGGATGGTCCAGCGCGGCCTCCAGGAGCTCGATCTGCCACTCCAACGGCAGGTCGCGGAAGATCGCCAGCTGCTCGTCCACCGTCTCCAGGCCGATGACCGCCTTGCCCTGGCGGCGCGCCTCCTCCTGCAGCCACTCGTCCAGCGCCGGCAAACCCAGGCGGGCGCGCTCCAGTTCCGCCTCGTCGTAGCCGAGCAGGATCGCCGCCGCCCAGGGCCGGAAGCGGTTGGCCATGGCGGCGGGAATGCCGAAGGCCTCCAGACCGGCCAGCACCCGCTCGTAGAGGCCGCTGGGGAGCAGATCGGCGAGGCTCTGGTCCTCCGGCAGCAGCATGCCGGTGAAGGCGGCGAAGAGACCGCCGTCGCCGAGGTCCAGCTCCCCGACCACCCGATCGCTGGCGGCAAAGGCCGCCTTGGCTTCGGGCGGCAGGCGGACGACCGCCGGGTCACTCACGTGCATGGTGCCGAAGAGCCAGCTCGGCGGCGTGCCGGTCCGCTCCAGGCGGAAGATGCGGGCCTGCGGCAGATCGGCCGCCGCCAGCGGCGCCGTCGGCGCCGGCAGGACCAGGAGGCCGAGGCCACAGAGGACCAGGGCGAGCAGTCCGCACAGACGTCTCACCGTTCTCCCTTTCCCGCTCTCAAGCCTTGAGGTGCCAGCCTCGCACCACCAGGCGCCAGGCGACAAGGGACAGCAGGAGCACCAGCGGCAGCAGGATCGAAACGGCGAGGAGGGGATCGCCGTCGCTGCGCCCGAGCAGGCCGCTGCGGAAGCCGTCGATCACGTGAAACACCGGGTTGCCGAGCAGCAGGTCGCCGCCCAGCGGCGGCAGGTCCTCACGCACGAAGAAGGTCCCCGACAGCAGGCCCAGCGGCAGGATGAGGAAGGATTCGGCGGCGCTGTAGTGGTCCCACTTGCGCGCCCAGAGGGCGACCAGCACGCCCAGCGTGGCGAACAGCAGCGTGCCGAGCACCGTGAAGCCGACGAGGGGCAGCAGCTCTGCCACTGGCCAGTCGACGAAGGGCAGAAAGATCGCCAGCACCGTCAAGCCGGTGCAGCAGCCGGCGGTGGCGCCGCCCAGGATCCAGGCGGCCACCAGTTCGAGCGGCGAGAGCGGCGCGGCCAGCTGGTCCTGCACCGCGCCCTCCATCTTGTCGAAGATCAGGTAGATCCCGATGGCCTCGAAGGCGGCGTGGCAGAAGGCATAGGCCACCAGGCCGGGGGCGACGAAGCTGGCGAGGTCGAGGCCGGGCCACACCGGCTCCGCGATGGCGCTGCGCGCCAGCACGAAGACCGTGAGGAACAGCAGCGAGGAGATCGCCGGCCCGGCCAGCGACTCCACCCAGAAGGCGAGCGGGCGCAGCAGGCAGCGGCGATAGAGCGTCCAGAATCCGCGCAGGTTGACCCGCCCTATGCGGCGCGGCCGCGGCATGCCGCGGGTTCCTGCCGCCGGCGGCGGGGTCTGGGCCGTGAGCGCGCTCATGCCGCCCCCGCCGCCGTCAGGCTTTCAGCCGATAGCCGATGCGGAACAGCTGCCAGCAGAGCAGGAACAGCAGGAGATTGGTCGCGCAGAGCACCGAGGCGCCGATCCACAGCGGCGTGTCGGCGTGCCCGAGGAAGCCATAGCGCACACCGTCGATCATGTAGAAGAAGGGATTGAAGTGGGCGACGAACTGCCAGTCCGGCGGCAGGCGGTCCAGCGAGTAGAAGGTTCCCGACAGGAACGACAGCGGCGTGACCACGAAGTTGGTCACGGCGGCGATGTGATCGAACTTCTCCGACCAGATGCCGCCGAGGATGCCGAGCAGCGCCAGCATCAGCGAGGCATTGGCGCCGAAGAAGAAAATCGCCAGCGGATCGTGCAGGTTGAAGCCGACGAAGAGACCGGTCGCCAGCAGCACCGCCAACCCGACCAGCAGTCCGCGGGTGAGGCCACCGGCAGCGAATCCGAGCGTCAGCTCGAAGGCCGAGAGGGGCGGCATCAGCACGTCGACGATGTTGCCCTGGACCTTCGAGATCACCAGCGAGGAGGAGGTATTGGCGAAGGAGTTCTGCATGATCGCCATGACCATCAGGCCGGGCGCCAGGAACTCGGCATAGCTGAAGCCGTCGGCGCCGGGGCGCGAGCCGGCGAGCGCCAGGGTGAAGACCGCGAGGAACAGCAGCGTGGTCACCACCGGCGCCATCACCGTCTGGGTGGCGACGTTGAGGAAGCGCCGAACCTCCTTGACGTAGAGGGTCCAGAGCCCGCGGCCGTTGATGTGGCCGACCCTGCGCGGCGCTGGAAAAGCGGTCAGCGGCCGCTTGCTGGCAAGACTGTCGGAAGGCATGGCGCAAGGTTTAGGGCGGGCTCCGGCCGCTGACAAGACGGGCCCCCCGCAAGGCTGCCCTTGCAAGGCTGCAGGGGCAGACGGTCAAATCGCCCCATGACAGGGGAACGGCCAGGGACAGGCGACAGGCGGCGCACGCGCGCAGCGACGAGGCGGCAGGCAGGATCGTCGGCGGGCGGCGCGGAACGCCCGGCACCGCGGCCGCTGACGGCGGAGCGGCTGCGCAAGGGCGCGCTGCATCACCTGGCGCGCTACGCCTGCTCGCGCGAACAGCTGCGCCAGGTCCTCGCCCGCCGCGTCAAGCGGGCCGCCGACGCCGGTGTCGCCGAGGTCGGCGAGGCGGACATCGCCCAGGTGGTGGCACGCTGTGTCGAGCTCGGTTTTCTCGATGACCGTGTTTTCGCTCGCCAGAAGGCCGCGAGCCTGGCGCGGCAGGGTCGGTCGAGGCCGGTAATCGCCATGAAACTTCAACAGCTTGGCCTCTCGGAAGACGACGTCGCCGTCGGCCTCGAGACGATCGGTTTGGCGGCCGCCGACGAGCTGCAGCGCGCCGCCGCCTTCGCCCGCCGCCGCCGGCTCGGCCCCTACCGTCCGGCGCGGGAGCGCGCCGAGCGCTTCCAGCGCGATCTCGCCGCTCTGGCGCGCCAGGGCTTTCCCTATGGCCTCGCCCGGCAGGTGTTGGAGGCGGAGGACGAGGCCGCCTTGGCGCGGCTTCTGGCCGAAGCGAGTTGATTTTTCCGTGATCGGCGGTGATGAGCGACGCCGCTGCCCCATATCATTCGCCAGGGGAGGCCCCAGCTCGGTGGCCGACCGACCGTCTGGGAGGAGACATGCGATGATGAAGACCCTGCAGCTTGCCGCTCTGGGCCTCTTGCTGGCCAGTGGCGGCGCCCTCGCCGCCGGCACCTCGAACGAGCCGAAGGAGGAGAAGAGCACCAGTGCCCCCGCCTCGCTGTACGACACCGCTGTCGAGCGGGTCGAGCAGAAGAACTACACCGCCGCCGTCGAGCTGCTGGAGCAGGTGGTCGCCAAGGAGCCGGAGAACGCCGACGCCTGGAACTACCTCGGCTTCTCGCTGCGCAAGCTGAACCGCGTCGACGAGGCCTTCGCCGCCTATGACCAGGCGCTCCGCATCGATCCCGAGCATGATGGCGCCAACGAGTACCTGGGTGAGCTCTACCTGATGACGGGGGGATCTCGATAAGGCCGAGGCGCAGCTCGCGGTGCTCGACGCCAACTGCAGCTTCTCCTGCGACGAATACCACCAGTTGAAGGACGCCATCGCGGCCTACAAGCAGAAGCAGGGTTCCTGAGCGCCCGCGCCTCCCCGCGCCTCAGGCGGGCGCCGTCGCTCCGGCGGCGTCCGTCAGGCGCTCCAGGACGGCCAGTTCCAGGCGTTCGCTGCGGCCGCGAATAGTTTCCTCGGCGGTGCGGGCGCCCGGTAGCGCTTGGCCGGCGACCTCCAGCAGGTGGCGCGAGACCACCAGCTCGGCCCCGAACGGCTTGGTCAGCGCCTCGAGCCGGCTGGCGATGTTCACCGTGTCGCCGATCGCCGTGACGGTGATCGCATGCCCGGCGCCCATCTCGCCGACGATGGCCGGGCCGACGTGAATCCCGATTCCGATCTTCAGCGGCCGGGGCAGGTCGTGCGCCAGGGCGCGATTCATCTCCGCCAGCTCCACGCCCATGGCCTGCGCCGCCGCCAGGGCCTGGCGGCTGGCGGTGGCGGGGTCGCTCTCCAGACCGAAGAGCGCCATCACACCGTCGCCGATGAATTTGTCGATTCGGCCGCCGCTGCGCTCCACCGCCGCGGCCATGCCGCGGAAATAGCGGTTGAGCAGGAACACCACGTCATAGGGCAGCTTCTGCTCCGCCAGGCTGGTGAAGCCGCGCAGGTCGGCGAAGAGCACGGCGATCTCGCGTTCCTGCCCCTGCATGTACCCGGCCCGCGGATGGGCGTCGCGCGGCGTCGCATGCGCGGGCAGCAGCAGTTCGACCGAGATGTCGCCCTCCGGCCGCGTCTGGCAGGCCAGCCGTACGTCGGGACCGGCGCGCACCCGGCTCAGAACCTTCAGCTCGGCCGGCGAGGGGGCCGGCAGGTGATCGGCGCCGCGCACGACGCGCACCCGGCAGGTCGAACAGCGGCCGCGCCCGCCGCAGACCGCCGCATGGGGCACGCGCCGCAGCTGGCTGGCCTCCAGGATGGTCAGGCCGCGCGGCACGCCCACCCGCACACCGCCGGGATAGTCGATGCGCACCACGCCCTGGCGATGCTCGCGCCAGATCCTGAGGCCGCGCGCCAGCATCGTCGCCATCAGCAGGGCCGCGTAGGACCACAGCAGCCAGGCCTCCAGACGATAGATCCAGTCCAGCGCGGCGCCTTGCGGTGGAGCGATGCGCGCCAGCGTCCGCTGCAGCCAGTCGGGGGTTTCGATCAGCACCGCCACCTCGCGCAGGCCGGCGAAGGTGCCGGCCAGTGCCAGCGTGGGCAGCAGCAGCAGCGCCGCGCGCAGCGGTTCGCGCCAGCGCGCGAAACCGGGTTTCAGGCGCAGCCAGAACCAGAGGCCGAGGGCGCCGTGGAACCAGGCGACCAGCAGGACCAGGACCTGCTGCAGGAAACCCCAGGAGGCCGAGCGCATCACCAGCAGCACGTACTCGTAGCTGTCGAGCGTGCCGAAGCGCTGCGCGGCGACGGTGGTCCCCAGCAGATGCAGGAACAGGAGCGGCGGAATCAGCAGTCCGAGCGTGAGCTGCGCCAGCTGCCAGCTTGGCAGGCGCAGCAGGTTGCGCCGGCTGTAGAGCGAGACCCCGGCCAGCAGGAGGTGCAGCAGCAGGGCCAGCAGCAGCAGCGCCTCGGCAAAGGGATTGCGCCACAGCCAGAGGAAGGCGTCGCGCCCGGCCGCCAGCGCCTCCAGCCCCGCCAGGCCGAGCGCATGGTTCAGCAGGTGCGTCAGCAGGAAGACGAAGAGCAGCAGCCCGCTCGTCAGGCGCCAGCGGCGCAGCATTGCCTCCCTCCCCTTCGCCGCCTCGATGCGGCCTCGCCGCCGGCCACGCGGCGCGCAAGCTCCGCGCCGCCAGCATAGCGGCCTTGCCGGTGGGGCCAAAGTCCTTGTCGCCTCTACGCTTTCGGCCTGGTCGAGCGATCTCTACACTGCACTGCAACAGCCAGGATCCGCCGTGATCGAACAGCCGACCGACCGAGCGCACATTCCGGCCGAGGAGGGCCTCGCCCCGCGGTCCCCCGAGGAACGGGCGGAACGGCGGCGCCTGCGCCGCGAGCGGCTGCGCCAGCGGCTGGCCGAAACCACCGTTGCCTCGCCCTGCGTCGGGATCTGCCAGATCGACGAGACCAGCAGCTTCTGCATCGGCTGCCTGCGCACGATCGACGAGATTCGCGACTGGATGATCCTCGACGACGACGAGAAGCGGGCCGTGCTGGCCCGCCTGGACCAAGCGGCAAGGTGACCAGCCCCGTCGTGCAGCGCGCGCTCGCGCCCCCCGCCGCGAGCGGACCGCTGCCGCGCAGCGGCCTGATCCTGCTATTCGCGCTCTCGTTCGGCTGGGGCCTCAACTGGCCGGTGATCAAGTTCACCATGACCGAGATTCCGGTCTGGAACTTCCGCACCATCTGCCTGATCGGCGGCGCCGTCGGCATGACGGCGCTGGCGGCGGCGAGCGGCCAGCGGCTGCGCCTGCGGCGCGAAGAGATCCGGCCGCTGCTGATCTGCACCCTCTTCAACATGATCGGCTGGCATCTCCTGGCCGGCTACGGCATCCTGCTGATCGAGGCCGGCCGCGCCGCCATCATCGGCTACACCATGCCGCTCTGGGCAGCGGTGCTCGGCGCCTGGGTCCTGCGCGAGCACCTGCGCCGCTCCGCCGTCCTCGGCCTGTTCCTCGGGCTCTGCGGCATCGCGCTGCTGCTCACCGACGACCTCGCCGCCTTCAGCCGCAGCCCCGTCGGCACCCTCGCGATGATGGGCGGCGCCTTCTGCTGGGCCTTCGGCACGGTCCTCACGAAGCGCTTCGCCCTGACCCTGCCGACCTTCTCCTTCACCGCCTGGCAGTGCGCGCTGGCAACCCCGGTGATCGCGCTGGGCGCGGTGACGCTGGAAGGCCCGGTCGATCTCGGCGGCCTCAGCCTGGGGGTCTGGGCGGCGCTCTTCTATGGCATCGTCGTGGGCATGCTGTTCTGCTACTGGGCCTGGTACAGCGTGATTCGCATCTTCCCGGCGGTCATCGCCTCGATCGGCACGCTGGCCATCCCCGTGGTCGGGCTGCTCTCCTCCGCCCTGCTGCTGGGCGAGCCGCTCGGCTGGCGGCAGTTCGGCGCGCTGGCGCTGGTGATGGCCGGCCTGGCTGTGGTGCTGGTGCTGCCGGCAATGCGCGGCCCCAGCCCGCCGCCGGATGCCGCCGCGCGCTGATCCGCGGCCGCAGACAAAATCCCATCGCCGTCTTTGAAGGGATGGCCGCGCTGCGGCTGGCGTAGCGCCTTGGTATCCGAGATTGCCAAGGGGACCCTTCCATGTCGCAGCAATCCTCCCGCCGTCGCGGCGCCCTCGCGCTCGCCGCCGGCCTTCTCCTGCTGGCGCTGCCGGCCGCCGCCGACCAGGTCGCCAGCCTCTCCGCCGCCGCCCAGGGCAGCGAGGGCTGCTATTTCGGCGAGTGTCCGGAGCCGGGCAGTCCGACCCCGAAGGTGCCGCCGGAGCAGGCCGGCCCGGACTGGAATGGGCCGCAGCCGACGCCGCCGAACCAGACTCCCTGGCCGGTCCAGCAGGTGACCGCGATCTGCCAGACCCCGGCTTTCTGGTGCCAGATGGGCGAAGTCGGCCCGGTCGGCGCCAACTGCTGGTGCTCCGACTGGTATGGCAACGTCCACTACGGCTGGACGGTGCCGCAATGAGCACCCGCACCGCACCACAGCTGCGCCGACGCCGGGTGCTCGGGCTGCTGCTGGGTGGAGCGAGCCTGCCGCTCCTCCCGGCCGGCGCCGCCGCCGCTCCGACGATCGCCGGCTGCTGCCTGAAGCACGGCCAGGCCCAGCGCTTCCACGCCTGGCAGGGCTACCGGGACCCGATGAGCCAGGTGATGGAAAGCAGCGGCGACGAGGCCCTCGACCGCCTGCTGGGCCGGGCCCTGGTGAAGCTCTCGGCGCTGTTCGGCCAGCGCCCCGGCTTCGGCTTCATCGACGATTGGGACTCGCCCAATGCCTATGCCACGGCCGACACCCTGGTCCCCGGCACCTGGGGGACCGTGCTCTACGGCAGCACGCTCTTCCGCCAGACGCTGGCCGCCTATGACGACGGCGGCATGGCGGTGATGTGCATCCTGGCGCACGAGTTCGGCCACATCGCGCAGTATGCCTATGGTCTGGAGCAGCGGTTGCTGTGGGGGCAGGGCACGGTGCGGCGCGTCGAGCTGCACGCCGACTTCCTCGCCGGCTACTACCTCGCGCGGCGCAAGGCGGAGCAGCCGGAACTGGTCCTCTGGGCCGCCGGCGACATGCTCTTCCGCATCGGCGACTACGCCTTCAACGACTGGAACCACCACGGCACGCCGGAGCAGCGGGTCGCCGCCGCCGAGGCCGGATTCCGGCTCGGCGCCGACCAGGCGCCGGCCTTCGATCCGGCGGTCGAGCAGGGCGTCGAGTGGGTGCTGCGCAACGTCTGAGGCGCCGCCGGTTCAGTCGGCCGCCAGCAGCTTGCGCGCTGTCGCCATCTCCGCCCGGTCCTTCTTGCCTGGCTGCGGCCAGGCCAGCTTCATCGACTCGACCGTCTGGCAGAGGATGTGCGCCACCAGTGCGCGGGCGAACCACTTCCGGTCGGCCGGGATGACATACCAGGGCGACGCGCGCGTCGAGGTCGCCGGCAGCATCGCGGCATAGGCGGCCTCGTATTCCGAGCGGTGCGCCCTCTCCTCGGTGTCGCCGAGATTGAACTTCCAGAATTTCTTGGGATCGTCGATCCGCTCGATCAGCCGCTGCCGCTGTTCCGCCAGCGAGACGTTGAGGAAGAACTTGCGCACCGTGGTGCCGTTCAGCGTCAGGTGCCGTTCGAAGGCGCGGATCGACTCGAAGCGCTCGGCCCAGAGGTCATAGCCGGCGGGCTTCGGCGGCAGGCGCTGCCCCTCGAGGAAGCCGGGGTGCACGCGCACCACCAGCACCTCCTCGTAGTAGGAGCGGTTGAAGAGGGTGATCTGCCCGCGCTCCGGCAGGCGCTTCACGGCGCGCCAGAGGAAATCGTGCTCCAGCTCCTCCGCCGAGGGCGCCTTGAAGGAGTGGACCTGGCAGCCCAGCGGGTTCACGCCGTCCATCACGTGGCGCACGATGCCGTCCTTCCCGGCGGCATCCAGCCCCTGGAGGATGACCAGCAGGGAGCGGCTGTCGGCGGCATGCAGCAGGTCCTGCGCGTCCGCCAGGTGATCCCGGCTCTCCTTCAGCAGCGCCTCGGCATCCTCCTTGAAGCCTGCCGTCTGCTTCTTGCTCTTCGACGCCACCGGCAGCCAGTCCGCGGGATGCTGCGCGAGGTCGAGCGGTCGGCCGGGCGCCACCCGGCAGTGGCGGGCGGCCTGGTCGAGCAGGCGACGGTTCATCGGCTTTCCTCTCCGCAGTGACGGGACCTCGGCCATCCTGGCATCGTCGACAGCTTTGCGGCAACGCGGGCAGCCGCCTCGTCGATCCGGCGTCCCGCCGGCGCGCCCCGGCGGCCGGCAGGCAACCCGCGGCCACGATGGGCCGGCCGCGCAGGGCAGCGCCTGCCGTTCGCGTCCTGCACCCGGTTCGGCCTCGGGCACCGACGCGGTCCCGGCCCTCGCGCCGGGCGGCGCCCGCCTGGTCTTGCTCCAAAGTAGAATTGACTGCGCTGCAACAAGCCACTTAGGTTCTGCGCCAGGGGAATCTGAAACAGCACCTGGCGCCGGCAAGCGGTTATGGAACCTTTTGCCGTCTGAAGGATTACCAGGGGCACCTCCGGACCGTCGGAGGCGCCCCCGCACACTTGTGGACTTTCGATGGACACTGCACGCCCGATCGCCGCAGAACGCCGAGCCATCTGAGCAATGACCCCTTCTCCCAGGATCGGTCTTGTCGTCGATCATCCGAGGCGTGATCTCGATGGTCTCGTGCTGGTCGCGCTGGAGCTGGCGGAGGGCGGCGCGACCGTCGTCCTGCTGCCCCTCTACATGGCATGGATGGAGGCCGCGCTGGCCGATCTCGACGCCGTCGTGCTGACCTATGCGCGCAAGAACAACAGGGAGCAGATCCGCTTCCTGGCGGAAGCCGGCGTCGATGTCTACGTGCTCGACACCGAGGGCTACCTCTCCAGCGACAAGCACACCATGCTGCTGGACGCGCTGCGCGACCTCGACGTCGCGCCGTGGCTGCAGGGCTACTTCGTCTGGGGCGAGGCCTCCGGCGAGGCCGTCGCCAAAGCCGATCCGCGCCTGGCGGACAAGATCCTGGTGACCGGTTGCCCGCGCTTCGACTTCCTGGCGCCGCGCTGGCGTGGCGCGCTCGACTTTCCGCTGCGCGACTACATCCTCATCAACCCCAATTTCAACAGCGTCAATCCCCGCCACGGCCTGCCCGACCTGGAACGCAAGTCGATGATCACCGGGGGCTGGGACCCGGCCTATATCGATGGCTTCCTGGACGACATGCGGCGCGCCTTCGAGGGCTTCCTGGAACTCTGCCAGACATTGCCGAAGCGCCTGCCGCACCGCCAGTTCGTCGTCCGGCCCCACCCCTTCGAGATGGCCGAGCCCTACCGCCAGGCGATCGGCTCGCTGCCGAACGTGCACCTGAACGCCGAGGGATCGGTGTTCGAGGTGCTGAGCCATGCCCGCCGCCTTGTCCACCTGAACTGCAACACCTCGGTGGAGGCGCGCCTGCTCGGCCTGGCGCCCGTGCAGGCCGGCTTCCTCAACAGCGATCTGCTGCGCCGGCACCTGCCGCTCTACAACGGCGTCAGCATCATCGCCGACAGCATGGAGGAGCTCTGCCGCCTGCTGGACGACGACGAGGCCCTGGCGGCCAGGGACCGCAAAGACGACGTCTTCGAGAAATGGATCCGCCCGAGCTTCGCGGCCTGTGACGGCTTCGCCGCCCGCCGGGTGGCGGAGGCGATCCTGTCGCGCAGCCGCCGCGGCGAAGGGCGCAGGCCAAAGTCCTACCGCTCCGCCGAGGGCGCGAAATCCAAGGCCCGGCGCGCCCTGCGGTTCGCCCTCTGCCAGACGCTGGGGACCGCCGCCGTGGAGCGGATCGTCTATTCCCAGAAACGCCGGCAGGGGAAGAGCTTCTCGCAGCAGCGCGTACAGCAGCTGGTAGAGCGGCTGAGCGATCACCTCTCGCAACCGGCGCCGCCGGTGCGACGGCTGCGCAGCCGCTGGACCGGCGTGCCGATGCGCGAATCAAGATCGGCTGACGCCTTGGCCGCGGCACCCCACCGGCGGATCTCCCAGGGGCGGTATTCCCAGGGGCGGTATTCCCAGGGGCGGTATTCCCAGGAGCGGATTTCCCAGGGGCGGATTTCCCAGGCGGGTCCCGACGCGCTATAGCATTCCAACAATGCACGCCGTCGCTCGTCACAGCATCGTCAACATGGTCGCGCTCGGCCTGTCCGGCGTCATCAACCTTGCCGTCGTCGGCCTGGTGGTGAATCAGTATGGACTGGCCGTCTACGGCACCCTGCTGCTGCTGCGTCTCTTCATGCCAGGCCAGCTGATCTCGCTGTTCGACTTCGGGCTGCCCGAGGCGGTGACCCGCGGCACGGCGCGCGGTCTGGCATCGGACCAGGGACGCCAGGCCATGAGCCTCTACCTGACCGCCATCTGCTTCATGATGGCGATCAGCCTGCTGCTGGCGCTGCCGCTCGTCCTCTTCCCCGCCGGCACCGGCGGCCTGATCCTCGCTCTCGATCCGGCGGAGACCGCCCTCCTGGCGCCGGCCCTGCTTGCCCACGGGCTGGCGCTGCCCCTGCTGGTCGCCGGCGATCTCTCGGGCTCCGCGCTCAAGGGGCAGGAGGCCTTCAAGGGCCTGCGCTGGACCGACATGTCGACGGCCATCGCCTACGGCATCACCGCCCTCTGCCTGGTGACCTGGGATGCCGGACCGCTCTCCATCGCCCTCGCCTACCTCGGCTGGCAGGGAGTGAAATCGCTACTGTGGATCTGGCTCAGCCTGCGCGGCTTCGCCCGGCACGGGCACAGCAGCCTGAAACTCGACTTCAGCCTCATCTGGTTCGAGCGCGCCTATCTCCGGGCGCTGATCCTCCAGCGCATCAATGCCTCGGCCACGACCCAGCTGCCGCGGATCGTGATGGCGCAGGCCCTGGGCAGCGCGGCCGTCGGCCTCTTCGAGGCGATCATGCGCGTGCCGCGCTTCCTGAAATCGCTGACCACCGTCACCACCAGCGTGGTCATGCCGGTCGTCGCGCGGCTCAACGCGACCGGCAGCACCGCTGAGCTGGAGCGGCTGGCGGTCGCCGGGCCACGGCTGCTGCTGGCCTTCGCCAGCCTCATCAGCCTGCCGTTCATCTGCCTGGCCCAGCCCTTCATCGCGCTCTGGATGGGACCCGAAGTCGGACCCTACTGGCCCTGGTTCGCGGTGCTCTGCATCCTGCCGCTCACCGCGGCCACGGCGGGCTTCTGGAACGCGATGGGCAAGGCCGAGCTGAAGACCCTGCGCCGGCAGAACGTCGTGGGCTGGGCGCAGGCGGCCCTGTTCTTCGCTATTGCCCTGCCGCTGATGGGCAGCCTGCAGACCGTGGCCTTCTGGCTGGCGCTGCTCTGCAGCTCCGCCCTGACGATTCCGGCGCTGATCGCCATCATGGCGCGCCGCTACGGCCTTTCGCCGCTGAGCCTGGCCGCCCCGATCGCATCGGTGCTGGTGGCCTCCCTGCCGGCAGCGGCGGCCGGCGCCGCCCTGGCGCACTGGGTCGCGCTGGACGACTGGCTCCACCTGGTTCCGGCGCTGGGCGTGGTCGCCCTCGTCCAGGCCCTCATGCTGGCGCTCTTCGTCGTGCAGCCGGAGGAGCGGCGCTCGCTGCTGCGGTTCAAGCGGAGCTAGACGGCCGGCCTGCGCAGAGGCCGGGGGCGGCGCCGGGCGGGTTGGCGCATCTTTCGTGGACGCTCGGTGCGGTTCGCTGCAAAGATCCCGGCCGCCCGCCATTCATCGGAGGAGGTGCAGCATGGAGCAGATCACCGGCGGATGCCTGTGCGGCAGCGTCCGGATCGCGGCGTCGGGGCGCCCCTACCGGGTGGGCCTCTGTCACTGCCTGGACTGCCGCAAGCATCATGGCGCCCTCTTTCACGCCTCCGCGATCTTCCCTCAGGAGGCCGTGACGGTCGAGGGCGAGACCCGAGACTACGCCGGGCGCTTCTTCTGTCCCCGCTGCGGCTCCTCCCTCTTCGCGCGCACCGGGGACGAGATCGAGGTGAACCTGGGATCGCTCGATGCCCCCGACCAGCTGACGCCGACCTACGAAAGCTGGATCATCCGCCGCGAGTCCTGGCTGCCGCCCTTTCCGCTCGCGCGACGCTACGAGCGCGATCGCGAAACCCCCGGCCGCCACGAGGAGGGCTGAGGCGCCTCCGTGGAACGCCGGGTCGCGCCGCTGCATTTCTTCTCCAGTGCGCCGAGTCGAGGCCGGCGCGGCGCCCCCGAAACCCCGGCCGAACCCGGCCGCAAGCGAGAAAGGACAGCCCATGGCCACAGCGAAGAACACCATCTGCCTCTGGTACGACCGGGACGCCGAGGCCGCGGCCCGCTTCTATGCCGAGACCTTTCCCGACAGCGCGGTGGGCGCCGTCCATCGCGCTCCCAGCGACTATCCCTCCGGCAAGGCGGGCGACGTGCTGACGGTCGACTTCACCGTTCTCGGCATCCCCTGCCTCGGCCTCAATGGCGGGCCTACCTTCAAGCACAACGAGGCCTTCTCGTTCCAGATCGCCACCGACGACCAGGCGGAGACCGACCGCTACTGGAACGCCATCGTCGGCAATGGCGGGCAGGAAAGCGCCTGCGGCTGGTGCAAGGACAAATGGGGCCTCTCCTGGCAGATCACGCCGCGGGTCCTGACCGAGGCCCTGGCCGCCGGCGGCGACGAGGCGAAGCGCGCCTTCGAGGCGATGATGGAGATGGGGAAGATCGACGTCGCCAAGATCGAGGCCGCCCGGCGCGGCGGCTGACGGCGGCGGGACCGGCGCGACTCGGGCAAGCGGCGAGCGGGCGGCTCGAGGAGCAGCGGGCGTCTTGTCCGGCAAGGAGGATGAGCTGATGCGGAAGATCATCGTCGGCGCCATGGTGTCGCTCGACGGCATCATGCAGGGGCCCGGCGGACCGGCCGAGGATCCCACCGGGGGCTTCAGGTTCGGCGGCTGGGTGATGCCCTACTTCGACCAGGTCTTCGGCGAGGAGCTCGAGCGACTCTTCGAGCCGGAGATGGACCTCCTGCTCGGCCGCAAGACCTACGAGATCTTCGCCGCCTACTGGCCCTACTACGACGAGACGGCCCCCGATGGCGGCATCGCCAGGCGCTTCAATGCGATCCGGAAGTATGCGGTCTCGCGCTCGGGCGCGGTCGATACCAACTGGGCGGGCTCGGTGCTCCTGCGCAGCCTCGACGATGTGAAGCGCCTGAAGCAGGAGGCGGGGCCGACCCTCGTCACCCAGGGCAGCACCGAGCTCGTGCACGCGCTGCTGGCCGCCGATCTGGTCGACGCAATGAGCATCTTCACGCTGCCGGTGGTGCTGGGCGGCGGCAAGAAGCTGTTCGCGGACGGCTCGGCGCCGCGCGCCTTCACGCTGAGCGGCTCGCGCGCCTCGCCCAGCGGCCTCCTGGTCGGCCACTACGAGCGTGGCGGCGAGCTCGAGATCGGCGACACCGCGCTGCTATCGCCCAGCGAGCGCGAGATCGCCCGCCAGGAGCGCATGAAGCGCGAGGGCTAGGAGGCAGGCGGGAACACTCTGCGGAAAGCCGCCCTGCCGCCGGACAGGGCCGGATGCCCGTCAGGGCAGACTAGAGATTGTTGGATTTCGCCGTTGTGCCGAAATGGCGCGCCCGAGAAGATTCGAACTCCTAACCTTCTGATCCGTAGTCAGATGCTCTATCCAGTTGAGCTACGGGCGCAGCCGCCGGCGGTCAGGAGCGAGGCTCCCACCCGGCTGAGGCGGGGGAACCTAGCCGAAGGCTCGACGGAGTGCAAGCGGCCGCTGTCGGCGCGGCGTCGCGTCGCGGCAGGCAGCCAGAGCGCAAGCATTCATTTGGTTTCATAGATACGCGGCCAATTCCCGTAATACATCGCGACAAGATCGCCAGGAAAGGCCCGGAAGTGATAAGAAATACTTGAGGAATTGCCGCTTGTGACTGTCAAATCCTTTCAGTAGACTCGGCGACGTCACAGTGGGGGACGGCCCTCGGCACCGCGATCCATCGGGGGATGCAGCGGGCGGCCCTGGCCGGCGGAAAGAGACGGATTCGTCCATGGTATCTAGGCAAGGCACTACCCTGCGCCGCGCGGTCGGCCTCGTCGGCGCGGTGCTGCTCATCGGCGGCTGCGCCTTCGTGGACAATGCGCTCATGCCGGCGCTGACCGGCGAATCGCCGCCGCCCCAGGCCTCGGGCGGAACGGCCGGCGGCGCCGCCGGCGTGCCGCTCGGCACCACCAACTTCACCGCCCCGGGGGTCAGCGACTTCCAGCCCACCGGCACGGTGGTCGGGCAGCGCATCGAGGGGCTGCGCGACGACCTGCTGACCCTGCAGGACCAGATCGTCGCCGAGAACGGCGAGCTGCAGCGGGTGCGGGCCGAGACGCGCGGCGCCTCGGCGCACTACAACAGCCTGGTGGCGGCGATCAACACGCGGCTGCAGGCCGGCACCCCGCCGGGCAATCCCGAGCTGGTGCAGCAGTGGAACGCGGCGCAGGCCGACCTCGGCACGGTGAACCAGGGGATCTCGCAGCTGACCGGGATCCTGAACCAGGCCTCCGGCTCGGCCGCCCTGGCCGGCTACCTGCTCGAGGCGACCGCGGCGACCTACGCGGTGCGCGGCGGCGTCGAGGAAGACCATCGCCAGCTCGCCATCCTGGAGGACGAGACCAGCAAGACGGCGGTGGTGATCGACCGCCTGATGAACGAGGTGACCGAGGACGTCACGCGCGCCACCAAGTTCGTCGGGCAGGAGCGGCAGAACCTGACGGCGCTCTCCGTGGCGATCGACAAGGGCGAGTACATGGGGCAGAGCCTCTCGTCGCGCGGCGGCGGCGCGACCGCGGCTCCCGGCGGCGCCGGCACCCTGGCCGCCAGCCAGCCGCTGATCATCATCCGCTTCGACCGGCCGAACGTCGACTACGAGGACATCCTCTACGAGACGATGGCGGCGGCGCTGGACCGCCGGCCGACCGCGACCTTCGACCTGGTGGCCGTGGCACCGGCGACCGGCAACGCGCAGCTCAACGCCAACCGTGCCCGCCGCTACGCCGAGCAGGTGCTGCGCAGCCTGACCAACATGGGGCTGCCGGTCGATCGCGTCAGGCTCTCGGCCACCGCCAGCCCGCAGGTGCAGGTCGACGAGGTGCACATCTACGTGCGCTGAGGCCACCGCCCCTGGTCGCGCCGGCCGGAGCGACCTATTCTCATCCCTGGCGAGAGGGACAGCCACAGCGCGGCGGCCGGCCGACAGCGGCCCGCGCGAGGGAGGTCGTCCATGTTCAGGCTCCTGACAGTCATCCTGCTGCTCCTGCCCTTGTCCCTGCGGGCCGAAGAGGCCGCCAGCGGCGACGCCACCGCCATCCGCGGCGTCATCCAGGGCCAGCTCCAGGCCTTCCAGGCGGGCGACGGCACCGCCGCCTTCGCCTTCGCCTCGCCGGTGCTGCAACAGAAGTTCGGCACCCCGCAGATCTTCATGCAGATGGTGGAGAGCGGCTACGATCCGGTCTATCGTCCGCGCGAGGTCGAGTTCCAGGGTGCCGAGCTGCAGGGCGAGGGGGTCATCCAGAAGGTGCTCTTCGTCGATCGCGACGGGAAGGCGTGGCTGGCGCGCTACACCATGCAGCGGATGGACGACGGCGGCTGGAAGATCAACGGCGTGTGGCTGGAAGCCCTGCCCGACGTCAGCACCTGATCCGCCTGCGCGCCCGTCGCAGGCATCCCGTCACCGGCGCCCCGCAGGGGCCCCAACGAGGAGCCCTGCGGCATGCTCGAGAGCGATCCCGACAAGACCTTTCCGGTGTCCTGGGAGGAACTGCACCGCCACGCCCGCGCGCTGGCCTGGCGGCTGATCGACAAGGGGCCGTTCCACGGCATCGTGGCGATCACCCGCGGCGGCCTGGTGCCGGCGGCGATCATCGCGCGCGAGCTGGAGATCCGGGTGATCGAGACCGTTTCGATCGCCAGCTACGACGAGCGCCAGCAGGGCGATCTCACGATCCTGAAGCAGCCGGCGGCCGGCGACGGCAGCGGCTGGCTGCTGGTCGACGACCTGGTCGATACCGGCCGGACCGCCCAGGCGGTCCGCGCGCTCCTGCCCCGGGCCCACTTCGCCACGGTCTATGCCAAGCCGGCCGGCCGGCCGCTGGTCGATTCCTTCGTGACCGAGGTCAGCCAGGACACCTGGATCGCCTTCCCCTGGGACCTGGCGCCGCAGAGCGTGCCGCCGCTGGCCCACCGCGGCCGCTGACGGCGCCGCACGTCAGTAGCTGCTGGCCAGCTCGTCCAGGTCGGCGCGGCGGCTGAGCTGCACCTGGCCGTGCGGCAGCAGGCGGATGATGCCCTCGGTCTTCAGCCGGGTGAAGGTGCGGCTGACCGTCTCGGTGGTGAGCCCCAGGTAGTCGGCGATGTCGGTCCGGCTCATCGGCACGGCGACGGGCTCGGCGGCGTCGCCCCGGGCCGCGGCGCGCCGCGACAGCAGCAGCAGGAAGGAGGCGATGCGCTCCTTCGCCGTCTTGCGGCCGAGCAGCAGCATCTGCTCCTGGGCCTCCGCCAACTCGTGGCTGGCCTTGCTGAGCAGCCGCCGCTCCACCTCCGGGTGGCGGCCGAGGAAGCCATCGAGCTTGCGCCGCTGGAAGCGGCAGAGACGCACGGCGGAGACGGCCTCGGCCGAGTAGGCATAGAGCTCGGAACTCGCCAGGCCCAGGAAGTCGCCGGAAAAGAGGAAGCCCGTCACCTGCCGGCGGCCATCGGGGAGCAGCTTGAAGATCTTCAGGCAGCCCGCGGTGACGTTGAACACGTGATCGGCGCTTTCGCCCTCGTCGAAGAGGGCGTCGCCGGCTGCCAGCGTCACCGCCGTCGAGAGCGTCTCGATCTCGCCCAGGCCGTTGGGGTCGAGCGGCGCGCAGACCGTCAGGCCGCGCACGGCGCAGGCGGCGCAGCCACCGGGCCGGCCGCCGGCCCGAGGGGTCGCCGGCTTCAGCGTCACGGTATTCTTGGTCGCATCGTTGCCCACAGTGGCGTCCGCCTGCTGTCTCGCGCTTGCCGGCCTTTGACCCAGATCAAGGAGGCCGAAGCCCGCTCGACCCAGAGTATGACAGAAAGCTTCTGTGGAATCTCCCGTGCGGGACTCGCCCTTCTTGTCGCATCTGATCGTCCGCGAGCTGCCGGCTGCACGCTTCGACCAGGCCTATCCGCTGGCACGGGGCACACTGCCCGGCCTGACGCTGGAGGGCTGGCGGACCTTTCTCGCCGCCCTGCTCTGCCAGGACCGCGCCGGCCTGCTGGCGGTGGAGAACCGGCGCGGCGTGCTGTTCGGCCTCGCCGCCTATCGCCAGGTTCCCGACCCGCAGCACGGCCCCTGCCTCGACTGCGATCCCGTGGTGGTCTTCGAGCTGCTCGGGGCCGAGCGCATCGCGGAGGCCCTGATCGTCGCCCTGGAACGCCAGGCCCGCCGCTTCGGCTGCGAGCGCCTGCACAGCACGATTGTCATGCCCGCCGCCCTTGGCGGGCCGGGTTCGCTGCCCGATACTCCCCTGCTGCGAAGCTTCTCGCTGCTGGGACACCGGATCGAGGCCACCCGCCTGTGCAAGACCCTGGACCGCGCCGACGCCCTCAACTGACGCTGCTGCCAGCCGCCCTGGCCGCCCTGCTGCTGTTCCTGCCCGCCATCGCCAAGGCCGAGTCCGCCACCCCGGAGACGGCCGCGACGGACAGCGAGCGGGCCGCTCCGGAGGCGCCCAGCGGCCTCGCCATCCAGCCGCTCGCGCGCGCCGAACGGCAGATGATCGTCACCGCCAATCCGCTGGCCAGCGAGGCCGGACTGGACATCCTGCGCCAGGGCGGCTCGGCGGCCGATGCGGCGATCGCCGCGCTGCTGGTCCTGGGGCTGGTCGAGCCGCAGTCCTCCGGCCTCGGCGGCGGCGCCTTCTGGCTGCAGTACCGGGCCGAGGACGGTGCGGTCCTGGCCTACGACGGGCGCGAAACGGCGCCGGCCAGCGCCACTCCCGACCTCTTCCTCGACAGCGCCGGGGAGCCGCTGGCTTTCTGGACCGCGGTGGCCAGCGGCCGCTCGGTCGGCGTGCCGGGGGAGGTCGCGCTGATGGCCCTGGCCTACGGCGCCCATGGCCGCCTGCCCTGGGCCGACCTCTTCCAGCCGGCGATCCGCCTGGCCGAGAGCGGCTTTCCTTTGTCGCCGCGCCTCCATGCCCTGCTGGCGGAGGAGGAGCTGCTGCCGCTCGACCCTCTGGCGCGGGCCTTCTTCTTCGACGAGGACGGCATCGCCAAGCCGGTGGGAACGCTGCTGGTCAATCCGGACTATGCGGAGATCCTGCGGCAGCTCGCCGCCACCGGACCCGCCGCCTTCTACGAGGGGCCGCTGGCCGAGGCCATCGTTGCCGCCGCGGCGCGCGGCGAGCCCACCGCGCCCCTGAGCCTGGCGGACCTCGCCGGCTATCGCGCGTTGGAGCGCCCGGCCGTCTGCCTGCCCTACCGCGCCTTCACGGTCTGCGGCCACGGCCCGCCGAGTTCCGGCGGCGTGACGCTGCTGGAGATCCTGGGCGTGCTGGACGCCTTTGCGCTGCCTGGGCCGGCCCTGGCGCCCGCCGACCTGCATCTCCTGGCCGAGGCCAGCCGCCTGGCCTTCGCCGACCGCAATGCCTATCTCGCCGACCCCGACTTCGTGCCGCAACCGGTGCGGAGCCTGCTGGCACCCGACTACCTCCTGCAGCGCGCCGCACTGATCGCGCCCGACCGGGTCATGGGCACGGCGACGCCCGGCCTGCCGGAACAGCGCGGCGACCTCGGCGCCGCCTGGGAGCCGCCGAGCACGACGCACCTCGTGGTGGTCGATGCCTGGGGCGACGGCGTCTCGATCACCGCCTCGGTGGAGAACGCCTTCGGCTCGCGCCGCATGGTGAGCCTGACCGGCGAGGGCGGCTTCCTGCTGAACAACCAGCTGACCGACTTCGCCTTCACGCCGGAAGGCGAGGACGGCGAGGCGGTCGCCAACCGGCCGGAGGCCGGCAAGCGGCCACGCAGCTCGATGGCGCCGACCCTGGTGCTCGATGCCGAGGGCAGGCTCGCCTACGCGCTGGGCTCGCCCGGCGGCAGCCGCATCATCGGCTATGTCGCCGAAGCGGTGGTGGCGATGATCGACTGGGGCCTCGACCCGGCGGCGGCGGCGGCCCTGCCGCACGTGCTGAACCGCAACGGCGCCACCGAGTTCGAGGCCGACAGTGCGTTGGAGCCGCTGGCGGACATCCTCGGGGCGCTCGGCCACGAGACCCGCTTCGTCCCGATGACCTCGGGCCTCTCGATCCTCGCCATCACGCCCGATGGCCTGCTGGGCGGCGCCGACCCGCGCCGCGAGGGCGTGGCCCTGGGGGACTGAGCCGCCGCGGCGGGCGGCCTACTGCTCCTTGTAGCGGTAACCGACGCCGTAGAGCGTCTCGATCTGGTTGAAGTCGTCGTCGACCTGCTTGAACTTCTTGCGCAGCCGCTTGATGTGGCTGTCGATCGTGCGGTCGTCGACGTAGATGTGCTCGCCGTAGGCCGCATCCATCAGCTGGTCGCGATTCTTCACGTGGCCAGGCCGCACCGCCAAGGCCTTGAGGATCAGGAACTCGGTCACGGTGAGCTGCACGTGGCCGCCGCGCCAGGTGCAGAGATGGCGCACCGAATCGAGCATCAGGTCGCCCTTGACGATGGCCGCCTCGGCGCCCGGCTCGTCTTCCTTCTCGTCGCGGCCACGCCGCAGCAGCGCGCGGATGCGCTCGATCAGCAGGCGCTGCGAAAAGGGCTTCTTGATGTAGTCGTCGGCGCCCATGCGCAGGCCGAGCACCTCGTCGATCTCGTCGTCCTTGGAGGTCAGGAAGATCACCGGCAGGGCCGAGCTCTCGCGGATCCGGCGCAGCAGTTCCATGCCGTCCATGCGCGGCATCTTGATGTCGAGCACGGCAAGGTCGACCGGCGCGGTGGAGAGCGCCTTCAGCGCCTCGTGGCCGTCGGTGTAGGTCTTGACCTTGAAGCCCTCGGCTTCGAGCGCCATGGTCACCGAGGTCAGGATGTTCCGGTCGTCATCGACCAGCGCGATGGTGTGCTGCATCAGCGGGGCTCCTATCGCCGTATTCTGCGGTGCGGTAGCGGCAATTGCCATGCTCATGATCTCCATGCCCTCCTTTTGGTGGATCGGCAAGATGTTCGAGCCCGCCTGAAGCGAAGGCGTGGCAGGACTGCGGCGGGAGCGTGGCAGGGGGAAAAGCCGCTGGCAGCCCGCGCGACCCCGGGTCGCGGCGGCGGCGCGGCGATTCGTCTCGCCGGGAGCCATTGCCTGCGAGCGCCGTTTCCTCTGTGGATAAGGCGCCTGACCGCCGGTCAATCGGTGCCAGGCACTTGGCGCGGCGGGTGACAACCCGCTAAAAGCCATAGGACGAACCGGGTCGGCCACGCCAACGCCAACGGCCACCAAGCCCGAGCGGACCCTTGGGGAGGAAGCAGACCGTGAGCACTACGCGAGGCAAGCACGAGGGTCCGGTGGTCAGCCGCCACGGCCTTGGCAGCGTCGGCATCGAGACCGGCGCCACCGCCTACTGGAACCTGGAGGTCCCGGCGCTCTATGAGCAGGCGGTACGCCGGGGCGAGGCGGTGATCTCCCAGGGCGGCGCGCTCTGCGTGAAGACCGGCCATCACACCGGCCGCTCGCCGAACGACAAGTTCATTGCCGACGAGGCAGCCCACCGCGAGAAGGTCGACTGGGGCAAGGTCAACGTCGCGATCTCGGAAGAGCGCTTCGAGCGCATGCATGCCAAGGTCGCGGCCTACTTCCAGTCCCGCGACCTTTTCGTCCAGGATCTCTATGCCGGCGCCGACGCCGAGTACCGCCTGCCGATCCGCGTGGTGTCCGAAAGCGCCTGGCACGCCCTCTTCGCCCGCAACATGTTCCTGCGGCCCAGCGCCGATGCCGCGGGGCGTGAGCAGCAGGCAGCCTTCCAGCCGGCCTTCACCATCCTCCACGCGCCCTATCTGCAGGCCGACCCGGCGCGCGACGGCACCAACAGCGAGTCCTTCATCCTGCTGTCCTTCGCGCGGCGCATGGTGCTGATCGGCGGCACGATCTACGCCGGCGAGATCAAGAAATCGGTCTTCTCGATCCTCAACTACCTGCTGCCGGAGCGCGACGTGCTGCCGATGCACTGCTCGGCCAACATCGGCGAGAGCGGCGATACCGCGATCTTCTTCGGCCTCTCCGGCACCGGCAAGACGACGCTCTCGGCCGACTCCAGCCGGACGCTGATCGGCGACGACGAGCATGGCTGGTCGGACAAGGGTGTCTTCAACTTCGAGGGCGGCTGCTACGCCAAGGTGATCCGCCTCTCGGCGGAGGCCGAGCCGGAGATCTTCGCCACCACACGCCGCTTCGGCACGGTGCTGGAGAATGTCGTGGTCGATCCGGCGACCCGGATCATCGACCTCGACGACGCCAGCCTGACCGAGAACACCCGCGCCAGCTATCCGCTGGACTTCATCCCCAATGCCTCGGCGACCGGCCTCGGCGGCCTGCCGCAGAACATCGTCATGCTGACTGCCGATGCCTTCGGCGTGCTGCCGCCGATCTCGCAGTTGACCCCCGAGCAGGCGATGTACCACTTCCTCTCGGGCTACACGGCACGCGTCGCCGGCACCGAGAAGGGCCTCGGCGCCGAGCCGACGGCGACCTTCTCCACCTGCTTCGGCGCCCCCTTCATGGCCCGCCATCCCTCGGTCTACGCCAAGATGCTGGGTGAGAAAATGGCTCGCGCCGGCGCCAAATGCTGGCTGGTGAACACCGGTTGGACCGGCGGCAGCTATGGCGTCGGCAGCCGGATGCGCATCGCCTACACCCGGGCCATGGTGCGCGCGGCGCTCGACGGCAACCTGGCGGGCGTCGGCACGGTGCAGCATCCGCAGTTCAAGCTGCTGGTGCCCGAGGCCTGCCCGCAGGTGCCGGCCGGCGTACTCGACCCGCGCACCACCTGGGGCGACAAGCAGGCCTATGACCGCACGGTGGCCGAGCTGACCCGGCGCTTCGAGACCAACTTCAAGCAGTTCGAGCCCTATGTCGGCGAGGACGTGAAGGCCGCCGGCATCTACGCTGCAGCCTGACGTCGGCGAGCGGCTGCGGCCGCCGGCCACCCGTCCGAAGAGCGGTTCCCGCGCGGGGCACCGCCCTCTAGACTGCCGCGCCATGTGGCACGATGTGGTCGATCTTCGCGATTTCTATGCCTGCGACCTGGGGCAGGTGGCGCGGCGCACGCTGCTTGGCGCGCTGCGCCGCCGCTGGCCGGAGGTCCGCGGGCGCAGCCTGCTCGGCCTCGGCTATGCCGTGCCCTATCTCAGGCCCTTCCGCGAGGAGGCCTCGCTCACCATCGCGGCGATGCCGGCGCAGCAGGGCGTGCTTCCCTGGCCGGAGGACGGGCCCTCGGTGACCTGCCTGGCGGAAGAGACGGCGCTGCCCTTTCCCGACCTCACCTTCGATCGCGTCCTGGTGGTCCACGCCCTGGAGCACAGCGAACACGTCCGCCCGCTGCTGCGCGAGCTCTGGCGGGTCACCGCCGGCGAAGGCCGCGTGCTCTTCGTGGTCCCGGGCCGCCGCGGCGTCTGGACTCGTTCCGACCGCACGCCCTTCGGCTGGGGCCGGCCCTATTCGCTGGACCAGCTGCAGCGGCTGCTGCGCGAACAGCTCTTCACGCCGACCCACTGGGATCGCGCGCTCTACCTGCCGCCGATCGAACGACGCTGGCTGCTGCGCTCCGCCGGCCTGGCCGAGACGCTCGGGCACCGCCTGCTCTACCGCGCCGGCGGCGTCCATCTGATCGAGGCGCAGAAGCAGCTCTTCGCGCCGACCAACCTCGGCCGGGTGGTCGGCGAGCGGGCGCGCCGGCGCGCACCGGCGGCGAGGCCGCTGCTGCAGCGCGAGCCGGTCTAGCCGCGGGAGAGCACGAAGAGGCCGGTCTGGCCGAAGAGGTTGGCGGCCTGCAGCACGCGGATCGGCTTCACCCGCATGTTGGAATCCAGCGTCAGCTTGCGCTCCACCGTGATGTCGAGCGAACGCACCAGCATCAGGAAGTCGCGGATCGTGCAGAGGTGGATGTTCTCGGTCTCGTACCAGGCCCGCGGCAGCGTCGCCGTGGTCGGCATGCGGCCCTTCAGCAGCAGCGAGAGGCGCACCGGCCAGTAGCCGAAATTGGGGAAGGAGATCACCGCCCGGCGGCCGATGCGCACCAGCTCGCGCAGCACCCGGTCGGGCGCACGCGTCGCCTGCAGGGTCTGCGAGAGAATCACGGTGTCGAAGGCCTGGTCGGGATAGTCGGAGAGGTCGCGGTCGGCATCACCCTGCACCACCGAGAGGCCGCGGCGGACCGAATCGTTGACCCCCGCCTGCGACAGCTCCAGCCCGCGCCCCACGACGCCCTTCTCCATCACCAGCCAGGCGAGGAGCTGGCCGTCCTCGCAGCCGATGTCCAGCACCCGGCTGCCCGGCTCCACCATCATGGCGATGGCGGCCAGGTCCGGGCGCAGGCGCGGCGGCTGGCTGGTGGGGAGCCCCTCGACCAGGGTGGTCATGAGATGCGGTCCTCGGCCGGATCGGGCAGCGCCTGGTCGGCGCGCAGCTCGGCCGCCGGCAGGCCGCGCTGCGTCGCCGTGGCGTTGAGGAAGGCGTGGACCGTGGAGATGAACTCCGGCTCGTTCAGCAGGAAGGCGTCGTGACCGGCGTCGCTTTCGATCTCGACGAAGGAGACGTCCGCGGCGGCCGCGTTCAAGGCGCGGACCACCGCCTTGCTCTCCGGCGTCGGGAACAGCCAGTCGGAGGTGAAGGAGATGACGCAGAAGCGCACCGGCGAGTCGCGGAAGGCTTCCGCCAGCTGCCCGCCGCACTCCGCCGCCAGGTCGAAGTAGTCCATCGCCCGGGTGATGTAGAGATAGGAGTTGGCATCGAAGCGGTCGACGAAGGACGAGCCCTGGTGCCGCAGGTAGCTCTCCACCTGGAAATCGGCATCGAAACCGAAGGTCACGCGATTGCGGTCCTGCAGGCGGCGGCCGAACTTGCGGTGCAGCGCGCCCTCGGAAAGATAGGTGATGTGCGCCGTCATGCGCGCCACCGAGAGACCGCGCCGCGGCACCAGCCCCCGGGCCAGATAGTCGCCCTCCGCCCAGTCGGGATCGGCCATGATCGCCTGGCGGCCGACCTCGTTGAAGGCGATGTTCTGTGCCGTGTGCCGCGCCGAGCAGGCGATCGGCAGGGCGCTGACAAGGCGGTCGGGATAGCGCGCGGCCCACTCCAGCACCTGCATCCCGCCCATGGAGCCGCCGGCGACGCAGAGCAGCCGCTCGATCCCCAGGCTGTCGACCACGGCCTTCTGCGCCCGCACCATGTCGCCGATGGTGATGACCGGGAATTCCACCGCCCAGGGCCGGCCGCTCGCCGGGTTCGGCTCGCGCGGCCCGGTGGTGCCCATGCAGCCGCCCAGCACATTGGCGCAGATGACGAAAAAGCGCTCGGTATCGATCGGCCGGCCGGGACCGACCATCAGGCTCCACCAGCCCGGCCGCCCGGTCAGCGGATGGGTCTCGGCGACGAACTGATCGCCGGTCAGCGCATGGCAAACCAGGATGGCATTGCTTTTGTCGGCGTTCAGTTCGCCGTAGGTCTGGTAGGCAATGGTGACCGGCGACAGCGCCAGGCCGCTGTCCAGCGGCAGCGGCCGGTCAGCGCCCAGCAACAGCCGCTGGCCGGGCAGCGAGGCGCCCGGAGACGGCAAGCGGGAAAGCGGCGCTGTGGTCATCGGCCTGTCGAAATCCATAGAGAAAGCGCGGCGCAACCGGCCACCCCGGCCGGGCAGCGCCCCGCAACGGGCCATAGCTAGGGAGGCCGGCCCCTCCCTGTCAACACGTCCGGCCGGCACGGGACCCGATCCCGGCCGAAGGAACAGCGCCATTCCAGCGGCGCTACGCCATGCTTTACGCCGCGTGCGACGCCGACTATCACTAGGGCACCTTTGCCGGGTTGCGCGCCTATTGGGCGCGAGCCGTCGGCTCTTCCGAGACGAGGGTGCCGACGTGGCCGCCGACAAGACCGATCTCGCCGATCTGCGGCGCGACATCGACAGGATCGACAACGCGCTTCACGACCTCCTGATGGAGCGGATCGCGCTGTCCGGCCGCGTCGCCGCCAGCAAGTCCACGGGGAAAGCCAAGGCGAGCGACGGCATCGCGTTGCGTCCTGCCCGCGAGGCGCGGATCATGCGCCGCCTCGTCGAGCGTCACAGCGGACCCTTTCCCAAGGCCATCGTCGTGCGCATCTGGCGCGAGATCATCTCGGCCAACACCGCCCTGCAGGGTCCCTTCGCCGTTGCCGTGCTGGGCAGTCGCGACGACGACGGCCTGGCGCAGGTGGCGCACGAGCATTTCGGCCAGCTCACCCCGATCCAGTCCTTCGAGACGCCGCAGTCGGTCCTGCGCGCCGTCACCGACCGCAAGGCGACGCTCGGCATGCTGCCGCTGCCCTCGGCCGAGGCCGCGCCGGGCTGGTGGCGCCTGATCGCACGCAGCGGCGAGGAGACGCCGCGCATCGTCGCCCGCCTGCCCTTCGCCCAGCTGGTGCCGCCGCAGGCCGAGGGGCTGGCGGTCAGCCTGGCGCCGAACGAGGCGACCGGCCACGACCGCAGCTACCTGGTGCTCGATACGGAGGGCGAAGTCTCGCGCTCGACACTCACCAAGCGCCTCGCCGGCGCCGGCCTCACGGCCGTGGAGATCCACAGCACCGATCACGACGGACAGCGCCAGCATCTGGTCGAGGTCGAGGGCTTCCACGAAGCCGGCTCGGCCGCCCTCGACCGCCTGGCCGAGAGCGAAGGCGTGTCGCAGGTCCAGCCGATCGGCACCTATGCCGTGCCCCTGCTGGCCGCCGATCTTGCGGTGACCGCCGAGAAAGCGGCGCCGCGCGCCGCGCCGAAGACCACGACCAGGGCCGCAGAGAAGTCCAAGTCATGAGCCGTCAGTCCGCCAGCCCGCCGCGTCCGCGCCCCGGGATCCTCGAGCTCGCACCCTACGTCGGCGGCGAGTCGAAGGTCGCCGGCGCCAATCGCGTGGTGCGTCTCGCCTCGAACGAGAACCCGCTGGGCGCCAGCCCCGCCGCCCTCGAGGCCTATCGCGCCGCTGGCGGCGAACTGCACCGCTATCCCGACGGCGGCGCCGCCGCGCTGCGCGAGGCCATCGCCGCCAGCGAGGGGCTACAGGCCGACCGCATCGTCTGCGGTGCCGGCTCCGACGAGCTGATCGCCCTGCTGGTGAAGGCCTATGCCGGCCCCGGCGACGAGCTGCTCTACAGTCGCCACGGCTTCCTGATGTATTCGATCGCCGCGCTGGCCGCCGGCGCCACCCCGGTCGCCGCTGCGGAGCGCGACTGTGCGACCGATGTCGACGCCCTGCTGGCCCTGGTCGGCCCGCGCACGCGGCTGCTTTTCATCGCCAATCCGAACAACCCCACCGGCAGCCTGCTGCCGGCTGCCGAGGTCGAGCGCCTGCACCGCGGACTGCCGTCCGACGTTCTGCTGGTGCTGGATGCCGCCTACGCGGAGTACGTCGAGGCGCCGGACTACGAGGCGGGCGCGCGCCTGGTCGAGGCGAACGACAACGTCGTCATGCTGCGCACCTTCTCGAAGATTCACGGGCTCGCGGCCCTGCGGCTCGGCTGGTCCTACGCTTCCGAGCGGGTGACCGACGTGCTGAACCGCGTGCGCGGCCCCTTCAACGTATCGAGCGCCGCGCAGGCCGCCGGCGTTGCCGCCATCGCGGACAAGCGCCATGTCGAGCTGGCGCGGGCGCACAATCGCCGCCTGCTGCCCTGGTTCAGCGAGGCGCTCTCCGGCCTCGGCCTGGAGCCTCTGCGCTCGGCCGGCAACTTCGTCCTGGTGCGCTTCCCCGACCCGGCGAAGACGGCGGTGGACGCCCTCGCCCAACTCAAGCAAGACGGCGTGCTGGCGCGCGGCATGACGGCCTACGGGCTGCCGGACTGCCTGCGCATCACCATCGGCCTGGAGGAGGAACTGCAGGCAACGCTGGCGAGCCTGAAGGACTGGCTGCGATGAGCGAGCCGCTTTTCCGGCGCGTCGCCATCCTGGGCGTCGGCCTGATCGGTTCGTCGCTGGCCCGCGTCCTGCGCCAGCGTTCGCTGGCGGGCGAGATCGTCGGCCTGGCGCGCAGCGAGGCCACGCGGCAGAAGATCGCCACGCTGCAACTGGCCGACCGCGTCGAGGCCGATCCCGCGCAGGCGGTCGCCGGGGCGGACCTGGTGATCCTGGCAACGCCGGTCGGCGCCTACGCCGATCTGGCGCGCGCCATGGAGCCGGCGCTCGCCGCCGGCGCCATCGTCACCGACGTCGGTTCGGTGAAGCAGGCCGTGGTGCGCGACGTCGGCCCCTACATTCCCAGCGGCGTGCACTTCATCCCCGGCCATCCGATCGCCGGCACCGAGCACTCCGGACCCGAGGCCGGCTTCGCCGAGCTCTTCGACAAGCGCTGGTGCATCCTGACCCCGCCGCCGGGTACCGACGAGGCCGCATTGGAGCGCCTGACCCGCCTCTGGCAGGACTGCGGCAGCCGCGTCGAGGTGATGGACGCGCAGCACCACGACAAGGTACTGGCGATCACCTCGCACCTGCCTCACCTCATCGCCTACACCATCGTCGGCACGGCCACGCAGCTCGAGGACAGCGCCCAGGGCGAGGTCGTGCGCTACTCCGCCGGCGGCTTCCGCGACTTCACCCGCATCGCCGCCTCCGATCCGGTGATGTGGCGCGACGTCTTCCTGAACAACCGCGAGGCGGTGTTGGAGATGCTGCAGCGCTTCACCGAGGACCTGACGGCCCTGCAGCGCGCCATCCGCTGGGGCGAGGGCGAGGCCCTGGAGGCGCACTTCACCAAGACCCGCGCGCTGCGGCGCGGCATCGTCGAGGCGCAGCAGGCCGGCAGCTTCGATCCGCGCGAGCCCGGCGCCAAGGGCTGACGCCGGCACCGGTGCCAGGCGGCGCTGGAGAGGCCTCAGAAGAGCGGCCGCAGCGGGCCGACCGGCACGCGGGCAAAGGTGAGCTGCCCGTCCTGCAGCGTCACCGGCAGCGCGATCTCCGCCCGGCCCAGCGCATCGCGCCCGCTCACCAGTTCCGAGAGACCGATATCCAGCGCCCGCGCCGTCTCGGCCTCGATGGCACCGCCCTCGCCCAGGCGGCGCACCAGCGCGAGCAGGCCGGCGCTCTCGAAGCTGAAGGCGCCCAGCGGACGAAAGGCCTCGTCCAGCGTCACGGTGCCCGCGCCCTCGAGGCGCAGATCGCCCCAGGCGATCTCGATCTCCTCGAAATCGACGATGCCGCCGCCATCGCGCCAGAGCGCGGCCATGTCCCGCGGGCTGCCGGGCAGCAGCACTCCCTGGAAGCGGCCGGACAGCACCACACGGTCGATCTGCTCGCCGAGCAGGGCCCTGGCGGTCTCCGCCTGCGGCGGCAGCGGCATTCCGGCCAGGCGCAGAGAAAAGGCGGTGTCGTGACCGCGACCGTCGCGCGGCAGCATCTGCTCCAGCGATATCGACAGCTGCTCGACCGCGAGACTCTGCGTCGTCGATTGATTGGTCAGCACCGCCGACTCGAGCTCCAAGGCGACTGCATCGAACAGCCCGTCCTCGAGTTCGAGCTCCAGGCTGACACCCTGCGCCTCGAACTGCAGATCGTTCTGCGGCAGCGAGATCTGATAGCGGCCGGGACCGCTCAGCGCGAGGTGGCGCAGGTCCCACAGCCAGACGGCGCCATCGATGGCCTGCGGCCCGGTGACACGGCTACCATCCTCCAGCGTCAACACCGGCTTCGGCAGGCGCACGGTGAGGCGCAGCGGGAAGCCGCCGATCTCCGGTTCGCCGCTCTCGACGACGATGCCGAAGGCCGCGAGCTGCGTGCGCATCTCCTCCAGCCCCTGCCGCAAGCGGTCGGCGGCAATCCACCAATAGACCGCGAAGCCGACGAAGGCGACGAGGACCAGAAGGCCGACCGCGACGAGTAGTCTCTTCATACGCATGGCGCGGGATGATAAGCGAGGGCATCGCTGCAGCGCCATTGCCTTCGCCATCCCCCGATGCGCCGCCGTCATCAAGGCTTGAGGCGACGCGGAAAATTTTCCTATAGAGGAACGATGCCACGCGACGGAGAGATTCCCGGCGAGATCCTACTGGACGGCATCAACGTTCCGCTTGCCGTGCAGTGGAACGGCCGCGCGCGCCGACTGACCATCACTGTCGATCATACGCAGCGCCAGGTTCGCCTGGTGCTGCCGCAACGCGTCGACATCGAAGAGGGCCTCGCCTTCTGTCGGAAAAACACCGACTGGATCGTCAATCGCCTGGCAGCGCTGCCGGAGCCGGTGCTCTACACGCCCGGCAACAGCCTGCCGCTCGCCGGCACCAGCTATCGCATCTGCCACCTGCCGGAAGCACGGCGCGGCGTCTGGCTCGAGGAGGATCGTCTCTGCGTGTCGGGGCATGAGGATTTCGTCGCGCGCCGCGTCGGCGACTTCCTGCGCCGTCACGCGCTGGAGACGATCCAGCCGATGACCCGCAGCAAGGCCCGCGAGGTCGACCGCCAGGTGCGGCGCGTGACGCTGCGCGAGAGCCGCACGCGCTGGGGCTCCTGCTCGCCGCAGGGCGACCTCTCCTTCTGCTGGCGGCTGATCTTCGCGCCACTGAAGGTGCTGGATTACGTGGTGGCGCACGAAGTGGCGCACCTGGTGCACCTCAATCACTCGGAGCGCTTCTGGAAGCTTTGCGGCCGCCTCACGCCCGAGGTCGCCGCGCCACGCCGTTGGCTGGTGCGCCATGGCCAGACGCTCTGGCGCTACGGCTGAGCGCCGCGGTCGGCGCGCCGGCCACCGGTCACTGCTCCTGCAGTTTGCGGAAGCCTTCACCGAAGCAGGCCCAGGTCGCCACCGAGCGCTCCTCCTCGCCGATGCCGGCATAGAACCCCATGGCCACCTGGTTGCCGCTCTTCGCCGACCACCAGAGGAAGCTGCCGCCCCAGCCGGCGGCGCTGCGCGCCACCGCGCCCATCAGCGCCCGGCCGACGCCGTGTCCGCGCATCGCCTCCTCGACGAAGAGGTCGACCATGTAGGCGCCGCGCTCGCCGGACTGGGTATCGTAGGCGGGGTGGTACAGCGTGTAGCCGACGGCCTGCGGGCCCTGCCGCGCGATGAAGCCGCGCAGCGAGCCGTTGGGCGAGACCACCTCTTCGCGATAGCCGTCATAGGTGAAGCCGGGCGGCGGATAGCCTTCGTGGCGGGCGAGCGCGGCAAGCAGGCGCACCACGTCGCGCCCGTCGTCAGGCCCGCAGCGGCGGATCTCGACCGGCCCCGCCGGGGTCACGACGCCGCCACAAAGCGGCATCAGCTTGCTTTTCGTCCTGGCCCGGAATGGCCACAAGATTCCTGGTCCCCTTCACCCCGAGTGGCTGACTATTGAAGATGCCGGACGGAACCGCAAGACGCACGACAGGCCGCAGCAAGGGCGGCGCCAGGAGCCAGGGCAATGGCGCGGGCGGCCTCCCCGAGCTGCGCGCGCCGCGTCGCCCGGCAGCGGCCGGCAAGCCGCGCCAGACGGCGAAGGCGGCACCGTCGAAGGGCGCCGCCGCGAGGGGCCAGAGCGCCAAGGGCACGCCCCGCAAGACCGCCAAGGGCCGTGGCACGGCCGCGGCGGCCGGTGGCCGGCGGCGCACCGGCGGCAAGGCGAAGACGCGGCGGCAGCGGCCTCTGTGGGTCCGCATCGCCACCTGGTCGCTCGTCGTCCTGCTCTGGGGCATGCTGGCGGTCGGTGGCCTGGCGCTCTGGTATTCCCGCGACCTGCCGGACATCGACCAGTTCGCCCAGCAGACGCGCAACGCCAGCGTCACCCTGGTCGCGGCCGACGGCTCCACGCTGGTGAGCTACGGTGATCTCTACGGCCAGTCGCTCCGGCTGGAGGAGATCTCGCCCTGGGTGTCCAAGGCGGTGATCGCCATCGAGGACCGCCGCTTCTACGACCACTTCGGCATCGACATCTGGGGCCTGGCGCGCGCGCTCTTCATCAATCTCTCCGAGGGCGAGTTGCGCCAGGGCGGCTCCACCATCACCCAGCAGCTTGCCAAGATCCTCTTCCTCACGCCGGAACGCAGCCTGAAGCGCAAGGTGCAGGAGGCGATCCTGGCGATCCAGCTCGAGGGGCGCTACAGCAAGACGCAGATCCTCACGCTCTACCTGAACCGCGTCTATCTCGGCGCCGGCACCTACGGCGTCGATGCCGCGGCCCGCCGCTATTTCGGCAAGTCGGCCCGCGACCTCGACCTCTACGAGGCGGCGATGATCGCCGGCCTGCTGAAGGCGCCGTCGCGCTACAACCCGGCGAACGACCAAGCCGGTGCCGACGCGCGCACCCGCCTGGTGCTGGACGCCATGGTCGATGCCGGCTTCATCGAGCGGGCGACGGCCGAACAGGCCTTTGCCGCCAAGGCGAGCGGCCAGCCGCCGGTCTATGACAGCGGACGCCACTTCGCCGACTGGGCGCTCTCCCAGGTCGGCGGCTACCTGGGCAAGATCGGCCGCGACGTCGTGGTGGAGACGACCCTGGATCCGCGCATCCAGCGCATCGCCGAGGCCGCCCTGGCCGACCTGCTGGCCGAGCAGGGCACCGGCGAGGGGGCCAGCGAAGGCGCTGTCGTGGTGATGCGCCCCGACGGGCGGCTGCTCGCCATGGTCGGCGGCCGCGACTACCAGCGCTCCGAGTTCAATCGCGCCACCCAGGCCCTGCGCCAGCCGGGGTCCGCCTTCAAGCTCTTCGTCTTCCTCGCCGGCCTGGAGGCGGGCCTGCTGCCCGACAGTCGCTTCGTCGATCAGCCGGTCACGATCGGCGGCTGGTCGCCGGAAAACTACAACGAGCGCTACTACGGCGAGGTGACGCTGCGCGAAGCCTTCGCCCGTTCGCTCAACTCGGTGGCCGTGCAGCTGCTGCAGCGCGCCGGCACGCAGAAGGTCTACGAGGCGGCCCGGCGGCTGGGCATCACCACGGCGCTGCCCAAGGTGCCGGCCCTGGCGCTCGGCGCCGGCGAGGTCTCGCTGCTGGAGCTGACGGCCTCCTACGCCGTCTTCGCCAATCAGGGCTACGGCGTGTGGCCCTATGGGCTGGAGAGCGTGCGCGGCACCGAGGGGACGACGCTCTATCGCCGCCAGGCCAGCGGCCTGGCGCGTGTGGTGGCGCCGGAGATTGTCGAGCGGATGAGCGACCTGCTGCGCGGCGTGGTCGTCTGGGGCACCGGCAAGGCCGCCGACCCCGGCCGCCCGGCCGCCGGCAAGACCGGCACCAGCCAGGATTTCCGCGACGCCTGGTTCCTCGGCTACACCGCCGAGCTGGTGGTCGGCGTCTGGATCGGCAACGACGACGGCTCGCCGATGGACAAGGTGACCGGCGGCAGCCTGCCGGCGCGCGTGTTCCAGCGCGTGGTGAGCGAGGCGCTCGACGGCCAGCCGGTGGCGGCGCTGCCGGGCGGCGGCCAGCCGGCGGCCGGCGACCCGCCGACCTCCGGACCGGACGAGGACGTGATCGCCAACATCCTGGAGAGCCTCGAGGAGCAGCAGGAGGCGCCGCCGGCGGCGATCCTGCCGCTGCCGCGCATGGAACAGCCCGACGCGGGCGGCCGCTGAGCCTCCGGTCGCCGCGGACGCGAGGCCGGAGGGATCAGGCCGTCGGCTGGGCGCGGGTCGCGAGATCCTTGGCTGCGCCCGGGCGCACCAGCAGCAGCCAGGCCAGCAGCCCGGCCAGCGAAGTGGCGGCCAAGGTCGCGGCCATCGGCAGGGCGGTGCCGTCATGCAGATGGCCGACACCGATGCCGATCAGCGCCGCCGTTCCCATCTGCAGAAAGCCCAGCAGCGACGAGGCCGCCCCGGCCATATGCGGATAGTAGCGCAGCGCGCCGGCAAAGGCGTTGGGCGCCATGAAACCGACGGCGACCATGAAGAAGGTAAAGGGCGCGACGACGCTGGCCACGGTGAGCACGCCGGCCAGCGCCAGGCCCAGCCCGGCCGCGCCGCAGAGGAAGCCCAGCAGGGCGCCGGCCGCCAGCAGGCGCGATGGCCCGATCCGCTGGCCAAAGCGCCCGGAGATGAAGGTCCCCAGCATGTAGCCGAGCACGAACACGCCGAAGGTGAAGCCATAGGCCTGCGGCGTGAGCTGCAGCGTGCCGATCAGCAGGAACGAGGAGCCGGAGATGAAGGTGAAGATGCCGCAATAGGAGAAGGCGACGATCAGCGCATAGCCGAGATAGGCCTGGTGACCGAGCAGCGTGGCAAAGTTCCCGACGATGCGGCGCGGCCGCAGCGCCATGGCGTCGCGGAAGCGGTTGGTCTCCGGCAGCACCAGAGCGATGGCCGCCAGCAGGAAGAGCCCGACGGCAACCAGCGCCCAGAAGCTCGCGCGCCAGCCGAAGAGCCCCTCGAGCAGGCCGCCGATCACCGGCGCGATGGCCGGCGCCAGCGCCATCGCGCTGGCCATGTAGGACAGCACCTTGGCCGCGCGCTCCGGCCCGTAGATGTCGCGCACCGTGGCACGGCCCAGCACCGGCCCGGCACAGACCCCGAGCGACTGCAGGAAGCGCGCGGCAATCAGCACCTCCAGCGACCAGGCGAAGGCCGAGAGGATCGAGGCGGCGACGAAGATCGTCAGCCCCCCCAGCATCACCGGCCGCCGTCCGAAGCGGTCGCTGAGCGGGCCGTAGATCAGCTGGCTGAAGGCGAAGCCGACCAGGAAGACCGAAAGGGTCAACTGGGTATCGGCGACGCTGCGTTGGAAGTAGGTCCCGATGGCCGGCAGAGAGGGCAGATAGAGGTCGGTGGACAGCGGCCCCAGCGCGACCGCCATCGTCAGCAGGGCGGCGATCGCCAGCGATTCGACCTTGATCCGCGATCTAAGCGACATGCGGGCTCCGCGCGGCTGGGGTGGCGTGAGGGACGGCTGCCAGGAAGGGACAGACAGCGGTTATAGTCGGGCAGGGGAGTGCCGGCCAACCCGCACAATGCGAAGAGGAGACCCGACAATGAAGCAGCGCGAGGGAGAAGCCTTCATGTCGGCGGCCGATTTCGGCCGCAGCCTCACGGGGCTGGGCATCAACCTGCTGGTCGCCAGCATGGCGCGGGCCCTGGCCTTCCAGCGCCAGGTCCTGCAGGTCGAGGAGGTCTATGCCGACGCCGACTTCGCGGTGCTGCGCCACCAGGGCGCGGTCTGGATGCTGCATGCCGACCACACCTACGACCGCCATCCGCTGCTGCCGCTGCTGGGCGACGGCGCGGTGCGCGGCCTGGGCTGCGAACTGCGGCTCTACGGCATCGATCCCGACGCCGCCGAGGCGCGGGCGCGCGCCGCCGGTTTCACCGTGCTGGCCGCCACCGCCGACAAGCCGCACGGCCTGCGCGAAGCCTATCTGCTCGACGCCGACAACTATCTCTGGGTCCCCGGCGCGGCGATCTGAGGCCGCCGGCGCCCCGCCCCTTCATTCCCCAGCCGGCAGGGCCTATCTTTCCTCCATGGAAGAGCTCAGCGACCGCCAGATCGAACGCTATGCCCGCCATCTGGTCCTGCCGGAGATCGGCGAGGAGGGGCAGGAGAAGCTGCTGGCCGCCCGCGTCCTGGTGATCGGCGCCGGCGGGCTTGGCGCGCCGATCCTGATGTATCTGGCCGCCGCCGGCGTCGGCACCCTGGGCGTGGTCGACGACGACGCGGTCGACCTCACCAACCTGCAGCGCCAGGTGATCCACGGCGAAGCCGACATCGGCCGCTCGAAGGTCGAGAGCGCCGCCGACTTCATAGCGGCGCTGAATCCCGACGTGACCATCGAGGCGCACCGCGAGCGCTTCACGGCCGAGAACGCCCTGGCCCTGGCGGGCGCCTACGACCTGGTGCTCGACGGCTCCGACAACTTCGCCACCCGCTATCTCTCGAATGACGCCTGCTATCTTGCCGGCCGCACGCTGGTCTCCGCCGCCATCATGCGCTTCGACGGGCAGCTCACGACCTTCCATGCGCATCGCCACGACGGGACGCCCTGCTATCGCTGCCTCTTCGGCCAGCAGGGCGAGGACCCGAAGGAATCCTGCGCCGACGTCGGGGTGCTGGGCGCCTTGCCAGGCGTGATGGGCTCGCTCGCCGCCATCGAGGCGGTGAAGGAGATCGTCGGTGCCGGCGAGACGCTGGCCGGCCGCCTGCTGCTCTACGAGGCGCTCGCCACCACCTTCCGCACGATCCGCACCAGGCCCGACCCGGCCTGCCCGCTCTGCGGCCCGCAGGCGACGATCAAGGGCCTGGACGACGTCGACTACCAGCCGGCGGTTTGCGCCGCGGAGTAGCGGCAGCGGGCCGACCTCCAGGAGGGTCTATTTCCTCTTCTTTTTCTTGCCTTCGCCCTTCCACGTTTGCTCGCGATTCTTCTTCTTGGTGTTCTTTTTCTCGGTCTTGTCTTTTTTCTTCAACTTGACCTTGGACTTCTCGCCACCTTTCTTGACGAAGCCGCCGCCGCTATTGTCCTTGGCCAGCAAACCGCCGCTGCCGAGCGTGGCCTTCTTGTCATTGCCCTTGAAGCCATCGAGCAGGCTCTTGCCCTTGGCCGTGTCCTTGAGCTTGCCGCCGCCTTTGTCGCCGAGAGTGCCGGCGATCTGGTCGAGCTGCTTCCTGCCGCCGTCCTTGCCCTCGAACTTGCCGACCTGATCGGCCAGCCCGGGGAACCTGTCGCCGCGATCCTTGACGAAGTCGTCCAGCGACCCCTTGCCGCCATTCTTGTCACGCCAGTCCTCGAAGTCGCGGTGAGCATCGGCGTAGTCGCCCATCCGATCGCGCAGATCGCCATCGTTGTCGAACCAGCCGTCCGGCAGGTCATGGCGATTGTCGTCGACCCAGTCGCGCACGCGGTCGTTCCCGCCGCCGATCCAGATGTTGGTGCGGTCGACGTTGATGATCACCTCGGAAGACAGGTCGGGGTAACGGTCCCAATAGTCGTCGTCGTCGTCGAACAGCCAGTCGACGAAGGCATAGGTCATCAGGCTGACCACCACGAGCTCGCCGAGCTCGTTGAGATAGAAGCCGGCGCTGTCCTGCGGCTGGTAGGGGTAGTAGGCCTCCTGGCCGGGCGGCGGCCCGTAGTAGTAGGGATAGGGGACCAGTTCCTCGCCTTCGACACCTTCGCCCGGTGCCGCGGCCACGATCGCGTCGTCGACCGAGACTTCGGTGGTTGGATCGGACGCTTCCTGCGCCGGCGGCGGCAGGCCATTCTCCTCGGCGTAGAGGCGGCTCGCCTCGACCAGTTCCTCGGCCGCCGCCGGATTGGCCTCCAGCTGCTGCGCCCAGGCCTGTACCGATGCCTCGTAGTTGGCGTCGATCTCCTGGGCGATCTCCTCCAGGCGGGAGAGAACCAGAGCCGGATCGCGGCGGTAGACCTCGGCGATCCGTGCCACGAGATCGGGCCGCTCGCTCATCTTGGATAGCGCCTCCGGCTGCTCCAGCACGATGCGGAAAGCGCTCTCGACTTGCAGCGGCTCCCTCGACAGCAGGTCGCTCGTCCGCTGCTCGGCCTGCAGGCGGACATCGTGCGCCTGTTCCGCCAGATCGGGCTCCTGCGCCATCAACAGCAGCAGGCTTTCCTGGGCGTCGGCCGGCTGGGTGGCAATGGCGGCCCTGACGGCGTCCTCCGATGGCGAGGGCCCAAGGGCGACAAGCGAGTCCAGCATCGCCGGATAGCGCACGACCTCCCAGACCAGCGCCTGGCTGTCGCGCGGCAGGTCGCCGACCAGGGCGCGGAAGTCCTGGCGCGACTGCGTGGCGATGTCATTCAGGGCCGCGATCAGGTCGGGCCGCAGCGTGGCCTCGAGGATCGCCTCGCGCACGTTGCCCGGATAGAGCGCCAGGGCGCGAACGACCTCCTTCTCCTCCGCGGTCAGCGGCGGCTTGCCGGGCGCCTCAGGCACGCTGGCGACGCAGTCCGCCAGGGCCGGCAGCGCATTCGTGGTGCCGGTCAACGGCAGCTGGTAGCCGCCGATGTCGCCGAAGACCGAAAGCACATGGCCCTGACGCAGGGCCTCCATCACGTCGCTCCCGGTGCCCGCCGCGACGAAGAGCGCGTGCGGGGTCTCGGCGGTGGCGGTGACCTCGACATCGACCCAGTCGTCCATCTGGATGCGCAGCGGCACCTCGAAATCCTCGCCGAAGAACCAGGAATCGTTCCTGAAGCCGATGGAGAGGAGCCCCTCCCTGTTCAGGGCGAAGAGCAGGCCGATCCCATCGAAGTCGCGCAGCATGTAGCAGGCACGGAACTGCGTGCCGCTGTCGTCGTAGATTGCCGCGCCGTTCCAGCCGGAGGTCGCGAATTCGGTGCCCGGCATAACCTCGACGGCCGCGCCTGCCGGGGCGCAGAGACCCACCAGCAGGGCGCTGGTGAGAAGGGGAGACCCACGCATCGCGCTTGCTTCCTTTTCGGAGGGAGGCCGGTGACGGACGCTGGCGCGTCCGTCTGACCCCTTGGAGATACGATCTCAGGGGGCAGATGTTGCCGCCAAGGAGGAATAATAGCAGCACCTAATTCGCGCCTTGGTGAAATGTGCCGGCCATGGCCGCCCACGCCACGTTCGGTGGCGGCCGCCCCTGGGCGTCGGGCGCGAAGCGGCGCCCGGCCGGCGGCCGCTCGCTAGAGCAGCGCCTCGACCACCCGGTCCGGCGGGGTATGGCCGTCGACGAAGGTCTTGATGTTGATGATCACCTTCTCGCCCATGTCGATGCGGCCCTCGATGGTGGCCGAGCCCATGTGCGGCAGCAGCACGACGTTGTCCAGGCGCAGCAGCTTGGGGTTGACCGCCGGCTCGTGCTCGAACACGTCGAGGCCGGCGCCGGCGATCTCGCCGGCCGTCAGCATGCGGGTCAGCGCGTTCTCGTCGATCACTTCGCCGCGCGCGGTGTTGACGACGATCGAGTGCGGCTGCAGCAGCTTGAGCCGGCGCGCCGACAGCAGGTGATAGGTCGCCGGCGTGTGCGGGCAGTTGACCGAGATGATGTCCATGCGCGCCAGCATCTGGTCGAGGCTCTCCCAGTAGGTCGCCTCCAGCTCCTGCTCCACGTCGGGATGGACGCGGTGGCGGTTGTGGTAGTGGACCGACAGCCCGAAGCCCTTGGCGCGGCGCGCCAGCGCGGTGCCGATGCGGCCCATGCCGATGATGCCGAGCCGCTTGCCCCAGATGCGGTGGCCGAGCATCGAGGTCGGCGACCAGCCGTTCCATTCGTCCGGGGTCTTGAGAAAGTTCGCCCCTTCGAGCAAACGCCGGGAGACCGCGAGGACCAGCGCCATGGTCATGTCGGCGGTATCCTCGGTCAGCACGCCGGGGGTGTTGGTGACCGTGATGCCGCGCTGGCGCGCGGTGGCCAGGTCGATGTGGTCGACGCCGGTGCCGTAGTTGGCGATCAGGCGCAGTTTCTCGCCGGCCTGGGCCAGGATCCCCTTGTCGATGGCGTCGGTGACGGTCGGAACCAGCACGTCGGCGGTCTTGACCGCCTCGATCAGCGCTTCCTTGCCCATCGGCTGATCGTCGAGGTTCAGCTGGACGTTGAACAGCTCCATCATGCGGGTTTCGATGGCGTCGGGCAGCTTGCGGGTGACGACGACGACCGTTTCTTTTTCTGCGGCATGCCCGGTCTTCCTCCCTGTCAGTCACCTGGTTCGAAGCGGCGGAGCCGGCGATCCGTCCTCCCCGCCCGTTCCGCCGGCCTTCGCATAGCGGGCGGCCAGGAGCCCTTGTCCAGCAAGGGGCGGCGCGCACGAGGCCGTGTCTTGACCTTGGCGCCATCGGCGCCAGACTGGGCGGCATCATGATTCGCACCCCTTGCCCCCTCCTCGTCCGCCTCGGAGCGCTGCTGCTGCTCTGCCTGCTGCCGGCCCTGCCGCTCGGCGCGGCGGTCACCGGCGAGGCTGCGGACAGCGGTCCGCTGACGCAGAACGCGGCCGCCGACCCGGTCGCCGATTCGCAGAAGGGCGGCGTCACCAACCTGCCCCTGCCACGCTTCGTCAGTCTGCGGGCCGACGAGGTGAACCTGCGCACCGGACCGGGCATCCGCTATCCGATCGACTGGGTCTATCAGCGCCGCGGCCTGCCGGTGGAGATCATCGACGAGTTCGAAGCCTGGCGGCGGATCCGCGACCGCCACGGCACCAGCGGCTGGGTGCACCAGTCGATGCTCTCCGCGGAGCGCACCGCGGTGGTCACCGGCGAGCGCCGGGCGCTGCTCGCCGAGAGCGCTCCCGATGCGCCGGTGGTCGCCTGGCTGGAGCCGGGCGTCATCGTCAAGCTGGAGCGCTGCGCCGGGGCCTGGTGCCTTGCCGCAGCCGAGGACGCCGACCAGCACCGCTTCCGCGGCTGGCTGGAGAAGGATCACTTCTGGGGGGCCTATGCCGACGAAGAACTCCGTTAGGCCCCTGCGGTGCTGAGCCGCCAGGGGAAGGCATCGACGCTCGACGGCGTCAGGGGGCGCGTCGCGCTGGTTACCGGTGCAGGCAGCGCGCGCGGCATCGGCTATGCCAGTGCCGCCATCCTCGCCGCGCAGGGCGCCAAGGTGGCGCTCACCTCGACCACCGAGCGGATCTTCCAGCGCCTGGCCAGCCTGCCGGCGAAGACGGCCGACAAGGCGGCCTTCGTCGCCGACCTGACCGATGCCGAGGCCGCCGAGCGCCTGGTCGTCGAGACCGAGCGCAAGCTCGGCCCGATCGACATCCTAGTGAATAACGCCGGCATGGTGCAGACCGGCCACGGCGACGAAACAGCCGGTCACCTGCACCGCCTGACCGAGGCGCAGTGGGCGCGCGGTCTCGACCTCAGCCTCAACACCGCCTTCCTGGTCACCCGTGCCGTGCTGCCTGGCATGCTGCGGCGGCGCTTCGGCCGGATCGTGCAGGTCTCCTCCGTCACCGGCCCGCTGGTCAGCAACCCCGGCAGCGCCGCCTACTCCGCCGCCAAGGCCGCGATGCTGGGGATGAGCCGGGCGCTGGCCCTCGAGGTGGCGCGGCGCGGCATCACGGTGAACTGCGTCGCCCCCGGCTGGATCGCCACGGCCAGCCAGAGCCTGCCGGAGAAGCTCGCCGGCCGGAACACCCCGATCGGCCGCTCGGGACGGCCCGGCGAGATCGGCGCCGTGGTCGCCTTCCTGGCCGCCGCGGAAGCCAGCTACCTGACCGGCCAGCTTATCGTCGTCGACGGCGGCAACTCCATCGCCGAGTACAAGGGCGCACCGGCGGACTGGTACTGACATGCACGACTGGCGTGGCAAGGTCCTGCTGGTGACCGGCGGCGCCGGCGGCATGGGCATGGCGATCGCCCATCGCTTCCTGGCCGCCGGCGCGGAGATCGCGCTGGGCGACCTCCCGGGCGAGGCCCTGGCCGCCGCCGGCCGGACGATCCCCACCGCCCTGACGGTGGCAGGCGATCTCTCGCGCGTTGCCGACTGCGAGCGGCTGGTCACGGCCACCTTGCAGCGCTTCGGCCGTCTCGACCTGCTGGTGACGGCGGCCGGCATCTGGATCGAGGGCGAGACGGCGGCCACCGCGGAAGCCGAGTACGACCGCTGCCTCGACGTAAACCTCAAGGGCACGGTCTTCGCCTGCCGCTACGCCATCCCGGCACTCATCGAGAACGAGGGGCAGGTCATCACCATCGCCTCGGACGCCGGCCTGCAGGGCAATGCCGGCGCGGCGGTCTACTGCGCCTCGAAAGGCGGCGTGGTGCTCTTCAGCAAGGCCCTGGCCCTGGAGCTGGCGCCGCTCGGCGTGCGGGTGAACAGTCTCTGTCCGGGCGATGTCGAGACGCCGATGCTGGCCTACCAGGCGGCGCGCTATGGCGACGGCGACCCGGAGGGCTATCTGGACCGGATCCGCGCGCTCTACCCGCAGGGCGCACGACAGCGCTTCACCCGGCCCGAGGAGGTCGGCGAACTGGCCTTCGCGGTCGCCAACCTCCCCTCGATGACCGGCGCGGCGGTGAACCTCGACTGCGGCACCACGGCAGGGCGTTAGCGATGCAGCACCTGAAGCTTCCCGACCTCGATCTCGCCTATCGCCGGGAGGGCAGCGGCCCGCCCCTGGTGCTGCTGCACGGCTGGCCGGAGTGGTCGGCGGTCTGGCGCCGCAACCTGCCGGTCCTGGCCGAGCGCTTCGACGTCGTGGCGCCGGATCTCAGGAATTTCGGCGACAGCATCGGCGCCGAGGCCCGCAGCGTCGAGCATTACGTCGAGGATCTGGAGGCGCTGGTCGATGCATTGGGGCTCAAGCGTTTCGGCATCGTCAGCCACGACGTCGGCGGCTTCCTGGCGCAGGACTACGCCCGGCGCCACCCGGAACGGCTGACCGGTCTCTTCTTCTTCGACTGCCCGCACTTCGGCATCGGCCCGCGCTGGACCGCCGGCGGCCAGGTTCGCGAGATATGGTACCAGGCCTTCCACCAGCTGCCGCTGGCGCTGCAACTGGTCGGCGCCTCGCGCGACAGCTGCCGCGCCTACCTGCGGCATTTCCTGGGGCACTGGGCACACGACCCCGCCGCCTTCGAGGGAGCACTGGAGGAGTGGGTCGACAGTTTCCTGAAGCCCGGCCGCCTGGCCGGCGGATTCCGCTGGTACGCCGCGGTCAACGAGCGCCGCCTGCAGGCGATGGCCGGCGACCTGCCGCCGGCGCCGAAGATCGCCGTGCCGGCCTACTCGCTCTGGGGCGCCAGCGATCCGATCCTGCGTCCCGAGTGGCAGGAGACCCTGACCGAGGTCTTCGATGAGATTGCCCTCGAAGTGGCGGCCGAGGCGGGCCACTTCGTCCACTGGGAACAGCCCGCCCTGGCCAACGGGCGCATCGCCGACTTCTTCGCGGGACGGCGCTGAGGGCGTCCCGGGACTAGGACGTCGGCACCCCGCTCTCTTCCGGCTTCTTCGCCAGATAGCGGGCGTAGACCGTGCCGTCGTGGGTCGCCGCCAGAAGCTGGAAGCCGCTGCGCCGGATCAGGCCGCGCATGATCCAGTCGAAGGTCGAGTGCTCCTCGCGCACATGGGTCGCCACCTCGGCCCGGCTGTAGCCGGCCTCGCGCGCCATCCAGTCGGCCCAGCCCTCGACCGCCGTGGGGATGGCCTCGGGGCCGCAGTCGAACACGACATCGGCGAGGAACAGCCGCCCGCCCGGCCGCAGCGCGGCATAGAGCCGGGCCAGCGCCGCCGCCTTCCAGAAATCCGGCAAGTGGTGAAAGGCATACTGGCTGGTGATGAGATCGAGGGAGGCGTCGGGCAGCGCCGCGGAGAGGAAGCCGCCGCGCAGCAGTTCGACATTGGTCAGGCCAGCCCGCTCACAGCGGCGGCGCACCACGGCGAGCATCGTCGCCGAGACGTCCACCGCCAGGACCGACGCGCAGCGCTCCGCCAGGGCCGCCACCAGGAGCCCCGTGCCGCAGCCGATGTCCGCGGCGGCGAGTCCCTGATCCCAGATCAGGTAGTCCGCCAGCGCGCGCTCTGCCTCCAGCGTGCCGCCCTGCGCCTCGTCATAGCGCGCCACCAGGGCAGGATCCTCGAAATCGAGTCCGACCTGCCGCAGGTCGTCGTAGTACCAGTCGGGATGTTTCATGCCGCCGCCTCCGCCGAATGCCAGCCTAGTCGAGGCCGGCGCAGCGAGGCCCATGCAAAGGACGAATGGCGGCGAACCGCCGACCGGCGCCGCCACGCCGGCCCTAGACGTCGAGATTCGCCACCTGCAGGGCGTTCGCCTGGATGAACTCACGTCGCGGCTCGACCACGTCACCCATCAGGGTGGCGAAGATCGTCTCCGCCTCGTCGGCATGCGCGATGCGAACCTGCAGCAGGGTGCGGACCTCGCGATCCAGCGTGGTTTCCCAGAGCTGCTCCGGGTTCATCTCGCCCAGGCCCTTGTAGCGCTGGATGGTGATGCCCTTGCGGCCAAGCTTGAAGATGCCGTCGGCCAGCGAGACCGGGCCGACGACGCGCGCCTCGCCGTCCTTGAAGCGCAGCGCGGCGGGATGGTGGTAGAGCGACAGCAGTTCGTCGGCCATGGCATCGAGGCGGCGTGCCTCGCTGGAGCGGATCACCGTCTGGTCGATCAGCCGGCGCTCGGTGACGCCGCGCACCGTGCGCTCGAACAGCAGGCCGCCGCCATCGGGCAGGGCCTTCCCTTCCCAGCCGCGCTCGTGCTCCGCGGAGAGCCCGTTCAACCTGGCGGCAATGTCGGCCGCGGCGCCCCGCGCACGCTCGGAATCGGCCAGCAGCTCGAGACTGAGGGCGCCGGCGATCGCCGCCTGCTCGATCACGTCGGCATTGCCGACGCGAAGGGCCAGCGGCTGGATCAGGAGCCGCACGCGCGCCGCCTGGCGGGTCAGGTCGATCAGGTCCTGGCCGGCCCGCTGCGTGCCGTCGGAGAGCACCATGACGGTATCGGAGACGCCGCCCTCGATCAGGAAGGACTCCAGCGCACGATCGTCCTTCAGATAGTTCAGGCGCTCGCCCTTCTTGGCGCGATAGAGCGGCGGCTGCGCGATGTAGAGATAGCCGCGCTCCACGATCTCCGGCATCTGCCGATAGAAGAAGGTCAGCAGCAGCGTGCGGATGTGGCTGCCGTCGACATCGGCGTCCGTCATGATGATGATCTTGTGATAGCGCAGCTTCTCGATGTCGAACTCGTCGCGCCCGATGCCGGCGCCGAGTGCCGTCACCAGCGTGCCGATCTCCTTCGAGGACAGCATCTTGTCGAAGCGCGCGCGCTCGACGTTGAGGATCTTGCCGCGCAGCGGCAGGATCGCCTGGCTCTTGCGGTCGCGACCCTGCTTGGCCGAGCCGCCGGCGCTGTCGCCCTCGACCAGGAACAGTTCGGAGAGCCGCGGGTCCTTCTCCTGGCAGTCCGCCAGCTTTCCTGGCAGCGAGGCGATGTCGAGCGCACCCTTGCGCCGCGTCAGCTCACGCGCCTTGCGCGCCGCCTCGCGTGCGGCGGCAGCCTCGACCACCTTGCCGACGATGCGCTTGGCCTCGTTCGGATGCTCCTCGAAATAGAGCGCCAGCTGTTCGTTCACCACGGCCTCGACCACCGGCCTGACCTCCGAGGAAACCAGCTTGTCCTTGGTCTGGCTGGAGAATTTCGGGTCCGGCACCTTCACCGAGAGGACACAGGTCAGCCCTTCGCGGGCGTCGTCGCCGGCCAGCTGGACCTTCTCCTTCTTCATCAGCCCGCTGGCGGTCGCGTAGCTGTTGACCTGACGGGTGAGCGCGCCGCGGAAGCCGGCCAGATGGGTGCCGCCGTCGCGCTGCGGGATGTTGTTGGTGAAGCAGAGCGTGGTCTCGTGGTAGCTGTCGTTCCACTGCAGCGAACACTCGACGACGATACCGTCGCGCTCGGCCCGCATCACCACCGGCTCGGGCAGGAGCGCCTGCTTGCTGCGGTCGAGCCAGCGCACGAAAGCGGCGATGCCGCCCTCGTAGTGCATCTCCACCCGCCGCGCCTCGGCGTGGCGATCGTCGACCAGCACCAGCTTGACGCCGGAGTTCAGGAAGGCCAGCTCGCGCAGGCGGTGCTCCAGCGTTGCGAAGTCGAACTCGGTCTGCGTGAAGACCTCGACCGAGGGCAGGAAGGTCACCTGCGTGCCGCTCTTCCCGGCGGCGTCGCCGGTCACCGCCAGCGGCGCCACCGAGGCGCCGTCGACGAAATCCATCTCGTGCAGGTGGCCCTTGCGCCAGATCTTCAGGTGGAGCTTCGAGGAGAGCGCGTTCACCACCGACACGCCGACGCCGTGCAGACCGCCCGAGACCTTGTAGGAGTTCTGGTCGAACTTACCGCCGGCGTGCAGCTGGGTCATGATGACCTCGGCTGCCGAGATGCCCTCTTCGGCGTGGATACCGACCGGAATGCCGCGGCCGTTGTCGGTGACCGTGACCGAGCCGTCGCCGTTCAGCACGACCTCGACGTTGTCGCAATAGCCGGCGAGCGACTCGTCGATGGCGTTGTCGACAACCTCGTAGACCATGTGATGCAGGCCGGTGCCGTCGTCGGTGTCGCCGATGTACATGCCGGGGCGCTTGCGCACGGCCTCGAGCCCGCGCAGCACCTTGATGGCGTCCTCGGTGTAGTCCTCCGCGGCCGCACCGGTGCGACGGCTGCGGTCGCTTTCCCGCTGGCCCTCGCCGATCTGCTCTTCGTTGTCTTCCGTCGGCTCGCTCATCGTTTCGTCCGTTCGCTCTCTAGTGGGGCCGAATGCGGCCCTCTGCCACGGCGAAGCGCTGCGCGCCCTCGCCGAGGCGGGTGAAGATTGCCTCGTCGGTGCCGGTCAACCAGGCCTGCGCACCGAGGTCCACGATCTCGGCGAAGAGCGCCGCGCGGCGATCCTCGTCGAGGTGCGCCGCCACCTCGTCCAGCAGCAGCAGCGGCGCACGTCCGCTGTTCGCCGTCACCAGCCGCGCGTGCGCCAGCACCACGGCGACCAGCAGCGCCTTCTGCTCGCCGGTGGAGCAGAGCTCCGCCGGCATCTGCTTGGCGAGGTGCGTCGCCCTGAGGTCGCTGCGATGCGGCCCCAGCGCCGTCGTGCCGCTGCCGGCGTCCTCGCCGCGGGCCGCCTTCCAGGCGGCCGCCAGCCGCTCCTCGATCTCCAGAGCACTGCCCTCGTCGAGCCAGCGCTCCACCGTCCCGGCCAACGCCAGGCCGACCTGCGGAAAGGCGCCGGACACCGCGGTCGCCGCCGCCAGCTTTCCCACCAGGTCCCGCCGCGCCGCCGCAATCGCCACCGCCCGCCCCGCCATCTCGGCTTCCAGTGCCGTCAGCCAGGCCGGATCGGCCCGTCCCTCGGTCAGCAGGCGCAACCGCTCGCGCAGCGCGGTCTCGTAGGCCGTGACCCGTCCGGCATGCGCCGGAGCGAAGCCGTAGACCAGGCGGTCGAGAAACCGCCGCCGTTCGCCCGGCCCCTCGCGCCAGAGCCCGTCCATCTGCGGCGTCAGCCAGACCGCGTCGACCAGGCCGGCCAGCGCCGCCTGGCTCCGCACGCTGCGGCCGTCGAGGCGCACCACGCGCCGTTCCGTCTCGCTGCGCGCCTCGGGGTCGCGGCCGGTGCCAACCTGGCGAGGCCCGGCCGGGGTCTCCAGCGTCGCCGCCACCGCCCAGGCCCGTTCGTCGCCCAGCCTGCCCAGCTCGCCCAGCCGCGCTCGTCGCAGGCCGCGTCCCGGTGCCAGCAGCGAGACCGCCTCCAGCAGGTTCGTCTTGCCGGCGCCGTTCGCCCCTGTCAGCACCAGTGGCCGGCGATCCAGCGTCAGGCCCGCCTCGCCGTAGCAGCGGAAGGCGGTGAGCAGCAGTCGCGAGAGCCAGAGGGCCGGCGCCGCCGCAGTGATCCGCCCGCCCGGCTCCGGGCTGCTGGTCGCCGGTCGAATGGCCAGCGCTTCGTTCAAGGCACCGTCAGACCCGCATTGGCATGATGACGTAGAGCGCCGACTCGTCCTTCGGATCGGTCACGATGGTCGGCGAGGCTGCGTCTGCCATGCGGAAATGCATCTCGGCGCCGCTGATCTGCTGCGCGATCTCGATCAGGTAGCGGGAGTTGAAGCCGATCTCCAGGCCCTGGCCGCCGTAGTCGACCTCCAGTTCCTCCACCGCTGTGCCGTTCTCCGGGCTGGAGGCGGAGAGCGTGAGCTGCCCCTTGCCCAGCGCCAGCTTCACCGCACGGCTCTTCTCTGTGGAGATGGTGGAGACGCGGTCCACCGCTTCGCGGAAGACCTTGCCATCGACGCCGAGCACCTTGTCGTTGCCGCTGGGGATCACGCGCTCGTAGTCGGGAAAGGTGCCGTCGATCAGCTTCGAGGTCAGCACGGTGGAATCGAAGGAGAAGCGCACCCGCGTCTCGGACAGCGCCACCTCCACCGGCCCCTCGCACTCCTCCAGCAGCTTGCGCACCTCGGTCACTGCCTTGCGCGGCACGATGACGCCTGGCATGCCGCCGCCGCCCTCCGGCAGCGCCATCTCGAAGCGCGCCAGGCGATGGCCGTCGGTGGCCACGGCGCGCAGCAGCGAGACGTCGCCGACCTTGGTATCGTGCAGGTAGATGCCGTTCAGGTAGTAGCGCGTCTCCTCGGTGGAGATCGCGAAGCGCGTCCGGTCGATCAGGTCCTTCAGCGACTGGGCCTCGAGGGCGAAGACCGTCGGCAGCTCGCCGGTGCCACCGGCCGGGAAGTCCTCCTTCGGCAGGGTCGAGAGCGTGAAGGTGGAGCGGCCTGCGGTCAGCACCATCTGGCCGTCGCTCTCTTCGGTCGAGAGCTCGACCTCGGAGCCATCCGGCAGCTTGCGGACGATGTCGTAGAGCGTATGGGCCGGCGCGGTGGTGGCGCCCGCGGTCTGCACCTCGGCGGGAACCTGCTCGACGATCGTGAGGTCCATGTCGGTGGCGTTCAGCCGCAGCTTGCCGCCCTTCGCCTCCATCAGGACATTGGAGAGGATCGGGATGGTGTTCCGCCGTTCGACGACGCTCTGGACGTGAGCCAGGGCCTTCAGGAGAGCCGCGCGTTCAATGGTGATCTTCATGAGATTTCTTGCCGGTGTGGGATGGTGTCAGGAACCGTTGGCAGGTCGATCCGGTCGCCCGGAAAGGGCCGCCGGACCCCCGTTCCGGCCAGCGCGCGCCATCGCGCGAATCGCCGTTGGGAAGAGGTCAAGCACTATAGCTTGCGGGCCAGGGAAAACCTAGCCGCAAGCGACATTTTCTCCCGGCCGCGGGACCCCGCCGGCCGGGCGGTCAGCCGGGCCGATCCCAATGCGAATAGTTGTCAGTAGCGGGACCCTAGTCCGCGCCGCCCCGATAGCGCAGCGAGCGCGTGACCTGGCTGCCGTCGGTGGAGCGCAGCGTCTTCTCGCCCTCCTTGGCACCCACCGTGAGATGCACGGCGGCCAGCGGCGTGTGCGGCGGCGTGGGGTCGCAGAGCAGGCCGCTGCGGTGGTCGAGGACCGGCAGGGCCTGATGGCAGATCCAGTTGCAGGCCGCCGGGAGGAAGCGCGCCGGCGCTTCCCGCGGCCGGCTGTAGAGCAGGTGGTTCAAGGCCATCTGCTCGGCGTAGTAGAAGCTGTCCTTCTCCAGGATCGCCTGCAGCGTCCGGTCCCAGAGGTCCCAGTGCGGCGCACTGCCCCGGAGCGCGAAGAGCCCCGAGTTGATCGTCGGATTCGGCGCCAGCGCGTCGGCGGTGGCCTGATCGAAGAGGCGGCGGTAGGTGCCGTGCATGCCCTTGAACTGCTGCGGCCCGTAGAGCGACGGGTAGGCGACATGCACCTCCGGCACGATGGCCATGGCACCGGCGGCCGCGGCCGCGAGGAACAGCGGCACCAGCCAATCGAGCTGTACCCAGAGATCGGCATCCATCCAGAGATAGGTTTCGTAGCCCGGCACCAGGCGCGGCAGATGCGGGCGCAGGCGCTGGGCGACGGAGAGCGATGGCCGGCCGTCCGCGCGCGCCGGCAGCGGCGGCAGGCTGGCGGCGACGCAGCTCACCGACTGCGATGCCAGCCAGGCTCGCTCGGCCTCGCCCAGCCCGACGTCGAGCACGACCAGCGGCAGCGCGCGGCTGGAGGGCTGCGCCCGCAGCGAGAGCACCAGGCCCTGCAGCAGGTGGTAGTAGCGATCGTCGGCGGCTGAGACGATGACGGAGGTCATGTCCTTCGTGCCCGCGCGCCAGGGCTGGCGTCAGCCCTCGAGCATCCGGCGAAGCAGGTCGATGTCTTCGGCAAAGGAGTTGTCCTGGGCCTTCAGCTCATCGACCTTCTTGACCGCGTGCATGACCGTGGTGTGATCCCGCCCTCCGAACTTGCGCCCGATCTCCGGCAGGGACCGCGAGGTCAACTGCTTGGCCAGGTACATCGCGACCTGCCGCGGCCGTGCCACGGCCCGTGCGCGCCGGGCGGAGAACATCTCGGTCAGCTTGATGTTGTAGTGCTCGGCGACGCGCTTCTGGATCTCCTCGATCGTGACGCGCCGGTCGTTGGCACGCAGCACGTCGTGCAGCAGCTCCTGCGTCGATTCCAGCGTGATCGGCCGTCCCACCAGCGTCGCGTGCGCCACGATCCGGTTCAGCGCGCCTTCGAGCTCGCGCACGTTCGAGGTGATCTTGTGCGCCAGGAACTCCAGCACCTTCGGCGGCATCGGCACGCCCATCTGCTCGGCCTTGGAGGCGAGGATGCCGAGGCGCAGTTCGTAGGTGGTGGGGTGGAGGTCGGCGACCAGCCCGTAGCCGAGGCGGGAGCGCATCCGCTCCTCCATCCCCTCCAGGTCGTGCGGGCTCTTGTCGGCCGAGATCACCACCTGGCGGTTCTGGTCGACCAGCGCGTTGAAGGTGTGGAAGAACTCCTCCTGCGTCGCCTCGCGGCCCGCGATGAACTGCACGTCGTCGATCATCAGGATATCGACCGAGCGGAACTGCTCCTTGAAGGCCATGGTGTCCTTGGTCCGGAGCGCCAGGACGAACTGGTACATGAACTTCTCGGCGGTGATGTAGATCATCCGCCGTTCCGGCTGCCGGGTCCGGATATGCCAGGCGATGGCGTGCATCAGGTGGGTCTTGCCGAGCCCCACGCCGCCGTAGAGGAACAGCGGGTTGAAGGGCACTTCCTTGGCCTCGGCGACACGCCGTGCCGCGGCATAGGCCAGCTCGTTCGGCTTGCCGACGACGAAGTTGTCGAAGGTGAAGCGCGGATCGAGCGGCGCCGAGATGTCGCGGCGCTCTTCCGCGCGCGGCGCCGCGCGCTGCGGCTCGTCATGCACGGCGTGCGCGATCGCCGGCCGGCCATCGGCCGGGCGCCCATCGCCGTTCGCGCCCTCGCGTCCACCCTGTCGCGGATCGCCGGGCTTCGGCTGCGGCCGTGCCGGCGGCTGCACCACGATCTCGATGCCGAGCAGCGTGGCATCCTCGTCGAGCCAGAGTTCCTGGATGCGCTGCGAATAGTTGGACTGCACCCAGTCGCGCATGAAGCGGGTCGGCACCGCCATGCGCACCATGGCATCGCGAGCGGCCAGCAGCGCCAGCGGCTTCAGCCAGGAACGGAAGGCGGCCTCGCCGACCTCGGTGCGCAGGCGGCTGCGGACGCGGGCCCAGGAATCCTCGATAGACTGATCGAACTGCGGCTTCAGGGTCATGGCGGAGCCCCCCGCGCTCAGATCTGGCCGGCGCGAAGCGCGCGCCCGCCAGAATTGCCCTCGATCCGCAAGGATTTCGTACCGTCGATCGCCCCGACCCAGACTCTCATGCCCCACCTGCTCCAAGCTCGATTGCTACCCGCGAACCCCGCCGAAGCGAGGCTTATCCGTAGCGCTTCCCTAGAGGAAGGCTGCGGCCTCGTACCTTTGAGCCTTTGTCGTCCGAGCGACCAGCTTCAGGCCGAGGCCGACTGGCTCCCCGACCGGGCACAGTAAAGACACTTGGTGCGATTGGTTTCCACCCCGACTTCCCCGCTCAACATAATATTCAGCCAATAAAGCTTTTCGTTTTTACTTATTTTTCTGCGATTTTTATTGGTGGCCGCTCTCGTTGGCGGCGGATTGATTTAGCCACAGGGGCGCTCCGCTGGCAAGCGACTCCTGCGCCCCTGGCCGCAGATTTTTAAGCCGATTAATGTGTGAAGCGTGCACAACCGCGCACGGCGTGCGCTGGCGCACGCCGTGCTGGAGTCATGATAGGCGATTGGATCGAAAGCCGCCGCGGGTCGCGGCGGCGGCAGCGCGACTCAGCCGAGCGACTTGATGCGGCTGGAGAGGCGCGAGAGCTTCCGCGATGCGGTGTTCTTGTGCACCACACCCTTGGTCACGCCGCGCATCAGCTCGGGCTGCGCCTGCTTGAAGGCATCGCTCGCGGCGGACTTGTCGCCGGACGCGATGGCGGTCTCCACCTTCTTCAGTTCGGTGCGGATGCGGCTGACGCGCGCGCCGTTGATCTCGGTGCGGCGCTGGGCGCGACGATTGCGCTTCTCGGCCGATTTGTGATTGGCCATGGAGGACCTGCTTCGCTTTCTCTAGATGGCATGGGCGTCCGGCCCCGCGGCGAGTGCCAGGGGCCGGAGGCGCGGGGTTATAGCCGCAGCCCGGGAGTACGTCAACTCCCGGGCGACGCGGCCCTCGGCAGGCGGACGACCGCCGGGCGCCCGGCGCCCGGCCGGCGCTCGCCTAGCGGTGCTTGAAATCGGCCTTTCGCTTGGCGGCGAAGGCCTCCATCCCCTCCTTGCGGTCATCGAGCGCGAAAGTGGCATGGAAGACACGCCGTTCGAATTTCACGCCCTCGGCCAGGGTGGTCTCGAAGGCGCGGTTCACCGCCTCCTTGCAGACCGAGACGACCGGCTGCGAGAAGCCGGCGATGGCACCCGCCACCTCCAGGGCCGTCTCCAGCAGCTTGTCGGCCGGCACGACACGCGCCACCAGGCCGGAGCGCTCCGCCTCGGCGGCATCCATCATGCGGCCGGTGAGGCAGAGATCCATGGCCTTGGCCTTGCCGACGGCGCGGGTCAGGCGCTGCGTGCCGCCGGAACCGGGTATGGTGCCCAGCCGGATCTCCGGCTGGCCGAACTTCGCCGTCTCGGCGGCGATGATCATGTCGCACATCATCGCGACCTCGCAGCCGCCGCCCAGCGCGAAGCCGGCGACCGCCGCGATAACCGGCTTGCGGATGGTGGGAATCACCTCCCACTCGGCCGTGATGAAGTCCTCCTTCAGGACATCCTGGTACGACTTGTCCTTCATTTCCTTGATGTCGGCGCCGGCCGCGAAGGCCTTCTCCGAGCCGGTCACGACGATCGCGCCGATGGTATCGTCGGCGTCGAAGGCCTTCAGCGCGGCGCCCAGCTCTTGCATCAGCTGGACGCAGAGCGCGTTCAGCGCCTGCGGGCGGTTCAGCGTAACCAGGCCGACCGCCCCCTTGGTTTCGACCAGGATCATCTCGTAGCTCACCGCCATCAAACGCTCTCCTTGTTCGCGTGTCGTCATCGAGGATGCCGCATCTCGCCGCCGTCGCCGGGGCAGCGGCTATTCCGGGCGCAGGGTGAAGCGGACCAGGATCGTACCGGTCTCGCTCAGCACCGTGACGTCGAGCCGCTCGCCCTCGCGGCGCCAGGATTCGCCACCGAGCGGCTGCCAGCCGAGCTGCGGCAGGGTTTCACCATAGAAGACTTTCACCGCCGCCGCCGCGGTCTGCCCGGCGGCGTAGGCTTCGACGATCCGGCCGCCCGGCTTGTCGAAGACCAGGCCCTGGCCGCTCAACTCGTTGAGGCCCGGGGCCAAGGGCAGGTCGGCGATGGCGGTCAAGAAGGTCTCGGCACGGGCCGCCCCGGAGACGCCCGCCGACAGGACCGGCAGAGCGACGACTAGGAGGGCGAAGAGGCGCTTGGTGAACCTGCGCATGGCCTTTCCTACCCTAGCGCTGTCGGACGGCACAATAGAAAGTCGAGCGCCCGGCCTGCACCAGGCGGCGGATGCCGCGGCCGCAATCGCAACCGGGGCAGGGCTGATCCTCGCGGTCGTAGACCGCCCACTGGTGAGCGAAGTAGCCGAGTTCGCCGTTGACCTGGACGTAGTCCCGCAGGCTGGACCCGCCGGCGGCGATCGCCCGTGTCAGCACGCTGCGGATCGCACCGGCCAGGCGTTCGGCGCGCGCGCCCTGCACCGTCGCCGCCAGGCGGCGCGGCGATAGGCCGGCCTCGTAGAGCGCCTCGCTCGCGTAGATATTGCCGACGCCGGCCACCACCTTCTGGTCGAGGATGGCCGCCTTGATCGGGGTGCGCTTGCCCTGGAGCGCCGCCGCCAGCACCGGGCCGGAGAAGGCGTTGCCCAGCGGTTCCGGCCCGAGATCGCGCAGCAGGCGATGGCCGGCCAGATCGGCCAGCGGTATCAGGTCGAGCATGCCGAAGCGCCGGGCATCGTTGAAGCGCACCTCCAGCCCCTCCTCGGTGGTCAGGACGACATGATCGTGCGTCTCCGCCGCCCGATGGACCCCGGGCGGCACCACCAGCATGCGCCCGCTCATCCCAAGGTGCGCCAGCAGCACCTCCTCGCCCTCCAGCTCGATCAGGATGTACTTGGCGCGCCGCGACAGCCGCAGCACGCGGCGGCCGGCGAGCCGCGCCGCCAGATTGGCCGGCAGCGGCCAGCGCAGCGCCGGCACCCGCACATCGACCCGCGCCAGCCGGCGCCCGGCCAGCGGTCCGGTCAGGCCGCGCATCACCGTTTCGACCTCGGGAAGTTCGGGCATCGGGCGGTTCCGTTTCCGTCGGGCACGGGCAGACCCCCGTGCGGGAGGCGATGATAAGGCGCGCCGCGCCGCCCGGCGCAAGGTGCTGCGGCAGGAGGTGGCGCGCGGGAGGGTCCCGCCGCAGATGGCTGGCCCGCCCCCGCCTTCCCGGCTATCTTCCCTGCCGCATGAGCGAAGAGCCTCCCCTCGACGAGCGCGGCACGACGCATTTCGGCTTCTCCACCATCCAGGCGGAGGAGAAGGCGCGGCGTGTCCAGGGCGTCTTCAGCAGCGTGGCGCAGCGCTACGACCTGATGAACGACCTGATGTCGGGCGGCGTCCACCGGCTCTGGAAGGCACGCTTCGTCGACCGTCTGGCGCCGCGCGCCGGCTGGCGGGTGCTCGACGTCGCCGGCGGCACCGGCGACGTCGCCTTCCGCATCAAGTCGCGCGCGCCGGAGGCCTCCGTGGTCGTGCTCGACTTGACGCCCGACATGCTGGCGGTCGGCCGCGACCGGGCGATCGATCACGGCCTGCCGGAGGGCAGCCTGCAGTGGGTCGCCGGGGATGCCGAGTGCCTGCCTCTGCCGGACCGCTGCCTGGACGCCTACACCATCGCCTTCGGATTGCGCAACGTGACCCGCCCGGAACGGGCGCTGGCCGAGGCGAAGCGCGTGCTGAAGCCCGGCGGGCGTTTCCTCTGCCTGGAGTTCTCCAAGGTTGCGCTGGCACCGCTGGCCCGGCTCTACGATCTCTATTCCTTCCAGGTCCTGCCGCGGATCGGCCAGCTCGTCGCCCGCGACCGCGACAGCTACCAGTACTTGGTGGAATCGATCCGACGCTTCCCGCCGCAGGAGGACCTCCTGGCGATGATGGCTGCAGCGGGGCTGTCGCGCGGCAGCTACGAGAACCTCACCGGCGGCGTCGCCGCCATCCACCAGGCTTGGCGCATCTAGGGCCGGCGCGCATGGGCATGCTGCTTTCCACCCGCATGGTGCTGCGCCTGCTCGGCACGGCGCGAACGCTGGCGCGCCACGATGCCGGCGCGGCACTCGAGGAGATGGGCCTGGGCGGCGGGCCGCTCTTCGTGCTGCGCCTGCTCTCGCGGCGCAAGGCCGAGGGTCGGCCCGGGCAGAAGCTGGCGCGTGCGCTGACCGAGCTGGGGCCGAGCTACATCAAGCTGGGCCAGTCGCTCTCCACCCGCGCCGACCTGCTGGGCGACGAGATGGCGCAGGACCTCTCGCAGCTGCAGGACCATGTCGGCGCCTTTGACGCCAAGGAGGCGCGCGCCATCGTCGAGCGCGAGCTGGAGGCGCCGGTCGAGCAGCTCTTCTCGCAGTTTGACGACAAGCCGATTTCCGCTGCCTCGATGGCCCAGGTGCATTTCGCCGTCACGCGCGCCGCCTCCGGCGAGGACGCCGATGAAGCCGGTCGCGAGGTGGCGGTGAAGATCCTGCGCCCCGGCATCGAGCTGGCCTTCGAGCGCGACCTCGAACTCTTCGCCTGGCTGGCGGCGATGGCGGAGCGGACGCAGCCGCGCCTCCGGCGCCTGAAGCCGAAGGAGATCGTCGCGCTCTTCGCCGAGCAGGTGCGCATGGAGATGGACCTGCGCATCGAGGCCGCCGGCATGTCGGAGATCAACGAAAACTTCGCCGACGACGAGACCTACAACCTGCCGCGCGTCGACTGGCGCCGCACCAGCCGGCGGGTGCTGACGATGACGAGGATGTCCGGCATCCCGCTGGACGACCGCGCGGCCTTGATCGCCGCCGGCCACGACATGGGCGAGATCCTGCTGAAGGCCTCGACCATCTTCTTCCACCAGGTCTTCCGCGACGGCACGTTCCATGGCGACCAGCATCCGGGAAACATGGGTGTCGATGCCGAAGGCAACGTCTTCGCGGTCGATTTCGGCATTCTGGGGCGGCTCGACCAGAAGACGCGCTTCTTCCTCGCCGACATGATGGTGGCGACGCTGCAGGGCGACTACCGGCGCCTGGCCGAGGTGCAGGTGGAAGCCGGCTATCTGCCACCCGGCCGCTCGCTCGACATCTACGCCCAGGCGCTGCGCAGCGTCTGCGAGCCGATCGTCGGGCGGCCGCTGCAGGAGATCTCCTTCGCCAAGCTGCTGGCGCAGCTCTTCCAGCTAACCGAATCGTTCCAGATGCAGGTGCAGCCCCAGCTTCTGCTGCTGCAGAAGAACATGATGATGGCCGAGGGGATCAGCCGGAAACTGGCGCCGGACATGAACATCTGGACCCTGTCGCAGCCGCTGATCGAGCAGTGGATCCGCGAGCACCGCGGGCCGCAGGCGCGGCTCGCACAGACCGGCCGCGACCTGAACCGCGTGATGAGCCGCATCCCGCAGTTCCTTACCGACATGGAAGCCATCGCCGCCGATCTTCGCGGCCCCGGCCTGCGCCTGAGCCGCGACACGCTGGAGCGCCTTGAACGCGGCCGCGCGCGCGGCGTCGCCTGGTTCGCCCTGGCGCTCTCCGGCGCGGCCTTCGTCCTGGCGCTGGTCGCCGTCTTGTAAGGCGACCGGCAGGGCACTAGGCTCGCTGTTTCGTTCCCCAACACGGCAAAAGACTCATGCTGGCGGGCAAGCGCATCCTCCTGGTCGTGACCGGCGGCATTGCCGCCTACAAGAGCCTGGAACTCGTGCGTCGCCTGCGCGAGCAGGGCGCCGAGGTGACTGCCGTGCTGACCGCCGGCGGCGCGCAGTTCGTCACGCCGCTGTCGCTGGCTGCCCTGACCGAGCGAAAGGTCTACCAGGAGCTCTTCTCGCTGACCGACGAGAGCGAGATGGGCCACATCCAGCTGTCCCGCGCCGCCGATCTCGTGGTCATGGCGCCGGCCAGCGCCAACAGCCTGGCCAAGCTGGCGCAGGGCCTGGCGGACGACCTGGCCTCGACGCTGCTGCTGGCGACCGACAAGGACCTGCTGGTGGCGCCGGCGATGAACGTGCGCATGTGGGAACACCCGGCCACCCAGACCAATCTCGCGATGCTGAGCCACCGCGGCGTCATGGTGGTCGGCCCCGACGAGGGACCCATGGCCTGCGGCGAGTTCGGTTTCGGTCGCATGGCCGAGCCGGCGGCGATCCTGGCCGCGATCGATGCCTATTTCGCCCTTGGCGCGGCCCTCGCGGGTCGGCACGCCATCGTCACCAGCGGCCCGACGCATGAGCCGATCGACCCGGTCCGCTACATCGCCAACCGCTCCTCCGGCCGCCAGGGACACGCCATCGCCGCCGCTCTGGCCCGCCAGGGCGCCAGGGTGACGCTGGTCAGCGGTCCGGTGTCCCTGCCCGACCCGGCCGGCGTGGCGGTCGTCGCGGTGGAGACCGCGGAAGAGATGCTGGCGGCCTGCGAGGCGGCGCTGCCCGCCGACATCGCCGTCTGCGCCGCCGCCGTCGCCGACTGGCGGGTCGCCAAGCAGGCGGCACAGAAGATCAAGAAGGGCGGCAAGGGGCCACCGGCGCTGGCGCTGGCGGAGAACCCGGACATCCTGGCCAGCCTGGCGCAGCGGCGAAAGCAGCGCCCGGCGCTGGTTGTCGGCTTTGCCGCCGAGACCGAGAAGGTCGTGGCGGCCGCCAAGGCGAAACTGAAGCGCAAGGGCTGCGACTGGATCCTCGCCAACGACGTGGCCGAGGGCGGGGTCTTCGGACAGGCGGAGAACGAGATCCACCTGATCGACGGGAAGGGCGTGGAGGACTGGCCGCTGATGGACAAGGAGGCGGTGGCCGAGCAGCTGGCGGCCCGCATTGCACAGCACTTCGCGGCTGCCGAGGCGCCATGAGCGTCGCCGTCGCCCTCCGCCGGCTGCCGCATGGCGCCGATCTGCCGCTGCCGGCCTATGCCACCGCGCAGAGCGCCGGCCTCGACCTGCTGGCGGCGGTGACGGAAAGCGTCATCCTGGGCCCCGGCGAACGGCGGCTGCTGCCGACCGGCCTCGCCATCGCGCTGCCGCCGGGCTACGAGGCCCAGGTGCGTCCGCGCTCGGGCCTGGCGCTGAAGCATGGCGTCACGGTGCTGAATGCGCCCGGCACCGTCGATGCCGACTATCGCGGCGAGCTCGGGGTCATCCTGGTCAATCACGGCCAGGCGCCCTTCGCCATCGCCCGCGGCGACCGCATCGCCCAGCTCGTGGTGGCGCCGGTCATCCAGGCGGCCTGGGAGGAACGCGACGATCTCGATCAGACGGCGCGCGGTGGCGGCGGCTTCGGCTCCACCGGCGTGGCCGCGGGCGGCAAGGGGCAGTAGGCCATGCTCCGGCTCTCGAAGAAGCTCCTCTTCGCGATCGAAGCCGTCGTCGACATCGCCTACAATGCCGGTCCGCGGCCGGTCCGCTCCACCGACATCTCGGAGCGCCAGGGCATCCCGCGGCGCTATCTCGAACAGGTACTGCAGGAACTGGTGCACGAGGGCGTGCTGGCCGGGCAGCGCGGCCCGCGCGGCGGCTATCGGCTCGCGCGCGAGAAGCGCCTGATCTCGCTCGGCGAAATCACCCGCATCGTCCGCCACCTCGAGGGCGCCGGCGACGTTGCCGACGAAAGCGAGGGTTCGGAGCTCGGCCGGCGCGTGGTGCGCCCGATCTGGTCCCAGATGCAGGACGAGATGATGGCGCGCTTCGACGCCATGACGGTCGAGGAACTCTGCGAGCGGGCGCGCCAGCTCGGGATCCAGGGCAGCCCGCAGGGCGATCCGGACTTCTCGATCTGAACTGCAATCGTGCGGGCAGAAGGACACGAAGCATGACCTCGGGCGGCATCCAGTCTTCCGTTCTGGAGACCATCGGCCGCACGCCGATGGTGGCTCTGCGGCGCTTGGCGGAACTGCACGGCGTCAAGGCGGAGCTGATCGCCAAGTGCGAATTCCGCAATCCGCTGGCGTCGGTCAAGGACCGGATCGGCCGGGCGATGGTGGAGGGGCTGGAGCGCGACGGCCGCCTGCGGCCGGGCGGGCTTCTGGTCGAGCCGACCTCCGGCAACACCGGCATCGCCTTGGCCTTCGTGGCCGCCGCCAAGGGCTATCGCCTGATCCTCACCATGCCGGAGACCATGTCGGTCGAACGCCGCCGCATGCTGCGCCTGCTGGGGGCGGAACTGGTGCTGACGCCCGGGACCGAGGGCATGCGGGGCGCCATCGCAAAGGCGCAGGAGATCGTCGCCACGCACCCCGGCGCGGCGATGCCGCAGCAGTTCGAGAATCCCACCAACCCGGCGATCCACCGCGCGACCACGGCCGAGGAGATCTGGGCCGATTGCGAGGGCAGGATCGATGCCTTCGTCGCCGGCATCGGCACCGGCGGCACGATCACCGGCGTCGGCCAGCTGCTGAAGGAGCGCCGGCCGGCGGTCCGGATCGTCGCGGTCGAGCCGGAGGCCAGCGCCGTCCTCTCCGGCGGCCAGCCGGGGCCGCACAAGATTCAGGGCATCGGCGCCGGCTTCGTCCCGGCGATCCTCGACCGGCGGGTGATCGACGAGGTTGTGCCGATCGCCGCCGAGACCGCCTTCCGCCTGTCGCGCGAGGCGGCGGCCCAGGAGGGGCTTGCCGTCGGCATCTCCTCCGGCGCCGCCCTGGCGGCCGCCTATGAGGTCGGACGGCGGCCGGAGATGGCGGGCAAGCGCCTGGTCGTGGTGCTGCCCTCGGCCGCCGAGCGCTATCTCTCCACCGCCCTCTTCGAGGGGCTGGAGTAGCGAGCGACCTCAGCCGCGCTCGGCTTCGGCGGTCAACAGCTTGGCCTTGCGCTCCAGGCCCCAGCGATAGCCGCCCAGCGCGTCGTTCCCGCGGGTGACGCGGTGGCAGGGAATCAGCAGCGCCACCGGGTTCGACGCGCAGGCCCGTCCGACGGCCCGCGGCGCCTGCGGCAGGCCGAGGGCGGCCGCCACCTCGCCATAGCTGCGGGTCTCGCCCGGCGGGATCGCCAGCAGTTCCTGCCAGACCCGCCGCTGGAAGGCGGTGGCGCGGATGTCGAGCGGCAGTTCCGGATGCGGCACCTCGCCCTCCAGATAGGCGACCACCGCGTCGATGGCCGGCGCCAGGCGGGCGGAATCCCGCTGCAGACGGGCGGCGGCCGGGAATTCGGCGGAGAGCTCCGCCTCCAGCGCGGCCGGGCTCTCGCCCAGCGCCACGAAGCAGACGCCCTGCGCCGTCGTCGCCACCAGCAGGCAGCCGAGCGGGGAGTCGGCCGTGGCATAGGCGATTTCCGCCCCCTTGCCGCCCTTGCGATAGGAGGCGGGCGTCATGCCGAAGCGCCGCCCGACGTCCTCGTAGACCCGCGAGGAGGAGCCATAGCCCGCGCCGTAGGTGGCGCTCGCCACCGACTCGCCCTGCCGCAGCTCGGCGCGGAACCGACGCTGGCGACGCTCCTCCGCGTAGGCCGTCGGGGTCAGGCCCAGCACCCGGCGAAAGGCGCGGGTCAGCGCCCAGGGGGTGCTGCCCAGATCGGCGGCGAGATCGGCCAGGTGCAGGCGCTCGTCGCCGGCGGCATCGAGCGCGGCGCAGGCGCGCTGCGCCAGGTCCAGCTGGCGCGGGTCCGCGCTGGCGCGGCTGCTGGCCGGTCTCGGACCCGCGGCCGAGGGAGAGGGAATCTTCTTCACGACGCTCATCTTCGCAGACCTCCGTGCAATTCTCGACGGCAGACTGGCGCCTCGCCCGGCCGGCCGCTATCCGGCCCTTGCGGCACGAATAGTTTCGCCTGTGGAGCCTTCAGGGCTTGAGCTTCGATCCGGGGCTGTAACAAACTCTTCACAGGCCTGAAAGAGGCGGGTCGCCGGACAGCTCATAGCGTGCCGGCACAACCGCCCTTCGGCATCGCCGTCGGGGCGGTGTCGTGTTGCCTCATGACAGGGAGTTAGCCGATATGTCGATTCACACGAAGCTGCTTGGCGCCGCGGCGGCACTGGTCCTGACCAGCGCCGCGATCCCGGCGCAGGCCGTCACCGAAATCCAGTGGTGGCACGCGATGGGCGGGGAGCTGGGCGAGAAGGTCAACAAGATCGCCGACGACTTCAACGCCATGCAGTCCGACTACAAGGTCGTCGCCGTCTACAAGGGCAACTACACCGAGACCCTGACCGCCGCGATCGCCGCCTTCCGCGCCAAGGAGAACCCGGCCATCGTGCAGGTCTTCGAGGTCGGCACCGGCACCATGATGGCCGCCAAGGGCGCCGTCTATCCGGTCTACGAGCTGATGGCCGACACCAAGGAGCCCTTCGATCCCGCGGACTTCCTCGCGGCGGTCACCGGCTACTACACCGACACCGAAGGCAACATGCTCTCGATGCCCTTCAATTCCTCGACGCCGGTGCTCTACTACAACAAGACCGCCTTCGAGAAGGCCGGCCTCAGCACCGACATTCCGCCGGCGACCTGGCCGGAGATGGCCGAGGCCTCGAAGAAGATCATCGCCTCCGGCGCCGCCACCTGCGGATTCACCACCGGCTGGCAGTCCTGGGTGCAGCTGGAGAATTTCTCGGCGCTGCACAACGTGCCCTTCGCCACCAAGGCGGACGGCTTCGGCGGACTGGATGCGGAGCTGGTCTTCAACTCGGACCTGCACGTCTCGCACATCCAGGCCTTCGCCGACTGGGCCAAGGAAGGCATCTTCAAGTACGGCGGCCGTCGCTCTGATTCGGCGCCGCTGTTCTATTCCGGCGAGTGCGCCATGTACATGAACTCCTCGGCGGCCCAGGCCGGCGTGCGTGCCAACGCCAAGGATTTCGAGTTCGGCGTCACCATGCTGCCCTATTGGCCGCAGGTCAGCGATGCGCCGCAGAATTCCATCATCGGCGGCGCCACCCTGTGGGTCCTGCAGGGCCGCCCGGCCGAGGAGTACGCCGGCGTGGCGAAGTTCTTCTCCTACCTCTCCTCCGCCGAGGTACAGGCCTGGTGGCACCAGGAGACCGGCTACCTGCCGATCACCTATGCCGCCTATGAGCTCTCCAAGTCGCAGGGCTACTACGATGCCAATCCCGGCACCGACGTCTCGATCAAGCAGATGACGCTGAACGATCCGACGGAGAACTCCAAGGGCCTGCGTCTGGGCAACTTCGTGCAGATCCGCGACGTGATCAACGAGGAGCTGGAAGAGGTCTGGGCCGGCAACAAGACCGCCAAGGAGGCTCTCGACGAAGCGGTGGTCCGCGGCAACGCGCTGCTGCGCGAGTTCGAGACCAACAACCAGTAAGCCGACGAGGACACGGGACCTCGCCCAGGGCGAGGTCCCGTTCCGCTCGTCCGCCGGCGCCCGCCGATGCAGAAGCGCGTCACCTTCAAGAACCTCTGGCTGCCCTATCTCCTGGTGCTGCCACAGTTGACGGTGACGCTCGTCTTCTTCATCTGGCCGGCGGGCGAAGCGCTCTACAGTTCGCTCCTGCGGCAGGACGCCTTCGGCCTCTCGGTCAAGTTCGTCTGGCTGGACAACTTCACCGCGCTCTTCGACGACCGCTATTATCTCGCCGCCTTCTGGCGGACGCTCTTTTTCTCCGGCGCTGTGACGCTGCTCTCGATGTCCTTCGCGCTGCTGCTGGCCGTGATGGCCGACCGCGTGATCCGCGGCGCCACCGCCTACAAGACCTTCCTGATCTGGCCCTATGCCGTCGCCCCGGCGGTCGCCGGCGTGCTCTGGTGGTTCCTCTTCAATCCCTCCGTCGGCTTCCTCGCCTACCTGCTGAAGAGCCTGGGCTACGACTGGAACCACTTCGTCAACGGTGGCGACGCCATGACCCTGGTGGTGATCGCCGCCGCCTGGAAGCAGATCTCCTATAACTTCCTCTTCTTCCTCGCCGGGTTGCAGGCGATCCCGAAGTCGCTCATCGAGGCCGCGGCGATCGACGGCGCCGGCCCCGTCCGCCGCTTCTGGACCATCGTCTTCCCGCTGCTCTCCCCCACCACCTTCTTCCTGCTGGTGGTGAACGTGGTCTATGCCTTCTTCGAGACCTTCGGCACGATCCACGCCACGACCTCGGGTGGCCCCGGCCAGTCGACCACCATCCTGGTCTACAAGGTCTTCAACGACGGCTTCATCGGCCTGAACCTCGGCTCCTCCTCGGCGCAGTCGGTGATCCTGATGGTGATCGTCATCGCCCTCACGGTGGCGCAGTTCCGCTTCGTCGAGCGGCGGGTGCACTACTGATGATCGAGAACCGCCCGCTGCTGAAATGGGTCTCGCACGGCGTCTTGCTGCTCGGCATCCTGATCGTTGCGCTGCCGCTCTGGCTGGCCTTCGTCGCCTCGACGCACGAGCCGGCCGCGCTGCTGTCCGGACGGATGCCGCTGTGGCCCGGCGCGCATCTCTTCGACAACTACGGCGCCGTCCTCTCCTCCGGGCTCTCGGCCTCTGGGGCCATTCCGGTCGGCGAGATGCTGTTCAACAGCCTGGTGATGGCGCTCGGCATCTCGATCGGCAAGATCCTGATCTCCATCATCTCCGCCTATGCCATCGTCTACTTCCGCTTTCCCGGGCGCGGCTTCTGCTTCTGGATCATCTTCGTCACCCTGATGCTGCCGGTCGAGGTGCGCATCCTGCCGACCTACGAGGTGGCAGCCAATCTCGGGCTGCTGAACTCCTATACCGGCCTGACGCTGCCGCTGATCGCCTCGGCCACCGCCACCTTCCTCTTCCGGCAGTTCTTCCTGACGGTGCCCGACGAGCTGGTCGAGGCGGCGCGCATCGACGGCGCCGGCCCCTGGCGCTTCTTCAAGGACGTGCTGCTGCCGCTCTCGCGCACCAACATCGCGGCGCTCTTCGTCATCCTCTTCATCTACGGCTGGAACCAGTACCTCTGGCCGCTGCTGGTCACCACCGAGCAGAGCTACACCACCATCGTCATGGGCATCCAGCGCATGGTGACCGTGGCCGATTCCGAGCCGCAATGGCACCTGGTGATGGCGACCGCCGTGCTGGCGCTGCTGCCGCCGGTGATCGTCGTCGTCGCGATGCAGCGCCTCTTCGTCAAGGGCCTGGTCGAGACGGAAAAGTAGAGGGAAGGGTCAGGCATGGCGGCGATCTCGATCCGCGGCGTCCGCAAGATGTACGGCAAGCTGCAGGTGATCCACGGCCTCGACGTCGAGATCGAGGCCGGCACCTTCGTGGTCATCGTCGGCCCCTCCGGCTGCGGCAAGTCCACCCTGCTGCGCATGGTGGCGGGGCTGGAGACCATCACCGCCGGCGAGGTGGAGATCGCCGGGCGCGTGGTGAACCAGCTCGAGCCCAAGGACCGCGACATCGCCATGGTGTTCCAGAACTACGCGCTCTATCCGCACATGAGCGTCTTCGACAACATGGCCTATGGCCTGAAGATCGCCGGGACACCGCGCGAGGAGATCCGCGCCCGCGTCGACGAGGCGGCCAGCCTGCTGCAGCTTTCCCCCTATCTGGAGCGCAAGCCGCGCCAGCTTTCCGGCGGCCAGCGCCAGCGCGTCGCCATGGGCCGCGCCATCGTGCGCAAGCCGGCGGTCTTCCTGTTCGACGAGCCGCTCTCCAACCTCGACGCCAAGCTGAGGGTGCAGATGCGCCTCGAGATCAAGCAGCTGCAGCGGCGCCTCGGCACCACCTCGCTCTATGTCACGCACGACCAGGTCGAGGCGATGACGCTGGGCGACTTGCTGATCGTGATGAATGCCGGCGTCGCCGAGCAGATCGACCGGCCGCTGGCGATTTACGAGCGCCCGGCTTCGATCTTCGTCGCCGGCTTCATCGGCTCGCCGGCGATGAACTTCCTCGACGCCACCGTCGAGGGCGAGGGCCTGCGTCTGCCCGGCGGTGACCTGGTCCCGGCCGCGGGCCTGGCCCTGGCCGCCCATACCGGCCGCCGCGTGACCCTGGGCATCCGGCCGGAGCACCTGGAGCCGGCCGCCGGCGGCCTGCCGCTGCGCATCGACCTGGTGGAGACGCTGGGCGCCGACACGCTGGCGCACGGGCCGCTCGGCCGGGAAGGGCCGCCGTCTGCCCGGCGGGGGCGTCGAGGTCGGCCCGCGGAGGGGCGCCGGACCGCGATACCCACCACCCCCCGGGCGCATGTGCAACTTTTGCTCGCCGCGGGGGGGGGGCGCCCTGCGGTAGAGATCGCTCTTGAAGGGCCCCTCCGGCGTCACACCGATGTAGTCGGCCTGCTTGTCCGTCAGCTTGGACAGCTTGGCGCCGATCTTCTCCAGGTGCAGCCGGGCGACCTCTTCGTCGAGGTGCTTCGGGAGCGTGTAGACCTGCTTCTCGTAGTTGGCGTGACGCTGCCAGAGCTCGATCTGCGCCAGCACCTGGTTGGTGAAGGAGGCGCTCATCACGAAGCTCGGGTGGCCGGTGGCGCAGCCCAGGTTCACCAGGCGCCCCTCGGCCAGCAGGACCAGCTTCTTGCCGTCGGGAAACTCGATCAGGTCGACCTGCGGCTTCACGTTGGTCCACTTGTAGTTCCGCAGCGACTCGACCTGGATCTCGGTGTCGAAGTGACCGATGTTGCAGACGATGGCGCGGTCCTTCATCGCCCGCATGTCGTCGAGCGTGATGATGTCGGTATTGCCGGTGGCGGTGACGAAGATGTCGCCCTGCGGCGCGGCATCCTCCATGGTCACGACCTGATAGCCGTCCATCGCCGCCTGCAGCGCGCAGATCGGGTCGACCTCGGTGACCATCACGCGGCGCCGGCCCGCGCAGCGACTCCGAGGAGCCCTTGCCGACGTCGCCGTAGCCGGCGACGACCGCGACCTTGCCGGCCATCATCACGTCGGTGGCGCGGCGGATGGCATCGACCAGGCTCTCGCGGCAGCCGTACTTGTTGTCGAACTTCGACTTGGTGACGCTGTCGTTCACGTTGATCGCCGGGCAGGCCAGCGTGCCCTTCTTCGCCATGTCGTAGAGGCGCTTCACGCCGGTCGTGGTCTCCTCGGAGATGCCGAGCACAGCGGCCAGCAGGTCGGGGCGCTTCTCGTGCAGCAGCTGCGTCAGGTCGCCGCCGTCGTCCAGCACCATGTTGATCGCCCAGCCGTCGGGGCCCACCAGGGTCTGCTCGATGGCCCACCAGAATTCTTCCTCGCTCATGCCCTTCCAGGCAAAGACCGGGACGCCGGTGGCGGCGATGGCGGCGGCGGCATGGTCCTGGGTCGAGAAGATGTTGCAGGAGGACCAGCGCACCGTGGCGCCCAGCGCCGTCAGCGTCTCGATCAGCACCGCGGTCTGGATCGTCATGTGCAGGCAGCCGGCGATCCGCGCACCCTTCAGCGGCTGCTCCTTGCCATAGCGCTCGCGCAGGGCCATCAGGCCGGGCATCTCGACCTCGGCCAACTCCATCTCCTTGCGGCCCCAGTCGGCCAGGGAGAGGTCCTTCACCTTGTAGTCGGCGGCCATGTGTCGTTCCATTCCTGTGATTGCCGGCGCCCAGCGGCGCGAGCCGGTGATCTAGCAGCTAGCCGCCAAATGGGGCAAGCCCGGCCCCCTTTCCAGCGCTTCCGTTCGGAAGTCCTGTGAAAGGGCGCAAGCGGGAACGCCGGCCGCGCCGGCGGCATCTAAAGGGGGAGACGCAAACGGGAGCCCCGCCGTGACCGATCGTTCCGCCCTCCGCAGCCAGCCGCGCGACCGCGATGAAGCCAGTCTCCTTGCCGCGGCACAGGCGGGCGAGGCCGCGGCCTGCGGCGAACTGATGCGCCGGCACAACCGCACTGCCTTCCGCGTGGCCTGGAGCCTGACGCGCGATCACCTGGAGGCCGAGGAGGTGGTGCAGGAAGCCTACGTGAAGGCCTTTACCCGCCTGGACGACTTCGCCGGACGCTCGGCCTTCGCTACTTGGCTGACCCGGATCGTGGTCAACGAGGCCTTGATGCGCCGCCGCCAGCGCGAGCGCCGGCTGGCCGCCGCCGAGGCCGGCAAGGTCCTGCTGCTACAGTCTGCTGCAGGCCCCGGGCGGCCGGACAGCGAGACCCCGGAGCGCAGTCTGGCGCGGCGCGAACTGGGACAGCGGCTCGAACGGGCGCTGGCCGCCCTGCCGGCGGACTTCCGCGCGGTCTTCATGCTGCGTGCGGTCGAGGAGTTCAGTGTCGAGGAGACCGCCGAGGCGCTGGGTCTCAACCCGCAGACGGTGAAGAGCCGCCTCTTCCGGGCCCGCCTGCAGCTGCGCCGGCACCTCGAACGCGAGATGAGCGGCGCCTTCCTCGAGCTGCTGCCTTTTGCCGGCGCGCGCTGCGAGGCCCTCGCCGCCCGCGTGCTGGCCAGGCTCGCCGCCCTGCCGAAGGCGCCGCCCTAGCCGCCCTCCCGTCTCCCTCAGCGGAACGAACCACCCTGCTCCGGGGCCGAGCGCGGCCGCGCCCCGGCGCGGCCCCCTGTTGCCGCGCGTCACCAGACCCAAGGAGATTCCCTATGCTGCTGCGAACCAACGACCTCCTGCTGCCCGCCCATGGCCTGGCCCTCGACCGCCGCGCGCTCTCGGCGGCGCCCGCCGCGCCACCCTCTCGGCGGCGGCCGTGGCCCTGCTGGCCGGTTGCGGCGGCTTGGCCGCCAGCCGGCCGGCACAGGCCGACAGCGCGCAGGACCAGACGGTGTTGAACACCGCCCTGGCGGCCGAGCTGGAGGCGATCGCCGCCTATCAAGCGGGCGCGGAGAGCGGGCTGCTGTCTGCCGAGGTGCTGCAGCTCGCCCTCACCTTCCAGGGGCATCACAAGGAGCATGCGGCGCTGCTGGCAGAGACGGTGCAGACGCTCGGCGGCAACCCGGTGGAGGCGCAGGCCGACTACGGATTCCCGCTCGAAGCGCTCCAGAACCAGACCGACGTGCTGCGCCTCGCCGCCTCGCTCGAGGCCGGAGCCGTCAGCGCCTACCTGGGCGCGGTTCCGCTGTTCGACGACAGCGACCTCGCGCGGGCGGCGGCCAGCATCCTCGGCAACGAGGCGATGCACTGGGCGGTCCTGCGCCACGCCATTGCGGCCTCCTGGGTCGCGCCGCCGGCGGCGTCGCCGGCTTCCGCTATTCCGCCGCCATGGCGGCCCTGGAGCTGATCTGGACCGCCGAGAGCCTCGACCGCTTCCTGGCCGACCCGCGCGGCTTCGTTCCCGGCACGACCATGACTTACGCCGGTGTGCCGAAGGCGCAGGACCGCGCCGACATCATCGCCTTCCTCCAGGCGGCCAGCGCCGACCCCTTGCTGTGCCCGCCTTGAGCCCGCGCAGAGTTGTCGCACCGCGTGCTACCTCTCGGCCCTTGCAGAGGCGGGCCCCTTTCTGCTATCGCAAATGAGACTTGTTTTCATTCGCATAGAGGGTGTCTCCATGAAGAGCGTGCGCCGCTGGGTCCGTATCGGCAGCTATCTCCTGGCCGGTGGCTCGGCCACGCTGGTGGCAGGCCCTGCCGACGCGCTGGACTACACCCCCGTCCCCGGGCAGCAGTTCGCCGATAGCGAAGGCGGCGAGAGCAGCAGAGAAAGCAGCGAAGAAGGCGGCGAAAGCGGCGAGAGCGGCAGCGAAAGCGGCGAGAGCGGCAGCGAAAGCGGCGAGAGCGGCAGCGAAAGCGGCGAAAGCGGCGAAAGCGGCGAAAGCGGCGAAAGCGGCGAAAGCGGCGAAAGCGGCGAAGGCGGCGGCGAAAGCGGCGAGAGCGGCGAGAGCGGCGGAGAAGGCGGCGAGAGTGGTGAGGGCGGAGAAGGCGGTGCCCTGCTCGAGACCTACAGCCTCTCCTCGACCGACCCCGACGCCTACCGCTACGAGGCCGATGCGGAAATCGCCGGCTATGCCGACCTGGTGCAGGCCAGCTACGGCCTGGCCGCGAGCGAGGCGCGCAAGCTGCTGGCCGCCATCGAAGGCCTGTTGGCCGATCCAAGCGAGGCCAGCCTGGCCGCGGCGCGCAACGCCTGGCTGAATGCCCGCCCCGCCTATCTGCAGACCGAGACCTTCCGCTTCTACGACGGCCCGATCGACCGCGACGCCGAGGGCGGCGACGGTCCGGAAGGCCGCATCAACGCCTGGCCGTTGAACGAAGCGGTGATCGACTACGTCGAGGGCGCGCCCGAGGCCGGCCTGGTGAACGACAGCAGCCAGGAGATCACTCGCGAGACGATCCTGGCGAACGACCAGGTAACCGACGAGGCCGACGTCACCACCGGCTGGCACGCCATCGAGTTCCTCCTCTGGGGCCAGGACCAAAGCGACTGGGGCCCCGGGGCCCGGCCGGCCAGCGACTACACCGCCGGCCAGGGCAACAACGACCGCCGCCGCGCCTACCTGCTGGCGGTGGCTCAGCTTCTGCTGGCCGACCTGGAGGCGCTGGAAACCGCCTGGGCGCCGGGCGCGGAGAACTACCGCGAGCAGTTCCTCGACCTGCCGGAACGCGAGGCCATCGGCCGCATCGTCAACGGCATGGCCCAGCTCGCCGGCCACGAGATGGCCTCCGAGCGCTTGGCGGTCGCGCTCGACAGCGGCCTGCAGGAGGATGAGCATTCCTGCTTCTCCGACAACACCAACAGCGACCACATCCACGACCTGCGCGGTATCCGCAATGTCTGGTTCGGCAGCGTCGGCGACACGCAGGTCCCCAGCTTGATCGATCTGGCGACCCGCATCGATCCGGTGCAGGCCGCCATTGTCACCGCCCGCCTGAACGCCGCCGAAGCCGCGGTCGACGCCATCGATCGGCCCTTCGACCGGGTGCTGGCGAGCCCGGCCGGCAGCCCGGCGCGCCTGGAGGCGGAACGCGCTGTCGAGGCCCTGGAGGATCTGGCTGCGGCCTTGAAGACCATGGGCAACGAGATGGGCGTTCTGGTGATCGTCGGCGGCTGACCGCCGCCCGCCGCCGGGCAGCACGGCGCTTCGCCGCCTGGACGGCGGCTGAAGGAGCCGCAATTCTACGTCATCGCCGGGCCTGGCCGCGGCATGAGCCGGGAGTGAGTATGGCACGAGGATCGCAGGGAGCGGCTCGCCTGCTGGCGGCCGTCGCCGGCCTGCTCCTGGCCGCGCCCGCCGCCGCCAGCGAACTTGCCGTCGGCGGCGCGACCATCACCGAGGCGCTGGGCGGCGAGACCTCGCGGCCCGGCATCAACCGCAACGCCTTCTCGCTGGCCGCCGGCAACCTGTCGCGCGCGGAGACACGGGTCTTCTTCTTCGGCAACCGTCTCTTCAACACCAACTGGGTCGTGGCACCGGCCTCGACCGAGGGCTTCGATGGCCTGGGACCGCTCTTCAACCGCGTCTCCTGCTCCGGCTGCCACCTGCGCGACGGGCGCGGCCAGCCGCCCGACACGGCAGACGCCGAGATGCTGTCGATGCTGGTCCGCCTGTCCCTGCCCGGCACCGATCCGCACGGCGGGCCGCTGCCCCACCCGGTCTACGGCGACCAGCTGTCCGACCGCGCCGCCCCCGGCGTGCCGCCGGAGGGCCGCGCCGTCCTCGAGTGGGAGGAGATCGAGGGTCGCTACGCCGATGGCACGCCCTACAGCCTGCGCAAGCCACAGGTCACCTTCGAGGGGTTGGCCTACGGGCCCCTGCCGGACGACATCCTGACCTCGCCGCGGGTGGCACCGGCGGTCTTCGGCCTCGGCCTGCTGGAAGCCGTGCCGGAGGCGACGATCCGCGCGCTGGCCGACCCGCAGGACAGCGACGGCGACGGCATCTCCGGCCGGACCAACGAAGTCTGGGACCTGGCCGCCGGCGAGACCCGGCTCGGCCGCTTCGGCTGGAAGGCCAACCAGCCGAGCCTGGCGCAGCAGGTGGCCGGCGCCGCCGTCGGCGACATCGGTCTCTCCAGCGCCCTCTTCCCGCTGCAGAACTGCACGGCGGCGCAGAGCGCCTGCGCCGCCGCGCCGGTTGGCGGCAGGCGGGACAGCGGGCTGCCGGAGATCGATCCCGAATTCTTCGCCAAGCTGATCTTCTACCAGCAGACCCTGGCGGTGCCGCTGGCGCGGCGGCTGGAGGACCCGCAGGTCCAGGAGGGTGCCGCGCTCTTCGCCGCGCTCGGCTGCGCCGCCTGCCATAGGCCGACGCTGCAGACCGGCGCGCATCCGGTCGCCGCCGTCGCCGACCAGACCATCCACCCCTTCACCGACCTGCTGCTGCACGACATGGGCCCGGGCCTGGCCGACGGCCGGCCGGACTTCCTCGCCTCCGGCAGCGAGTGGCGCACTCCGCCGCTCTGGGGCCTGGGGCTGATCGGCCTGGTGAACGACCACGACCGCCTGCTGCACGACGGCCGCGCCCGCGGCATCGCCGAGGCGATCCTCTGGCACGGCGGCGAGGCGGAAGCGGCGAAGGAGGAATTCAGGCATCTGCCGGCGGCGGCGCGCGCTGCCCTGATCGCCTTTCTCGAGGCGCTGTAGCCTCTAGCGCCGGCCGAACAGCCGCTCGATGTCGGAGAGCTTCAACTCGACGTAGGTCGGGCGGCCGTGGTTGCACTGGCCGGAGTGCGGCGTCGCCTCCATCTGGCGCAGCAGCGCGTTCATCTCCTCGGCGTTCAGGCGGCGGCGGGCACGAAGATGAACGGCGGGCCCAGCGAAGTCTGCTGGTGTAAAAGGAGGGGCGGCTGGATGCCGCCCCCTAGTTTGAATATTACGGTCGCAGCCGCCAACGCTGGCCAGACCTATACACGTTCAAGACGAATCAAATCGAACGGCCGCGCCAATGGGCACGGACCTGTTCGACCCGTCCAAATCGCACGCGTTGATACGCGTTGATCCAAATGGAATTGGACATGGTCCAAAGCTCCTCTGTTTGAGGTGGTCCTTGAACAGAGAGCCGACCCATGCCAACTTGTATCGTGTCAGCTTCTTTGCAGCTGGATGGGTTCTTCCTGTTCGGTTGCGAGGTCGCCACGAGAGCCGGTTCCCGTGCCACCGGGACCGGCTCTCTTCATTAGTCTCCCCCGAGGACGCGGCGACCGACGCGGGGGGCTTACCATCTCCAACCATTCACAACTCCTTTGTGTCTCGCCAATATGGAATTGGCGCGCTTACTTTTTGGTCATCGCCATGAACTGTTCGAAGCCCTTGAACCATTCAGCCTTCAAGGCATCCGACCATGACGGATCGAAATCTGGAAACTTCGCTAAGAGGTGCTGCCGGAATTCAGCTCTTCCCCGTTCAGCGTCTGAGGTTGCACCCGGTGGCAGATCGGCACCGCTATCACCTGCAATAGGACGGGGCTTGACCGGAGCCGCCCGCGGAATCCTTGGCTTGCGCTGAGCACCATGGGTGCGCGGCTTCCTGTCCTTTAGTATGTATTGGCTGATGGGGATCTGCGCCTCCGTGGCAGCATTCAGAAAGAATACTACGCACTTACGTAGAACTGCGTCCTTCGATGGATATGTCTTCGCGAACTGCCTGTTGAATTGCCCAGGCGTAGCCGCATCGAGATCGATGTCAAAGATTGGGGAATACGCATCGCGGATGATCCGGGACAGGACTTCGCTCCACGCCTCGGTTCCGAACGCATCCACTGCGTTGCGAAGAGCGGGCGTTGTATTGCCCTCTGCATCCGTCAGGCGCAGAAACCGTAACGCGGACAGCACTTGCTTGGCGACGGACCCAGAAAAGTTCGTCAACAAGGTGCGGTCGATGCGCCCGGGCAATCCATGCTCTTTAAGGCTGCCCAGCAATGTCTTGACCGATTGGAAGGAGCAGTAGGGCGGCAGCCCTCCCACTCTCTTCCCGTCTGCGTCCGTCGCGTCCATCGAGAACCCTCCGTGAGATCCTGATGGACTATGTAGGCTTCCGGATTCCGAATGTCAATGGACCTATCGAACGAGCGGATTCTTTTTGGAATCTGTTTGATTTTATCATTATAAAACAATGACTTGATTGATTTTCGGATCCGCTCGTGACTTAGCGCGACCAAGATTTCGAACCGCCGACACCTCGCTTGAGGAAGCGGTCCCCGAGGATCACAGTCTGGGAAGAATAGGATCAGTAGCCCCCCCCCCCGCGTCGGTTTAGATTTGGGCGGACCCGCTTTACCGCCGGCCGAACAGCCGCTCGATGTCGGAGAGCTTCAACTCGACGTAGGTCGGGCGGCCGTGGTTGCACTGGCCGGAGTGCGGCGTCGCCTCCATCTGGCGCAGCAGCGCGTTCATCTCCTCGGCGGCGAGGCGGCGTCCGGCCCGCACCGAGCCATGGCAGGCCAGCGTGCCGCAGACCTCCTCCAGCTTCTCCTTCAGCGCGAACTCCTGGCCCAGTTCCGCCAGCTCGTCGGCGAGGTCCCGCACCAGGCCCTTCACGTCGGCCTGGCCGAGCAGCGCCGGCACCTCGCGCACCACCACGGCGCCGGGGCCGAAGGCCTCCAGCACAAGGCCGATCTCGGCCAGCTCGCCGGCCCGGGCGGCCAGGCGCTCCACCGCCGACTCCTCCAGCTCCACCACCTCGGGCAGCAGCAGCACCTGGCGGGCGACGCCGCGCGCCGCCAGCTCCTGCTTCATCCGCTCGTAGACCAGGCGCTCGTGGGCGGCGTGCTGGTCGACGATCACCAGCCCGTCGGCGGTCTCGGCGACGACATAGGTGTTGAAGAGCTGCGCCCGGGCGGCGCCCAGAGGATGCGCCGCAGCAGCGATGCCCTGCGGCGCATCGATCGCGGTCACGGTGCGGGCGCCGGGCGCCAGCGTCAGACCGGGCAGCGTGCCCTCGCCACGCGGCAGTGGCGCCTGGTAGCCGGCCAGCGCCTCGGCCAGGCCGCGCGACAGGCTGGGTCCCTGCCGCTGGTAGGGGCGAGATAGGCTGCGGCGCCGCGGCCTCCGGGCGGAAGGCGCCGAGCGCGGCGGCGGCCACCGTGGTCGAGGCGCGGTGGCCGGCAGCGGCCAGCGCGTGGCGCAGGGCGCCGACGATCAGGCCGCGCACCAGCGCCGGCGTCGCGGAAGCGCACCTCGGCCTTGGCCGGATGGACGTTCACGTCGACCGGGCCGGCGGCAGTTCGAGGAACAGCGCCACCAGCGGATGGCGGTTGGAGGCGAGGAAATCCTGATAGGCGCCGCGCACCGCACCGTAGAGCAGCTTGTCGCGCACCGGCCGGCCGTTGACGAACAGATACTGCGCCCGTGCGGTCCCGCGGTTCAGCGTCGGCAGGCCGGCATAGCCGGTCAGCCGGTAGCCCTGGCGCTCGGCGTCGATCGGCAGGGCGTCGTCGGAGAACTCGCGGCCGAGCACCGCGCCCAGCCGGGCAGCCAGGCGCGAACATCCAGCAGGTCGCCCTGCGCGGCCAGCAGGCTCGAGCACCGTGCGATTGCCGTCGGACAGGCTGAAGCCGACGGTCGGCGATGCGCCATCGCCAGCCGCTGCAGGAGTCTCGACCGCGTGCATCTGCTCGGTGCGCGGCGACTTCAGGAACTTCAGGCGGGCCGGGGTGGCATAGAACAGGTCGCGCACCTCGACCCGGGTGCCGGCCCGCCGGCCGCCGGCTCCGGCGCGCCGACCGCCGCCCTCGACCGTGATGCGACCAGGCCGCCGGCGCCCTTCGGCCGCTGACGATGGCCAGGCGCGCTGACCGCGCCGATCGACGGCAGCGCCTCGCCCCGAAAGCCGAGGGTCGAGATGTGGATCAGATCGTCGTCCGGCAGCTTCGAGGTGACGTGGCGCTCGACCGCGAGCGCCAGTTCGTCCGGTGTCATGCCGGCACCGTCGTCGGTCACCGTCAGGCTGGCCGCGCCGCCCTCGCGCAGCGCCACCTCGATGCGCGCGGCACCGGCGTCCAGCGCGTTCTCGATCAGCTCCTTGGCGGCGGAGGCCGGCCGCTCCACCACCTCGCCGGCGGCAATCCGGTTGACCAGACCTTCCGGCAGACGCCGCAGCGTCATGGCTTCATCTCGGTCAGATAGCGGCGCGCCAGGCGCTTGCCGTTCTCGACCGCCGGCTGGCCGAAGGGCGAGACGCCGATCAACGCGGCGGTCAGCAGGGTCTCCAGGATGAAATGCTGCAGCAGCCCGCCGAGCGCCGCCTCGTCCGGCTGCGCAAGATGGAAGCGGCGCAGCGGCAGCTTCGCAGCCGCCAGGCTGTCGGCGGTGGCGCGGGCCTCGGCCAGCAGCAGGTCGCCCAGCCGGCGCCCTGCCAAGAAGTCCATCGCCGGATCGCCGAGCAGGCCCGGGTCGAGCGCCAGCCCGACGCCCTGGCTGTCGAGCTGGAAGAGACTGAAGGCCTTGTCCTGCGGCCCGTCGAGATAGAGCTGCAGCTGGCTGTGCTGGTCGACCGCGCCCTGGGCGCGGATCGGTGTCTGACCTCGGCCCTCCTTGCCCAGGCTCTCGGCCCAGATCTGCCGGTACCAGAGCGCGAAGGTCGCGAGGCGGTCGCAGTAGGGCATCAGCACCTGCTGGCCATAGCCGCCTTCCATCCAGAGTGCCGACAGGGCGGCGCCCAGCACCGGCGGCGACTGCGCCCCCTCGGCCCGCAGCGAGGCCATGACCGCGGCGGCACCGCGGCGCACCGCGGCGATGTCGAGCCCGGCCAGCGCCGCCGGCAGCAGCGCGACGGACGAGAGCGCGGTGAAGCGCCCGCCAAGATCCGGCTCGTGCGGCAGCAGCGTCAGGCCGTGGCGCTGCGCCAGGCGGCCGAGCGGCGAGTCCCGCACCTCGGTGATGACGTAGACGCGCTCCGCCCGCGCCTCAGGCGTGAGCTCGAGATAGGGCGGCAGGAGGGCCAGGGCCTGCGCCAACGTCTCCAGCGTGCCCCCCGACTTGGAGATGACGACGAGCCCGGCCGCCTTCGGTTCGAGCCGCGCGGCATAGAGCCCCAGCAGGTCGGGATCGACGTTGTCGAAGAAGCGCACGGTCGGACGGCCGAGCCGCGGGCCGTAGCCGCGGTCGGCCAGGGCCACCAGGGTCTGGCCGCCGAGCGAGGAGCCGCCGGTCCCGAGCACCGCCACCTCGCCGACGCGCTCGGCCAGCCCATTGGCCAGCGCGTCGATCGCCGCCAGGTCCTCGCTGCGTTCGGGCAGCGCCAGGATCGGTGAGGCGTCGCGCCCCGGATCGGCGAGCAGATGCCGAGCCGCCTCCGTGGCGGCCGCCTGCAACTCGCCCAGGCGTCCGCTGGAGGCGCGGGCACCGAGCGAAATCAGCTCCTGGCGATAGGGCAGCGGTTCATCGTTCATGCTGCCGGCAGTCTAGCATCCGTGCGGAGTCGAGTCGCTCCACCCGACGCCGACTTCCCGGCGCGTCAGCCTAGGACAGTGTCAGCTCATAGTCTGCGGCCGTGGCGGCCACCACGTCCGGCGTCACGGGACCGGCGGCCGCCAGGCCGTCGATCCTGCGGAAGAAGGCCTCGGCCGCCACCCCGGGGGCGACCATGACCAGCGCCTTGGCCGGTTCCGGCCCGTCGTTGCGGAAGGCGTGTTCCCCCGTCGCCGGCAAATAGCAGACGTCCCCCGGCCCCAGGGTGCGGTGGCCGTCCGGGCCTGAAAATGTCAGGCACCCCTCCAGCATATAGAAGGCCTCGGCATCGTGGGCGTGGCTGTGCAGAGGAGCGCTACAGCCGGCCGGGACGCTCAATTCGAGCAGCAGAAAGGCCCCGGCCGTGTCCGCCGGGACCAGCCGGTCGCTGTGGTGCATGCCGAGCACACAGCGGCTGATGCCGCTGCCGACGGGACGGAAAAGTGGAAGCGCTCCGGACATGGGATGTGCTCCTGGAAACATTGCGCCAAGGCGTGATAGCGCCGTTGGCAGGCTTCCTACTAGTCCCCCTTGGATTGAAATATCGTTCGAATTTTTGGACAATACCTGATGCTTCCGCTGAATGAGCTCGCCGTCTTTGTCGCCGTGGTGGAGGCCGGCAGCTTGTCGGCAGCGGCGCGCCGTCTGGAACTTTCGAAGGCGGCCGTCAGCGACCAAATCCGGCGACTGGAAGAGCGGCTCGGCGTGCGGCTGCTGAATCGCACGACCCGGCGTCTCTCACTGACCGAGGCCGGGCGAGGCTGTCTGGACCATGCGCGCGCCATGGTGACTGCGGCGGAGGCCGCCAGCGCGGCGGCGACCGAGTTGCACCGAGAGCCGCGAGGCCTGCTGCGCGTCGCGGCGCCGACCACCTTCGCGCCGCGGCACCTGGTGCCGCACCTGCCCGCCTTTCTCGCGGCCCATCCGCTGCTGCATCTCGAACTCTCGCTATCGGCCCGGGCCGTCGACCTGTTGGAGGAAGGTTTCGATCTCGCCATCCGCATCGGCAGGCTGCCGGACTCGGCCTTGACGGCCCGCCCACTCGCGTCCGCGCGCCTGCTGTTCTGTGCCGCACCGAGCTACCTGGAACGGCGCGGACAGCCCGTGGCACCGGCAGCGTTGCCGGAGCACGACCTGCTGGGCTTCACACCGCTCGGCCGGCGCGGGGCCTGGCACCTGCAGGGTCCCGGCCGCGCCAGCCGCACGCTCGACTTCGAGCCGCTCTTTGCCAGTGATGACGGAGAAGCGCTCCTTGCGGCGACCCTGGCTGGCCTCGGGATCGCCGCCCTGCCGGACTGGATGGTGGCGGCCGAGATCGGCCTCGGCCGGCTGCAGCGGGTCCTGCCAGACTGGAACGGCCCGACGATGCCCATCACCGCCCTCCATGCGGCCGGCCGCAGGCCGGCCGCGAAGATTCGCACGTTCCTCGACTTCCTGGTCGAGCGGCTGAGCGGCGACGATTGGCGTCTCTAGCGGCCTCCGTCAGTTCTGCACCGGCGCAGCGAGGCCCTCCGGCTGGCCGGCCACCACGACCGCCAGTCGAGAGGGATCCAGCCAGAGGCGTGCCACCCGGCGGACCTCGTCGGGCGTCAGGCTCTCGTAGTAGCTGCTGCGGCGCTCCAGGTAGTCGATGCCGAGGTCCTCGCGCTGCATCGAGACCAGGATGCGGGCGATGCCTTCGCTGGAGGTGAGGCGCAGGGCGAAGGACCCCGTCAGATAGGTGATCGCCTTCTCGATCTCTTCGTCGCTCGGCCCCTCGACTGCCAGCTCGCCCCAGATCTGCTTGATCAGGGCCAGCGATTCGGCGACCCGGGCGTTCTGCGTCGCCACCCCGGCCAGCCAGAGGCCGGCATGATCGCGCACGCTGAGGTCGCTCCAGACCGAGTAGGCGAGGCCACGCTTCTCGCGCACCTCCGCGTAGAGCCTGGAGTTGAAGGTGCCGCCGCCAAGCACGTAGTTCACCACCTGGGCGGCATAGAAATCGGGGTCGTCGCGCTTCGGTCCGGGCTGCGCCAGGAAGACCACCGATTGCGGCACCGGCAGCTCGATCACCGTCTGTTGCCCCGCGGCCAGCGGCACGACCTCGGCAAGCTCGATCGACGCGCTGGTCGCCGGCAGGGCACCGAACCCCTGGTCCAGCAAGCGCCCCAACTCTTCCGGCGTGATGTCGCCGACCACTCCGATCTTCAGGCTATCGAGCGCCAGGCGCTCTCCGACGAAGGCCTGGAGATCGGCCTGCGTCAGGGCCGCGACGCTGTCCGCCGTCCCCTCGGAGGGACGGCCGTAGGGATGGTCGCCGAAGACCAGCTTGTCGAGGTTGTCGAAGGCGATGGACTGCGGATCGGTGGCACCGCGGGCGATGCTCACCTGCAGCTGCGCGCGCACGCGCTCCACCGGCTCCTGGTCGAAGCGGGGCTGGGTCAGCGCCAGGGCGAGCAGCTCGACCGCCCGCTGGCGATCCTCCGTCAGCGTCACCAGCGAGCCGTAGATCTCGTCATCGCCTGCGCTGAAGGAGAGGTCGATGGAATCGCGCTCCAGGGCCTGGCGGAAGGCCTGCGAATCGAGCGGACCAGCCCCTTCGTCGAGCAGGGCGGCCGCCATGCGGGCGCGCCCCTCCTGCCCGCTGGGGTCGAGCGCCGCGCCGCCGAGAAAGGAGAAGGACACCGCCAGGATCGGGTTGCTGTGGTCCTCGACCAGCCAGGCCTCGATGCCGCCGGGCGAGACCACCCGCTGCACCTCCACAGAGGCGGCAGCCGGCGCCGCCAGGAGCGGCAGTGCCAGGAGAGCGCTGGCGAAGATGCCGAAGAGGGCGCCGGCTGGGCGCGGAAGATGGGCAGCGTTGGGCATCAGGCGGGCTCCTGCGGCAGAAGGTATCCGGTGACGGAGTGTTCCTTCACCAGCAGTTTGCGGGCGAGGGCATTCACCTGCTCGACCGTGACGGCCTCGACCCGCTCGGGCCAGGCCTGCACATGCGCCAGCGTCTCGCCGGTCGCCAGCGCGGCACCGATCACGTGCGGACCGGTGGAGGGCTCGTCGCGGGCGAAGATGGCGCCGGCCTGCAGGCGGTCCTTCGCCTGGCGCAGCTCGGCCTCGGTGATGCCATCGGCCAGCAGGATCGCAACCTCGGCTTCGACGGCGGCCTCCAGCGTGGCGATCTCGACGCCCTGGCGCGGCGATGCGTAGAGATGGAAGGTATCGTAGTCGCGATAGTCTGAGCGGTCGTAGGCGCCGGCGGAGACCGCCAGCCCCTGCTCCACCACCAGGGCTCGGTAGAGCCGGCTGCTGCTGCTGCCGCCGAGGATCTCGGAGAGCAGCTGCACCGCCTCGATATCGCCTTCGCCGAGGCTGCTGTTCTGCGGCGAGAGGAAGGCGCGGTTCCACTGCGGCTCGCTCACCTGGACCGAGGTCAGGGTGACGCTCTGCGCCGCCAGCATCGGCGGTTCGGCGGGGCGATTGCGCGGCTCGACGCCAATCGGCTGCAGGCCGCCGTAGTACTTCTCCACCAGGGGGCGTGCCTCGGCCAGGGTGATGTCGCCGCCCAGCACCAGGATGGCGTTGTCGGGGCCATACCAGCGCCGATAGAAGTCGAGCGCGTCCTCCGGCGTCAGCTCGGCCATCTCGTGCTCCCAGCCGATCACCGGGATGCCGTAGGGGTGGTTGCGGAAGAGTGTGGCGGTCACCGCCTCGCTGAGCTGCGCGCCGGGATTGTTGTCGGTACGGGAGCGGCGCTCCTCGAGGATGACGTCGCGCTCCGAGAACACCGAGGCGGGCTCCAGCGCCAGGTTGGCCATGCGGTCGGCCTCGAAGGCCATGATCATCTCCAGGCGGTCCGTGGCCACGGTCTGCCAATAGCCGGTGTAGTCCTGCGAGGTGAAGGCGTTCTCCCTGCCGCCGTTGAGCGCGACGGCGTCGGAGAAGGCGCCGGGCGGGTTGTTGGTCGTCCCCTTGAACATCAGGTGCTCGAGGAAGTGCGCCAGGCCCGACTTGCCGGGCTCCTCGTCGGCGGCCCCGACCCGGTACCACACCATCTGCGTGACCACCGGCGCACGGTGGTTCTCCACGACCACGACGGTCAGGCCGTTGTCGAGCGTGAAGCTCTCGGCATCGAAGACCTTCGCCGCGGCAAGGCCCGGCAGGGCAAGCAGCAGCGACAGCGAAAGCAGCAGGCGCACGAGCATGGGGTGGGCTCCAGGAATGGGATCGGGAAGAATGCTGCCGGCGAGATCACAGCCGGGGATTGGCGAGAATATGGCACGCCGCCCGGCGGAACCCAGGGGCTGCCGAGCGCCTCAAGTGCAAGTGACTGATTTTCTGAGGAACCTTCCCGCCGAAATAGCCGCGGCGCCCTCCAACGCGGACAGTATGACGCAGGCCGCCGGGGCATCGCAGGGCCGGCGTGGCGCCGGCGTCTCGTGGCGGCCGGCCCTGTGGCACAGCGGCAACAGTCGGCCATGACTTTGCTCTCCAGGCGCTCGAGCAGCAGAAATGGCGCAAACCCCGCATGCTTTGGGCGCAATTCTTACGCTACGGTTACGCTTGCGGATTCCGGTAGGGGGAACTACCTGGAAGCCTTCAAGGGACGGGGACCAGTCGGTGGAAAGGACCCCTTTGTTATGATGCATTACTGGGTGGTCGGCGGCGAATACGCCGACACGCGTTGGCGTTCGATGGTGCCGGGCGAAGAGGAAGAGTGGATCGGCCCCTTCGACGACTACGAGGAAGCGAAGGCGGAATGGCAGCGGCGGGCCTGGCAGACAGTCGATGCCGCGCATGTCCGCTACCGCATCGAGACGCACGACACCGATCATCCTCCCTGCTCCGACTAGGCGGCGGCCGGCCTCCCCTGAGGGAGCCTGACCGACACCCTTCGGCGACGGCAGCGAGGAGAACGAGATGGTGTGGAGCCTGCCGAGCGAGCGCGCGGCGCTGCTGGCGCTCGCCACCGAATACCCCTACGCCGCGCCGGAGCGATCCTACCTCTTCCAAGGCGGCCAGCCGCTGGACCTGGTCGCCCCCGACGCGGCCGTCTTCCAGGGGCGGATCGCGGTGTTGGCGCACGGCTCCAACCGCTCGCCGCAGCAGCTTGCCCGCAAGTTCCTGGACCCCCGCTTCGAGGCGCCGCGCAGCGGCGTCGAAGGCACGATCCCGGTCACCTACGGCTGGCTCGAGGGCTATGACGTGGTCTTCGCCGCACACGTCGCCCGCTATGGCGCGGTGACCTCGACGCTGGCAGCCGTGCCGGCTGTGCGGGCGCGGGTCGCGCTGACCTGGCTGACGCCGCGGCAGCTCGCCTACATGCACGAGACCGAGCGGATGAACTATACCTACGGCCGTCTGCCGGCGGATCGCTTCACGCCGGAGATCGGCCCGCGGCCGCCGTCGATCGCCGCCTATGTCGGCAACCGCGGGCCGCTCACGCTCGACGGCAGCCCGACCGGCATGGCCGCGGTCACCGCCGAGGGACGCCCCTACCCGGCCCTGGCGCAGCGGGCGATGCAGGAGCGCCTGGCGGCTCTGCATCACCCGGGGAGCGCGCTGGAGGATCTGCTGCTCTCCCGGATCGCCCAGCCGGCGGCCAGGCGCGCCTTCGAGGCGCTGCTGCTGTCGGAGACCGAGGGAGACGCGCTCTCGGGTTTCGAGGTCCTGGAACGCCTGGACGGCGAGATGCTCTAAGGCCGCCCGCGGCGGACGGCGGCGCAGAGGATCGAATCCTGCGGCTGCGGGCTGACGTTGGGATAGACGGCATAGCGGCGCAGCAGACCTTCGCGCGCCATGCCGGCCTTCTCCATCACCCGCGCCGAGGCCAGATTCATGTGGTGGCAGTGGGCATCGGCGCGATGGATCTCGGGCTGCACCAGGGCCCAGGCAACCAGCCTGGCCAGGGCCTCGCTGACATAGCCCTGCCCCCAATGGCGGCGGGCCAGCACATAGCCCAGGGTCAGCGTCGTCGCGCTGTCATGCTTGCGATGGAAGGCGATCGAGCCGATGAGCCCCTCATCGCCCCGCAGGATGCCGTAGCTCTGGTTCAGCCCGGCCGCCGCCTGCTCCCCGGCCCAGGCCAGGAAAGCCCGGGTGTCCTCGATCCGGCGGTGCGGCCGCCAGCTCAGATAGCGCACGACCTCGGGGTCCTGCGCATAGCCCTGGAAAATCGCTTCGGCATCGTCCGGCCGCAGGCGGCGCAGGAACAGCCGTTCGCTGGCAAGGTGGTCGGGATAGCGCAGCATGGCGCCGAATCCTGCCTCAGGCCGGCAAGAGGCGCCAGACCACCGCATTGCGCAGGTCGCTGTCCTCGATCTCCCGTGTCGTCTTCACCGCATAGCCGGTGATCCGCTCCATGCCTTGTCGCGGGAAGTAGGTGCGTCCCGGATCGCCGACTAGCACTAGCACCCCCTCGCCGGCGAGGCGGCGCAGCCAGGCCTCCACCCGGTCGGCCATCGGCTTCTCGTAACAGACGTCGCCGGCCAGGATCAGGTCCCATCCCGGATTGTCGCGGCCGATCCAGTCCTCGCTGCTCACCTCCACCGCCAGCCCGTTGGCATCGGCGTTGAGGACGATGGCCGCACAGGCATAGGGATCGATGTCGACCGCGAGCACGGAGGCGGCTCCGGCCCGGGCTGCCGCCAGACCCTGCAGACCCGAGCCGGCACCGAAGTCGAGCACCGTCTTGCCGGCCGACACCTCGGGATGGTCGAGCAGGTAGCGCGCCAGGGCCTGGCCGCCGGCCCAGGCAAAAGCCCAATAGGGCGGCGGCACGCCCAGGCGCTCCAGATCAATCTCGCTCGCTTCCCACAGCGGCACCAGCAGAGTGGCGAGGTGCAGCTGCAGTTCCGGCACCAGCGTCGGCGCCTCGAGCGCGCTGTTGGCCAGGATGAAGGCCGCTGGGCCGCGCTGGGTCGCGATCGGAAGGGCTGGCGCCGGCGGCTCGGCCGGGCCGCCGCTCATGCCGCGGCCGCGGCGCCGAGGATTCCGGCCAGCAGCAGTAGCCCGGCCCACTTGTTCGAGTTCATGCGCTTCAGGCAGCCGGCCGGGTCGTCGATATCGAGGGTGGCGATCTGCCAGGCCAGATGAAGGCCCGTGGCGGCGAGGCCGACCCAGAAGGGCCAGGCCATCGCGGCGAGATGGCCGGCCAGCGCCCAGAAGGCGACGGCAGCGAGCGCGAAGGCCACCAGCCAGGCCGGCGTGGCCGCGCCGAACTTCAAGGCCGTCGACTTGACGCCGATCAGCGCGTCGTCCTCGCGGTCCTGGTGGGCGTAGATCGTGTCGTAGACCATGGTCCAGCAGAAGCCGCCGAGGTAGAGCGGCAGGACCGGCCAGGCCAGGACGCCGCTGGCCGCCGCCCAACCGAGCAGGACGCCCCAGTTGAAGGTCAGTCCGAGGAAGGCCTGCGGCCAGTAGGTCACCCGCTTCATGAAGGGATAGGTGAAGATCAGCGCCAGCGAGGCGATACCGAGCCAGATCGCCGTCGGCGTCAGCTGCAGCAGCACCGCCAGCCCGACCAGCAGCTGCAGCGCCAGGAACAGCACCGCCTGGCGCAGACTCACCCGGCCGCTGGGCAGCGGGCGGGTCGCGGTGCGGGCGACCCGGCCGTCGAACTCGCGGTCGACGATGTCGTTGAAGGTGCAGCCGGCCCCCCGCATGGCGAAGGCGCCGACGACGAAGAGCAGCGGCAGCCGCCAGTCCGGCCAGGATCCGGCGGCGGCCGGGGCCAGCGCCAGGGCCCAGAGGCCGGGCAGCAACAGCAGCCAGGTGCCGATCGGCCGGTCGGCGCGCATCATCTCAAGATAGGGATGCGCCGCCGCCGGCAGCAGGCGGTAGAGCCAGTGGTCGTGGCGGATGTCGCTGCGGCTGGCTATCGAGGCGATCATGTGGCTGGACAGGGCCTCCGCTGGGGATGCCGCGCCATCGTGCCGATGGCGCAGGGTCGTCGAGGTCGGAACCGCGCCGCGGCCGGGGTCATGCCCGCGCGGACGTGCCACGCGGCGGCTCCGGCCCTAGAAGATGCCTTCGAAGATCCCCTGCTCGCGCCGCTGGATGGTCGGCGTGTCGCCGTCGGTCACCGGCCGTCCCAGCGCCTGGTTCTCCTTGATGCGCTGCGACTCTTTGGTGGGGTCGACGACGACGCCCGGCGGCGGGTCGTCGCGCCAGAAGATCAGTTCGTCGACGAAGCTGGTGCTCTCGTCATTCAGCGTCCGGGTCTCGGCGTCCACCACCTGGCGGATCTGCGGGTCGGCGTTCTCGGCGCCGGCGGCGTTGAGGAAGGCCTGGTCGGCGGTGGTCTCGGCGGTGGGCTGGGCGGCCTGCTCGTTGCCGAAGACTGCCGTTCGGGCCTGGTCGGTGGGCGTGCCCTCCTGCGGCCGCGGCGTGCCGGGGGCCGGGGTCGCCAGGGTGTAGTTCGGCGGCACCGCCAGCGGCGCGCGGGACACCACGCGGAACTCGTCGGGCGGCTGTTTGGTCAGCCCCAACTCATCGCGGAAGGAACCGCAGGCGCCGAGCGCCAACAGGGTGGTCGCGGCGATGACTATTCGGATGGCAGGCAGTGCGGACATGGTCGCCGAGCCCTTTCTCGATCGAATGGCTCCCCTCAGGGACCCCTATTTACCGCCGGGAGGGCGTCGGAACAAGCCATCTCCCAGAAGCAGCAATGCGCCGACCACGATACCGCTGTCGGCGACGTTGAAGGCCGGCCAGTGCCAGCCGAAGCCGTGAAAATCCAGGAAATCGACCACCGAGCCAAGGTAAAGCCGGTCGAGAATATTGCCCATCGCGCCGCCGGATATGAGCCCGCCGGTCACTATATGGAGCGGTCGCGGGTCGCGCCGGACCCACCAGAGCAGGCCGCCGATCACCGCCAGCGCCAGCAGTGACAGCAGATAGGGCCCCGCCGGGCCGTCGAACCACAGCAGACTGAAGCTGACGCCGCGATTGTAGAGCAGCACCAGGTTGAAGAAGCCGGTCACCTCGATCGGCAGGTCCTCGGCCAGCACCAGGCGGACCAGCAGCTTGGTCGCCTGGTCCAGCAGCAGGACGCAGAGCGCGATCAGCAGCAGACGACGCATCGCGGCTTGGCGCACGTCCGGTCTCGCTCAGGCCGCCGGCTCGAGCGCGTCGACGGCGTCCGCGCAGCGCCCGCAGAGATCGTCGTGTCCGGCAATCGCACCGACCTCCGGCAGGATCTTCCAGCACCGCTGGCACTTCTCGCCCTCCGCCGGCGTGGCCTCGACCGCCACGCCCTCGACCTCGGCCAGCCGATAGGCCTCGTCCGGGCCGGCACCGTCCGACAGAACGAGACCAGAGGTGATGGCCAGTTCGGGCAGGTCGTGCTCGCGGCAGAGTGCCATCAGCTCCGGATCGGCAATGTGCACCACCGGCGCCGCCTGCAGCGACGCACCGATCCGCTTCTCCGCCCGGGCCAGCTCCAGAGCACCGGTGACGACGCGCCGGACGCCGCGCAGCCGCTCCCAACGCCGCGACAGCGCCTCGTCCTGCCAGGCGTCGGGCAGGTCGGGGAAGGTGCGCAGATGCACCGACTCCTCCGGCCCGGCGCCGCGCGTCAGCCAGGCCTCCTCGGTGGTGAAGCAGAGGATCGGCGCCAGCCAGGCGGTGAGGCAGGTGAAGATCTCATCCAGCACGGTGCGACAGGCGCGCCGGCGCAGGCTGTCCGGCCGGTCGCAATAGAGCGCGTCCTTGCGGATATCGAAATAGAAGGCCGAGAGCTCGACCGCGCAGAAGTCGTGCAGCGCGCGGAAGATGCCGTGGAAGTCGAAGTCGTTGCAGCCCTTGCGCACCAGGCGGTCGAGCGCCCAGAGGCGATGCAGCAGCAGACGCTCCAGCTCCGGCATCTCGGCGGCCGGCAGGCGCTCAGCCGGGGCAAAGCCGTCGAGCGCGCCCAGCAGATAGCGCAGCGTATTGCGCAGGCGGCGATAGGCCTCGACCTGATGCTTCAGGATATCGGGGCCGATACGCTGGTCGTCGGCATAGTCGGTGCCCACCACCCAGAGCCTCAGGATGTCGGCGCCGGACTTGGCGATCACCTCGGCCGGGTCGGTCACGTTGCCCAGCGACTTCGACATCTTGCGGCCGTCCTGGTCGAGCGCGAAGCCGTGCGTCAGCACGGCGTCGTAGGGCGCCCGCCCGCGGGTGCCGCAGGACTCCAGCAGCGAGGAGTGGAACCAGCCCCGGTGCTGGTCCGACCCCTCGAGGTAGAGGTCGGCCGGCCACTTCAGCTCCGGCCGCTGCTCCAGCACGAAGGCATGGGTCGAGCCGCTGTCGAACCAGACCTCGACCACGTCCATGATCTGCTCGTAGTCCGCGGCGTCGTAGTCGTTGCCGAGCCAGCGCGAGGGCGGCGAGGAGAACCAGGCGTCGCCGCCCTCCTCCTCGAAGGCCGCCGCGATGCGGTCGACCACCGCCTGGTCGCGCAGCGGCTGGCCGCTCTTCTTCTCGACGAACAGCGGCAGCGGCACGCCCCAGAGGCGCTGCCGCGACACGCACCAGTCCGGACGCTGCTCGATCATCGAGCGCAGGCGAGTCTTTCCGGCCGCAGGCACGAAGCGGGTCGCGTCGATCGCCGCCAGCGCCTTCTGCCGCAGGTCGTTGGTGTCCATCGAGATGAACCACTGCGGCGTGTTGCGGAAGATCAGCGGCGCCTTGGACCGCCAGGAGTGCGGATAGGAATGCAGCAGCCGCCCCTTGGCCAGCAGGCCGCCGGCGGCGACGAGCTGGCGGATCACGGCGCCGTTGGCCGTGCCCTCCTTGCCGTTCTGGTCATAGACCGTCTCGCCGGCGAAGAGCGGCACGTGGGCCAGGAACACGCCGTCGCCGCCGACCGTCTGCGGCACCTCGATGCCGTACTGCAGGCCGAGCCGCCAGTCGTCCTCGCCGTGCCCCGGCGCGATGTGCACGAAGCCGGTGCCCTGGTCCATCGTCACGAAGTCGCCGGCCAGCAGCGGCACGTCGAAATCGTAGCCGCCACCGCCCTCCGGGGCGCCGCGCAACGGATGGGCGCAGAGGGTGCCGGCCAGCGCCGTCCCCTTCAGCTCGCCCTTCACCTCGGCCGAGAAGCCGGCGGTCTCCATCAGCGCCGCGGCCAGGTCGCGGGCAACCACCAGGCGCTCGCCCTGCTTCGCCAGGCTTTTCTCGCCGGTCACCTCGGTGACCTCGAGGATCTGGTAGTCGGCCTCCTCGCCATAGGCGATGGCGCGGTTGCCCGGCATGGTCCAGGGCGTCGTCGTCCAGATCACCACCGAGGCGCCGGCCAGCGCCGTCTCGCTCGCCTTCATCACCGGGAAGCGCACCCAGATGGTGGTGGAGCGGTGGTCGTGATACTCGACCTCGGCATCGGCCAGCGCCGTCTTCTCGACCACCGACCAGAGCACCGGGCGGGCGCCGGGGTAGAGGCCGCCGTTCATCAGGAACTTGCCGACCTCGCGCACGATCTGCGCCTCGGCGGCGAAAGCCATCGTGGTGTAGGGACGCGGCCAGTTGCCGAGCACGCCGAGGCGCTTGAACTCCTCGGTCTGGATGGTCACCCACTTGTCGGCGAAGGCGCGGCATTCCTTGCGGAACTCCACCTTGTCGACAGCGTCCTTGTCCTGGCCGCGGGCGCGGTAGCCCTCCTCCACCTTCCACTCGATCGGCAGGCCATGGCAGTCCCAGCCGGGAACGTAGTGGGCATCCTTGCCGAGCATCTGCTGCGCGCGGTTGACCACGTCCTTCAGGATCTTGTTGACCGCGTGACCGATGTGCAGGTGGCCGTTGGCATAGGGCGGGCCGTCATGCAGGACGAACTTCGGCCGGCCGGCGGAGATCTCCCGCTGCCGCTGGAAGAGGTCCATCTCCTCCCAGCGCGCCAGGATCTCCGGTTCCTTCTGCGGCAGGCCAGCGCGCATCGGGAAATCGGTCTTCGGCAGGAAGACGGTGCTCTTGTAGTCGCGTGTCATGACGTGGATCTGTCCAGCTTCAGCGGTTCAGTGCAGGTCTCGACCGGGGCTCGCGCGCCCGGCTCGCGGCCGGTCGCGGCCCCGGGGCGCCGGGGCGTCGGCAAAATGGCGAAGGCGCGGCATGTTACCTGCCGCGCCTTTCCGGTCAAGCAAGGCCCCGGCGCGGCATCGCTCCGCGGGGGCGCCCCTCGACGAAGGCCGGCGGCAGGCGCCGGCCCCCCTATAGGGTCCGCCGGCTACTCTGCCGCCGCGGGAATTCGGCTCGGCACCAGCAGCTGCGCCTCGCCGTCGACCACCACCGTCTCGCCGACCGCGCAGCGGGTGGCGAAGGTGACCCGGCGCCTGGCGACGTCGATCGCGGTCACCGTCACCGTGGCCTCGACGGTATCGCCGATCTTCACCGGGGCGCGAAAGCGCAGCGACTGCGACAGGTAGATGCAGCCGGCGCCGGGCAGCCGGGTGCCGAAGACGGTCGAGATGAAGGCGGCCGACAGCATGCCGTGGGCGATGCGGCCCTTGAACATCGTCTTCTCGGCATAGGCCTCGTCGAGATGCACCGGATTGACGTCGCCGGAGATGTCGGCGAAGCGAACGATGTCCTCGTCAGTCACGGTCTTGCGGAAGCTCGCGCTCATGCCAACCGTCAGATCCTCGAGGCTATAGCTCTGCACCCTATCGCTGGTCATACCTGTCTCGCTTGCTTGCACGACTCGACAGCGCGCCACCGGAAGACGCGCGGCAGGCGAAGCTATAGGAGCGCTTGCTGCACTGCAAGAAGCTTTCGCAGTGCAGCAAGCGGCCGCTGGCGGCTGGCCGGGCTCACCTCGGCGCGGCTTTTTGTTTGAGCAACGCGGGGAACCGGTCGCACAGTCGCTTCCGGAAGGAGGTCTCCCCGGATGAGCCGCTATCCCGCCCCCGCGACAGCCGGCGTCCCGCAGCCGCGGCGGCGCCATCGATGGCAGGGCCACCTTCTGGCGGCGCTGCTGGGGCTGGTGCTGGCGCTGGGGATCGCCGGCAGGCCGGCGCAGGCCGATGCCGGATTCCTCGCGGAGCCGCCGCCGCCGCAACTCGCCCGCCTCTACTTCTACCGCGAGCCCAAGCCGCTGCTGATCGCCCTCAACCCCGACGTGATCGTGAACGACCGCTCCGTCGGCGCCATCTCGATGGGCGAGGTCTTCTTTCGCGACGCCCGCCCCGGCCGCTACCGAATTTTCCTGTCCGGCGACCCGGCACATGTGCTGGAGCTGACGCTCAACGCCGGCGAGACGGTCTTCGTGCGCGCCACCCTGCGCATCGGCCTGGGCTCGACGCGGATCTCGGCGGAACGGATCGCCGCCGAGGTGGCCCGCGCCGAGATCACCTCGCTCTTTGCTTCCGCCACTGATCAGGAGCCGCTATCGACGCAACGCTGAGTGCTATCGAGGCCCCCAAAAAACGACCTTCCGATCGGCGCCCGCCCTGCTGCGGCGCGCCTTTTCCCCTGTGCGCAGGCTGGTTTTCCATTGCGTCCGTACAGACTTCATGGTCCGATAAGCTCAGAGGATAGGTCGGGACACGCGCGCGCTTCGAGCAGCAATAACGGGATTGAAGACCGGCTGTGCGGAGACCCGCGCCTGGCAGCCTTTGATTGGCGTGGTAGTCTGGAGCTTCAGTAGTTAGATGACTGGTCGTAATCCTGGTGGTTGGCCGGAACCCTCCCATCGAGAGGTTTCCGCCGAGGTGAAGTGGTACAGCCCGACGAAGGGGTTCGGGTTCGTGCAGCTCTCCGATGGCTCCCCTGACGCCTTCCTGCATGTCTCGGTGGTCGAGCAGCTCGGCCGGCAGGATCTCCCCGACGGCACCAAGATCGTCTGCGACATCGCCGAGGGACGTAAGGGCCGTCAGGTCGCCTTCATTCATCGCATCGAATCGCTCGGTTCCGGACCGGCCCGCAGCGCGCCGCGCGCCGGCGGCTTCGGTGGCGACCGCGGCGGCTACGGCGATCGTGGCGGCTACGGCGATCGTGGTGGCGACCGCGGCGGCTACGGCGACCGTGGTGGCAGCGGCGGCGGCTATGGCGACCGTGGCGGCAACAGCGGCGGCTATAGCGGCGGCGGCGACCGTGGCGCCGATCGCGGCGGACCGCCGGCCGGTGACGCCGGCGGCGGCACCCCGGTCGAGGGCACGGTGAAGTTCTTCGACGCCGGCAAGGGCTACGGTGTCGTCACGCCCGACGACGGCGGCAAGGATGTCTTCATCTCCGCCCGGACGCTCGGGCGTGTCGGCCTGACGACGCTGGAGAACAATCAGCGCGTCAAGATCGTCGTCCGCATGGGCCAGAAGGGCCCGATGGCGGACTCGGTCGAGGTCCTGCCTGGCTGATCTCGCACGCCTCCGTTTCATCGGCTGAGCCGTCGCAGAGCCTCGCCCGAGGGCTGCGCAAGCATGGAGGTGCCTCCCCCGGGACGGCACCTTCTTTGCTTTCCGGACCGGCCGGCGGCGCCTAGAGGAACAGCAGCAGGACCGAGAGCGCCAGCAGCAGGGCCATGGCGCCATTGAAGAGCCGCAGGCGGCGCGGGTCGCCGGCCAGGAGCCGGCCGATGCCGACGCCGAAGCCGGTCCAGATCGCGACGCTGGGGAAGCAGGCCAAGGCCAGGGTCGCCCCCAGCACCATGACCTCGAGCCGCACCTCGCCGCCGATCGTCGTGTAGGTCGAGACCGCGCCGATGCAGATCGACCAGGCCTTGGGGTTCACCCACTGGAAGGCAGCGGCGGTCAGGAAGCCGATCGGCCGCGTCACCGCGCCCTGCCCCGCCTTCGCCTGTTTCGGCGTCGAGCGCGCGATGCGCCAGGCCAGGTAGAGCAGGAAGGCGGCGCCAAGATACTTCAGCGCCTCATGCAGCCGCGGCTCGAGCCGGAACAGCTCGCCCAGCCCCATGCCGACCGCCACCAGCATCACCGGAGCGCCACAGGTGATTCCAAGCATATGCGGCAGGGTGCGCCGGAAGCCGAAGGTGGCGCCGGAGGAGGCGACCATGACGTTGTTCGGCCCCGGCGTGATCGACATCGCCAGTGCGAAGGGCAGGAAGCCGACGGCCAGAGCGAGCATCGCGTACGCCTCGCGGGAGCAGGAGGCCCGCACTCTAGCGCGCACGCTGCAGCCTCCCTACGGCTTTTGCGTTAGGTGACAATATGTTGCGATACAATAGCGGACGAGTGCCCCGCCGCGGCAGGCGGCGCGGCGCTCCTCGCGTCGATGAACCCCGGCAGGAAAAAACTGGATCAACAGTTCCCGCTTGACGCGATAGGCTAGCGTGGTCCGAGGCAAGCGGTGCAGGAGTCTGAGCCGAAAGCCTCGCTATCGAAGAGCGATCCCGCGCGCCGCCCATCGAGCCGGCCACCCAAAGAACTGGAGCCTGAGCACATGAAACTGTCCCGACTTTCACCCCTGAATGCGGTCCGCGGTCTCGCGCTGGCTGCCGCCCTCACGGCCGCCGCCGGCGCGCCGGCCAGCGCCGCCGATGAGGCGATGATGCTCGACCAGGGGGACTTCGTCCTGGCCTCGACGCAGGATCTCTACGAGATCTGCAGCGCCAAGGCAGACAGCGCCCTCAGCACCGAGGCCAAGTTCTACTGCCTCGGCTACTTCACCGGCGCGGTGAACTACCACCAGGCCGTTGTCGGTCCGGACATTCCGCCGATCGTCTGCGCGCCGGAGAACACCACCATCGACGATGTCATCGGCGTTTTCGTGAACTGGGCCGGCCAGATGAAGGGCGATCCGGAGGCGATGGCTGCCCCCCCGATCAAGGGCGCCATGCTGGCCGCCATCAGCGCCTGGCCCTGCACCCGCTAGCAGACGCAACCGACCCAATCCGACCTAGCCAGATCTGAACAGAAGGAACCTCGTGATGCGCACAATGGCACTCGCCCTTGGCTTCACCGCGATGCTGTCGCTCGCGGCCTGCGGCAACACCACCACCAGCCGAACCCTGTCCGGCGGTGCCGCCGGCGCCGCCGGCGGCGCGATCATCGGAGCCCTCGCCGGCAGCCCCGGAGTCGGCGCTGCGATCGGCGCCGGCGCAGGCCTGCTCGGCGGCTACCTCTACGATCAGCACGAGAAGGGCAACATCGACTGAGTATGCCGTAACCCGGCCCGGAGCCGGCGCCAAGGCGCGCTGGCGGACGCCTCCCCTCCTCGGGGAGGCGTGCCGCCGCCCCGGCGGCTAGGCTCGCCCGCATGGCCAGGGGGCCGTGCCAATCAAAGGGAAACTCGTCATGCGCAATGCCATGATCGTCTGCGGCCTCGCGGCCATGCTGTCGCTCGCGGCCTGCGGCAACACCACCACCAGTCGAACGCTGTCCGGCGGCGCGGTGGGCGCTGCCGGAGGCGCTGCGATTGGCGCCCTCTCCGGCGGCAGCGCCGGGACCGGAGCGGCCGTCGGCGCGGCGGCCGGGCTGCTGGGGGGCTTCCTCTACGACCAGCACAAGAAGGGTAACGTCGACTGACGCGCGCGCGCGTCCGCCCCCCTTCCTTCGGCCGGGCGGCCCTGCGCCGCCTGGCCTGGCACCCGGCCTTTCAGGGCATGTCCTCGGTCGGCTTCGTCGCGCGTTCGATCGCCGCCTTGGCCGCCGCCCCGGCGGCCGCGGTGTCGGCCGCAGCGCCGGCCTCGGCGTGGTCGCTATCGACCCGCACCACCACGCCGCGGTCGGCGAAGTGGATGCCCGCCTTCTTGAAGCTGTCCCGGATCCGCTGATAGACGAACTTGCGGATCACGAACTGGGTCCCCGGGATCGCCATGAACTTCACGCCGATGATCATCGCGTTGTCCTCGAAGCGGCGGACGCCCTGCGATTTCAGCGGCTCCAGGATGCCCGGGCTGAGTTCCGGATCGGTCGCGATCTCCTTGCCGATATCCTTGATGATTTTCTTCACCAGCTGCAGGTCGGTGCTGCTGGGCAGTCGGAATTCAAGGCGGACCACGGCCCAGTCGCGGGTGTAGTTGGTGACCGCCGTGATGTGTCCGAAGGGCACGTTGTGCAGTGCGCCGAGATGGTGCCGCAGCTTCATCGAGCGGATGGTGATCGCCTCGATGGTGCCCTTCTTGCCTTCGACGTCGATGTAGTCGCCGATCGAGAAGGCGTCGTCGATCAGGAAGAAGACACCGGACACGATGTCGGTCACCAGCTTCTGCGTGCCGAGGCCCAGCGCCAGGCCGAAGACGCCGGCGCCGGCGATCAGCGGCGCGATGTTGACGCCGAACTCCGACAGCGAGATCAGCACCGCCATGACGATGATCACGACGATCAACAGCCAGCGCAGCAGCGGCAGGAGGGTCTTCAGCCGCTTGGCGCGGGAGGGCCGCTCCTCCTCGTCCAGCAAGGCGATCCGCCGGTCGATCGTCGCGCTCATGAGGGCGTAGAGCACATGCGCGGCCAGCAGCACGGCGCAGACCTGCATCAAGGCGTCGAAGCTGCCCGCCTCCAGGCCGAGGACGCCGGCCAGGTTGATCTTGAAGAGCCAGAGATAGATGACCGCCACCAGGATGCCCGCGATCATCCAGATCGCCTGGAAGACGCTGGCAGTCGAGGACAGCAGGCGCTTGAAGTCGGCGATCTCTGTCTCTTCGTCGACGACGCTGTCCGCCGCCGCGACCGGCGGCCCGTGACCCGCCGCTACGGCGTGATGGTGCGTCACCCTCGGGACCGACAGGTGCGCCAGCGCGGCCTGCGAGAGGGAGCGTGCCATTGAGAAGACCACGGCCGGCAGCAGCATCGCCAGCACGATGTGCTCGCTGGCCTGCGCCCCGCCGGCCAGCAGGGAATCCATCGCCGCCAGCCAGACCGCGACCACGTAGAAGTTGAGGATCAGCGGCATGAAGCGGATGGCGTTGTACGCCGTGGAGCCCTTGGGGAGCAGCGTCGCCACGGCCCTCTGCAGCGCGCCGCGCCAGCGCCAGGGCAGGAGGATGAGCCACAGGAGAAAGGCGCTGCTCACCATGACGCTGAGCAGCAGCACGTCCTGCTTCTCCATGCCATAGAGCAGCAGCAGCCGCCCGATGGCACTGAGCACCGTCAAGCCGGCGGTCAGGATCATCGCATTGAAGAACACCTTCCCGTGGTCGAGCGGCCGCAGGTTGAGCAGCGCGGCCGCTCGCTGCTTCGGCGCCAGAAGCACGTCGAGCGCGATGAAGACGGCGATCAGGAAGACCGCCTCGTTGGCGATGACGGAGACGACCGCCTGGCCGAGCTCGCCGTGGTCGCCAAGCAGCAGGGAGCCCAGCGACAGCCCCGCGAGCAGGGCCAGCAGGCTGGTGAGACGGATGACCACGCCTCCCAGGGCGGTGAGTGCGCGCAACATCGCCGACGAACGGCTGCCCGGCGGCCGCGGGCGCCGCGACCGTCGGATCGCGCGCGCAACCAGCCAAGCCGCCACGCCGCCGAAGCAGGCCAGCCCAGCGGCGTAGGCGAGGAAGCCGGCGAGCTCGCCATCCACGAAGGCGGTGGCCAGGTTGCGCAGCGCCTGCGGCATGCGCGGCCAGGCACCGAAGAAGGCCTCGAGCCGCTGCCGCACCACGAGGATCGTGCTCGGCGCCGGCTTCGCCGCGGTCGCCTCCGCCTGGCTCAGCAGCAGGCTGCGCAGCGTCTCGCGGACCTTGGTGTCGTCAAGGCTCGCCAGGAGGCTGTCCACCTGCTCCTGGGTCATTGCAGGCGCTGCGGCCGGGACGGCGGCGGCGGGAGCCGCCTCGGGAGCGCTCTGCGCCCGCGCCGCCGGCAGCGACAGGCTGGCCAGCAGCAGTCCCGCGAGGATGATGCCGAGGGCGACCGCGGCCGCCGGAAGTCGCCTGAACACGGGGAAGCAATCTCCTACAAGGCCTCGGCCAACCTCGCAGCCCGCTGTCACCAGCCACCGGCCCGAGCACGCCGGCGAAGCCTACCACGGAAATCAACTCCAACACGGAAAGTCGCGCGAACGAGCATGCCCCGAGATTGGACCCGACGCGTCCAGGCTGGCCGCGAGGCGGGCGACTGCGCGCCAAGGTCCGCGTGCGCCGGTGCAAAGCAGGGCCGCCGAACGATCATACGCCGATCGCGGATGAGCGTTGCAAGATGGCGTGCAGTCTCGTGAAACCGCCAAGGAAAATGAGCTCCCATGAAGATTGACCTGATCTACGGCACGGCCACGCCGCCCGGCCGTCTGGCCAAGGCCATGGCGGCCTTCGAAGCGGCGTTGGACGCCGTGGCGGGGCTCGAGACGGCGACCGTCGACCTTTCGGCGATCACCCTGCCGCCGGCCGGGAGCGTGGCGCCGGACGACCTGCCGGACGAAGCGCGGGCCGCCCTCGAGAGCATCGCCGCCGCCGATGGTGTCGTGGTCTTTTCCCCGGTCTTCCGCGCCGCCGCCCCCGGGGTTCTGAAGAACCTGTTCGATCTGCTGCCGATCGAGGCACTCGAGGCCAAGCCGGTCGGCACCGTCGCGATGGGCGCCAGCCCGCATCACTTCCTCGCCGTCGACGCGGACCTGCACCCGATCGTCGCCTGGTTCGGCGCCATCACCATGGCAGCCGGGCCCTACCTCACCTCGCGCTCCTTCGAGAATGGCGCCCTCACCGGCGAGGCGGAAGCGGCGCTCGGCGACTACGCGCGCTCCTTCGCCGAGGTCGTGAAACGCCTGCAGGGCATCCAGCTACTGCCGCGCCCGCTGGCCGCCGCGGCCCGCGGCTAGACCGGGCTTTGCGGCTGTCCGCCGGCGGCGGCGGATGCCGAAGGCCCGCTGTCGTTGCCCACCCCGTACAACTGGTATACTAACGGACTCGAAGGAGCCGGCGCATTGCCCGGCCCCCAGGGCAGCGGACAGGGCGGGCTTCATGGTCAAATCCTTGACGGTCATCAGCCGGGCAGGCGACGACATAGAAAGCCTGGCCCATCGCGCCTATGAAACGCTCCGCGACAGGATCGTCTGCCTCGAGCTGCCGCCGGGCGCGCTGCTCTCCGAGACGTCGCTGGGCGATTCGATGGGCATCAGCCGCACGCCGATCCGCGAGGCCCTGAAGCGGCTGGAGCGCGACTACCTGATCGCCATCATGCCGCGGCGCGGCATCATCGTGACCGACGTCGACCTGCACGACCAGCTGCAGCTCATCGACGTCAGGCGGGGCATCGAAGGCACGCTCTTCTCGCGGGCGGCGGAGCGGAGCAACTCCGTTCAACGCGCGCGCTTCGCCGAGCTGGCGCAGGAGATGGAGGTCAGCGCCCTGAACAACGACCTGGCGCACCACTATCAGATCGACCGGGTGTTCGACAGCCTGGTCGACGTCTGCGCCGGCAACCGCTTCATGACCGATACGCTGCGTCCCTTCCATTCGCTGGTTCGGCGGTTCTGGCAGACCCAGCGCGGCACGGATGGCTCAAAGCGCGCGCTCGACCTTCACGTCGTGGTGGCACATGCGGTCGCGTCCGGCAGCGCCAAGAAGGTGCAGGCCGCCACCAAGACGCTCTTCGACTTCAACGAAAGCTATATCCGCAAGCTGCTCGACTGAGGCCGCTTTCGTCCTAGCGCGACATCTGCTCGGGCAGCCAGGTCGCGATCTCGGGGAAAACCGCCAGGCCGACGAGGAAGAGCAGCATCAGGCCGTAATAGGGCATGGTGCCGCGAACCACCTCGAGCAGCCCCCGCTTGGCGATCGATTCGATCACGAAGAGGTTGATGCCCAGCGGCGGCGTGATCTGCCCGAGCTCGACGACGATCACCAGCGCCACGCCGAACCAGATGAGATCGACATCCATCCCGATCAGCACCGGCGTCAGCAGCGGAATCGTGAGGACGATCATGCCGATCGAATCGACGACGCAGCCGAGCACGGCATAGCCGAGCAGCAGCACCAGCAGGAACACGTTCCGGTCGAGGCCGAGCGAGGCGACCCACGCCGTCAGCGCTCTGCCGACCCCGCCCTTCTCCATGCCGTAGGCGAAGATGAAGGCCGCCATGGTGATGAAGAGGATCGCGGCGCTGACCTTCAGCGTGGCGCGCAGCGATTCCGCCACGACGGCGCGCGACAGGCGCCCGAAGACCGCACAGATCAGCAGCGAGATGAGGGCGCCGAGAGCGGCCGCCTCCGTCGGCGTCGCCACGCCGAAGTAGATCGTGCCCAGCACCATCGCCATCAGCAGCACCAGCGGCAGCAGTTGCAGCAGGCCGCCGACCACGGCGCGCAGGCCAACGTGCTCGTTCTCGCCCCGCGGTGCCAGGGCGGGATTCAGCATCGCCCGCACGGCGATGTAGAGCATGAAGAGGAGCGTTATGGCGATGCCGGGCAGCAGGCCGGCCAGGAAGAGCTTGGCGATCGAGACCTCGGTGAAGCTGCCGTAGATGATCATCGCGATCGACGGCGGGATCAGGATCCCCAGCGTACCGCCGGCGGCGAGCGAGCCGGCGGTCATCGCCGGATTGTAGCCCTTCTCCTTCAACTGCGGGATGGCGACCGTGCCGATCGCCGCCGCGGTGGCCACGCTCGACCCGCTGATGGCAGCGAAGAGGGCGCAGCCGGCAATGTTGGTCTGCAGCAGGCCGCCGGGCATGCGCCGAACGAGCAGCGCGAGGCCGTTGTAGAAGCGGTCGCTGACCCCCGCGCGCAGCAGCAGGTCCGCCATGAGGATGAAGAGCGGGATGGCGCTGAGCGTCGAGCTGTTCATCGAGCTCCAGGTAACGAAGCCAAGCGCCTTCAGCGAGCCCAGACCGCCGGTCATCACCATCGTCGCCATGCCGGCGGCGGCGATGGCGAAGGGAATCCAGAGCCCGCCGAACAGCAGCGCCAGAAAGATTCCCAGGCCGATGATCGTCCCGGCCGTTTCGATCATTGGCCCGCTCCGCTGTTGTCGTCGGTTTCGGTGGCCGTCCCGCCGCGCAGGGTCCGGCATCGCCGGACAATGCGGGCAACGAGGACAATGGCCAGCAGGAGGATTCCCACCGGCATCGCCACCTGGGGGATCCAGAGCGGCGTCATCGCCGGCGTCGAGGAGAAGCTGCCGCGCTGGAAGGTCGTCAGCACCATCCGCGTGAGATAGAAGCCGAGGACCAGCGTCACCGCGAGCGAGACGAAGTCGAAGAGCATCGCCAGCAGTTCGCGTCGCCGCCCCTTCAGCCGATCGAAGAGGAAGTCGACGCGCAGCAGGGCCTCTTCATGCAGGGCGTAGGGGATGCCCAGGAAGACCAGCATCAAGGCGATGTAGCCGGAGTACTCGTCGGCGACCAGGAAGGAGTGGTTGAAGACGCTGCGTGCGACAACCTCGCTGGCCACGATGAGCATGAGCGCGACAATGAGCAGGCCGCCGGCGATGACGGCGAACTTCAGCACGAATCGGACCATCCGGCATTCCACCTGTCGGAGAAAAAGTGGAAAGGCCTCGCCGAGGCCTTTCCGATCTTCTTTCGAGCGACTACTTGCCCAAGGCTTCGCGAACCTTGCCGAGGGCCTCGCCGGCGGCGTCGCCGCGCTCTGCCGCCCACTGCGGCCAGTAGTCCTTCAGCGTCGCGACCATCTGCTTCTCCTCCTCGGGGGTGCCCTCGGAAATGGCCATCCCCTTGGTGGCGAACTGGTCGGTCAGGATCTGATTCTCGTCCCGCATGGAGTCGGTGATCTTCTTGGTTTCCTCGGCGACCGCGACGCGCAGCTTTTCCTGCTGCTCAGCCGAGAGGCTGTCGAAGGCATCGGCGTTCATGAAGACCGGCGACACCGTGTAGTTCGGCCCGATCACATGGTTCGACGTCAGCAGCTCCGACCAGAGGCGGGCGCCGCCGGAGGCCGCGGTGAGGACCACCGACATGGTGCCCAGTTGCAGCGCCGAGGCGACATCCGGCGTGCCGATGGTCACCGGCGTACCGCCGAAGCGGGTGGCGAACTCCGCCTGCTCGACCGACGCCACGCGGATTTTCTTGCCGGCAAGGTCGGCCAGCGAATGGATGTCCTCAGTCGAGAAGATGACCTGTCGGGGATAGTGATAGGTCCCCAGGAAGACCAAACCCTGCTCGGCCATCGCCTCTTCGATGTAGGGCTTCATGATCTCCAGGCCCTTGTCGAGCTCCTCTTCGGTGGAGAAGAGGGCCGGCAGGGAGAACATGCCGACCAGCGGCACCGACCCGGTGATGAAGGCATTGCTGGCGTACTGCACGACGCCGTCCGAGACGGCGGCCGTGATGTCCGCCGCCGAGATGCCGAGCGAGCCGCCGACGTGACAGGTGACCGTCACCGCGCCCTCCGAGATCTCCTCGATCCGCTTGCCGATCTCGGTCAGCCCCAGCACCACGACGTGCTGGGCGCTGGGAATGTAGGTGTAGCAGGTCCACTCGTCGGCAGCAGCCTGCTGGCTGCCGCCAAAGGACACCGCGGCGACTGTCGCGACCGCCGCCATCGAACGCAGAGCTCCACGCATTTTTTTCCTCCCTTAGCGTCTTGTATTCTAGTGGTACACCAGACTAACCTCTGCCGGTCACATGTCAAGAACGCTCAGCGCAGGCGAGAACATTGCCCACGACCGGCCCCGACAGCACCGAACGCCTCTCCTGCGACTATCTCGTCGTCGGGGCCGGCGCTGCGGGCTGCGTCGTCGCCGCCAGGCTCTCCGAAGACCCCACGGTCCAGGTTCTCCTGCTGGAAGCGGGCCCCGGCCGGCGGCGGCTGATGAACCGCGTGCCCGGCACCGCCTTCATGGCGAGCATCAACGCGCGCACCAACTGGAACTTCACGACCGAGCCCGTCCCCGCCCTCGGCGGTCGCCGGCAGCAATGGAGCCAGGGGCGCATCGTCGGCGGCTCCAGCGCCATCAACGGGATGCTGTGGATGCGCGGCGGCAGCGCCGACTACGACCACTGGCGCCAGCTCGGCTGCAGCGGCTGGTCCTATGCCGACCTGCTGCCCTTCTTCCGCAAGGCGGAGAACAGCGACCGCGGGGATAGCCCCTGGCACGGCGGCGAGGGTCCGCTCTCGATCCGGCGCTCGCGGCTCGACCTGCCGGTCGGCGACCTCTTCCTCGACGCCATGCGCGATGCCGGCTTCCCGCTGGTCGACGACGTCAATGCCGACATCGCCTGCGGTTTCGGCCGCTTCGACGTGAACGTGCGGCGGGGTCGGCGCCATGGCGCCGCCGAGGCCTACCTCGATCCGGCGCGTCGCCGGGCGAACCTGCGGGTGCTGGCGGAGGCGGAAGCGACCCGGATCACGGTCGAGCAGGGCCGCGCCACCGGCGCGCTCTTCCGCGGCCCGGACGGCGCCGGGCGGATCGAGGTGCGGCGCGAGATCGTCCTCTGCGGCGGCGCGGTGAAGAGCCCGCAGCTCCTGCTGCTCTCCGGCATCGGGCCGGCGTCCGAACTGCAGGCGCTCGGGATCGAGGTGGTGCGCGACAGCGCCGGAGTCGGCCGCAATCTGCACAATCATCCCTCCTTCGCTCTCACCTACGCGCTGAAGGAACCGATCTCCGCCTATCGCTACATGGCTCCGCACCGGGCCCTCGCTTGCGGTCTGCGCTACTTCACCACCGGCGGCGGGCCGCTCGGCGAATCCTACGTCGCCCTAGGGGGCATCTTCGCCAGCGATCCGGCGCTGGCGGCTCCGGACATGATGGTGGTCGTCCTGCCGGCCCTGGTAAAGCGCGCCGAGGTCGGCGCGCGGATCGGCGAGGTGGTGGATCGCCGCCACGGCCTGACGGTCCTGGTCAGCCTGGCCCGGCAGCGCAGCCGCGGACTGCTGCGCCTGAGCTCGGCCGATCCGGCGGCCGCACCCGAGATCCACCCCGGCTATTTCGCCGACGACGCGGACATGCAGGCGATGGTGACCGGACTGCGGCGGGTCCGCACCGCCATGCGCGGGCCGTCCGTCGCCCGGCGCATTGCCGCCGAACTGCAGCCCGAGGACCCCTCGAACGAACCGGCCGCGGTGGAAGCCGCGATCCGGGCAAGGAGCGGCACCTTCTATCACCCCGGCGGGACCTGCCGGATGGGCGACGACCGGGAGTCGGTGGTCGACTCGCGACTGCGCGTCAGGGGCGTCGCCGGGCTTCGCGTCGCCGACGCCTCGATCGCCCCCACGCCGATCAATGCCTCGATGCACGCGCCCAGCATCATGATCGGAGAGAAAGCGGCAGCGATGATGGCCGAAGACCGCCTGGCCGATCGACCCAGCATGGCGCCGCGCATGGCGCCGGCAGCCCAAATCTGAGCGGAGGAAAGCTTGTCCAAGCAGATGCGCCTGATCAGTTTCCTGATCCATAGCCCAATCAACCACTCGATCCTCTCCTGGACCGACCCGCAGGACGAGCGCCTGGCCGCGCTGGGCTCGCTGAAGGCCTGGCAGGACCTCGCCCGGACGCTGGAGAAGGGGCGCTTCGACGCGGTCTTCTTCGCCGATACGCCGGGCATCTACGACCGCTATCGCGAGCGGGTCGACGAGTCGGTGCGCTACGGCGTCTGCTGGCCGCCGCACGATCCGACGGTCCTCTTGCCGGCGATGGCCGCCGCGACCGAACACCTCGGGCTCGCCGTCACCATGTCGCTCTCCGCCATTCCGCCCTATGGCGCCGTGCGCACCCTCTCGACGCTGGACTATCTCAGCGGCGGCCGGGTCGGCTGGAACGTGGTCACCGGTCACCTGCGCGGCGAGTATCGCGCCATGGGGCTGGACCAGCTCGACCACGACGAGCGCTACGACCGCGCCGACGAGTATCTCGAGGTCTGTCACAAGCTGTGGAACGGCATCCGCCCCGGCGCCATCCAGATGGACCGCGCCACCGGGCAGTTCGCCGACCCCGACAAGGTCGACCGCATCGATCACCAGGGAAAGTACTTCCGCTGCCAGGGCGTGACCCCGGTGCTGCCCTCGGCGCAGGGCCACCCCGTCATCTTCCAGGCCGGCTCCTCGGGGCGCGGCCAGGCCTTCGCGGTGAAGCACGCCGAGGTGATGTTTTCCATCCAGCCGCACGTCGAGGGCATGAAGCGCTACATGGCGCAGATCGAGGCAGCGGCGGCAGAGCACGGCCGCAAAGACCCGGTCCGCGTGACCTTCGGCGTGCAGCCGATCCTCGGCGGCACCGAGGCCGAGGCGCAGCAGAACTACAAGGACCTGGTCGCCCGCGTGCCGGTCGACGCGGCCCTGGCGCGGCTCTCCGGCTCGCTCGGCGTGGACTTCAGCAAGTTCGAGCTCGACAAGCCGATGGAGGAGCTGGAGACCCAGGCGTCGCGCGGCATGATGAAGGCGATGTCGGCGATGGTCGGCGGCGGCCGCCGCTTCACCCTGCGCGAGGTCGCCTATCTCTGGGGCACGGCGGTCGGGATGATGCCGATCATCGGCACCCCGGAGCAGGTGGCCGAGAAGATGGAGTCGATCTGGCGCGAGACCGGCTGCACCGGCTTCAACGTGACGCCGACGCAGAACGACCAGTCGGTTCGCGATTTCGTCGAGGAGATCGTGCCGCGGCTGCAGCGCCGCGGTGTCTATCGCACCGACTACGAGCACAGCACGCTGCGCGACAACCTGACCAAGTAAGAAGCGCAAGAGGGAGAGACGCCTTGAAGACCTTCATCGACGATATCGGTTTCACCGAGGGCCCGGTGGTCTGCCAGGACGGCGCGATCGCGGCCGTCGCGATCGACCGCGGCCAGGTGACCAGAACCGCGAACGGCAAGGCCGGCATCCTGGCGACGACCGGCGGCGGGCCCAACGGGCTTGTCGAGGGCAAGGACGCCTTCTACCTGGCGCAGAACGGTGGCATCTGGCCGGCGGTGGAGACCGCGACGGCCGGCGTGCAGCGCATCGCGCGCGACGGCACGGTGACGCTGGTCGCCAGCGGCATGACGGCCCCCAACGACCTCGCCTTCGGCCCCGACGGCCTGCTCTATGTCACCGACCCGACCCGCACGCCGGCACGCAACGACGGCCGCATCTGGCGCCTGGACGTCGCGAGCGGCCAGTGCGACATGGTGCTTCACTGCGATTGGTATCCCAACGGCATCGGCTTCGGCCCGGACGACCGCTGGATCTACATCGCCGATACCGGGTTGCGCCGGATCGTCCGCGTCCCGCTCGCCGACCCGAGCCCGGCAGCGGTCGAGACGGTCTTCACGATGGACGAGGGCATGCCCGACGGCTTCGCCTTCGACAGCGACGGCAACTTCGTGGTCGCCGCGGTCGGGGTCGAGGAGAACGAGCCGGGCACCGTCCAGGTCTGGTCCCCGGACGGCCGCAAGCTGGAAACCATCGAACTCGGCCAGTCGCGCTTCATCACCAATGTGGCGATCAGCCCCGACAAGCGGCTCTACGTCTGCGATTCGGGCAACGGTCGCCTGCTGGTCCGCGACTGGCCCTCGCCCGGTCTGCCGCTACACCCCTTCCGCTGAGGCCCCATGGGACAGGCATTGATGGATCTCACGCTCTTCAAGAACGCCCTCTCCTCCGCGCCCACCAGCGTCGTGGTGGTGACGACCCGCGATGCGGAGGGCATCGCCCGCGGGTTCACCGCCGGCTCCTTCTCCTCGCTGTCGATGAACCCGCCGCTGGTGCTGGTCAGCCTGGACAGCAAGGCGGAGTGTCATGGCGCCTTCGCGGCGGCCACCTACTTCGCCATTTCCGTGCTGGGCCCCGAACAGCAGGAGCTGGCCCGCCTGATGGCGACCCGAGGCGCGGAGAAGTTCACCGGCCGCCACTTCCGCGAGGGACCCCGCGACCTGCCGCTCGCCCACGATGCTGTCGCGACCTTTCTCTGCCGCATGGCCGATCGCCACCCGGCCGGCGACCACACGATCCTGATCGGCGCGGTCGAGGAGGTCGCGCTCGGCGAAGCCTCGCGGGCCATGGTCCATTTCCGCCGCAGCTTCCACGCGGTGGCGGTGCAGCCGACGCCCGAGCCGGGCTCGTGACCGCGCCTCCGCCGGCCCGGAGCGACGGCATGGGCGAGGGGATCGGCGAGATCATCGCCGCCTTCGCCGCTGGCGAGATGCTGGTGGTGGTCGATGACGCCGATCGCGAGAACGAAGGCGACCTCTTCGTCGCCGCCGGCCACTGCACGCCGGCGCAGATGGCCTTTATCGTGCGCCATACCTCGGGCATCGTCTGCGCTCCCCTCGGGCGGGAGGTCGCCGCGCGGCTGCGCCTCGATCCCATGGTGTCATTGAACGACGCGCCGCTCGGCACCGCCTTCACCGTCTCGGTCGACGCGCGGCGGGGCCTCACCACCGGCATCTCGGCGACGGAGCGCACCAACACCGTGCGCGCGCTGGCCGACCCGGCGGCGAAGCCGGTGACTTCGTCCGCCCCAGGCACGTCTTCCCGCTGAT